>NZ_CP139965.1:6070254-6677280 GCF_034424375.1 Paraburkholderia kururiensis | reverse complement strand
GGTATCCAGAACGGCGATTCTTCATGCAAATGGATATCGTGTTTCCATAGACGATTTCGGACGGGGGCATTCGTCACTGCTGCGCCTCGCATCGTTGCCGGTTAGTGAGGTAAAGATAGACCGGTTTCTCGTAGCGCAGGCGCGCGAGTTTGGAGACGCTCAGCACATCATCAAGCTGTGCGCTGATCTGGCAAGGCGGTTAGGGATGCGCTCCGTACTCGAGGGTATTGAGACAGAGCGCGACTTGGATCTTGCCCGGATGGTCGCCGTAGACGCCGTACAGGGATGGCACATCTCCCGTCCTGTCGCCGCGGGGCAACTCGCCAGTGCGATTCATATGCCGCTAGCAGGGGAATCGCTATAGAGGTCTATCTCCGCGCCATCTGACCTGCCCCCGGTTTTAGTCCGAACTGCAGTTAGAGTCCGAGGTTAAAAACTGCTGTTTTGCATCGTGCGCCTGAGCGAACTGCACGGGCGTCAGATAGTCGAGTGAACTATGAGGCCGCTCGGTGTTGTACTCGATACGCCATTCCTCAATCAGCCGCTTGGCGTGGCGCATTGAGACGAACCAGTGCTCGTTCAGGCATTCATCGCGGAACTGCCCGTTGAAGCTCTCGATATAGGCATTCTCCACCGGCTTGCCAGGCCGGATGAACGACAGCGTGACACCGGCTTCGTAGGCCCATGTATCCAGCACCTTACCAGCGAACTCCGGCCCGTTGTCGACCGTGATGGATGCGGGTAAGCCTCGCATCTCCCTGAGCCGCTCGAGCACTTGCTGCACGCGTAGGCCCGGCAATGAAGTATCGACCTCGATGGCCAGGCACTCCCGCGTGTAGTCGTCGACCACGTTCAGGCATCGAAACCGCCGACCATAGGCCAGCCCGTCAGAAACGAAGTCCATCGACCAGCTCTGATTCGGGCCTGCTGGTACCGGAAGCGGCGTGCGCTCGACAGCCGCAATACGCTTGCGTCGCCGCTTAGGCACACTCAGTCCCGCCTTGCTGTACAGGCGCCAGATGCGCTTGTGGTTGGCCAGGCAGCCATCTCGCTGCAACAGCACGTGAATCCGGCGATAGCCGTAACGGCGCTTCTGCGCAGCGATGGCCATCATCCGGCCAGTCAGCGCTTCGTCCTCAATTCGGCGGCGTGATTCGTAGTGAAACAGCGAGCGCGAAATCCCTACCAACCCGCAGGCCCGGGTAACACCCATGGCGCGTTCGGTCATCAATATCCGGACCGCTTCGCGCCTGGCCTGCGGGCTTGCTACTTTCGGGCCAGCAGGTCCTTCAGCGCGGCGTTGTCGAGCATTGATTCGGCCAACAAGCGCTTGAGCTTGTTGTTCTCCTGCTCCAGTTCCTTCAGGCGCTGCGCTTCGGAGACCGTCATCCCGCCGAACTTCGCTTTCCAGTTGTAGTAGGTCGCTTCCGATATGCCGTGCTTGCGGCACAGCTCCGCCGGCTTCAGCCCGGCCTCGGCTTCCTTCAAGATGCCGATGATTTGTTCTTCGGTGAATCGCTTCTTCATTGCCGTTCCTCTCTGGAACGGACTCTACACCGTCACCGTACTAAACGCGGGGAGCAGGTCCCGCCATCAGCATTCGATGCGAATGGCATCGAGTACTGACACGGCAGCGAAGCGACATCGATCAACAAGTCATCACCTGGCCTGATCGCGCGTAATTTCGTTCAGAAAGCGTGACTTTTTCGCTTTTGATTGAGAGTATCGTTTAACTAATGTTCGCTTCGTCTGTGGTCATTTCGATGCAGATACTCACCTACGTTTATCGCGGCTTTGAATTGACGATGGAGCTCAAGGCGGTTTGTCATCGCGCTGGCAATGTCGAATTTAAATGGCTGCCTCCCCGCGCCTTTGCTGCTGCGGTAAACATCAAAGGGTTGGACACGCAGGGGGGCCCGGTATCACCGGTGGAGGTTACGCGGGACAGCGCTGCGGCGGCTGTCGAGGCTGCCGCTGTGCAGGCGCAGATCGTCATCGATTATATGTTGCGCGCGACTGTTTAAAAACGACTACCGGGCGACCGGGAGATAAAAAATGGGCTATGGGGAAAAGACTGGGCTGCGAGATGTCAAAGCCTCGCAGCTGACTGGCGTTCGGGCCGATTTGTCGGGCCCTGGCCCACAACCTTATTCGTTCAGGGAACTGATGGGGACGTTGGCCGTGATTCCTGTGGCGTTGCTGTTCGCATGGGGTTTTGTCCATCTCATTCTGCGCATCATTCTGTGATGTCGGATCCAACCATGTTAAAGACCATCAAATGGCGGCCGAATGCACGCTAGGGCGAGGGCGTGGAACGTGAAAATCAGGCGGGCGTGATGGCCGACTACGTTTTTTCGAAGCGCACCGACGTCTATGGTCAGCTGGTGTACCGGCAGCGCCAAGGCATTGCTCCGGCGTACATCTCCGGAAACTCGGGCGTATCGTCCAAGGACCACCAGGTCGTTACCTGCGTCGGCATTCGCTACAGGTTCTGATCGCCAGGTCCAATAACGGCTGCTTGATGCAATGACGAAACGATATCCGTGCACCCCTTGCAGCGTGTGCGGATGTTCAGGAAAGCGTCAATACAGCCGTCGTCTGGTTGGTGGCATCGAGGGAGTATCGCGCCGGAGTGCGTTTTCGGCGTTGTTCAGTACTGAACTGTTGCTCAAATTTATTTAACTGGAAGGAGGACATCATGAAGCGGAATATTGCTGTCGCACTGATCGCGTTTGCATTCTCTGGCGCGGTTTTCGCGCAGGCATCGTCTACTGTGCTGACGCCGTCGAGCCCGAGCGTCACCGTGGCCGCTCCGGCACCGGCACTGGCGAGTGCTACGAGTAGTGCCGAACCGGTGAAACATCATCGTCATAAGCGCCGTCATCAGCGCAAGCACCACGCCGGCGTTGCTGCGCCGAGCAAGGCAGCTAGCCAGTAAGGCGTTGCCACCCGGACGCAGACCTTTTCCGGGGCATCCGGAATGAGCTGACTTCGGCGGCGCAGGGCGCATTCCAGCGTCCCTGCGCCGCCTTTTTTCGTTCAGAGGACTGCCGCGTGCGCTCCCTTCCTTTTTCACGACGCTCGAGCCTGTAGAGCGCTGTTTGCTTATATCCGGTGCACTACATAGCCTTTAACAATCTTTGACGTATTTTGTCTCGAAGCGCGATGGGTGCCCGCGTACCATGATGTGCGCGCGCCAGGAACGGGCGTCGATTGCAAACCCTTGGGAGATTTCAATGAGTATTTTCGGTGACATCGTAAGCAAGCTTTTCGGCAAGGCGAAGCCGGATCAACCGGCGCCTGCAGCGCAGCCCACGCCCGATCCTGTCGCCGCGCAAGCGGCGACGGACGCTGCCCCGGCCGCTGCCCCGCTCGCGGATGTCGACGTCGCCGCGGTGATGGAGCAACTGGCGAGCGAGAGCGGCCAAACGCTGAACTGGCGCACGTCGATTGTCGACGCCATGAAAGCATTGGGCATGGACAGTAGCCTGGAACATCGCAAGCAACTGGCCCAGGAACTGAAGTACGGCGGAGACATGAGCGACTCCGCCGCAATGAACATCTGGCTCCACAAACAATTGATGCAAGCGCTTGCCGCGAATGGCGGAAAATTGCCACCTGAACTGCTGAACTGAGGTCGCCGCCGTTGGCTTTAGCGCGGTAGCTCGGCATACCGCGCGTCGGATCTGAGTGCGGTATGGCGCCGGCAGCAAAAGCTCTCGGGGCAGTTCCTTAGCTGCCCCGACCTCCATACGCGACGATTTAAGACATGTGTGGCTTTCTCAAGCGAGCCCGGGCATCGGCAAGCTCTGAAGACCGGAGCCAATCGCGAGTCGGGTCAGCCGCTGCCAGGCAAGCGCGTACCGATGCGACGGTAGCGAGTCGAGCTGCCGATCGTGGAAGGTGAGAACCTGCTCGATGACGGCGTAGTCGTCGTCAGATAGTCTCCATTGGCCCCCGTGTGCTGCCTCGGTCATGCTGCGATCAAGTACTTCTTCCGCGAGGAGAAGCAGTGCTCTTTCATCTGGGGTTGGCTTGTCCAGCATGAACCAGGCAAGATAGACCACCTTCAACAGGCAACTGACATGATCGGCCTCGCCGTTGCCTGAACGTATCGCGACGAGCGCAAGGTGATTCTCCAGCGACATCAGGCGCGTAGTGGCTCGCGGCAATGGCAGGAGCATCTCTCGCGTCAATGGTTTTTTCCGCTTCGAATGATGAGTGGCGTTGCGGCGCATGGTTCAGCCGCGCTCCTGTGCGCACCGCTTTGTCTTCACGCCTTCCTGCAACTCGGGTATTTCGACGGGGAGGGGGCACAGAGGCCATTCGCATTTCGACGGCGTTGCGTTCGTCTGTCGTTTGAGCAGCCGCCTCAAGGCACGCTGTGCCTTCATCATGTAAGTGCGGTCTTGCTGCCGTTGTCCCAAGCGGCGTGCCTCGGTTTGCGCACATTGAGGTTTCGAAAGGACGTGCGGGATGCACGTCGCGGCGGCTGCTATTGACCCGACTTCATCTCTGTGCGGCCCGCATGCGAGACCCATTCTTTGTTCCCGTTTCTTCAGATGGATTTGTATCGGAGTGAGAATCTCGTGGCGCAGCAGTTTATCGATGATCATATCTGTGAGCTTCAAGGCATTACGAATTATTTCCGCGTGATTCTATCTATCTGAAATTGAATCTGTATAGGTGAAATCCGGCTCTCGGCAAAAAACGTCACATATATTCAAAATTCGTCGTTGAAATTTATAACTGCGCATAGAGATATGTATATTGCATATGCCGCGTGTAGTCAGTGCATTGTTTGACCAATATTCAGAATCTGAGGCGCCTGCGTGAGTGTCGGCAAAGAAGAGACGCTTCCGGAAAGGGTGCTGCAACGGACCGCATGGAGCGGTTTGGCCGCGAATGCATCAAGTTGAGCCGAGAAGTGCGGATATTGATTTGTGTGAATTTGGTGAAGCGAACCGATTTGAGGTAATTTGAATTTAACTGTGAGTAAGAATCAACGGTCAACCGGAAAGCCATAACTCTAATTTTTTCACTAAAGCAGCGTGAAGCCGGGCGGAATTCGGAAGAAACTCGATTCGATGCTCAACCCGCCTGAGCTCGGCAGCTCTGCGCCCGCCGCGAGGTGTCAGGAAATCCTGACACCTCGTGCAGTACCTTCCTAGTCCACATTCGGCGTGCGCCGACTGCCCGGCACCTCAGCCCGCGCCTAAGATGGCTTCGTCAGTGCAATGGGGAGTGGCAATCTGGCCGAGCAGCGAGACGTGCTGAAGCCGGCTGGGGCGAAGGGTTCTACGGGACCGGAAAGTAGCTCCGCCGAAGCTTCCTCCTGCTTCGGCCATGTTCTCCACAAAGCGCTGTTTGTATCTACGTACAGCGGCCCAGCAGCACGTTCGCATTCTTTTCTCGCGCCACGAGATGATCCGTGGCTCATTTTGCGCCGCAGAGTACAACACCGAAAATCAACGCCTGCGGGCTATGACGTGAGTGAGAGGGAATTGCGGAACGGCAGGGAGGGCTGCACACAGCGAGGAGCTAGCCATGTCTGGTCAAACGAACGCGCCGCTCGACCACGAAGACGACCTGCGAGCCTGGCTCAGCGAGTGGTATGACTACGCGGTATCGGTGGGCTTCATTCATCCGCCCTATGAGCTGAAGGAAGCGGTTGCGGAGCGGCTGGAAGGCTATTTCAACGTGGGACTGTCGCCTCATGAAGGCGCTACGGTGTTCTTTGGCACCCTGCATTGAAGCGGACCGAAATCCGCCGTGGACACAGACACGCCCACGCCGTTCACGGCTGCGGATCTTGGCGCTTGCCATATAGCAGCGCCTCGGGGCGCAACAGCAGGTAATCGGCGAGCTGCTTCAGCGTTTGCAGTGTAAGTGTGAGTTGTGCAAGCGCTTCATGCATGTTGCCCATCAAGGGCGACCTTTGGTGCAACGTGGTTTGCGCTGCGTTGAACGTCTCTCGTGCGGCGGCGAGCGTCTCTCGTGCCTCGGGTACGAGCTGTGTATCGAGCTGCTCGAAGAGGTTCGACGCGCTCTTCAACGCGTTGTTCAGGTTGCGGCTCGTCTCGTCCACCGGTATGTGGTCGAGCTTTTTCACGATGTCGGCGATCTGCGTCTGAAGTTCGTCAAGCGTGTTCGGCACGGTCGGCAATTCCAGAGGCAAACGGTCCATGTCGATGGACACACGCGGCGCCGTGGGAAACATGTCGAGCGCGACATAGAGCTGGCTTGTGACCAGATTGCCGGTGCGGAGCTGTCCGCCCAGGCCATCGGCCACCATCTTGCGCAGCAGCGCCTTGCCGGCCGCGGCGTCGCCGGGCGGGATGGATTGCCGATAGCTGCGGCCTAGCCGGTCCGGAAAGAGGATGACCGTGACAGGAACGGTGAACGCCCGACGACGCGCATCGTATTCGACGTCGATTGCCGCCACGTAGCCGAGTTCGACCCCGCGGAAGTCGACGGGCGCGCCCACCGCCAACCCCCGCACCGACTGCGTGAACTTCATGACGACGGGCGCCGGCGGTCCTTGGGGCTCGCGCATGGCGGAAGCTTCGTCATTGGCGAGGAGAAATGACCGGCCATTCGGCGCCGGGTCTCGCGACGCCTGGCGTGGCGGCGTTTCGAAAGCGATTCCACCGGTTATCACGCTCGCAAAGGACTGCGTGTTGAGCGTCACGCCGTTCGAGTCGAGCCGAAGATCCACGCCGCTTGCATGCCACCAGCGCGTTGCGGTGCCCACGTACTGGTCATAGGGCGCGCTCACGAAAACATCCATGGCGACGCCTGTTCCATCGGTATCGACGGCGTAGCCCAGCACGCGTCCGACTCTCACGTGACGGTAGTAGACGGGCGAGCCGATGTTTACCGATCCGAGCGATTCGCCGCGCAGCACGTAGCGCCGACCGGCGTCGTCGTTTGCAGCCGCAGGGGGTGTTTCGAGGCCGGTGAAGCGCGCGCTCGTCTCATGCGAGCGCCCCGGGTCCACGCCGATGTATGCGCCCGAGAGCATCGTCTCGAGGCCCGACACACCTGTTGCGCCCACGCGTGGACGCACCACCCAGAAGCGCGTATCGGCGACGGCGAATTGCTTCGCGTCCGCCGTGAGCTGCACGTCGACGAGCACGCGGGAGTGGTCGTTCGAAAGACGTATCGCTTCGACTGAGCCGATATTCACGTTCCGGTAGCGCACGCGCGTCTTGCCGGCTTCGAGCCCTTCAGCGGTAGCAAAGGCGATGGTAATGCCCGGACCTTTGCTATTCACCGCGTTGAGTGCCCATGCGAGACTGACCAGTGCCGCGGCAAGCGGCACAAGCCAGATCAAAGGCAGTAGCCGGCGCATGCTCGACACGATAGCAGTCCGAATTAAAAGGAAGAGATGAGCTCAGTCCAGCTGAGCGACGAGGGCGTCGGCGCCTTTATCGATGCCGGTTTTCGCAGCGCCCAGGGACCCGAAGCTCGCGCCGATGTTCATCGGATTCGGATACTGCTTGCTCACATAGGCGCGCAGTAGGCGGTTCGTCGAAGCGTCGTAGATCTCAACGGCGTACATCACGTAGCCGGTGAGCGCGCCCTCGCGGCCCCGAACGGCCTGCACGCCGTTGTATAAGCCGCCCGCGATGTCGAAGCGGGACAGTGTGCTGATGACGGGCGTCGTAGTGTCGCCACCCGTCAACGTCAGCTTGAGTCGCAACGTGTTGGGCGCGGGAGTGTCAGCGAGGTTGAAGCGTGTGCGCAGCTTCTTCGCGAACGTGGTTTGCATGTAGCTGGCGAGCGCGGACTTGTCCGTCGTGCTCATGTCGCCGAACTGGTGATCGGCGCCCTGATAGACAGCCACCGGTTCCAGGATCACGCTGCGGTAGGCGCTCCAGTTCACCTGAGAGGTGTACTCGTACGGTACGCGCCACGACTTGCCCTGTGCGTCTGCACGCAGCGACGATGACGACGCAATGCCTGCGTATTTGGCGGGCTGCACGTTCGAGCATCCGGCGAGCGTGATGCCAAGGCACGCGACTGCCGCCGCGAGCCGCCCGGTTTGACCTGACTTTTTCATCCGATTCTCCATTTTTCGTCCTTGCGGATCGCCTGTTGCGGGCGGGCTGCGGCTGCCCAATGTGAAAGAGCCCGCAGCGTAGCATCGCCATTTTTGAATGTAAACCGTCCAGACGGTTTGTATGCTACAATGCGGCGGACATTGCGATGGACAAACGCTGATGCCGTCTGAAGGGAATGGAGCGATGAAACGGACTATCGAACGGCTGGCAGATATGCGGCGATCGGCGATTGGCCGGTTCGTCTACGGCCTGTATGCGGTGATTGCGGGTCGCCTATGAAAAATGTTGCCTGGAAGGGAGATCGCCAATGTCGCCAGCCTGGGCGTTTGCGCAACTGAGGAGCATGCTGGCGCACGAGCGCGTGCTGGCAGTGGCGGACTTCTTTGCGCTCAGCCTGCCGCCTGCGCTGATGGCCGCACTCGTCTTTGTGGCAGCCTATCTGTTCGTTGCCATTCCGCTGTACTTCCGGCGCGACCCGCCTGAAACGCCGCATGTATTGGGGACCATGGCGGGCCTGTTTGCAGGGCTTGTCTACATCGTCTTTATCGTGGGCATTTATCCGGAGTGGCGGGATGGGCGTGTGCTCAAGGCCCCGGCGGCACAAAGCCCGCAGACGACTGGCGCCGCCTTGAAGCGATGACTGCGCGAGCGACGATCGGCTGTCATTCGCCTGCTCACCGGAAGCACAAGGCGCAGGTAGGCCTGGCGCGGCACACCGCCTTGATAGAATCCGGGGATTACGCCCGCAAGCCGCGCTTATTTTTCTGATCTGCCCCACGCGCCTGTTGCCGACACGACCATGCGGCCAGCAGGGCACGCAGCGAGCGCACAAGCCGTTTGACTCGAGAGGACATGGACAATCCCACCCGTTCGGAACGATCCCGTAGCACCGCCATTCAGGCCGCGCTTGTCATCATCACGCGCGACGGCCCGGGCGCCTTGACGTTCGATGCGCTCGCGCGCGAAAGCGGAATCAGCAAAGGAGGCCTGCTGCACCAGTTCCGCACCAAGAGCGGCATCTTGAAGGCGCTCCTCGAATATCAGCGGGAGTACTTCGAAAACTTCGCGCGCCACTATGCGGCCAATCAAGGCGCGTCCGCGCAACATCCCGCGCTGCTTTCGCAGATCGCCGTGGCGCGGGAGTCGATCAACCAGCCGCACTCGCTTGCGCGCGCGGTCCTGGCGGCGCTCGTGGAGGATCCCAATCTGCTCGACGCATTGCGGGAAGCCGATAGCGAAAAGATCGACAAGATTCGCGCCGAAGCCGCTGACCCCGAACTCGCCGTATTGCGTCTTGCCGCGGCGCGCGGTTTGGCCTTCTACGCGTTGCTCGGCCTTCTGCCGCTTCCGGAAGCGCAACTCGACCGCCTGTTCGAGCGTTTGCTCGACGACGACAGGTGGCACTCGACCGAAGAAGCCGCAGGCGGCGCAGTTACCACGAGCACCACGAGCAACGCGCGCACGAGGTGTTAAAGCGCGGCGCTCGCTTCGTCAAGGCAGCGATATCGTAAGATTCGCCGACTCCGGCCCGACCTTGATCACCTGCGCATAGGGCGACAGCGCACGCAGCGTGTTGTCACGCAGATATGTGTTGAGCCCGAGATACGCCACCAGACCCACGAGCGCAAACACGGCACCGATCACCCAGAGCGGCACCTCGCGCTTCAGGCGGTGCGCCACCTGGTCCGGCAGCGGCCAGTGCGGCGCGAATGGTGCGCGTTTGCCCTTCATGTGAGCGATCTCGTCCCCGAGGCGTGCCGTGAGATAAGCGAGCTTCTCCGGACCTTCCAGCAGATACTTGCCCTGGAACCCGAGCAGCAGGCACATGTGGAACACCTCGAGCGACTGCAGGCGCGCTGCGCCCTGCGCGCGGCACTCTTCGAGGTACTGAAAGAATTTCTCGCCGGCCAGCTGTTCGCCGAACAGCACGAGCTGCAACGGGCGGCGCTCCCACTCCGCGCGAATGCGGAACTGCGAGGCGAGCACCGATTCGTCGATGGCGGCGCAGAAAGCGAACTTCGCCGCATAGACGTCTTCGGCGGCCACGTCGAGCTTCTTCGCGCCGCGCTCGAAATCACCCAGAAACTGCTGGATGCGCGCGCGGAATTCGTCGGCATCGCCCGGCTCGCGTCCGTTCTTCAGCAGGAACAGCATGAAGAAGCCGTCGTACAACAGATCGAGCAGCGAGCGGACCTGATAGGTCGGCTCGCTCGCGGGCGACGACGCAGGAGCAGGGGTGGCCGTGGGCGTGCCGTTGCCGAAAAGGGAGGGCGCGTAGCTCATGATGTGACCGCGATGAGTTCGAGTTTGAGATCGTCGATGCCGGAGGGCGCGTAGATGGTTGCCGACTGGGCCTGCAACATGCGCTCGTAAAGCGGGCCGCGCGCTTCGAGCGAAAAGTAGCAGGCGCCGGGACGCACGGGAATGGCGGGCGGCACTTGCGGCGTGTAGACGAGGCGCACGCCCGGCATGGCCGAGAGCACGAGCTTGTCGACGTCGTCGGGCGCGCCTACCTTGAAGCGCGCCGGCACGGCTTCGACCAGTTCGACTGTCGGCATGTTCGCGGACACGGCGACGAAGAACTGCGTCTTGTCGTCGATCTTGCCGGAGTCGAGGCGCCCGGTATGGAACGAAGGACGGATCTCGTCGAGCGCGATCGCGAAGTAGCGCGTGGAGATGACGGTCTCGAGCAGATCCCGCAACATCGTGTCGAGCCGCGCGAACCCCGGGCCCGGATCGTCATGGCGATAAGCCGGCAGATCCGAGAGTGCGTAGCCCTTCGAGAAGGTCATCAGTTGTCCTGTCAATCGCAACAGTTCCTGAAACAGCCGCTCGGGATGCAGTGCCGCGTGCTGGTACAGGTGCGCAAGCGTTGCAAATGCCGCGTTCGCGGTGTGCAGCAGCCAGAACGAGGCGATGTCGCCGGAGCGGAACTCGATGATGTTCTTGGTCGGCTCGCGGTGAAAGCCGTACAGCGCATTTACCTTCGCCTGCAACGCGTCGATCAACTGGCGCAGACGTTGATGCAGGATGGGCGATGCTTCGATGGCGAGGCACGGCGGCACAAACGTGTCGTCGATCTCGAAGCCCGACGTCGCCGTGCGTCGCACACGTACCAGCGGCACCGCCAGCAGTTGGTCGCGCGGTTCGCTGTGCGCAATCAGCTTCACGCTGGTCTTGAGAAACGTGATGTCCGCCGCGGCGGCATCGGTGAAGTGATCCGCCACGGGCGCCTGCTCGCTCACGTAGCGCGCCACGAAGCCGGCATCGCGATCGTCCGTGTAGTTCGCGCCGGTGTCGCGCAGCGGGTGCAGCGCAAGGAAAAACGTGAATTCGTTGATGCCGTCCGGCAGGGTATCGAGGGCCACGGGCGGCGGAGGGTCGTCGGCCTGCGGAGCCGAGTACAGCGTGCCGTCCGGGAACGCGAGCGCGAGGTCGGCCACGCGCAGCACGTTGCTGCCCAGGGCGTCGCGATCGAAGCGCACGGAACGCACGCCCCAGTTGTACGGCTGGATGGATTGAATGGACTCGAACAGGCGCGCCTCATGATAGGCGTCCTGCCGTTGAAAATGCTGCGGCCTGAGAAACAGGCCTTCCCCCCAGAGCACCTTGGCTGAATAGCTCATCTCAAACCTGTCGTATGCGTGCGGCCGAATACAAGAACGGCGGCGGCCATGCCGGATTCAAAAATTGTTAAATGACACGCCAGCGTCATTCTTATCCGCAACTCACCGAAGAGAGCATATTCAGCGGTTGCGACGGCATTCCCTGTTCGGGCGTGATCACTGTGCCGTTCGTAACCGTCATGGCGCAGTTATGCAGGCCGACCATTATGCCGGATTTCTCCGATTTCGCCGGATCGAACGCGAATTTCCATCGTTGCATGGCGGGATCGCGGAACAATGCCACGATACCGAGCGCCTGTGCTTCCCTGGAAACCTTTTCAGTGGCCGAATAGCGTTGGCCGGGGATTAAAGTCACCTCCCGAACGCTGAGCAAATCAGCCCCCAGGGTACTTTTTTCCTTTTGCGGATCTGTAAAGGTATCGAAAGGCGCCTGCTCGAACGAGGTGGGGTCTTTTAACGTATAGACCCGCACCACGAGGGCGAGCGGCCGGTTGTCGTTGGCCGCATTGAGGTTCTGCGCGGCAAAGAGCGTCAGGCCGATATTGCGCGGCGGCTTCTGCGCGTCCGGTACGTCCGGCTTGCCGATGCCCGCTGCCTGAAGGGCAGACGACGCCGCGGCGCCGAGCACCGAGACCCCCGCGGCACAACCCGCGAGCGCCACGCTCGCCGCCAGTGCCGATGCATATTGAATAAAGCGCGGATTCATTGTGAATCGACCGGCCGAGTGCCGGCCCCTCCCCGTCAAGCCCCTGAATATCGGCAACACGGCCTTTTGCCACATATTTGCACACATTTAACGATGCCCGGTGCATAGGCCATTCGGCCTCTCCACATGGCAGATCACGCGATCTTCAGGAAACTTTTTCCGGCCCGAAACCGATATTCCAGATAATTTCGGAAAGAATTTCTTGTCGATCACCATAAAGGCCAACTGCAATTCTTTTTGTGCAATACCTCTTCGCGCGGAAGTTGAATTGTAGAAATTTGGCCTGTACTATACCCGCGCACTTCACTTAAAGTAAAACCCGGTTTGCACCGGAATTAAAAAACTCGCCTGTCGGTGAAAAAGATGAAACAGCGGCTTCACACGAAACTATCTGGGGTGGTGTTGGCGTGCGGACTCGTCGCCGGATGCGCGACGCAAAACAACGTGGCGACTACGCCGCAGGCTTTCGACAAGGCGCTGGCGGACGCGGATACGGTGTCGAAGGGCGGCGATCAGGATCGTGCCATCGCGCTGTATCAGCAACTCGCCAAGAGCGACCCGACGCGCGAGGAACCGTGGTCGCGCATCGCGCAGATCCAGTTCTCCCAAGGTCACTACGGTCAGGCTATCGTCGCTGCGCAGGAAGCCCTGCAGCGCGACCAGACGGACCGCCAGGCGAAGAGCGTGCTTGCAGTGGCCGGTCTGCGCGTGGCGACGCAGTCGCTTGGCGAATTGAGGCAGGACGCCTCGCTTGCCGGCGATGCGAAATCGGACGCCCAGGTTCTTGCCAAACAGTTGCGCGATACGCTGGGCGAAGAGTCGTTGTTCCCGCCCGAGCAGCAGGCGGAAAAGCCCGCACCGAAGAAGCGCCGCATCGTGCGCCGCGTGGCGAAGGAGAAGCAGGCGGTGACGGCAAGCGCAACGGGCAGCGCCACTCCCGATGCAGCGGTGGCTACGCCTGCCGCACCGGCGGCGCCCGCGCCCGCAAAGGCGGCGCAGAGCGGCGGCGCGTCGGACCCGTTCAGCGCGCTGCGCTGATTCACACTCAAACGACTGTTCGTCTGCACCTGGGAGCCGTTCATGGCGAAGAAGGAAAGCATTCAGAAGCGCTTGCAAAAGGTGCGGCCGCCCCGCGTGCAGCTCACCTATGAAGTGGAGCGGGGCGACGCTATCGAAATCAAGGAATTGCCGTTCGTGGTGGGCGTGGTCGGCGACCTCGCCGGTCAGTCCGAAGTCGAGCAGCCGAAGCTGCGCGATCGCAAGTTCGTCAACATCGACCGGGACAATTTCGACGACGTGATGCGCGGCATCGAACCGCGCGCCGCGTATCAGGTGGAAAACCGCCTTTCGGACGCAGGCGGGAAGTTCGCCGTAGACCTGCGTTTCCGCTCTATTGCCGACTTCAACCCGGACGAGGTCGTCTCGCAAATCGAGCCGCTGCGGCGCCTGCTCGAAGCGCGTCAGAAGCTGGCCGACCTGCGCAACAAGCTTGCCGGCAACGACAAGCTGGAAGACCTGCTCGCCGAGGTACTGAGTAATACGCAGCAGCTCCAGGCACTCGCGCGAGGCAGCGGTGCGGCAGCGGGTGAGCTGAAAGACGGCGAAGCCAAAGACGAATAAACGCAGTACGGGGTGTGTGAGGGGTATGAGATGAACCAGCAAACGGCAGCAGCGCAACTCAGGAACGTGGATGACGCGGATGCCGCACCGTCGCTGCTCGACGAGATCGTCGAGAAGAGCAAGGTCGCGAAGTCCGAATCCGAGCATGCGCGTGCGAAGGATCTGATCGGCGAACTCGTGCACCAGGTGCTCGACGGCACGGTCATCGTGTCCGACAACCTCTCGGCCACCATCGATGCCCGCGTGGCCGAACTGGACAGGCTCATCTCCGCGCAATTGAGCGCGGTCATGCACGCGCCGGAGTTTCAGCGCCTCGAAAGCACGTGGCGTGGGCTCCACTATCTGTGCAAGGAAAGCAATACCGGCTCCACCATCAAGATCAAGGCGCTCAACGCGACCAAGCGCGACCTCGTGCGCGACTTCAAGACGGCTATCGAGTTCGATCAGAGCGCGCTCTTCAAGAAGGTCTATGAAGAAGAGTTCGGCACATTCGGCGGCGCGCCGTTCGGCACGCTGATCGGCGACTTCGAAATTACGCGCCAGCCCGAGGACGTCTATTTCATCGAGCAGATGGCGCACGTGGCAGCGGCGGCGCACGCGCCGTTCGTTGCCTCGGCCTCGCCCGAACTGCTGGGTCTCGAATCGTTCGCCGATCTGGGCAAGCCGCGCGATCTCGGCAAGGTGTTCGACACCGTCGAATACGCGAAGTGGAAGTCGTTTCGCGACTCCGAAGATTCGCGCTACGTCGGCCTCACGCTGCCGCGCTTTCTCGGCCGCTTGCCTTTCAATCCCAAAGACGGTGCCACGGCGGAAGGCTTCAACTTCGTCGAAGACGTGGACGGCACCGACCACAGCAAGTACCTTTGGTGCAACGCAGCCTGGGCCTTCGCTGCCCGCCTGACCGCCGCCTTCGACGACTTCGGCTGGTGCGCCGCGATTCGCGGCGTGGAGGGTGGCGGCCTCGTGGAAGACCTGCCCACGCACACCTTCAAGACCGACGACGGCGAAATTGCGCTGAAGTGCCCCACCGAAATTGCGATTACCGATCGCCGCGAGAAGGAACTGAGCGACCTCGGCTTTATTCCGCTCGTGCACTGCAAGAACTCGGACTACGCCGCGTTCTTTGCCGCGCAGTCGGTGCAGAAGCCGCGCAAGTACAGCACGGATAGCGCGAATGCGAACGCCGTGCTCTCCGCGCAGCTTCAGTACATCTTCTCGGTCTCGCGTGTGGCGCACTATCTCAAGGCGATGATGCGCGACAAGATCGGCAGTTTCGCATCGGCCCAGAACGTCGAGGTCTTCCTGAACCGCTGGATTTCCCAGTACGTGCTGCTCGACGACAACGCCACCCAGGAACAGAAGGCGCAATTCCCGCTGCGCGAAGCGTCCATTCAGGTCTCGGAGATTCCGGGCAAGCCTGGCTCGTATCGCTCGGTGGCGTTCCTGCGTCCCCATTTCCAGCTGGACGAGCTGTCCATTTCGCTGCGGCTCGTCGCGGACTTGCCGAAACCGGCCAATTCCTGAAACCGAAGGCCATCGCCCGGGCGGGGCCGCCCGGGCCGTCTGTCAAAACCACCTCTTTGGGGAGTCGATGAGTTATGAAGGACATCTATTTAAAATTCGGCAATCCTGCGATCAAGGGCGAATCGGCCGATAAGGATCACACCGGCTGGATCGAAATCGATTCGTGGAACCATTCGATCCTGCAGCCGCGTTCGGCAACGGCATCGACGGCAGGCGGCCATACGGCGGAGCGCTGCGAGCACTCCGACATGCGCTTCACGAAAGACATCGACGTGGTGAGCCCGCTGCTGTACCAGCACGCGTCGGGCGGCACGACGTTCGACGAAGTCACCATCGACTTCATGCGCTCCGACGGCGAAGGCAACCGCATCAAGTACCTTGAAATCAAGCTCAAGTACGTGATCATTTCGAGCATCACGCCGAGCGTGGTGGGCGAAGGCCTGCCCACGGAGGACTTCTCGCTCAAGTACGCCGCTGTGCAGTGGAAGTACACGCAGCAGAAGATCGGCGGCAACCAGGGCGGCAACGCGCAGGGTGCCTGGAGTCTCACGAAGAACGACAAGACCTACGCGGTCTGATCGCGGCGAGGCGGCGCGCATTCGGTAACGGGCGCGCCACCTTGCTGCCGTTGAGCTGACGACTGCCTGATGAAGCGCTTCGAACCCAGCTTTCTCGACAAGCTGTTCGATGACGAACCGCATCTGCCGGCGCCTGCCGCGATGCGGCAATTGTCGCTGGACGAGCTGAAAGGCGCGGTCGCGCGCGACGTGGAAGCGATCCTGAACACGCGCATCGCGTTGACCGAGGAAGAACTCACGTCGCTACCGGAATGCTCGCGTTCGGTGTTGACCTACGGCCTGAACGATTTCGCGGGCTTGAGTCTCGCGAGTCATTACGACCGCACCTTCATCTGCAAGTCGATCCAACAGGCCATCGAGCGTCACGAGCCGCGGCTACGGCAGATCGCCGTCACGCTGGAACTCAACGGGCAATCCACGAATGCGTTGTGTTTTGCGATTCAGGCGCTGCTCGTGGTTTCGGCGGCAGAAGAGCCGGTGAGTTTCGATGCGATGCTACAGCCGGCCACGCTTCAATACTCGGTCTCGCGCGCACGCGCGAGAGCCTGATGCATCTTGTCCGCCGCCGTGCGCGCCACGGCGGCGGTTGCGGCAGCACGAGAGGGGTTCGGGGATAGATTGATGGAAGAACTGCTGCCGTATTACGAGCGCGAACTGTCGTTCCTGCGTCGCTATTCGCGCGACTTCGCCGAGCGCTATCCGAAGATCGCCGCGCGCCTCGCCATGACGAGCGAGCATTGCGAAGACCCGCACGTCGAACGCATGATCGAGTCGTTCGCGTTGCTCGGTGCGCGTATCAACAAGAAGCTCGACGACGACTACCCCCAGTTTACGGAAGCGTTGCTCGAGGTGCTGTACCCACACTATCTGCGGCCGTTTCCCTCGTGCTCGATCGCGCAGTTCGGCATGTCGGCGGCGGTGAGTCAGCTGACCGAGCCGCAGACCGTGCCGCGCGGCACGGAGTTGCGCAGCCGCTCCATTCGCGGCGTGGAGTGCCGTTTTCGCACGGCCTACGACGTCACGCTGGCGCCGCTAGCCATCAGTGATGCGAAGTATCTGCCGCTCGCGATGGCGCCGGGCGCTACCGTGTTGCCTGCGAATGCAACCGGCATCGTGTCCATTACGTTCGCCTCGACTTCGCCTCAGCTCGATCTCGCTGCACTGAAAGTGCCTCACGTGCGAGCACACCTGCACGGCGAGCAGTCGTTCATCGCCGCACTGGCCGATT
This sequence comes from Paraburkholderia kururiensis, assembly GCF_034424375.1. NCBI lineage: Bacteria > Pseudomonadati > Pseudomonadota > Betaproteobacteria > Burkholderiales > Burkholderiaceae > Paraburkholderia > Paraburkholderia kururiensis. The sequence goes on along the minus strand of NZ_CP139965.1, from coordinate 6,659,932 downwards.
GTCTCTTCGTCAACGCACTCGCCACGTACGTGGAGCCGGACCGGTGCGGACGCTGGAAGGAAATGTGCGCCACGCCCGTCACGCAGGCGGGTTTCGACGAGGCCGACGGCCTGATCGACTATCCGGCACGCTCGCATCCTGCTTATCGCTTGCTCACCGAATACTTCGGCTTTCCCGAGAAATTCGATTTCGTCGATTTCGATCTTGGCGCCATGACGCGTGCCGCAGGGCCGTGCCGCAGCCTCACGCTGCACGTCGTACTGAAGGACGTGCGCGGCGACTCGCATATGGCGCGCCTGCTGGAGACGCTCTCGACAAGCCACTTGCGGCTCTTCTGCACGCCGGTCGTGAACCTGTTCAGGCAGCGCGGCGAGCCCATTCGCGTGAGCCACCAGGCGGTGTCCTACCCGGTGATCGCGGAAGGACGCAACGCATTCGCCTACGAAATCTATTCCATCGACTCCGTTCACCTCGTACGTCAGCGGGCGCATGAAGAGAAGGTGATCGAGTTCAGGCCGTTCTATTCGCTGCACCACGGCGAGACGGAAAAGGCCGGGCATTACTGGTTCGCGCGGCGCAATGCCTGGGTGGCGGAGAACAGCCCGGGCTACGAGACCGAGATTTCGATTGTCGACATCGACCTCGAACCTTCGGCGCCGCAAACCGATACGCTGAGCGTCGATCTCACCTGCACCAATCGCGATCTGCCGTCGCGGCTTGCCGTCGGTCTGGAAGGTGGGGACCTGTTCGTGGAAGGCGGCGCGCCCGCGGGCAGCAGCATCGTCATGCTGCGTCGGCCCACGCCCACGGCGCGCTTCGAACGCGGACGCGGCGCGCATTGGCGCCTCGTTTCGCATCTCGCGTTGAGTCACGTGTCGCTGGCAAACAGCGGTCTCGCCGCATTGAAAGAGATGCTCGTGCTCTACGATCTGCGGCGCTCGGCGGTGTCGTCGCGCCATATCGAGGGCATTGTCGGCATCGAGCAACGTGCTGCCGTGCAATGGTTGCCCGGCAAGCCCTTCGCGACGTTCGTGCGTGGCGTGGAAATACGCCTCACGCTGGACGAGGAGCATTTCGTCGGCACGAGCGTGGCCACGTTCGTGCGCCTGCTGGATACGTTCTTCGGGCTCTACGTGCATCTGAACAGCTTTGTGCAACTGATCGTCGTGTCGAAGCGCACGGGCGAGGAGATTCTGCGATGCAAACCGCGCAGCGGCGAGTCGATCCTGGTGTAATCGAGCGTCTGCTCGACGAGCCGCACGCGTTCGAATTTTTCCAGGCCGTGCGCATGCTGGAGCGCTGGTTTTCGGACGATGCGCCCGTAGCCGCGCGCACCGGCGACGTGCTGGCGAAGCACATCGGTTTTCGCAGCACGCTGTCGCTTGCGTTTCCGCCCAGCGAGATCGAGCACGCCCAGCCCTATGACCACAGCGGCGATGCGCTGAAAAACAAGGCGCAACGCACGGCCGCGCTCGCCAACGGTGGACTGTCCCGCGTCGAAATCACGCCGTCGTTTTTCGGCTTGTTAGGCGGGCAGGGTGCGTTGCCGCTGCATTACACGGAACAGATCGTTTCGCGCGAGCAGTTGAAGCGCGACCGTGCGGCGCGCGAATTCTTCGACGTGTTCGGCAATCGCGCGACGGCGCTCTTCTACGCGGCCTGGAAGAAGTACCGCCTGCCGTTCCACTACGAACTCGATCGCGACGAACGCTACCTGCCTTTGCTGCTGGCGCTCGCGGGCGTGGCCGATGGTGGCTCGCGCGAGAGCCTGCAAACGGGCAAGGGCGCGCTGTTCGACGAAGCGATTGCGGGCTACGCGTTGCCGGCGCGGCACCGTCCCGTTTCGGCGGCGTATCTGCAGCGCACGCTGTCCGATTACTTCAAGGTGCCCGTGCGCGTGGACCAGTTCGTCGGCAAGTGGTACGACGTGCCGCGCGATCAGCTTACGGTGCTGGGCCAGATCAATGCGACGCTCGGGGCGTCCGCGCTGGCGGGCGAGCGCGTCTGGCAGCGCGACATGCGCGCACGGCTCGTTATCGGACCGCTTTCGAAAGCCGATTACGAGTCGTTCCTGCCCGGCTTCGATTGCGCCATCGCGCTCGAACGCATGCTGACGCTGCTGGCGGGCGTCACGCTGGAGTACGAAGTGTCGCTCGTGCTGCGGCGTTCTGAAGTAGGCCCGAGTCAACTGGGCGGCGGCGCGCGCCTTGGCTGGGACGCGTTCCTCTGTACGCATGCAGCGGACCGCGATCGCGCGGATGCGCGTTACGAATTGCACGTCATTCACTGACGAAGGCCTCAAAGAAGCACTGAACCATACGAGAACCGGACGCACCCGATGAGCACGCCCCTGAAGACTCTCATTACGAAACTCAACACGACGTGCCGCCAGGTCACGGAGCGCGCGGCGAGCCTGTGTCTCGCGCGCGGTCACTACGAGGTGGACCTCGAACATCTGTTCCTCGCGTTGCTGGACGAACCCGCGAGCGATGCGTCCATCGTGCTGAGGGGAAGCGCTGTGGACGTGCACGCGCTGCGCGCCGACCTCGAAGGCGAACTCGAACGGTTGAAGACAGGCAACACCAGAACGCCGGTGTTTTCGGTGCATCTCATCGAACTGTTCGAACAGGCGTGGCTCATTGCATCGCTGGATTCGCAGATCGGACGAATCCGCTCGGGGCATCTGCTGCTCGCGTTGTTGAGCGCGCCGGATCTCGCGCAATTCGCGCAGCGCATGTCGCCGCGTTTTGCCGACGTGCGCGTGACCGATCTCAAGCACCGCTTCGATGACATCACGGAAGGCTCGATCGAAGTGGAACGAGCAACCACGACCGGAGCCGATCCCACCGAGGACACGCCACAGCGCCAGACGACCACCGGCGGCCCGTCGCGAACCCCCGCGCTCGACACCTACACGACCAACCTCACCGAGCGCGCCCGCGAAGGCAAGATCGACCCCGTGGTGGGCCGCGAACGCGAGATCCGCCAGGCGATCGATATCCTGATGCGCCGCCGTCAGAACAACCCTATCCTCACGGGCGAAGCAGGCGTGGGAAAAACCGCGGTGGTGGAAGGTCTCGCGCTGCGTATCGCGGCCGGCGACGTGCCCGCCGCGCTCGCGGGCGTGGCGCTTCATGTGCTCGACATGGGGTTGTTGCAGGCCGGCGCCAGCGTGAAGGGCGAGTTCGAAAACCGCCTGAAGAACGTGATCGACGAAGTGAGGAAGAGTCCGCACCCGATCATCCTGTTCATCGACGAGGCGCATACGATCATCGGCGCGGGTGGCCAGGCGGGCCAGAACGATGCCGCGAACCTGCTCAAGCCTGCGCTCGCGCGTGGTGAATTGCGCACCATCGCGGCCACGACGTGGAGCGAATACAAGAAGTACTTCGAAAAAGACGCGGCGCTCGCACGGCGCTTCCAGGTAGTGAAGGTCGAAGAGCCGGACGAAACGCTGGCCGCTGCCATGCTGCGCGCCATGGCCGGTTTGATGGAACGCCACTTCAACGTGCGCATTCTCGATGACGCCATTACGGAGGCCGTGCGCCTCTCGCATCGCTACATCAGCGGACGGCAACTGCCCGACAAGGCGATCAGCGTGCTCGACACCGCGTGCGCGCGTGTCGCGCTTGCACAGAGCGCCACGCCGGGCGCGATCGACGACGCGAGAAAACGCATCGAACGCACGCAGACGGAAATCGCGGCGCTCGAACGCGAGGCGGCTGGCGATGCAGCCGAAGACCCGCAGCGCGCGGAACGGCTCGCTACGCTGCGCGCGCAACTCGCAGCGGACATGGAAGCCGTGACCGCCGACGAAGCGCGCTACGCGCAGGAGCGCGAACTCGTGGCGGAGATTGCAGCACTGCGCAGCCAGATCGATACGCTGCGCGAGCGCGCGGCCGATGCCGCGCAATCCGACGAACTGCACCAGGCGCGCGAAACGCTCACGCAACGCGTCGCGCGTCTGCATGCGTTGCAGGGCGAGCAACCCATGGTGCCCTTGCAGGTGGACGGCCACGTGGTCGCGGAAATCGTCGCGTCGTGGACCGGCATTCCACTGGGCCGCATGGTGAAGGACGAAATCGGCACGGTGATGAATCTTCAGCCGCTACTGGCTGCTCGCGTGATCGGCCAGGACCACGCGCTCGAGGCCATCGCGCAGCGCGTGCGAACCGCGAGCGCAGGGCTCGAAGATCCGAACAAGCCGCGCGGCGTCTTCATGTTCGTCGGGCCCTCGGGCGTGGGTAAAACCGAAACGGCGCTCGCGCTGGCAGACGTGCTGTACGGCGGCGAGCGCAAGATGGTCACGATCAACATGAGCGAGTATCAGGAAGCGCACAGCGTCTCGGGACTCAAGGGCTCGCCGCCGGGTTATGTCGGCTACGGCGAGGGTGGCGTGCTGACCGAAGCGGTGCGGCGCAATCCGTACTCGGTCGTGCTGCTCGACGAAGTGGAAAAGGCGCATCCCGACGTGCTCGAGATGTTCTTCCAGGTTTTCGACAAGGGCATGATGGACGACGCCGAAGGACGCGAGATCGACTTTCGCAACACGCTCATCATTCTGACGTCGAACGTGGGGTCCACCACGGTGATGCAGCACTGCCTCAACAAGGGCGAAGGGGAGTTGCCGGATGCCGACGAACTGGCCGAACTGCTGCGCCCGCAGCTGTACAAGGCGTTCAAGCCCGCGTTCCTCGGCCGCATGAAGGTGGTGCCGTACTACCCGATTTCCGACGACGTGCTCGCGCAGATCATCGAACTGAAGCTCGAACGCATTCGCCGCCGTGTCGAAGCGAATCATCATGCGGCGTTCGAATGGGACGAGTCGCTCGTCGACGCCGTGCTCGCGCGGTGTACCGAAGTGGATTCGGGCGCGCGCAACGTGGACCACATCCTGAACGGCACGCTCTTGCCCGAGATCGCGCAGCACGTGCTGGAGCGCATCGCGGACGGCGAACCGATCGCGAAGATTGCTGTGCATGCGCACGAGTCGGGCGAATTCGAATACACGGTGGAGTAACGCATGCCGATCGATCTGAAAGCGCTGATCGAGCCCGTGAGCGAATCGTCGCCGTGCGGCGAGGACCTGCTGTTTTCGGCAGACTTCGACGCTATCCAGCACGCGCGCCGTTTCGACGATCCCTCGCTGGACCAGGGCGAGTGGGTGACGGACATCAAGGAAGCCGACTGGTCGTTCGTGATCGAGCGCGCATCCGCGCTGCTGGGCTCGCAGACGAAAGACCTGCGGCTCGCGGTGTGGCTGACGGAAGCGCTGGCCATGGAAGACGGCGTGCCGGGGCTCACGCAAGGCTATGCGCTCGTGACAGGCTTGTGCGAGCGGTACTGGGAGTATCTGCATCCGCTGCCGGAAGGCGACGACACCGAATATCGCCTCGGCAACGTCGGCTGGCTCGTGGGGCGCACGGCCGAACTGCTGCGCACCGCGCCGCTCACGCAGACACCGGATAGCTCGTTCAGCGCGCTCGACTGGGAGGTGGCCACGCACGCGGCGCAGGCGGCGAAGCGCGACCCGGAACACGCGGACGACATCACGCGCGGCAAGCCGGCAGTCGAGCAGATCGAAGCAAGCCGGCGCTCCACGCCCGCGCGCTTCTATGTGTCGTTGCTTGCGGAGCTGAAGGCATTCGAAGACGCGATGCTGGGCCTCGAGCGTGAACTCGACCTGCGCGCGGGCGAAGTCGCGCCGAGCTTTCGCAAGGCAAAAGACGCGTACGAGTCGGTGTATCGGCTTGCCGAGCGCTTCGCGCGCGAAGCCGGCGTGAATCCGGATGCGCCCGCGGGCCAGGCCGCGCGGGAATCGAAGCAGGACCAGGTGGCGGGTGCGCAGGAGCGCACCGAGCCGACATTCAAGACGCCGTTGTCGCACGAGGCTGCCGTGCCCACCACACTCGCTCCCGCATCACAGACCCCGCACGTGGCGAACGTCGCGTACGCCGGCATTCAGAACCGTGCGCAGGCCGTCGCTCAACTGCGCGCGGTCGCGAAGTATTTCCGCAGCACCGAGCCGCACAGTCCGGTGGCCTATCTCGCGGACAAGGCCGCCGAATGGGCCGAGATGCCGCTGCACGAATGGCTTTCGACGGTCGTGAAAGACGACGGCTCGCTTTCGCACATCCGCGAGTTGCTGGGCATCAAGCCCGACGCGAACGGTTGATCAACGCTTATCAGAGTCCCGCTCTGAATTCGATGCGCCGGTTGCGGGCGCGCCCGTCGGTGCTGTCGTTCGAGGCGATGGGTTGGTCGGGGCCCACGCCTGTCGTGCTCAACTGCTGCGGCGAGATGCCTCGCGCGACGAGGTAGCCCTTCACCGCATCCGCGCGCGCCTGGCTCAACGCGATGTTGGATGCCCGATTACCGAGATTGTCCGTGTGCCCGATGATTTCCACGGTCTTCGTCGACATCTTCGACAGCACCGCCGCCATCTGATCGAGAATCGCGCGGCCTTGCGGCGTGAGCGTGGCGCTGCCCGTTTCGAATTCGATGGTGCGGTTCGCGAGCGTGCGATCGAGCAGCCCTTGCTCGGATGCGCTCACGCGCAGTCCGTTCTTGATGGTCCAGGTCGGGTTCAGCGCGTTGGCCATGTCGCTCGCGAGTTGCTGGCGCTGCGCTTCGTTGCCCACTTCGCCTTTCACGTCGATCTGCGTGCCGTCGATCTTGAGTTGCCCCTTGCTGATCTGCTTCAACTGCGGGCCGATCAGCTTCTGCACATTCGTGCCCCAGTTGGGCGGCGTGGCGACGTTGCCCACTTCGATCTGATCGACCACGTTGGTCGCGCCATACGTGTCGCGCAGGCGTTGCAGCACGGCCGCTTTCGTGGCTTCGTCGGGCACCTTGCCGCCTACGACCACCTGGCCCGGCGTGGTGTTCGCGGCAGGCGGCACGTAGGTCGTGCCTGCCGACCCGCCCGGGTTCGCCACAGCGTTGGCATTGCTGCCCGCGACCGTGGACGTGCCCGTCGATGCAGCCGGCTGCGGCGGCAGGATGGTCGTGTGAATCTGCACGCCGCTGTTGTCGACGGGCGTAACGTTCGCCGGTCCGGCATTGTCGGCCCATACCGTGCCCGATGCCGCGAACAGCATGCAGGCCGCAGCGTAGGCAACGGCGGCGGTGGCAGGGCGCAAGGCGCGACGTTGGAGGGCGCTCATCATGCGGTCATGCTGCGACGAACGCTTCGCGGAACGTGTCGATGGCCATGCGCAACGAAAGCTGCGGTTGGTCGAGATAGCTGACAAGCTTGCTGATTCCATGGTCGTTCTGTGCATGAGCGTCGATCCACTCGGGGTCGTCGATGTCGATGTTGTGCGACGCGTACGCCTGCGGGTCGACGACGCTGTGCAGCGTCTTCGCCGAGGCACCGTTGAAGCCCACCACGAGCCGCTCGCGCGAAGCGATCGTGCCGATGAAGATGGCAAGCTCGAAGTCGGCGTGCGCGACAAAGGGCGCAATCAGTTCGAGCCAGAACGCGGCAACGAGGCTGCGATAGAACGGGTCGGTGGGCAGCGGCAGCGTGAGGCCGCGCTCCAGATGCGACGATCCGCTCGTCATCACGGGCCGCAGCAGCGACCCGAGCGCAAGCATCGCACCGCGCAGTTTCACGGGATGGCCGCTTGCGAGCAGCATCTGTTCGAGCCCGGCGAGCGTCTGGTGTTCCACGAAGTCGTTGAAGGTGCCGTCGTGCGGGCTACCGGGGCCCGCGCTCGTTTCGATCGGCACGTGCGTTTCGCCCAGCGCCTGGAGCGCGCCCGCGGGTTCAGACGCGGAAAGCAGCGGCTTCATCTGCGCGGCTACACGCGACCATAGCCGCGCGAACGCGAGCGGGCTGCGCGCGAGAAACGCGAGCGGCTGATTCACTTCGAGCGCCGTGGCCGCGAGAAACGGAAAGCGCCGCGACGACACATCGTGACTCGCCATCATGTGACCCGCAATGGCGAGCCGGCTGCGCGAGCCGAGAAAGGCGAAGTGCATGGGCCGCGCGTCTTCGTAGACGATCTTCCAGCGCGGGTCTTCCGCCAGCAGCTCCATGGCCTGCGCGATCCAGTTGTCGAGCGTCTGGAGCAACTGCGGGTTATGCGCGCTCTTCACGAAGTCGCCGCGCGACGGGATCTTGCCAAAGTAGGCGATCTGCGCCTCTACGGTTTGCGTCATTGCGCACTCCCCGAATGCGAAGCTGCCGAGACGACAGCGGATGACTGCGCGCCTGCGCCGGTGTTCGCGACGCCCGGCGTAGATGTGCCCGGCGTGGACACGCCCGCTGCCGGAACCGTGGGCGCCGTCAGCGCTGTCGCAGCGCTGACATCGGCCACGGAGGAGGGCAGCCGCAGCCCGCGCAGACTTTGCTGCTGCGGTGCGTCGCCCGAACCGCTGCTGCCGCCACCGCCGCCCGTCGGCTGCGAGCTGCTGATGATGCGCATGCTCACGGCCACGGTGACGTTGCCTTGCGTCCACGACAGATCGAACGTGCCGTCCGGGCGGCGCTTGCGTTGCGCCGAGTTGATGAGCTTTTCGAGACCGTAGCGTCCCGGCTCGTTCACGAGTTGCAACGTGCGACCGTCGAACGTTGTGGCCGTGAGCGTGGCGCCCGGCGAGCCCTGCGGGTTCGGCCACACGAAGTTGGTCCATTGCGGCGGCGTGTTGCGGTAGCGCAGCTGTTGACCGTCGATGGCAATGGTGTACTCCGTCGTGCCGGTGGCCGGCTGCGGCAGGATCTGGAACACCGTCTGCGGCTCGCTCGATGCCTGGCCGCCGCCTGCCGCGCCGCCCGACAGCGGCGCTACCCAGCGGGCGAAGCCGTTCGTGAAGTCGGGCGTGAGCGCGAGGCCCATGTCGCCCCATGTGCGTGCCGTGAGCGTGTCGCCGCGGCGTACCGCGAGCGGTCCGAGCGTCGTGCCCACGAACTTCGCAATGGCACCGTCCGGCCCGAAGACCTGGGCGATTTCGCCCGCGCCGGCTTCGATCTTCGCGTCGCCCGAGAACGGATACTTGTTCGCAAGCGAGGTCTGGAACGTCTGGTACACCTGCGCGTTCCAGATCTTGTTCACTTCGACGGTGGCGGGCTGGATCACCACCGCGTAGGCCTGCATGAGCGGACGCACGAGCAGCGGACGCAGCGCCTTGCGTTGCGAATCGGTGAGGCCCGTCAGCATCTGCTCGTCCACGAGTTTGAGCGAGTCGGCGAGTTCCGAGCCGTTGCCGTCCAGCGTCTGCTGCATGAGCTGACGCGCGCCGGGCCCCGGGTCGCCCTGGTTCTTCAGCACGTTGAAGCGCGTGCGGACCTTCGAGAGCGAATCCATGTAATTGCGCAGCAGCGACGTGCCGTCGTGCGTCTGCACGATGCGCGCAAGCCCCGTGAATTCCTGCCCGATGGGCCCCATGGGCAGCTCGACCGGATTGCCGTTGATGTCGACGTTCGCGGCCGTTTGTGCAGGCGCAGGCGCACGCGAGAACAGGTTCTTGAACCAGCCAGTCACGCCGGCCTGCGCGCTCTTGAGCACCGTGTTGGCCAACGACGGGTTGTCCCACGACGTTTGCTCGTACGCGGTTTCGAGCACCTTGCGGATGGGCGAATCCTGCGGGTCGCCCAGGCGGTTCATGGCGTCCACGGCCTGGTTGAAGCTGCCGAAGCTCTGCACGGCAATGCCCTGCATGAACTTCTGCCAGTGCTGTGCGTATTCCGTCTTGTACATCTGCACGAGCGCCTTCTGGATCTGCTCGGGGCTGCCTTCGAGCGTGAGGTCGTCGGTGGCCGAGGTATTGAGCACCCAGTCCTTCGCCTGCAGTTCCTTCGTGGCCGCGTCGCGAATGGCGGGCTGCACGTACTGGAACCACGCCTCGCGCGTGAAGGTGCCCGGAATCGCGTAGCTGCCGGCCACGAGGCCGTTATTCGATTCGCCGACGATGCGTGCCACTGTCATCGGCGCAAAACGCGTGGAGGCGCGCGCCTTGATTTCCTCGTAGACGCGCTGGCGTGCCGGCATGCCGCGCACCACGCGGCGCAGGTTCTCGCGCGTCTGGTCGACGAGCGCGAGGTTCTCGTCGATCATCGGCCAGTCGTCGTCGGTGACGCGCGAGAGGTAGAACGTGATCATGCGTTCGGCGCTGCGGATCATCTCGTCGCGCGGCATGTTGCCCCGGTTCGTTTCGAGCCAGCCGCGCCAGAAGCGCGCGAGTTGATCGGTCAGGTGCGCCTGCTCGACGTGGCGCTTGTCGGAGAGCATGAGGTACGTCTTCAGCGCGTTGTAGGCGTCTTCCACGTTCGTGGGCGACGCGTCGCTATACAGGCCGCCCTGGCTGGTGGAGGCCATCGCCGCATGCGCGGAGACGGGAATCGCGCCAGATTCGGGCGCGCGCGTCATGGGCGCGAGCAGTTCGGGATGCGCGTTCACATCCTTCAGGAACGACGCGAGGTTCTGCGAAACGGGCGTGAGCAGGATCTGCTTGACGCCGTTGTAGTACTCGGCCAGCAGATGTTGCTCGAGCCGGTCGCCCTGGTACAGCCCGAGCGAAACGGAAAGCGGCTTGTCGTGGCGGAACTGCTCGAGCTGCTCGATGCGGTCTTCGAGAATGTCCATGGCCTGCAGGCGCGATTGCAGGTCGCTGCGGTTCTGCTGCAGGCGCACCACGTTATCGAGATCCGCCTGCACGTTGGCCGTGAGTTGCTGATTGCCGATGGTGGACCACGTCCAGCCGCCCAGCGCGAGCGCGAGCGCCGCGACGAAGCCGAAGAAAGTGGCGTAGCGCAGCCGCGTCTTTGCCGGGCTCGCGAACTGACGCACCGTTTGCTTGTCGGCGAAGATCACCTTGGAGAACAGGTCGCGCAGGAAGAAGCCGTATCGCGAGACGGCGCCTTGCGGCTGGGGCAAGCCTTCAGCCGAAAGCCCGAAGCGGTTCGCGATGCGTTGCGCGGCGGCGCTGTTCGTTTCGCCTTCCTGCAATGCGCTCGTGAAGTAGAAGCCGCGAAAGATGGGCTTGTACTGGAACGGGTTGTTCTCGAACAGCGTGGCGAGGAACGCGCGCAGCGCCGGCTTGATGGTGGAGAACTCGAGCGGGAAGCTCAATTGCCCCGGCGAGAGCTTGTTGCCGCGGCTGATGGAGAGCTGCGCGACGCTGATCTCTTTGAGGCCTTCATAGAGTTCTTCGAAGCGTTCGTCGAAGAGCGCGACGATGTCGCGCTTCTCGTCGGGTTCGTAGGGCAGCGTGGCGCCCCATACGCGGTCGTATTCGTTGCGGTCGCTGTGGCCGAAAAATTCGCTGAAGCCTGTGATGAGGTCGGCCTTCGTGAACATCACGTAGACCGGCGCGAACACTTCGAGCTTTTCCGTGAGTTCCTGCACGCGCTGGCGCAGGTTCTTCGCGAGATTGATCGCGAATTCGGGGCGGTTGCCCGTGAGTTCCGCGATGCTCGCTGTGACGATGATGCCGTTGATAGGCGCCTTCGGCCGGTGCCGCTTGAGCAGCGAGAGAAAGCCGAGCCATTCGCTGCGGTCTTCCTCGTGCACCGAATAGCGGCCCGCGGTGTCGAGCAGGATGCCTTCGGTCGTGAAGAACCAGTCGCAGTTGCGCGTGCCGCCAATGCCGTGCACCACGGCGTTGTTTTTATCGGCGAACGGGAATTGCAGCCCGGAGTTCAGCACCGCGCTGCTCTTGCCCGCAGCGGGGTTGCCGATCACGATGTACCAGGGCAGCTCGTAAAGCGCGGAACCGCCCGACACCTGACCGATCTTCGATGTCTTGATGGTCTTGACCGCATCGATGAGGCGCGCGCGCAGCGTGTCCAGTTCGGCCTGGCGCGCGGGCGGCGCGGCGGCGGCCGCGGCCTTGTCGGTCTCGGCCTGCTGTTCGAGCATTTCGCCCAGCTTGCGATTGGCGCGCCGCGCGCGCAGGCGCCGCACGATCCACACCACGAGCCACAAGACGATGAGCGCACCGAGCACGAGCGCCGGCCACAGCGGCGGTAGATCGAGCAGGCTCGCGCCGACGAACAGGACCGCTGCGAGCGCGATGAAGCCGACGATCGTGAGCGTGCGTTTACTGGTCAACACGGTGAGAAAGCGTTGCATGGGTGCCGTTCAGTGCTGGTGATGTACTGGTGTGGTGTGCTTTTCGAGTCGGCGGGCGCGGCGCGGATTGCCTGCGGCCGCTTCGGCGTTGCGCTCAGGCGTGCTGAAGCCTCGCGAGCGTAGCGGGTCTGGGTTGCCGGAACGTGTCTGTATTGCGGCAGCCTCCGCATGCAGCATCTGCACAGCGGTTATCGCAATTTCGTGAAGGAAAAATGACGAAGGGTTCGAAAGTCCCGTATGCGCGGGATTGAACGCCCCATTTCCCGGCGGCGGAAATTGTGAAATGCCCCATGCGCCCCCTTTCTTATGTGGTTTTTGCGCGATTTAGTGCGCGCGGCCCAATACGAACCCGGGCTTGTGATATTCGACGTGCCCCAGATCCATCAATTTCCAGCGGCCGCCCCATGTGAGACCGACCTGTTCGGCGGTCTGTCCGTACAACTCGTAGCCTCGCATGGCCCATGGATCTTTTTCTGAAATGACCAGCTTGCCGTCGCGCAAAAAGGCATTGTCCGCGGCCAGTCCATATTGGTGATAGCTCTGATACGCCGCGGCATTGGTCACGTTTCCCCCCATCTGCGCGAGCCGGTTTTGCCGTTCCGGGCTGCGATAGCCTTCCAGCAAGGCCATTTGATAACCGTATTGCTCACGCATGATCTTGTACACGAGCAATAAGCGCGTTCTGAAATCCGCGTCCAGCAGGTTCCAGTCGCGGCTCGCGTCCTGCAGCGCGGGCCGCACCTGCTCGACTTCCTGCGTGGCGAAGACCTCCGGCGGAAGCGGCGGCGGGGGCACGAGCTGCTCGCCATTCAGCAGGGCAGCGATTTTTTCGTCGGGCACCCGAACATTGTCGTCATATTGAAATAACTGACGACGCCGCAGTGCAATTGCAATCAGCGGCGGCGTGGCAAGAATACCTGTGGCAGTAAAAATCAGCAAGCGCCGGCGTATCAGCAAATTTTGCACGTCGACTAAAGTGCTTTGAGAAATTTTTGCCGATTTATGTAATTGCTCGCGAGTGCGCATTGCGTGTGCCGATGCGCGGCGCATAACGCGTCCATGTATCTGGAAGGCGGCGCCCAGAATAGACGCGCGCACAGCGGGCAAAAGCAGCATTGCCGCGGCCAGCACGACGACAAGGAAATAGAAAGTAAGGACCGCAGCAATCAAGGTGCACCCCGCAATTTGCCGGCAATTGTATTTTGTAATGCGAGACTTTAGAATCAGCCTGCTCGCCAGGTTCGGACATTATTATCGCGGCGAATTAAACAAGGATTCAATGAGACAGCGAATGAGTGCGCCGGACAGCCCGAATTCCAGAACGCCGCCTAGCCTGCTTTCCGATACGGCTCGCGGAAGCGAAGCCAACGGTTCGCGCATCCTCGCGAACCTGGAAGGCCGAGTCGTGCCGCCTGCCGAGAAGAAGCCGCCGCGCAGCAAGAAGCCGCTCGTGGTGGGCGCGTTGTTTGTCGTGGCGCTGGCCGCGGTGGGGGCCTGGCAGTTGCAGGGGCGTTACCCGTCGCATCCGGCCGGCGCGGCGCAGAGCGATGCAACGGTGAGCGCAGCGGCGACTACGCCGGCACAGGCCAGCGGTGCGAGCGCGGCTCAAACCACTGCAGCCAATGCTGCTTCCGCATCCGCGCCCCAGGCCGCGACCATCGTGGCCGACGACTCTGCGAGTGCATCGCAGGGCGCAGCGTCGGCGGCGAACATGGCATCGGCATCGGGCGCCGTCGACGACAATCGCCTGTCTCGCGCGCTGGCCAACGGCGCAGAGGACACAGGCGCACCGGCATCGGCTGCCACGCTTGCCGCCGCGCCGGCGAAGAGCGCGAAGTCGGCCGACACCGCTGCTTCGAGCAGCAAGCGACATGAGACGGTCGCGTCGCGCAACAAGCATGAGGCCGCAAGCGCCAGCCGTCATGCAACGAAACCGGTAGCTGTAGCGCAGACGCAGAAGTCCCACGACACGAAGACCGGCAAGGCGCACGACGACTCGGACGCCGACCTGCTGGCTGCGCTTGTCGCGCGCACTAAGCCGTCCACCGAGGCTGAGAAAGAAGCGCCTGCGAAGCCGGCGCAGTCGAAGAAGGCTTCAGCAAAGCAGGCCGCTGCAAAGGAAACCTCGAAGGAAGCGCCGACAAAAGTGGCCGCATCCACGAACGCGGGCGATGCGCGTCTCGCGGATCGCGTGAAGGAGTGCGGGCAGAAAGGGTTCTTCGAAGACCAGCTGTGTCGCTGGCGCGTATGTGACGGGCATTGGGGTAAAGATCCGGCTTGCCCGACTGCGGCGACCACACGGCAGCCGTGAACGGTGATGCCGCACGCTGAACCTCGTCGCGAGCGGGTTCAGCGCGCGGGGGGCCCTTAGTCGAGAGTGGGCGGGGCGCCACGATAAGCAGCTGTTTCGCTCGGCTCGCCGGCTTCGGTCTTCTACTCAGTTCTACTCAGGTCAGCGACTTGCCGCGTGGCACGTTTTCCGTCGCGTTCCCATACAGATCGCCCGCCTTTCCGTTGACGATCTGCTGCGCCATCTCCTTCAGATCGACGCTGTCGTTGCGCGCGAGCAGCACATAAGCGAGCTTGTTCGCGCGCCACGTCACGGTCTTCATTTCGCCCACCTGCTGCATGCGAAGCGGCGCATCGCCGTGCGTGTCCTCGATCACGCAGAGCGCGACCGGGTCGCCGCGCTCGGGCAGGTACACCATCTGGATCAGCGGACGGTTGTGGTAGTAGAGCACCTGCACGCGCTTGAACTTGAGGCCCGCTTCGCGCAGGTCGGGCACGCGAATCGGCATGCCCTGGCGCTGGCTCAGGTCCGTGAGGATCTGCTCGGTGGCGGCGTGATCTTCCTTGAGGGCCGCTACCGTTTCGCGACCGTAGAGCACCTGGTAGTCGGCCACGCTGCGCACCCACGGATCGACGCTCGCGGGCAACGCATTGCCGCCCGCGAAATACGCGGTCAACACGCCCGAGCAGATCGCGCCTGCCACGAAGGCCGCGGCGAGCCACGGCGCCTGCGTGCGGCGAGCCGGCCGGGCCGGCCGCTGCTGCGGCGTGCTGACGCTCACGAGTTCTTCGATGCGCCGCGTGAGACTTTGCGGCACCGGCGGCAAATGCTGACGCTCGTAGGCCGCGCGATACGGCAGGCACGACGCGCGCAACGCCGCGACGCGCGCCGACAGATCGGGCGAATGCGCGACGGCGGCTTCCACCTCGGCGCGCTGCTCGGGCGGCAGTTCGCCGTCCACGTACAACATCAGCAACGTATCGTCGACGTTGGTCATAGTGCTTCCCCCTTGCGGGCGGAGGCTGGCGCCTGTACCCCGAATTGTTGTCCGACCGTCAGCCGGGCGCGCGAGAGCCGGCTCATGATGGTGCCGATCGGCACGTCCAGTACCTCGGCGGCCTCGCGATAGCTGAGCCCTTCGATGGCCACGAGCACCATGACCACACGCTGCGCGTCCGGCAGCGATTCCACCGCGCGAATGACCTGGCGGTGCATGAGATCGACTTCCGGGTTGTGCCCCGAGGGGTCGGCGAACGACTCGATCTCGTCGTCCTGCCAGTCCATGCTGCCCCGGCTGCGAATCGAGCGCGAGCGCAATTCGTTGAGCCACGTCGAATGAACGATCGAAAACAGCCAGCTGAGTGCCGACGTGCCGGGCTGAAGCTGATTTCTCCGTTCGAGGGCGCGAACGCAGGCGCGCTGCACGAGGTCTTCGGCATCGTGCTGGTTCTGCGTGAGGCGCAGCGCAAACCGCCACAGCCGCGGAAGCAGCGTGGGCAGCACGGCTGGCAGGTCGTCGTCGTTCATCAATCGCTCCGGTATCGGTCGCGCGCGTACCGGAATAACAGACAGGACGAGGAATTATTCCACGCGTGCCGCGAAATTTTCGGCACGGACTTCGTGAGGCTCGTGAGGCGAAGGGCCCGACGGCGAGCGGAGAAATGAAGGGCAGATGTAAGGACGATTCAGGCGCGCGGGCACAACCGCGCGCTGCCGCGCCGAGCGCCGATAACCGCTCAGCGCGTACCTGTGCGCATTTCGCGATACTCGCGGCGCACGATGTCCATCAACTCCGCCACGGATGTGCTCGCGCTGTCGCGTTCGTAAGTCACTCGCCCGCGCTGCATGAGCATGATGCGATCGGCGATGTCGAGCGTCTGCGCGTAGTTGTGCATGATCATCGCGATCGAAAGGTTGCCCTTTTTCTTGAGCCGCATGATGAGGTCGATGATGAGTCCCGCCTCGCGGGCGCCCATGGCGGCGAGCGGTTCGTCGAGCAGCAGGATGCGTGCGTTCGAATTGACCGCGCGCGCCACGGCAATGGCCTGGCGCTGGCCACCCGAAAGCTGCTCCACAGGCAGGTCCACCGAAGGCACGTGTACGCCGATATCTTCCAGGCACTCGGCCGCGCGCAGGCGCATGGCGCGGTTATTGAGCAGACGCAGCGGGCCGCGATGCACGATCTCGCGGTTCAGGAACATGTTGTGATAGATGCTCAGCGAGTTCGCAAGCGCGAGATCCTGGTAGACGCATTCAATGCCGAGCGCGCGCGCGTGGTCCACGGAGCGCAGCTCCGTTTGCTCGCCGTGCACGAAGAGCTTGCCGCTCGTCTGCGGATGAAAGCCCGTGAGGATCTTCATGAGCGTGGACTTGCCCGCGCCGTTGTCGCCGAGAATGCCGAGAATCTCGCCCTGGCCGAGCCGGATGTTCACGCCGTCCAGCGCCGTAACGGCGCCGAAGCGCTTCACGATGTTTTCGCCGCGCAGCGCGTCCACCGTTGCCGCTGCTGTAACCGGCGTTGCAGTCGTGTCCGTCATTACAGCTCCCCTTTGCGCGCAAGCCGCATGACGTGGATGTTGATGATCATCGCGGCCAGAATGGCGGCGCCCAGAATCATGTTGAACGTGAACGCGTTGATGCCGATGAGCGTGAAGCCGTCGTTGAGAATGCCGAGCACGGCCGCGCCGATGAAGCCGCCGATGATCGTGCCCGAACCGCCCGCGAGCGGCGTGCCGCCGATCACCGCGGCCGCTACGGCAAGGAACATGATCTGGTTGCCGCCGGCCTGCGGGTCGATGGAACTGATGCGAAAGCCTTCCAGAATGCCCGTCAAGCCCGCGAGCAGCGCCGCGATGACGAAGTTGCCGAGCTTGAGCCGACGGATCTGGATGCCGGCCTCGCTCGCGCCCAGCGGATTGGCGCCCGCCGCAATGGTGTGCAGACCCCACCGCGTGTAGCGCAGCGTGACGTGCATCACGAGCACGATCGCGACGGCCCAGATGATCTCGCTGTAGCCCCACGCACCCATGAACGAAGCGAAGGCTTCGCCCTCGGGCGGTGTCACGGGCGTGCCGCGCGAAATGGTCAGCGTGAAGCCGTTGACGAAGAAGAGCGTGCCGAGCGTGGTGACGAAAGACGGAATGCGCAGATACACCGTCATGGCGCCGTTCACGAAGCCGACGCCCGCGGCCGCGAGCACGCCGGCGAGCGCCGCGGCCCACGCGGGCGCCCCGGCCTCGCTCGCGAAATGCATGACGAACGGCGCAAACGCGAACACCATGCCGGCGGAGAGATCGATCTCGCCGCCGATCATCAGCATGATTTCACCGCACGCGATGATGGCGGCGGGCGCGATGAACTGCGAGAGGTTCTGCAGGCTTGCACCTGTCAGAAGAAAGTCGCGGTTCATGAATTCGAAGTAGGCGCTGAGAATCAGCGCCACCACGAAGATGCGTGTTTCGCTCGAACGTGCAATCGCGCCCAGCCGCCGTTGCGGACGGGCACTGCTGGTGTGTCTATCGGCCACGGAAGACATTACGACTTGATCCCGCCGCTGCGCGGCACGATTTGCGCCTTCGTGCTCTTGCCTTCATAGCGCGTCGACGTATTGAGATAAGGCTCCACCGTGCCCTTCGTCACGAACTTGAGACCGGTATTGATGTTGGCCGGGCCCACCAGTCCACCGGACGCGAGGAACACGAACGCCTCCAGAACAGTATAGAAACCCTGCACGTAAGGTTGCTGGTCGATCGTGAAGTCGAGCACGCCTTCATGAATCAACTGCACGGTGCGCGGCAGCAGATCGAAGCCGCCGCCATGAACACCCTTCGACTGAAGATTCGATTCCTTCATGACTTCGGCCACGCCCTGCGTGCTGCCCGCGTCGACGGCGAACATGCCTTTCAGGTTCTGGTGGCCCAGGTAGAACGACTTGATCTTCGAGAGTTCTTCGTTGACGGTCGCGCCCGTGGCGATGGTTTGCGCGTCGATGTTCTTGCCCGACTTCTTGATGGCGGCCATCGCGCCGTCGAGGCGCGGCTGGATATTGAGCTGCCCGGGGGTGGCGATGAAGAGCGCGACGAGCCCGCTGTCGATCAGGCTCACGATGCGCTCGCCCATCTGATACCCGGACAGATACAGATCCTGCCCGATGTACGCAAGACGCGGATTCGTCGTGCCCGAAGGGGCGTCGGCGTTGTACGCGAACACCGGGATGCCGGCGTCGAGTGCGTTCTGAATCGGTTTGTCGAAGGCTTTCGGGTCGACGATGGGCACTGCGATCGCATCGGCTTTCGCTGCCACGGCCGCGTTAAGCGCATTCACCATTTCGCTGACGTCGGCATTCGCGGACCCGGTCCATTGATAGTCCATGCCGAACATCGCCGTCGCGTCCTGAATGCCGTATTGCGTCGGCACGAAGAAAGGATTCGTCGTGACGTGATTGACGAATACGATTTTCCACCGCTTATGTCCCGGAAAGGGCGCGGCTTCCGCCGCCTGTGCCGGCGATATTGCGCCGCCAAGCAATGCCATTGCCGTGGCGAGTCCTGTTCCGAGTGCGGCTCCCTGCAATAGTCCGCGCCGGGAGTCGTTCACCTGATCCGCGTCGTCGCGCTTTTGCGCCATGATGGTCTCCTGTTTCCGTCGTGTTGAGTTTCGTGTCATCAACGGCGGCGCAGGCTCGAACGGAGCCGGCACCGGGCATCACAACTTCCTGCGGCGGCCGCCTGGTGTGTCGTTCACGCGTGGGTGGCAAGGCGGGCTGCGGCGTGGAAAAAATGCTATATCAGGCGGTTTTGTCTAATAATCGCGGTATACCCTTAACTAGTCGGACTATTTTTACGCCATTTTTTATATAGTGGGCTTTGCGTATTTCGTTTCCATGCAATGGTAATACTATAGGTCTTTTTCTAAATATTGGGAAAATGCAGGAACAAGTCGATTTTCATGTATGCCATTTTAATGGGGCTTTCGAAATGAAATAAACGGTCTGGAATAGGCGACACATCACTTCCGGATCGGTATTCGCGTTTGCGCAGCGCTGGTAAAGAGGAAGGGCCGGTGCCGCGCTATCGGCATAGCGCGGCACCGGCCCTTCCTGTGAAACGTACGTGCGTCGTTACTTCATATACGGCGCAATCAGCGAGAGGTCTGCGGCACCCAGGCGATCGCTTGCCGTTTGCATCTGGTGCCAGTACGGGTAGAGCAGCGGCGGCTGGCTGACCTTGTCGAGCCGCTCGCGTTCTTCCGCGCTGAGCTTGAGGTTTGCCGCGCCCAGGTTGTCGCGCAATTGCGCTTCATTGCGTCCACCGATGATGACCGACGCCACCGCAGGGCGACCCAGCAACCACGCCAATGCAACCTGCGCCGCCGAAACGCCGCGTGCGCCGGCAATGTCGACGAGCACGTCGACGATGGACCACAGCCGTTCCTGATCGCGGATGGGCGGCTCCTTCCAGCCCGCCAGCTGACGCGTGCCTTCGGGCGTCACGTCGCGACGATGCTTGCCCGACAGCAGTCCGCCCGCGAGCGGGCTCCACACCAGAATGCCGAGCCCCTGGTCGAGCGAGATGGGCACGAGTTCGTATTCGGCTTCGCGCGCTTCGAGCGTGTAGTGAATTTGCTGGCTCACGAAGGCCGGCAGGCGGTCGCGCGCGCTCACGCCGAGCGCTTTCATCAGATGCCAGCCGGAGTAGTTCGAGCAACCCACGTAGCGCACCTTGCCCTGGCGAACGAGCAGATCCAGCGCTTCAAGCGTTTCTTCGAGCGGCGTGACGCCGTCCCATTCGTGCACCTGGTACAGGTCGATGACGTCGGTCTTCAGGCGCCGCAGGCTTGCCTCGCAGGCCTCGATCAGATGATGGCGCGAGAGGCCGCGATCGTTGGGGCCATCGCCCATCGGAAAGCGCGCTTTGGTCGCGATGAGCACGCCGCTCTTGCGTTTGCCGCCCAGCGCTTCGCCCACGATTTCTTCGGAGGCGCCGTTCGAGTACACGTCTGCCGTATCGATCAGGTTCACGCCTGCGTCGAGACACATATCGATCTGGCGGCGCGCTTCGTCGAGGCCCACTGTGCCGACGTTCGCGAATTTGCCCTTGCCGCCCATCGTCATCGTGCCGAGTGTGAGACTCGATACCTTGAGGCCGGAGCGGCCCAACTGGCGATATTCCATGATGAAACTTTCTCCGCTTGAGGGTTACCGTGATTGCGGCCGGAATGCAGCCGATTACGCAAGGAATTCCATGACGATATAGAACATCGACCTATCGTTCCAATGGAAAAATGTGCTTAAATTAAGCGCCATTTACGATTAATTCCGCATTCATTTCGCTTTCACTTCGCGAGGCGCAGCGTGGACCTGAAGCAGCTGGAGCACTTCGTTGCCGTGGCCGAGGAGCGGCATTTCACGCGCGCGTCCCAACGGGTGAACGTGGTGCAGTCCGGCCTTTCAGCTTCCATTCGTGCGCTGGAAGAAGACCTGGGTGGTCCGCTCTTCGTGCGCAGCACGCGCCGTGTTGCACTCACGGCTGCGGGCGAAGTCCTGCTCGAAGAAGCACGTCGCGTGCTCGCGGCCGCACGCGAGGCGCGCAATGCAGTCACGCAGGTGCATGGGCTCGCGCGTGGGCGGCTCAGCATCGGCGCCATTCATGGTCTTGCCCCTTTCATCGATTTGCCCGCATCGCTGGGCCGTTTTCGCGCGGCCTTCAGCGGCATCGACATCGAGCTGACGCTCGACGGCTCCCGCACATTGATCGACGACGTTCGCGAGGGCCGCATGGACATCGCGTTCACGCAACCCGCCCTGCCGATTCCCGACGATCTCGGTCAGCGCATGTTCGCGTGCGAGGGCATGGTCGTGGTGTGCGCGGCGCGCCATCGCCTCGCCGGTGCGCATGGAATGCGTTTGTCCGATCTGGCCGGAGAGACCTTCGCAGACCTGCGTCCCGAATGGAGCATGCGCCGGCTCGTGGACCGCACCTTCGCGGCCGCAGGAATGCATCGGCACATCGGTTTCGAGGTCAACGACATTCCCATGCTGCTGGATCTCGCGGCCGAGGGGCTCGCTATTGCGATGGCGCCCGAGTCCGTTGCCGCGGCGCGAATGCGCGAGACGCGTGGCGCGCCCATTGCCACGGCAACGCTCAACGAAGCCGACGAGCCGTGCTGGGAGCTTGCGGCCGTGTTCAAGGGCAAAGCGGGCGAACCGGCCACGCCTGTGGCGCGCGCTTTTCTCGACATGCTCGGGTTGCCCGAGGTGCCTGCTTAATCGCACTGATCGCGCGGCTCGCACGGTTCCCATTACGCGCAGCGTTTTTCGCTCACGCATTTCGCCGGATTGGCCGCGGCATCTCCGGCCGTACCTCCGTCGATACCCGATCCACACCACACGTAGCCGCTCGTGCATGTGCCGCTCACACGCGTGCGCGCCACGCATCGAATCCGTAGCCGGCGAGCTTCGCCGCAATCTTCCGCGCACGGATTACACGTCGCGCTTCCCTCAGCCGTGGTCCACGTATTCCCCATTGCAGCGGTTTTTTTTCCATGAAACACTGCGCCTCATCTGCTGTACCGGACGATGTTCCGGTATATCGGATAGCGTGACGGCCGACCTTCACCGCGTCGCCGAACGCCTCGTGTGCCTCATGCCGCGGCCTGCTTGTGCCGGTTTTTTTGCACGCATGGGATTCGTTACTCCGTACAGGATCGAAAAATGAAACACGTCAGAGTGAGCGCGAAGTTCGCCGGTTTGTTCGTCGTTGCGGGTCTGCTCGCGCTGGCAGGCTGCACGAAGGTGGCCGGTCCGGGCGAAGGCGCGGCCGCGGCGGGCGGCTCGGCATTGCAGGGCGTCTTGCAGCGCGGCACGCTGCGCGTGGGCGATTGCCTCACGTTCGCGCCGTTCGGCTTCTACAACAAGGACGGACAGCCCGACGGCTACGACGTCGACCTCGCTAAGGAACTGGCGAAGGAAATGGGCGTGAAGCTCGAGATCGTGAACACGACGAGCGCGAACCGCATTCCGAATCTACAGACCGACAAGGTCGACGTGGTCTTCTGCAATTTCACGCGCAACCTGGAGCGCGCGAAGGAGATCGCGTTCACCACCCCCTACGTGGTGGCAAGCGAAGCATTGCTCGTGAAGAAGAGCAGCGGCATCAAGTCGGTGAAGGACATGTCGGGCCGAACGATCGCCACTGTGAAGGGTTCGACGAACGGCGACGAAGTGCGCGCGCTCAACATCCCCGTCAAGATCCAGGAGTACGACAGCTCGCAGGCGGCCATTCTCGCCGTGAAGCAGGGCCAGGCCGATGCGATGATCGAAGACAACAACTTCCTCGCGTATCAGGCGAAGCTCGACCCGGACCTCGCAGTCACCGACGAAGCTCTCGTGCCGCTCGAATACAACGCGTTCGGTGTGAAGGCGGGCGACCAGCAGTGGCTCAACTACCTGAACCTGTTCCTCTTCAACATCAATGCGTCGAAGCTCAATGCGCAGTTGTACAAGAAGTGGTTCGGCGTCGATCCGCGCTATCCGCTCAATCCGCAGTTCTGAGCATTCAGTGCGGCGCGCGCAGAGGGAGGCGAGATGAGTTACCAATGGCTGACGCTATGGGGCTACGTGCCCGAGTTCGTGCGGGCCGCATGGCTCACGCTGCAGGTGACGCTGCTCGCCTTCTGTCTTGCTTTGGCGTTGGGCCTCGTCACTGCGCTGGCGGCCGGTGCGCGTGCACGCGTGCTGCGTTTTGCCGCGAGTGCCTATATCGAGGCGATCCGCAATACGCCGGTGTTGTTGCAGATCTTCATCGTGTTCTTCGGCCTGCCGTCGCTCGGCGTGAATCTCGATGCCTATACGGCGGGCGTGATCGCGCTGGGCGTGAACGTCGGTGCCTATATGGCCGAGGTATTTCGCGCCGGCATTCAGTCCGTGCCGCGCGGGCAGATCGAGGCCGCCGGCATTCTCGGGCTCGCGCGCACGCAGATTTTCGTGGAAGTCGTGCTGCCTCAAGCGGCGCGCGCCGTGTATCCCGCTATCGTCAACAACCTGATCCAGCTCTTGCTGGGCACGTCGTTGCTCTCGGCCATCGCATTGCCCGAACTCACGGGCACGGCAACCGTCATCAACTCGCGCACGCTGCTTTACATCCAGACGTTTTCGGTAACGCTGGTGGCGTATCTCGTGCTCAGCAACGCGCTTTCGTGGATTGCGGAGCGCATCGGCGCCCATCTGTTCCATCCGCCGCTCGTGGCTCCCCGTCGCGCGCGCCGCGTGCTGCCGCTGCTGCGCGAGTCGAACCGCACCCGAGCGGGCTAAACGGAGACACGACATGTCAGCCGATCTGTTGACGTCCAGCCTTTCGATCCTGCTGCAAGGCCTCTTCATGACGCTCGCGCTTTCGGCCGCATCCATTGCGGGCGGAACGGCGATCGGGCTCGTCGCGGCCGTGTTGCGCGCGTTCGGCCCGTGGGGCACCGCGCGCGTCGCGAAGCTTTACGTCGAACTCTTTCGCGGCACGCCGATACTCATCACGCTCATGTTCATCTACTTCGGCGTGTCGTACTTCGGCTATGCCATCGACGTATTCGCAGCCGGCGTGGTGGGCCTGAGCATCTATCAGGGAGCCTACATTGCCGAGGTGTTTCGCTCGGGCATCGAAGCCGTGCCGCGAAGTCAGTGGGAGGTCTCGCAGATTCTCGGACTCACGAAGACGCAGGCGTTCTTCTCCGTGGTGCTGCCACAGACAGGCAAGATCGTGCTGCCGCCGCTCGTGGGCCAATATCTTTCGCTCATCAAGGACACGTCGATCGTCAGCATGATCGGCATGTCGGAACTCATGCACGGTGGGCAGGCCATCGTGGATCGCATCGGCCAGCCCGTGCAGATCTATGGCCTTGTCGCCGTGCTCTATTTCGTTGTCTGCTTCCCGCTCTCGCAGTGGGTGCGTCGCCACGATCGAAGGAGGCTGCCGTCATGACCACCGCGACTGCATCGAAACCTGTCATCAATCTCACGGGCGTCAGCAAGTCGTTCGGCGCGACGCAGGTGCTCAAGGACGTGAATCTCGACGTGCGGCCCGGCGAGGTGCTCGTGCTCATCGGCGCGTCGGGTTCGGGCAAGAGCACGGTGTTGCGCATCATGAGCGGCCTCGAAACCGCGGATGCCGGCGAAGTCTGGGTCAATGAAGTGCCGCTGCACGACGCGCGCCGCGCGAAGGAAATTCGCGGGCACGTGGGCATGGTGTTTCAGCAGTTCAACCTGTTTCCGCACAAGACGGCGCTCGGCAACGTGACGCTCGCGCTCATCAAGGCGCGCGGCATGAATCGCGAAGAGGCGAACCGGCGCGGCATGGAAGCGCTGGACCGCGTGGGCCTCGCGGACCGCGCGGGACACTATCCGAGCCAGCTTTCGGGCGGGCAGCAGCAACGCGTGGCGATTGCGCGCGCGCTCGCGGTGGAGCCCGGCATCATGTTCTTCGACGAAGCCACCTCTGCGCTGGACCCGGAACTGGTGGGCGAAGTGACCGACGTCATGCGCGGCCTCGCGCGCGACGGCATGACGATGGTCGTGGTCACCCACGAAATGGGCTTTGCGCGCAAGACCGCGGACCGCGTGGTGTTCATGGACAAGGGGGTGATCGCGGAGCAGGGCGCACCCGAGCAGATTTTCGTGAACCCGCAGAACGAACGTACGCGGCAGTTTCTGCACCGCGTGCTGGACCACTGAAACGGCGCGCCGCCCATGCGCGTGCCGGGCGCTGCGGGCAGGCGCCTCGACAACATCGAATCGATACACGACACACATGGCCGAGAAAGACGAAGGAATTTCCACGCCCGCGACGTCGCGGGCAAGAGGCGTGGAACGCATCATCGACATCTTCAGGCAACTGCACGCTGCCCGGCGACCGATGACCATGCGCGAGCTGATCGTGGCAACCGGTGCGCCGCGTTCGAGCATCTACGAACTTGTGGCCATTTTTTCCGAGGCCGGCTGGCTCGAAACGAGCGGCGATGGCAGCGTGTTCTTCGGCCGCGAGATGCATTATTTCGGGGCCGACTACGCCGCGCACAACGACCTGATCAGCCGCGCGCATCAGTCCATTTTGTCGCTGGTGCGCAAGCACGATGAAACGGCGCAGCTCTGCACGCTGGAAGGCAACAAGTACACGGTGATGCTTTCCGAGAGCAGTTCGCGGCCGTTCAACATCAGCTCCGACATCGGCGTGAAGGTGCCCATTCCGTGGACCGCGACGGGCCGTCTGCTGCTTGGTCACCTGAACGTGAACGAGATTCGCGCGCTGATTCCAGACGAAGACTTCGTGCTGGAAAACGGCACACGTATCGCGTTCGACGACTTCCTGCGCGACGTACAGTACGCCGACGCGCAGGGATATTGCTGCACGGAAGGCCTCTCGCATACGTTCCGGCTCTGCATGGCCGCGCCGATTCGCGACCGCTCGGGCGTCGCCGTTGCAGCGCTTTGCTTCATGACGAGCCGCGACACCGACCCGAAGAAGCGCGAACTGATGCTCGACGATCTGATCAAATCGGCAAAAGCGCTATCGGAGCCTTACTCACGGCTGTAGCATGCATCCACATCGAGCAATGGAGCGCAGCGACATGACAGATACGACGCGGTTCTGGATGGTGAAGGGCGCCCCGACGCCCGTTGGCCCTTTCTCTCATGCGACGGAAAGCGACGGCTGGATATTCGTCACGGGCCAGATGCCCACTTCGCCCGACGACGACAACGCGCCGTTGCCCGACGGCGTCGTGGCGCAGACGCGGCGTGTCATGGACAATCTCGTCATCGTGCTCGAAGGGCTGGGGCTCGGCCTCGAACACGTGGTGTCGGCCCGCATCTTCCTGACCGAGTTCAAGCGCGACTACGCCACCATGAACGCGACTTACGCCAGCTATTTTCCGAAAGGGCGATTGCCGGCGCGGACGTGCATCGGCGTGACGGGTCTCGCGCGCGATGCGCTGGTCGAGATCGACTTCATCGCACGCCGGCCGGGGTGACGGCGCGTCCGGCAGAGGCGCTTCACGCGTAGGCCGCCATTGCGGTATCGCTTGCGCCCATTCCGCTTTCCACCTGAAGTCCATTGAAGAGAGGCGAACATGGATGACGCCTGGCAGTTCCAGCTCAGACTCACGGTTTCCGAGGCGCTGGCGCCCGAGCTGCGCGGCGATCCGTCCGCGCGTGCCTATGCGCCGTTGCACGACGTGCTGCAACGGCATGGCGCGTCGTTGGTGTGCCAGTACGATGCCTTTGCGGGCTACGTCAGCGAGGCCGAAGAGCAGGGCGTCGAACACTATCCGCTTTATCAGTGGACGAAAGACACCATCGAAAACCCGGAGAAGCAGGCGAAATACCTGAAGTCGTTCACGGTGTATGTGAACGGCGACGAGGTGTACGGCAAGGACGTGGCGGACGCGCTGGAGCGCGAGCTACAGGCACTCGCGAGCGGGAATGGCGGGATCGAGCGCGTGGCGAAGTTCGATACGAATCCGGCCAACAATCCGCAGCCGCCTCAACGCTGACTGCGGATTGCACAAGTGCGGCACGGCAAGCGTGCTACGAGCGGCGAGTCGAGCTCTTGCGCACGGTGGCATCGAACAGGGCCTGCGCCGCGGCTAGCTCTTCCAGCGCCTGTTCGAGTTCCAGCACGGCGCGCGAGTGGTCGCGCTGCGCGCCGTCCGTCGCGGACGACTCTGCACGCGTAGCGCGAAATGCCATATCGACCTTGCGGGTTGCCCAAACGAATCGCTCTGCCGCGCTTGCTTCGCGCGAATGCGAACTCATTGCCATAGCACTCTCCATTGTTCATCGTCGTCGCGGTGTATGGACCGCGAGTCAACGTAGAGAGATAGCTTGCCAGGAAGCGCGCACAAACACCAGGACAATGTTGTGAGCAGCACACGCAAAACGTGCGTCGTGTACACACCGTGCACGTACCGCTGTTAACTTTGCGCGAGCGGTGTTAACCTTGCCGTTTTTTTCGCGCTCGACGGCGGCGCTCACACCGCTTTGCCGCGTCACCGCGCTGTTTGTTCGCGCCTCGTTCAAGCCGGTTTTCGCGCGATAATAGTGGGGAACATCCGCGCATCGTCGTCGATGAATTCGACGTTCGTAAAGCCCGCTTCTTCGAGTTGCTGCGCCGTTTGCGTATGCGTGCGATACGCGCTCCACTTCGCATCGATCATCCGCACGAACAACAGGTATTGCAGCTGAAGCAGGGCGGGCTGCGTCTTCGTCATGTCCCAGGGCGAGTCGGGGGACATCGTGGGTGCGGGCGTGAGAAAGCTCGTAACGAGCGTGCCGCCAGGCTTCAGCGCCTGGAAGAACGAGCGGTACAGCGCGACGACGCGCGCGTCGTCCGGCTCGTAGATGTTCAGGCCGTTGCTGGTCAGCACGTCCACGGCGTTTTCGAGCGACAGCGCCCAGGCGTCTTCGCGGCGCAGCGTTACGCGCTCGCCCAGCCCGCGCGTTTCAGCGAGTTGCCGCGCGGCATCGAGCGCCTGCTGATCCAGATCGATGCCCGTCAACGTGACGTCTTCGAGCCCCGTGTAATCGAGCAGCAACAGTTCGCCCATCAACCCGCACGGCACCGATGCCAGGGCCATGCCGGGTGCAAGCCGCTTTTGCAACTGCGCGCGGAAGATGCCGAAGCGCTGGCGCGTGGCGAGCGTGGCCGGCAATGCCTCGAACACGCGGCGCTCCAGGTCGGTGAGAGAGTCCGCGCGTGCCGCAGACGGATCGTAGGTGACGAGCTGATGCGTCCACCACGCATTGAGCCCGCGATTCACCAGCAGAAAGCGGCCCAGTTCGAAGCCGGCGAGTTCGTCGAGCAACGCGAGTTGCTGGTCGAGCGTGACGCCCGGGAGGGCAGGCGCTGCGCGCAAACGCGACCTTGCCGATTCCAGCACCGCCTCGAAGCTCGCTTCTTCGCCGGGCCCGTGAGAGATCAGCCGGTCTTGCCCGGCGCCTGAAAGCGGGGTGGTTTTTTCCATGACTTTTGCTCTTGCCTTGCGTTGACCGATGGGGCCGATGGGTTTCAGCGGGACATGGCGAGCACAGATGGCGGTGCCTTGCCTTCGCGATGCGCGATGGCGCCTGGTGCTAACCCGAGGAGCGTTCGACTATTGCACGCACGCGTGCGATCATCGCACGTCGACATTTCCTGGCCGATTGCTCTTGCGCCATCCCCGCCACTATCCTGCAAGCCACGGACAATATCACCGTGGCGCGCACCATGGCGGCGAGCCGCGCAGCACTCGCCGCCGCGCCGAAAGAGACATACCTAGATAGAGAGTTCAGGAGACACATCATGCATTCAGCTGTCGATTCATCGCGCCTCGCCTACGGGGACACCACGCGCAGCGAAGCCCGGCGTGCGGCGCTCGGCAGCTTTGTCGGCGCGGTGGTGGACTGGTACGACTTCCTGCTGTACGGCATCGTCGCGGCGCTCGTGTTCAACAGCGCCTTCTTTCCGAACGTGAGCCCCACGATGGGCACGCTCGCGGCCTTCGCGACGTTCGGCGTCGGCTTCCTGTTCCGGCCGCTCGGCGGCATCGTATTCGGCCACTTCGGCGACCGCCTCGGCCGCAAACGCATGCTCGTGCTCACGGTCATGATGATGGGCCTCTCCACCATGTTGATCGGCTTCTTGCCTACCTTCGCGAGCATCGGCTGGTGGGCGCCCGTGCTGCTCGTCACGCTGCGCGCCATTCAGGGCTTCGCGGTGGGCGGCGAGTGGGGCGGGGCGGCGCTGATGGCCGTGGAATCCGCGCCCGCGAAGAAGAAGGCGTTCTACAGCAGCGGCGTGCAGGTGGGCTACGGCGTCGGGCTCGTTCTGGCTACCGGCTTCGTTTCGCTGCTCAGCCATTTGCTCGACAATGCGGCGTTCAAGTCGTGGGGCTGGCGCCTGCCGTTCGTGTTCAGCGTGGTGCTCGTGCTGGTGGGCTTGTGGGTGCGCTCCAGCATGGCGGAGTCGCGGGAGTTCGTGGAGAAGGTCGAGAAGGGCCACCGCCAGTTGCGCATGCCCGTGATGGAGGCGTTGACCCGGCATCCGAAGGCGTTTCTGCTGATCGTTGCGCTGCGTCTTGCCGAGCTCTTCTCGATGTACATCGTGACGGCGTTCGCGCTCAGCTACTCCACGACGAACCTCGGTATGCCGCGCGAGTTCTTTCTCAACGTGAGCCTGCTCGTGGGCGCCGTGAGCTGCGTGACGATTCCGTGCTTCGCGTGGCTCGCGGACCGCTTCGGCCTGCGCCGCATCTACATGATCGGTGCGCTGATCGGCCTGGCGTGTGCGGTGCCGTTCTTTCTGGCCATGGAGGCGCGCTCCGTGGTCTGGATCACCGTCTTCGCCGTGCTGCTCGCCAACATGGCACACGACATGGTGGTGAGCGTGCAACAGCCGCTCTTTACCGAGCTGTTCGGCGCCGAGTACCGCTACAGCGGCGCGGGCGTGGGCTACCAGTTCGCGAGCGTGGTGGGCGGCGGCTTCACGCCGTTCATCGCGGTCGCGCTGGTGAGCTTTGCCGGCGGTTCGTGGCATCTCGTGGCCGCCTATCTCTGTGCCGGCTGTGCGATCTCGCTGATCGTCGCCGCTTTCATGAAAAAGGCGTGATTCGCAGCATGTCGCGTCGCGGCACCCCAGCCGCGCGCGCAACGATCGACCGGCCTCGGCCTCCACACGCATGAGCAAGACACCGCTGGCAAGGCGCGACTGGATCGCGGGTCTCGAAAAGGGCCTCGCGATCCTGGAAGCCTTCGACGACGCCCATCCCCGCATGACCCCCACGCAGGCCGCCGAGCGTACGGGCCTGACCCGCACCGCCGCGCGCCGCTATCTGCTCACGCTCGAGCATCTCGGGTATCTCTATACCGACGGCAAGCTCTTCGGACTCACGCCGCGCGTGCTGCGCGTCGGCTGGTCGTATTTCGATTCGGCGCGCCTGCCGCGCATGGTGCAACCGTATCTGCAGCAGTTGAGCGCGGCGATTGGCGAAGGCGTGTACGTGAGCGTGCTGGACGAATGGGAGCTCGTGTTCATCGCGCGCAACAGCCCCTCGCGTGTGATGACCACGGGCTTCGTGCTGGGCGCGCGCGTGCCGGCACCGCTCACGTCGCCGGGCGTCGTGCTGCTCGCATTCGAGCCGGACGAGCACGCCGTGGTGGACTGGCTCAACTCGACGCCGCTGCGCCCCTTCACGCCGCACACCATCACCGACCCGGCGAAACTGCTGACCAGCATTCGCCGCGCCCGCGCGAAGGGCTACGCGATCATCGAGCAGCAGTTGCAGGTGGGGGTGAGAGGCATCGCCATTCCGCTGAAAAACCGGCACGGCCAGGTGGTGGCGGCACTGAGCACCAACATGCCGATAGGCGACGAGACGGCCGACGCGTCGCTCAAGCGCGTGCTGCCGCACATGCAGGAAACGGCGCTGGCGATGCTCAACGTGCTTTGAATCGCTAAAGGGGGCGGGCCGTGCGGTCGACCGCGTTGGTCTCCCGCGCCCTACGCCGGCCATTCAGCCCACCATTCACACCGCCGAAAGGCCGCCCGAAAAGCCGGCCCCGCAACTCACGCCGCCTGAATCGTCGTCTCCCGGCTGAGCAGCGCGCAGGCCGCGTCGCCCGCCATCGGCCTGCCGAACAGATAGCCTTGCATCTTGCGGCACCCCAGCTCGTGCAGAATGCCCACCTGCTCCTCGTCTTCGGCGCCTTCCACCACGCAGTCCAGATCGAGGTTGCGGCACAGGTCCACGATGGACTTCACCACGCTTTGCCCCGTCGCGTTGTGCACGATGTCGCTCACGAAGCTGCGGTCGATCTTGATCTTGTCGAGCGGCAGCCGCTGCACGTAGGTGAGGCTCGAGAAGCCCGTGCCGAAGTCGTCGAGCGCAATGCGCACGCCTAGTTCCTTGAGCAGCCGCAGCGATTCGCTCGCCACGTCGAAGTCGCTCACCAGCGCCGTTTCGGTAATCTCCATCTCGATGCGGTGAGGCGGCACGCCGCTCGCGAGCACGATGTCGGCGATGCGTTGCGTCGCTTCCGGCGAACCGATGTCGCGCGCGGACAGGTTGAACGACACCCAGGTGTCGTCGGGCCAGCGCCGCGCTTCGGCCAACGCCTTCTTCAGCAGCACTTCGCTCACCTGCAGGATGCGGTTCGAGCGCTCCGCGCACGCAATGAATTCGGCGGGCGGCACCTGGCCGAGCCGTTCGTGGGTCCAGCGCGCCAGCGCTTCGAAGCCCAGAATGCGATGGCTCGGCAACTCGACGATAGGCTGGAACGCCACCGAAAGTTCGCGCACGAGGTCGGCGTGCGCGAGCGCCTGTTCGATGAGCCCCATGCGGCGCCGCTCGCTTTCGTGCGCGTGCGAGAAGATGACCGGTTCACCGCGCGCGTTCTGCTTGGCGTAGTAGAGCGCGTGGTCGGCCTGCTCGAAGAGCAGTTCGGGGCGCTCGAGAGGGCCGTCCGGCGACGCCGCAAAGCCCACCGATGCCGTGAGCCGCAGCGTGAGCTCGCCCAGTTCGTACGGTTGTTGAAGCAGCCGGCAGAGGGCGCGGCCACGGGCCATCAATTCGTCTGTAGAGAGATTTTCGCGCAGCAGCATGCCGAATTCGTCGCCGCCGAGCCGCGCGAAGAACACCGGGTTCGTGCTGATGTCCAGCAAGCGGCGGCCCACTTCGGCGAGCACGCGGTCGCCGGTGCTGTGACCGTAGGCGTCGTTGACCAGCTTGAAGTCGTCCAGATCGATGAGCCCGATCACGATGGAGCGCGTGCCCCGCGCGCGGGCTGCGTGATGGCCGCTCGCATGCGCCGCCATGCTGTCGACGTGTGCAAGAAACGCCCGCCGGTTCGGCAGCCCCGTGAGCGAGTCGAGATTCGCGAGCCGGAAATTCTCGTCGCTCAGGCGCTGCGTTTCGGCCTGGCGCAGCCTGAGCGTCACGGTGGATTCCACGAGCCGCGCGAAGTCGCGGTAGTGCACGAGCAGCACGAAAATCATCGCGACCCACACGAGCAGCAGGTTCGCCGCCATCAGCATGAACACCAGGTTGCCCGTGAGCGAGAAGAACACCGCGAACGGCAGGATCACGATGGCAGCCAGCATGAGCGCGGCGCCGCGCAGGTGCATGAGGCAGAAGATGCAGCCGATCACCGTGATCGCCATGTAGAACGCCACGTGCGCCTGGGCGTAGGCGTCGCCGTACCGGTAGAGGTTGAAGCCCCAGGCGGTGAACAGCACGCCGAGCACGGGCACGAGGCGCAGCGTGAGGCGCAACCGCCTCAGGTGCGTGGCCGTATCCACTTCGATATGGCGAATGCGACGCCACCAGACGAGGCGCACGATGCAAAAGCCGCACAGGGCACCGGGCGTCCAGACCGTCATCCACGCGGGCGCCGAGTGCAGATGCGTGAGTGCGAGCGCCACGCTGTTGGTGACGAGGATGAAATACAGCAGAGGAATCTGCGTGGAAAGCGCAGCGGATTGCGAGCGAATGAGCTCGGGATTCTCCGCCGGTACCGCGAACAGCCTCGCGCATCTTTCGACGGCGCGCCTGCAGCGGAGTGTCCATGCGCGATGAACCGGACGACTTGTCATGATGTCCCGCTGACGTATTCAGAAACGACTTCAATGTAGCAATGTGCGTGCAGTCTCCTTGCGGCTTCGCGCGAGGCGCGGACCTGGAAGCCCGCGTCTCGCGCGAAGCCGCGTGCTGCTACCCCCGTAAACGGCAGCAGGCGCGCCTGGCTTGAGTATTTTTGGGGTTTGCCCGCATGCGCGAACTGCGCGTCTGGACAAATCCTTGCCAATTATTGCCGCACGTCACGCGTTGCCCTGGCACACCGCGCGCTCTAGGGTGTAACCCCAACCTCCGGCCCTCGTGCGGAGGGTGCTGCGGCGGCCATAGCAATTCCTGCTGCGGGAGCCCATCAAAACGGCGACTTTCGACTGCGCGCCATCGCGAATCAGGACATTCCATTAATTTGGCGATGCTTAAATTCATTCAGCACGCAGGCGGTGAGCTTTGCCGGACACGGCAGGCACGGACCCCGGCGGGCGCAGGAGACCTTGCAGGCGACCAGCAAAAGGCGCGGCGAGCGATACCAGGAGCGGCAGCATAAAACACTGCGGTCACTTTCCCTTTGTCCGAGGAGCAGGTTCCATGAACGACGATGAAATCAAACAGGGTGGTTTCAGCCGCCGCGACATGATGCGTGTATTGGCTCTGGGCGGCGTACTGGCCTCGGGCGCGGGAGGGCTGCTCGCGGGGGCAAAGAGCGCCTTCGCCGCGGATGCGCCCAAACGCGGCGGCAAGGTGCGCGCGGCTTACGAGTCGATATCCACATCCGATACGCTCGATCCTGCGAAGGGCTCCTCGGGCTCGGACTACATCCGCTTTTTCATGATCTACAGCGGGCTCACGCAGTTCGACCCGAGCCTCACGCCGCAGCCTGCGCTGGCCGAGTCGCTCGACACGACGGACGCGAAGACCTGGGTCATCAAGCTGCGCAAGGGCGTGACCTTTCACGACGGCAAGCCGCTCACGCCGGCTGACGTGGCGTACTCGCTGCTGCGCCACAAGAACCCGGCCACGGCGTCGAAGGTGAAGTCCGTGGCCGACCAGTTCGCCGACGTGAAGGCCACTGGCCCGAACGAGGTGACCATCACGCTCACGCAGCCGAATGCGGATCTGCCCGTCATCCTGGCCACGCCGCAGCTCGTCGTCATTCGCGACGGCACGACGGATTTCACCACCGCCGTGGGCACGGGCCCCTACAAGCTCAAGACTTTCAAGCCAGGCGTCACCACGGTCGGCGTGCGCAACGACAACTACTGGCGCCCGGGCAAGCCCTACCTCGACGAGGTGGAACTGATCGGCATTTCCGACGACGCGGCGCGCGCGAACGCGCTGCTCTCGGGCGACGTGCAGTTGATCAACGGCGTCGATCCGCGCGCCACGCAACGCATTGCGTCCACGCCGGGCTACGCGATCCAGGAAACGAAGTCGGGCCTCTACACCGACCTCATCATGCGGCGCGACAACCCGCTCACCGGCAACCCGGACTTCGTGGAAGGCATGAAGTATCTGTTCGATCGCGATCAGATCCGCACGGCCGTGTTTCGCGGCTTCGCCGTGGTGGGCAACGACCAGCCGATTCCGCCGGGACACCGCTACTACTTCGCGGGCCTGCCGCAGCGTCCCTACGATCTGGACCGCGCCAAGTTCCACCTGCAAAAGGCAGGCGCCATCGGCGCGGCGATTCCGCCCGTCTTCGCCACCTCGGACGCCAACGGTTCGATCGAAATGGCCGTGCTCATGCAGCAGAGCGCGCAGAAGATCGGCATGAACCTGCAGGTGAACCGCGTGCCCGCGGACGGCTACTGGTCGAACCACTGGATGAAGCATCCGCTCGGCTTCGGCAGCATCAATCCGCGTCCCAGCGCCGACGTGCTCTTCACGCAGTTCTTCAAGTCCGATGCGCCGTGGAACGAGTCCGGATGGAAGAACCCGAAGTTCGATCAGCTGCTGCTCGCCGCGCGTGCCGAAACCGACGAGGCCAAGCGCAAGCAGATGTACGCCGACATGCAGGTGCTGGTGAGCAAGGAAGGCGGCATCGGCATTCCCGCGTTCCTCAGTCTGCTGGATGGCTACGACAAGCGCCTGAGGGGCCTGGGTTCCATCCCGACCGGGGCAATGATGGGCTTTTCGTTTGCCGAGCACGTGTGGTGGGATGCCTGATGCTCGCAGGCACGAGCGCGCGTTGATGCGGCGCGCGCCGTGCTTTCGACGTTGTTGGAGCGCATACGACAGGCCGGCCGCGCGGTGGCACGCGCGGCCGGTGTCGTCGCAACCGCGCGGTTGGGCTGTTGTGGGCTGTTGGGCATCTAGCCGTTCTACCGGGCAGGAACCATGAACCAGACCGTTGCTTCGTTGATCGTGCGGCGCCTCGCGCTGACCGTGCTCATGCTGCTGATCGTGTCGCTCATCATCTTCACGATCACTAACCTGCTGCCCGGCGACGCGGCGCAGCAGGCGATGGGCCAGGCCGCCACCGCCGAAACGGTGGCCGCGCTGCGCCAGCAGTTCGGGCTCGACCAGCCCGCCTGGCTGCGTTATCTCCACTGGCTCGCCGGCATTTCACACGGCAACTTCGGCACGTCGCTTTCGGCGAGCCTGCCCGTTAGCGAACTCATTGCGGGCCGCCTGCCGAAGTCGTTGTCGCTGGCTGCCATCACGACGGTGGTGTCCGTGCCGTTCGCCATCGGGCTCGGCATTCTGGCCGCGGTGAAGCAGGGCACGCTGCTCGATCGCATCGTGAGTCTCGGCACGCTGTCGCTGGTGGCCACGCCCGAATTCCTGATCGCTACGTTCGCGGTGCTGATCTTCGCCGTGAAACTGCGCTGGCTTTCCGCGCTGTCGTATGGCGGCGAGATCGAAACGTTCAACCAGTTCTTGCGCGCCTACGCGATGCCCGTCATCACGCTGTGCTGCGTGATCGTGGCGCAGATGGCGCGCATGACGCGTGCCGCGGTGGTCGAGCAATTGCGCGCGTCGTACGTGGAAATGGCGATTCTCAAAGGGGCGCGGCCCGCGCGCGTCGTGCTGCGCCACGCGTTGCCCAATGCGATCGGGCCCATCGCGAACGCGGTGGCGCTGAGCCTGTCGTATCTGCTGGGCGGCGTGATCATCGTGGAAACCATCTTCAACTATCCGGGGCTCGCGCGGCTCATGGTGGATGCCGTGAGCAATCGCGACATTCCGCTCGTGCAGGCGTGCACGATGCTGTTCTGTCTTGCGTATCTGATACTCGTCACGCTCGCGGACCTCTGCGCGATCGTGTCCAACCCGAGGTTGCGCACATGAACCGCCAGTCTTTCCTGCGCCGTTCGCCGGTCGCGCTGACAAGGAGCGCCAGCATGTCTTCATCTTTTCCGGAGCCCGCATCCGGCGGTGCGAACGGGGCCGGCGGTTCAACAGGTTCGGCGGGTTCCGCACCGCCTGCACGCCGCGCGCGGCGCAAGCTGCGGCTTTCGACGAGCGGACGCATCGGTCTCGTGATGGTGGCGTTCATGCTGTTCGTCGCGGTGGTCGGCCCGTGGCTCGCGCCGCATTCCGAAGGCGCCATTGTGTCGCCGGACGTGTTCGCGGGCTTCAGCGCGAAGCTGCCGCTCGGCTCGGATTACATCGGCCGCGACATGCTGAGCCGCATCATTCACGGCACGCGCCTCACGGTGCTGCTTGCGCTGGCCGCGGCGTCCATGGCGGCCTTCGTCGGCACGAGCCTGGGGCTGCTCGCCGCCGTGGCGGGCAAGGCGGTGGACGAAACGATGAGCCGCGTGCTCGACGCCGTCAGCTCGATTCCCACCAAGATGTTTGCGCTGATGGTGGTGGCCGCGTTCGGTTCGTCGCTGCCGCTTCTGATTCTCACGGCCGCCGTGAGCTACACGCCCGGCGCCTATCGCATTGCGCGGGCGCTGGCCGTGAACATCAGCTCGCTCGAATACGTGCAGGTGGCGCGTGTGCGCGGCGAAAGCGCGATCTACATCTGTTGCTTCGAAATCCTGCCGAACATGATCCACCCCATGCTCGCGGACCTGGGGCTGCGCTTCGTGTTCGTGGTGCTGCTGCTGAGCGGCCTTAGTTTTCTGGGCCTCGGCGTGCAGCCGCCGTACGCGGACCTGGGTTCGCTCGTGCGCGAGAACATTGCGTGCCTGGGCGACGGCGCACCAGTCGTGCTGATGCCGGCCATTGCGATCGCGCTGCTCACGGTGGGCGTGAACCTGCTGATCGACGGCCTGCGCGGCAGCACGGGCAACCGTCTGCGTGCGCGCCGGCCGGTGGGGGGAGCGTGAGATGAACACGAACACCGGCAACCTGGTGGAAGTGCGCGGCCTGCGTGTCGTGGGCTCGGCCGACGGCGGCGCCGAAACACCCATCGTGCGCGACATCGACTTCGACGTGGCGCGCGGCGAAGTGCTCGCGCTGATCGGCGAATCGGGCTCGGGCAAGACGACCATCGCGCTTTCGCTGATGGGCCACGCGCGCAGCGGCTGCCGCATTGCGGGCGGCTCCACTCGCGTGGGCGGCTGCGACGTGCGTTCGCTGTCGCCCGATCAACTGGCCGGGCTGCGCGGCCGCAAGGTCTCGTATATCGCGCAGAGCGCCGCGGCCGCGTTCAACCCGGCACGCACGATTCTCGATCAGGTGATCGAAAGCGCGCTGATTCACGGTACGTTGAGCAAGAGCGCGGCGCGGGCCAAAGCCGTCGAACTCTTTCGCGCACTCGCGTTGCCCGACCCCGAACGCATCGGAAAACGCTATCCGCATCAGGTCTCGGGCGGGCAGTTGCAGCGGCTGCTTGCGGCGATGGCATTGATCACCGACCCCGAACTCGTGATTCTCGACGAGCCCACCACCGCGCTCGACGTCACCACGCAGATCGACGTGCTGATCGCGTTCCGCAAGGTCGTGAAGGAGCTGGGCACGACGGCGGTATACGTGTCGCACGATCTTGCCGTGGTCGCGCAGATGGCCGACCGCATCGTCGTGCTGAGCGACGGCGAGATACGCGAAGTGGGCAGCACGGAACAGATCCTGCACGCGCCCGCGCATCGCTACACGCAGAGCCTGATCGCGGCCATTACGCCGACACCGCGCGGCGTGCGCGAGGGTGCCGCTGGCGGGGCTGCACCGGTGTCAGGCGTTGCTTCCAGCGCCGCGCAGCAACGGCCGCTGCTCGAAGTGCGGCGCCTCGTGGCCGGCTACGGACGCGTCGACGCCAAAGGGCTGCCCGCTACGCGCATTCTCGACGACGTCGATCTCGTGATTCATCGCGGCAAGACGGTAGGCGTGATCGGCGAATCGGGCTCGGGAAAGACGACACTCGCGAAAGTTATTGCCGGGCTCGTGCCGGTGGGAGGTGGGCAACTGTTGCTGGACGGCGAGCCCATGCCGGCACGCATGGAGCAGCGCACGAAGGAGCAGTTCCGGCGCATTCAGATCGTGTTCCAGAATGCCGACACGGCGCTGAATCCGTCTCACACCATCGGCCAGATTCTGGCGCGGCCGCTGGCGTTCTATCACGGCATGAAGGGCGAGCGCGCGCGGGACCGCGTGGCCGAGCTGCTCGAACTCGTGCGCCTGCCCGCCGCGCTTGCGACGCGGCGGCCCGCCGAACTCTCGGGCGGGCAGAAGCAGCGCGTGAATCTGGCGCGTGCGCTCGCGGCCGAACCCGACCTGATTCTTTGCGACGAGGTGACGTCCGCACTCGATACGGTGGTGGGCGCGGCCATTCTCGACCTGCTCGCGGACCTGCAGCGCAAACTCGGCATCTCGTATCTCTTCATCACGCACGACATCGGCAAGATGCGTTCGATCAGCGACGACATCGTCGTGCTCTACGCGGGGCATCGCGTGGAAGCGGGCGACCGCACGGCGCTGTGCGAGCCGCCGTTCCATCCGTACGCGGACCTGCTCATCTCGTCCGCGCCGGAGTTGCGCGCGGGCTGGCTCGATGAAGCGTCGGCGCGTTGTCACGGCGAGCTGCCGCCGATTGGCACCGTCGCACAAGACGTGGAGCTCTGCACGTTCGTCGGGCGGTGCCCCATGCGTGTGGACGGACTGTGCAATACGACCGCTCCGTCGCGGCGGCAGCTTTCGAACGGGGCCGTCGTGCTGTGCCACCGTTCGGAAGACGACCTGATGCGCCTGCAACACGGCGCGGCGCTGGGCGAAGGCACGATCGTGTGACGCGACGCGGGCACGGCGAAGCAGCCGATAGTCCGCCAGGCCCGTTATTTCGTTGTATTAAGGAAAACGCATGGCAACAAGAATCGGAGTGGACATTGGCGGATCGTTCGCGGACTTCGCCGTGCTGGACGACGAGACCGGCGAGCTGAAGACGCTGAAGGTGTTTTCGCGGCCCGAGAGCCCAGGCACCGAGGTGCTGCGCGGCATGGAAGGGCTGGCCGAGCGCTACGGTGTCGATCCTCGCGAGGTGGTGTACTTCACGCACGGCACCACCGTGGGCGTGAACGCCGTGGTACAGCGCAAAGGCCTGCGGCTCGGGCTCATCACGACGCGCCACTTCGAAGACGTGCTCGATATCGCACGCCTCAAGGGACCGGACATGTACGACCTGCTCTCGAAGCGTCCGGCCCCGCTCGTGCCGCGCGAGCGCGTGTTCGGCGTGACCGGGCGGCTCACGGCAGACGGCACGGTGGAAACGCCTGTTGACGAAGCAAGCGTGCTCGCGGCCGTGGAAGGACTGCGGCGCGCGGGCTGCGAAGGCGTCGTGATCTCGCTGCTGCATTCGTATCGCAACCCGGCGCACGAGCAGGAGGTGAAGGCTATCGTGGAGCGCGAGATGCCCGGCTTCTTCGTGTCGTGTTCCAGCGACGTGTGGCCCATCATCCGCGAATACGAGCGCACGTCCACGGCCGTGATTGGCGGCTACGTACAGCCGAAGGTCTCGCACTATCTTTCTTCGCTGCAACGCGCGCTGCGGGAAACCGGTATCGGCGCGGACATGAAGGTGACCAAGTCGAACGGCGGCGTGATGAGCGCCGAGGCCGGCAAGAGCAATTGCGTGCAGATGATTCTCTCGGGCACGGCCTCGGGCGTGATCGGCGCGGCATACGTGGCGCAGTTGTGCGGGCTGCGTCACTGCATGAGTCTCGATATCGGCGGGACCACGGCGGACGTCGCGCTGATCGTGGACGGCGAGCCGCAATACGCGACGGGCGAGTACATCGGCGACTTCCAGATTCATATTCCTTCGGTGTCCGTCTCGTCGATTGGAGACGGCGGCGGCTCTATTGCCTGGGTGGACGAATTCGGTGTGCTCAAGGTGGGCCCCGAAAGCGCGGGCTCGAATCCGGGGCCCGTCTGCTACGGCAGGGGCGGCACACGTGCAACGATTACGGACGCCTTTGCCGTGATGGGCGTGATCGGCAACGCGAGCCTCGGCTACAACGCCGTGAAAGTGGATCGCGATGCGGCCTGCCGTGCGGTCGAGGCACTCGCGGCGAAGCTGGGCAGCGACCCGTATCGCACGGCGGAAGCTATCGTCGAGGTCGCCGTGTCTGGCATGTATGCGGGCGTGAGCCGCATCGTGTCGCGCTTCGGCATCGACCCGCGCATGTTCTCGCTGCTGCCGTTCGGCGGCGCGGGGCCCATGCTGGCCTGCCACTTCGCGCGCGCGCTCGGCATGGAGCAGGTCGTGGTGCCCACTACGCCGGGCGTATTGAGCGCACTGGGCGGCCTGATTGCGGACACGAAGAACGACTTCGTGAAGACGACGTACTACGATCTCGACGCCGCCTCGCTGCGTCAGTTGCGTGACGACGCGCAGGCGCTGAGCCGCGCGGCGCACGCGTGGCTGGCAGGTCAAGCGCAGGGGCAGGAGGGCGAGGCACGTCTCGCCGTTTCCGCGGACATGCGCTACAAGGGCCAATCGTTCGAGATCGACACGCCGCTCGAATTGCGCTGGCTCGAAGAAGAGAACATCACGGCGCTGAGCGAGGCGTTCCACCGCGAACACGCGCGGCTCTATGGCCATAGCGATCTGGACGCGCGCATCCAGGTGGTGGCGCTGCGGCTCGTGATTTCGTCGGCCACACCGAAGCCTGCGCTGCGGCACATCGATGCCGCTACGTCGCCAGCCCAGCCAGACACCACCGTGAAGGTCTGGATGGACGGCGCCTGGCGCGACGCCGCGCTCTTTCAGCGCGCGAAGCTGCTGGCGGGACACCGCATCGAAGGCCCGGCCGTCATCGCTCAGGACGACTGCACGACCTGCGTGCTGCCCGGTTTCTCGGGCGAGGTGGATGCCTACGGGAACCTGATCCTGCTGCAGCGTCTGCAAGGAAGCCGCTGAGCCACTGAGCCATTGATACGGAGCCTCGCAAATGCAATTCGACAAGGCAGTGCTGCAGATTTTCGCGAACTACTGTGTGGCCGCGGCGGAGAGCATGGCCTACACGCTCGTGCGCACCGCGCATTCCACGTTCGTGAAGGAAACGGAAGACTTCTCGTGCGCCATCATGACGCCGGAGGGCCACACCTTCGCGTCGCCCAAAACGCTTGGCGCCACGTGGTACGTCGGGCTCGACTACGGTCCCGTGATCGGCATGATCGACCACTACGAGCCCGGCGACATCGGCATGACGAACGACACGTATAGCGGTTTCGTCGCCACGCATACGCCCGACATCGTGCTGTGGAAGCCGGTGTTCTACGAGGGCGAGATTGTCTGCTTCGTGGGCGGGCACATTCACAACACCGACATGGGCGGCGCCGTGCCCGCGTCGCTTTCGCGCACGCTTACCGAGATCGAGCAGGAAGGCATCCGCTTTCCGCCCACCAAGATCGTGCGCGCGGGCGTGCTGGACGAAGACCTGCTGCGCATCATGGCGGCCAACGTGCGCGTGCCGGACCAGAACGTGGGCGATCTGCACGCGCAGCTTGCGTCGTTGCATACGGGCGAGCGACGGGTGCTGGAAATCATCGAGCGCTTCGGCGTCGAGTCCTTCAGGGCCGGCATGTACGCGTTGCTCGATTACGCCGAGGAGCAGGCACAGACCCTCATTCGCGACATTCCGGACGGCGACTATTTCTTCGCCGAGTACGCGGACGAAGACTCCGTGCGCGGCAAGCCCATGCGCGTGGCGCTCACGCTGCGCATTCGCGGCGGGGCGATCGAATTCGACTACACGGGCAGCGACCCGCAATTGCAGTCGTCGCTCAACATGCCCACGGGCGGACGCGAACGGCATGCGCTCGCGCTGGTCGGCTTTGTTTACGTGCTCTACACGCTCAATCCTTCCATTCTCCTCAACAGCGGCCTCTTGCGCGTGGCGCGCTGCATTCTGCCGCCGGGCACCGTGGTGAATGCACAGCGGCCCGCGGCGGTCGGCATGCGCAGTCTCACGAGCAAGCTGCTGCACCTGCTCACGTTTGGTGCATTTGCACAGGCCATTCCCGACCGGATGCCCGCGTGCCCCGCAGGCGGCCTCTCGATTCTCAGCGTGAAGACGCTGGACCGCGACGGGCGCACGGTGATGGCATCGATCGGGCCGATTGGCGGCGGCGCGGGCGGCATGTCGCTGGACGACGGCGAAGACGGGTCCGGCGCCAACAACGCGTTCCTGCGCAACACGCCCGTTGAAATCAACGAGGCCGAGGTGCCGATCCGCATTACGCGCTATGGCGTGGCGCCCGGCTCGGGCGGTGCGGGGCAGTTCCGCGGCGGTCAGGGGCTCGTCATGGAGTTCAAGGTGTTCGCCCCCAACACGCTGGTGACCGCCCGCAATCGCGACCGCACGCACTTCGCGTCGTGGGGCCTGCGCGGCGGCAGCGCAGGCGCGAATGCGCGCTTCACGAAGAACCCCGGCACGCCGCACGAAGAGCAACTGGGCAACAACGATCTGGTGGTCTGCAATCCGGGCGACGTGATCCGGCTGGTGGGCGCAGGCGCGGGCGGTTATGGCCGGCCCGAGGCGCGCGAGATCGAGCGTGTGCGCGACGACGTGCTGCGCGGCTACGTTACGGAACAGCAGGCACGTGAGGTGTATGCCGTCGCCATTGCAGACGGCGAGGTCGACGAGGCGCAAACGCGGATGCTGCGCGAAGAAGCGCGTCGGCGGCTCGCGGGCACGCAGCCCCCGGCCTTCGATTTCGGCCCTTACCGCACGGCATTCGAAGCGAAGTGGACGCGCGAACGTTATGCGGCGCTCACGCGCATTCTCGCGGGCGTGCCGGTGCAATGGCGCTACTTCGTGAAACACCGCATATTCGAGGCGCTCGACGAACGCATCGCGGCCAACGACCCCAGCGTGACCCGCGCCGACCTGATCGATTCGATCTACGCCGAGCTGGCTGCTTCGCTGCCGGAGCTGCGCAAGGCCGGCTGAACGAGCGCGCTGCGCAGCGGGTCCGGCGCTTGCTACTTCGCTCCGTATCCGTATTAGCCGACGCTCTGGAGCTTGCCATGGCCACCACCGGACACGACACGACGCCGGACCCGCAGCATCCGAAACCGCCGCGCCACAGCGACAACGAGAAGAGCAAACTGCCGCCGTCGCGCGACGCGGCAGACAATTCGAGCCCCGCCGACAAGCCCGGCAAAGCGCCGGGCGAAGGCGAGCCGCCTGTCGGCTGAAGCGGCGGGGCGCGGCGCGTGTCCCCACCCGCGCGCCGCCATCGCTTACGTTTTCCCCACGCGGCCCCGCGGCCGCCCGCGCGCGCCCGAAAGGATTGCAAGCCGCCTATGTAGAACTACGTAGATTGCCTACGTGGTTCCACGCTTGTGATGCGTGGTGAGTTTGGGGATACTCGTCCCGCAAAAGAGTTCGACCATCCGGCCCGCGGCGCCCATCGTCGCGGCCAGTCGAACGAGAACAAGGACGGAGACCTCGGCAATCCTGGCAGCCTCGCATCGCGCTTTGCGTGCGCCCCCCTTCCTGCCAGCATTTCTCGCAGTCCCGGTTCGTGCGACATGCGCTGCCTGCGCGGCGCATGGCGTCCCCTTTCGACCAGAACCATGGAGAAGAGACCCATGACTGAAATGCCTCGTACGGACGAGGGACGATCCGGCCGCAGCTGGCGCTGGATTCTCCTGCTGCTTCCCTATGCCGCGCTGTTGTGGCTGCCGTTCTACAACGACAGCCGGCCTTCCTTCGCGGGCTTCCCGTTCTTCTACTGGTATCAGCTGCTGTGGGTGCCGCTGACTTCGCTGCTGCTATACGCCGTC
The DNA here is from genome assembly GCF_034424375.1 of Paraburkholderia kururiensis. Lineage (NCBI taxonomy): Bacteria > Pseudomonadati > Pseudomonadota > Betaproteobacteria > Burkholderiales > Burkholderiaceae > Paraburkholderia > Paraburkholderia kururiensis. Next base: position 6,615,798 of record NZ_CP139965.1, on the reverse strand, counting down.
TATCGGGGCACCAAATGAACGATCTGAATCCCGTGAACCCGGTAGCGATGACCGTCTTCATCGCCTTCTTCGCGCTCGTGACCATCGTGGGTTTTCTGGCTGCGCGCTGGAAACGCGGCGACCTCACGCAGCTGCACGAGTGGGGCCTGGGCGGCCGCCAGTTCGGCACCGTCATTTCGTGGTTTCTCGTGGGCGGCGACTTCTACACCGCCTATACGGTGATCGCCGTGCCGGCGCTCGTGTATGCGGTGGGTGCGTATGGCTTCTTCGCGTTGCCGTACACCATCATCGTCTACCCGTTCGTGTTCGCCGTCATGCCGAAGCTGTGGAAGGTGGCGCACGCCAAAGGCCACATCACCGCGGCGGACTACGTGCATGGCGAGCTGGGCGGCAAATGGCTGCCCGCAGCGGTTGCCATCACCGGCATTGTCGCGACGATGCCGTACATCGCGCTGCAACTGGTGGGCATGCAGGTCGTGATCAAGGGGCTGGGCGTGTCGGGCGAACTGCCGTTGATCGTCGCGTTCCTGATTCTCGCGTTCTACACGTACACGAGCGGCCTGCGTGCGCCGGCCATGATCGCGTTCGTGAAAGACATCATGATCTACATCGTCGTGATCGCAGCCGTCTGCCTGATTCCCGTGAAGCTGGGCGGCTACAGCCACGTGTTCGACGCGGCCGACACCTACTTCAAGGCGAAGGGCGGCGCAACGGGCATTCTGCTCAAGCCGTCGCAGTTCACGGCGTATGCGTCGCTGGCGCTCGGCTCCGCACTCGCGGCGTTCATGTATCCGCACACGATGACGGGCGTGCTTTCGTCGGCGTCCGCGGACACGGTGAAGAAGAACGCCATCTTCCTGCCGGCGTACACGCTGCTGCTCGGGCTGATCGCGCTGCTCGGCTACATGGCGATTGCGGCCGGCATTCACGTGAAGTCGGCGAGCGACGTGGTGCCGGCGCTCTTCGGCACGCTGTTCCCGTCGTGGTTCGTCGGCTTCGCCGCGGCCGCCATCGCGATCAGCGCGCTCGTGCCCGCGGCCATCATGTCGATTGGTGCGTCGAACCTGTTCACGCGTAACCTGTGGCGTCCGCTGGTGTCGCCCTCGATGTCGCCCGCGGCTGAAGCATCGACTGCGAAGATCGTCTCGCTCGTCGTGAAGTTCGGCGCACTGATCTTCATCGTGGCATTGCCCACACAATTCGCCATCGACCTGCAACTGCTGGGCGGCGTGTGGATTCTGCAGATCTTCCCGTCGGTGGTGTTCACGCTCTACACGCGCCGGTTCAGTTCCACGGGCCTGCTGTGCGGCTGGCTGGTGGGCGTGGTGATCGGCACCGGGCTCGCCGCTTCGCAAGGGCTCAAGCCGGTGTTCGCCTTGCACGTGGGTGGTGCGGTGTATCCGCTCTACATCGGGCTCATCGCGCTGGCCGCGAACATCGTGGTCACGTTCGTGGTGTCGCTCGCGACCCCGGCGCGGCAGCGCGAAGGCGAGCGGCAAGTGGCGGCTTAAGCTTCGCGATCTTCTGGAATCGCGGCTTGTTTCATGGAAGGCAGATGCGCTGGGGTGGCGCATCTGCCTTTTTTATGGCGATGCCGAAGCGCGATAGGTACTGAGTCACGCCACCACTTGTCCCAACCTCACCACCGTCACTCCCGGCCTCAACTGCCGCAGCGACGGCATGACGAGTACGCAGTTATCGTACGGCGTGACCACAGGTTCGCCATCGTTCCACGCGATGACGGTGCCCGCCTTCTCGAAGGTTTCGAGCCCTGTGTAAGGGCCTGCGAAGCGAAAATCCATGCTCTTCGCGACAACGGGCTCGGTCACGCGGATCACGCGCACGGCGTCGGGCTTCGGCGCGAACCAGCCGGCGGGCAAGTCGGATTCGTCGAGCACGCCCGTGAGCGCGAGAAAACGCGCGGTGCAATCTTTCGCGACCGTGACGGCCGAGGGCTCCCAGTGTTGTCCGCATTCCACGAGCAGCGCATTGCGCGCGCTGCGCGGGTCGCCGAAGTCGGCGTAGTCGCGCATGCGCCGGCCTTCGGGGTGGCCTTCGTCGCTGATCACGGTGGCAGGCGCGCCGAGTTGGCGAGCGAGCGCAATGCCTTTGTCGAGGGGCCCGGAAAGCGCGAGCGGGGCGCTTTTTTCATGCATGGAGTGCAGGTCGAGCAGCATGTCCACGGTGTCGATCACGGGCTGCATGGCACGGGCGCGCCGCAACTCCGTGGAGTCCACGGACCGGTCGTTCAGCTTCGCGGCGCTCCACACGCGGTTGAAGTCCTGATCGACGAAGCGCGACGCGTCCGGCTTGCGGCGGTCGAACGTGAGGTACGCATCCACGTTGGCGAAGGCCAGCGTCAGCCGGCCCTTGCGCGGGCGCACGCCGGCATCGAGCAGCGCTTTTACCGCGATCGCACCGCACACTTCGTTGCCGTGCGTGAGCGCGTTGATCATGACGTGCGGGCCCGCCATGCCGCTGTCGAACGTGTAGACGTAGGGCACGCCGGCGTTGCCCGCGGCGTAGGGCGCGAGGTCGGGGAATTCGACATCGACGGGATAGGCGTCGGCGGCGTTCATGTGGGTCTCGTCGGCGTGGGTGGTCATGAGAAAGCCTGCATTCATCATGCGTTGATCGATTCGAGCCTGGGTTGGAAGCTCGTTTTGCGGCTCAGTTCAACCCGCCCTGGCACAGATACTTGATGTGCTGATAGTCGTCGAGCCCATAGCGCGAACCCTCGCGGCCATAGCCCGACTCCTTTACGCCGCCGAACGGCGCGGCCTCGCTCGCGAGCGCGCCTTCGTTGATGCCGATCACGCCGCTTTCCAGCTTCGCCGCCACGCGCCAGATGCGCCGCACGTCGCGCGAATAGAAGTAGGCGGCGAGCCCGAAGGGTGTGTCGTTGGCGTCGCGAACAACGTCGGTGTCGCTCTCGAAACGGAAGAGCGGCACGACCGGGCCGAATGTTTCTTCGCGGAACAGCGCCATCTCGCGGTTGGCCTCGCCGAGCACGGTGGGCGCGTAATAGTGCGGACCGTCGAGCCCTTCGCCTTGCAGACGCCTGCCGCCTGTGAGCACCGTGGCGCCATGCGCCACCGCGTCCTGCACGTGCCGTTCGATCTTGGCGACGGCGCGCGCGTTGATCATGGGGCCGATCTGCGAGTCGTCTCGCGTGGCGGGCCCCACACGCAGTGCCGCCACGCGCGCCACCAGTTTGCGTGCGAACGCATCGTAGACGCCGGCATGCACGTACACGCGATTCGGGCACACGCAGGTTTGCCCGCCGTTGCGGAATTTGGCGGCCATGAGGCCGTCCACGGCGGCGTCCACGTCGGCGTCGTCGAACACGATGAACGGCGCGTTGCCGCCCAGTTCCAGCGAAAGCTTTTTGAGCGTATCCGCGGATTCGCGCGCGAGGTGCTTGCCCACGGGCGTGGAGCCCGTGAACGTGATCTTGCGTACGCGGACATCCGCGAGCCAGCTGGAGACGGTGGCCGGCGTGTGGTCGCGCGACGCCGTCACGACGTTGAGCACGCCGGGCGGCAAGCCCGCTTCTTCGGCGAGACGCGCGAGGGCGAGCGCCGTGAGCGGCGTGTCTTCGGCCGGCTTGGCGACCACCGTGCAGCCGGCCGCGAGCGCCGGCGCGATCTTGCGCGCGATCATCGCGAGCGGGAAGTTCCACGGCGTGATGGCCGCCACCACGCCCACCGGTTCCTTCACGGCCATCATGCGTTTGCCGGGCATCAGGGCCGGGATCATGTCGCCGTAGCTGCGCACGGCTTCTTCGGCAAACCACTCCACGTACGAGGCGCCGTAGGCCACTTCGCCGCGCGCTTCGGCAAGCGGCTTGCCCTGTTCGCGCGACATGAGGCGAGCAAGGTCTTCGGTGTTGGCCACGATGGCGGCGTGCCAGCGCTTCAGGAGCTGGGCGCGCTCGCGGGCGGTGCGTTCGCGCCAGCTTTCGAAGGCGGCATGGGCGGCATCGGCTGCGGCCTGGGCATCTTCCGGGCCGCTGTCGGGCACGCTCGTGAAGGACTTGCCGGTGGCCGGATCGCTGACGGGGTAGCGTGCGCTGGAGGCTGCGTCGCGCCATTGCCCGGCGATGAAGTTGCCGGTGCGCGCGAGTTCGGAGCGGTCGAGGGTAAGGGGCATGGCGGCACTCGAAAGACGTAGTAAGGAAGCCGAAATAAATGGTATGGACCGCACGTCGGGCGCAGAAACGGCGCTGCCATGCAGCGCGACGCGATCAGTCGGTCAGCGGAAACAGGGTTTCGATCGGGTAATGGTTCTTCACGAAGGGCGACTTGATCACCACATAGCTGAAGTACTTCTCGATGCCGATGTTGCGTTCCAGCAGGTTCTCCATCACGGTCTGGTAGTGCACCACGCTGCGCGTGACGAACTTGAGCAGATAGTCGTAGCCGCCGCTCACCAGGTGGCATTCGGCGATTTCGTCCACGGTGCGGATGCTCGCCTCGAACTTCGCGAAGTCTTCGCGGCGATGGTCCTGCAGCGTGACTTCCGTGAAGACGAGCTGCACGTCGCCCAGCTTGTTGAGCTGCAGATGAGCGCCATAGCCCGCGATGTAGCCGGCCTTTTCGAGCCGCTTCACGCGAATCAGACACGGGCTGGGCGAGAGGCCCACCGCGTCTGCGAGGTCGACATTCGTAATGCGGCCTTTCTTCTGCAGTTGCGACAGAATGCGAAGGTCGATACGGTCCAGCTTCATCGAATTGCTTGCTTGAGTTGACACGGCGCGCGTTGACCTCGGGTACCTGGAACGGGGCTATCGTAGCACGGCGCAGAAGCGGAAAATTACGCGGCTAACCCTTATCCAGCAAGCCTTCCAGCGGCCCGGCGCAGGTTTCGCAACGGGCCTTCCATGCAGTTGTGCGCCATCCTCACGCCACGGCGGCGCGCACTTCGGGCAGCGCCAGCACGTCGTCGAGCGTGGTCTTCAGGCGTACGAACATCGTGTCGAATTCCTCTGCCGTATAGCAGAGCGCGGGTGCGAAGCCGAGGATGTTGTCGGCGAACGCGCGGAAGATCAGACCATTGCGCCACGCCGACGCCGCAATCTTCTCGCTGAGGTTGAGCGCCGGGTCGAAGCGGCGGCGCGTCGCCTTGTCCGCGACGAGTTCGAGCGCGCCGAGCAGGCCGCGGCTGCGCGCGTCGCCCACCAGCGGATGGTCGAGCAGCGCCTGCAGGCCGGCTTCGAAACGCGGCGCCTGGGCCATGCCGTTCGCGAGCAGCCCGCCTTCGTGATAGAGGCGCAGCACCTCGAGTCCGATGGCGGCGCTCACGGGGTGCGCGGAGTAGGTCTGACCGTGGCCGACCACGGCCGAGGTACCGGCGCCGTCCGCGATGCCGGAGTAGACGCGCTCGGACATCAGCAGCGCGCCCATCGGCGCGTAGCCTGCGGTGAGGCCCTTCGCGACCGTCATCAAATCGGGCTCCACGCCTTCCGCCTCGCAGGCGAAGAGCGGGCCGGTGCGGCCGAAGCCGGTGATGACCTCGTCGGCCACGAACAGGATGTCGAGTTCGCGGCACGCTTCTCGCATGGCCTTGAGCCAGCCCTTCGGCGGCACGATCACGCCGCCCGAGCCCTGCACCGGCTCGCAGAAGAAGGCGGCGACGCGTTCCGGTCCGCCCAGCGCTTCCACCTTGGCCCGCAGCGCGACCACGGACGCCGCGATCAGCGCGTCGGCATCGTGGCCGTACTCGCTGCGATACGGATACGGCGAGGCAATGTAGTGCTGGTTCGGCAGCGGCAAATCGAAGTGCTGATGAAACGCGGGCAGCGCCGTGAGCCCCGCACCCACGGACGACGAGCCGTGATACCCGCGCTCGAGCGAAATGAACTGCTTCTTCTGCGGGCGCCCCGTCGCGTTGTAGTAGTGCGTGATGTAGCGGATGGCCGCGTCCACGGCGTCGGACCCGCCCAGCGTGAAGTAGACGCGCGTGAGCGAAGCGGGCGCAAGTTGAACGAGCTGCTCGGCGAGGCTTATGGCCGGCTCGCAGCCGAAATGAAAGTAGCCGGTCGCGTAGGGCAGGCGGCTCATCTGTTCCGTGGCCACACGCACGATGCTTTCGCGGCCGTAGCCCGTATTCACGCACCAGAGTCCGGAAAAGGCGTCGAGCAGTTCGTTGCCTTCGATGTCGCGCAGCCACGCGCCGCGTCCCGATTCGAGAATGGTGACGCCGCGCGCTTCATGCGCACGCAGGCTGACGACAGGATGGATGAGGTGTTGGCGGTCGGATTCGATCAGTGCGGAAGTCGACATGGCGTGAGCGTTCAATCGTTCGGTGGCGTAGCGCAATGTGCAGAAAGCGCGTGCAGAAGGCGCGTGCGGAAGACGCATGCTGCGTTCGGCACGTACCGCTTGCAGACGATCTTAGCGGGACACAATCGACGATGACGTTGAGAATCGCCGTGGCCAACAGGCGGGAAATGGCTTTTTTTCGGGCCTCGCAGCATTTTGTGCTGCGGGCCGTTTCCACGGGCAAGGCGCTCAGTAGCCGCGCGTGCGATCGACGAGCCCGATAAGCGGCAAGCCGTCACGATGCCGACGCAGGTTATCGAGCACGACATCCACGGCGCTGTCGGGCTGCGTCATGCTGGCCACGTGCGGCGTGAGCATCACGCGCGGGTGGCGCCAGAGCGGATGGCCCGGCGTGAGCGGCTCGGGCTCGGCCACGTCGAGCACGGCGGCGTCGAGTTGGCCCGAGTCGAGTGCATCGAGCAGATCGTCCTGCTGCAGATGCCCGCCGCGTCCCACGTTGACGAGCGCGGCGCCGCGCGGCAACTGCGCGAACAACTCGCGGCACAAGATGTGGCGCGTGGCCGGGGTGAGCGGCAACAGGCACACGAGGATGTCGGTGCGCGCCAGAAACGCGGGCAGCGAAGCGGTGCCCGCGAAGCATTCCACGCCGCCGATTTCATGCGCCGATCGGCTCCAGCCCGCGCAGCGAAAACCGAAGCCCGCCAGTTTGGCGAGTACGGCTTGCCCGAGCACGCCGAGACCCAGCACACCCACGCGGCGTTCGTTCGCCGTACGCGTGCGCAGCGGCTGCCAGCGTTGTTCGCGCTGCTGCGCGGCATACGTGAGCCAGTCGCGATGCAGCGCGAGCACGGCAAGCGTCGCGTACTCCACCATGCCGGCCACGATGCCCGGCTCGATCATGCGGACCACCGGCACGTGCGAAGGAATGGCGGACAGGTCGAACTGATCGATGCCCGCGCCCACCGAAAACACGAGCTCGAGATTCGGAAACGCGGTGGCGAGGTGGGCGGGCGGCTCCCACGTCGCGAGGTAACGCACGTCGCGTGCGTGCGCGGCGTCGCTGCCTTCGGGCCAGATATGGAATGGAATGTGGGGCGCCTTTTCGGCGAATAGCCGCGCCCATTGCGCCCCGCGTACGGGGTCCGCCTTGTAGAGGAACGTCATGGTGGCGCTTATTCCTGCACGGCGCTGCGCGTGTGTCTCATGTCAGCCCAGCGCCTGGTTGGTGACGGCGTACACGCGCGCCTCGCCGTCGAGCTGGGGCGGCGTGCCGCGTGCCATGGTGACGACGGAGTCCACGAACGCGAGGCCCAGGTCGTCGAGCCATGACGAGAGGCCCGTGTCGCCGCCCACGTCGATGCGCACGAAGCGCCCGCTTTGCGAGCCGACGCAATGGCTGATCAGCGCCTGTGCGCCTTCGCGATGCGGCGCGACGAGCGGGCCGATCACATGGCCGCGTCCGAAGCGGCGCATCAACGCAAAGCCGACGGGCTCGCCCTCGCGATCCAGCACGACGCCGTCGGCCACGGAAAGCAGGGCGCCGATGAGCGGCGTGCGGTCGTAGCCCGCCGCGCGTGCCAGCAGCGCCGCGAGCCGTGCCGGGTCGCGCGAGCCGAGCGGACGGATGCGCTCGCCCGGCGCAAGCTGCACCGCGGGCGGATGAACACCCGCCATGCCCTGGTGCTGATGAATGCTGCCGATGGCGGCGAAGCCGAACTTCTCGTAGAGCGGCAGGCCCGCAGGCGTCGCATTGAGGAACGTGGTGCGGGTGCCGAGCGCTTCCATGGTGCGCGCCATCAATTCGCGGCCAATGCCGCGCCCCTGCTGATCGGGCGACACGATCACCATGCCGAGCGACGCATGCGCCTCGCCATATTTCCAGTGCAGCGCGGTGCCGAGCAGACCGGTGTCGTCTTCGGCGGCAATGCCGGTGCCCAGATTCAGCGCGAATTCCCAGTCTTCGCGCCGATGCGGCCATTTCACTGCGAGCGACAGGTCGTGAGCGGCGGGCAGGTCGGCCGCCGTCATCGGGCGAAACCGCACTTTGGCTCCAGCGATCGGTTCGGTCACTTTCCACTCCTTTTTATTGCGCCTGGCTACTGTTGCACCGAACCGGCGCGCGTGGCTAGGACGATCTTATTGCGGCGGCGCACGGTACGGCCCGCACCGGCCGGCTTCTGCTCTGCCGCACGGTGCGCTGCATGAGCGGCGCACAACGCGCGGTTTCTCCGGTCGCGCCCGCGTATCACGGCAGCAAATGCTGCGGCATCGCCCGTACCATGAGCCGCATTGCATGCTTCGTTGTCCCTTCTTCTTTTCGCCGATCCGCGCTCGCGCAACGACATAGACGGCAATGCGCCTCGCGGAACGGCCCACTGGAACGACCTCATGGAAAGCTTCGATCCCGCTCTCGTTTCCGTGCGCAGCGCGCACTTCATCGGCGGCCGCTATGTGAGCGGTCCCGTCGCGATGGACGTGGCGCGCCCCTCGGACGGCGCCGTCTACGCGGACCTGCCCATCGCCGGCGCCGACGAAGTGGACCGCGCCGTGGAGAACGCCTGGCAGGCCTTCCGCACGAGCGACTGGGCCCGTCGCGCGCCGCGCGAACGCGCGCGCGTCATGCGGCGCTGGGCCGAACTGATCGAAGCTGACGTCGATACGCTCGCGCGTATCGAATCGGTGGGCTCCACGCGCCCCATTCGCGATGCCGCGGCGTGGGACGTGCCGTTCACGGCCGAGTGCATCCGCTTCTACTCGGAGTTCGCGGACAAGATCGGCGGCGAGGTGGCGGCCACGCGGCCGGACCATCTCGGCATGATCGTGGCGGAGCCGTATGGCGTGATCGGCGCCATTGCACCGTGGAATTTTCCGCTCGTGATGGCGTCGTGGAAGGTCGCGCCCGCGCTGGCCGCGGGCAACGCCGTGGTGCTGAAGCCCTCCGAACTCACGCCGTTTTCCGCGCTGCGGCTTGCCGAACTGGCCGTCGAAGCCGGCATGCCGCCGGGCATCTTCAACGTGATCCAGGGCGACGGACGCACGACGGGCGATGCGCTCGTGCGGCATCCGCGCATTGCGAAGGTCACGTTCACGGGCTCCAGTCAGACGGGCGCCGCCATCATGGCCGCGTGTGCGCAGAGCGGCACGAAACCCGTCACGCTCGAATTGGGCGGCAAGAGCCCGCAGGTCGTGTTCGCCGACGCGCCGGACCTCGATCTCGTGGCGCGTCGCGTGGCCGGCGCGATCGCCGGCAACGCAGGGCAGGTGTGCGTGGCCGGCTCGCGGCTGATCGTCGAAAAACGCGTGGTGTCGCGTCTCGTGGACGGCATCGCCTCCGCATTCGCCGCGCTCAAGCCGGGGCACACCTGGGCGCCGGGCACCACGTTGCCACCCATCATTTCGTCGGTGCAGGCGCAGCGCATCGAAGGCATCGTGAAGCGTGCCGTGGAGCAGGGCGCGCAGATCGCCGTGGGCGGCGGCCGCCTTCCCGTGGCGGGCGCAGGCGCGTTCTATGCGCCGACCATCCTGACCGGCGTGAGCGCGAGCAACGAGGCCGTGCGCGAAGAAGTCTTCGGCCCCGTGCTCACGGTTCAGACCTTCGAGAGCGAGGCCGAAGCGCTGGCGCTCGCGAGCCACGAAAAGTACGGCCTTGCCGCGGGCGTTCATACCGCGGACATCGGCCGCGCACTGCGCGCGATGCGCGCCATCGAGGCCGGCACGGTCTGGATCAACCGCTACGGCCGCACGGCCGACTTCGTGATTCCCACCGGCGGCTACAAGCAGTCGGGTCTCGGCAAGGACCTGGGACGCCAGGCGTTCGAGGCGAACCTGCGCTTCAAGAGCGTGCTGATCGACCTGAACCAGGGCGCCTGAGTTTCCTTGCGCCGCCTCGCGAAACCGTAGGAGGAAAGGCAGCGGCACGCGCAGCACGATCTGCTGCCAGCCGCTGTTCTTGCGATGCTTTCGAACGGCCGCGCCGGTTTCCGGCGCGGCCGTTTTGTTTCGACGCCTCTCTCGCGAGTTGTCCTGCCGCTTTCCGGCACGAGTCCGTGAAAACCCTCACGGAGCCCGTCCCAGCGGGCGCTGGCCCCCGCATCGCGGCCCTCGTTCGTGTGCCGGGACGCCGTGCGCGGTCGGCCTGAAGCCGCTTTCCGGGAGGCACAGGACAGCGCCGCATAGTCTGCTGTAGAGCCGCCAAAAAACGGCCGATTGTGTGTTCACGCAAGGCCAATACACGACAACCCGTATTTTTTGCGGTGATGTAATTCATTCCAGCAAGAACGACTGTCGCCCTCACCGGCACGCCACCGACCTCCTTGACTACCACAGGACCCGCCATGACCCGCTTCCGACCGAAATACATCACGTTCGACTGCTACGGTACGCTGACCCGCTTCCGCATGGGCGACATGGCGCGCGAGATCTTTGCCGGCCGCGTGGCGCCGGAACAGATGGAGCAGTTCGTGCGCGACTTCGCCGCGTATCGTCTGGATGAAGTGCTGGGCGCGTGGAAGCCGTATCAGGAAGTGGTGAAGAACGCGGTGCGTCGCACGCTCAAGCGCTGGAACCTCGCTTACGACGACGCCGAGGCGCAGCGCTTCTACGACGCGGTGCCGACGTGGGGCCCGCATGCCGACGTGCCGGAAGGGCTCGCGAAAGTGGCGAAGGAATTCCCGCTCGTGATTCTCTCGAACGCGTCGAACGACCAGATTCACAGCAACGTCGAAAAACTGGGCGCGCCGTTTCATCGCGTGTTCACGGCGCAGCAGGCGCAGGCCTACAAGCCGCGTCTGCAGGCGTTCGAATACATGCTGGACAACCTGGGCTGCGGCCCGGAAGACATCCTGCACGTGTCGTCCAGCCTGCGCTACGACCTCATGTCGGCGAACGATCTGGGCGTGAAGAACAAGGTGTTCGTCGCGCGCGGCCACGAGCCTTCCACGCCGTACTACAACTATCACGAGATCAAGGACATCGGCGGCCTGCCCGGCGTGGTGGGTCTGTAACGGGCCGCGGGTTCATGAACGACTGCCCGCTCTGCGCGAGCGAAGGACTGCGATGAAGTTCGAATCGTACTGGCTCGATACCCGTCCGGCGTTCCGGCACGGCGACCCGGGGCCTGTGGAAGGCACGGCCGAGGTGGTCGTGATCGGCGGCGGGTTCACGGGTTTGTCGGCGGCGCTCGCGCTCGCGAAGAAAGGCGTGCCCGTGACGGTGCTGGAAGCGGGCAGCGTGGCGAGCGAGGCGTCGGGGCGCAACGGCGGGCAGTGCAATACGGGCCTCGCGCACGACTACGCGACGCTGGCCGAACGCATTGGCCGCGAGCAGGCGCTGCGCTTCTATCGCGCCTATGAGAGTGCGGTGCAGTCGGTGCGCACGATCGTGACCGAAGAACAGATCGATTGCGACTTCGTGGGCGGCGGCAAGATCAAGCTCGCCGCGAAGCCGCAGCATTTCGCGAAGCTCGCGAAGACCTACGAAACGCTGGTGCGCGACGTTGATCGGGAGATCGAACTGATTGCGCCGGAACGCATCCGCGACGAAGTGGGTTCGAACCGCTTCTTCGGCGGACTCGTGCAGCGCAACGGCGCCCAGATGCATATGGGCAAGTTCGGCGTGGGGCTGGCCGAAGCGGCGGTGAAGCGCGGCGCGCGCATTTTCGAGGACTCGCCTGTTACGGCGTTGAAGCCTCTCGGCGGCGAGCGCTACGACGTGGTGACGCCGCGCGGCACGATTCGCGCCGCACGCGTGCTCGTGGCAACGGGCGCATCGCGCGTGGGACCGCTTCAGTGGTTCCGGCGACGCATCGCGCCGGTGGGCAGCTTCATCGTGGTGACGGAGCCGCTCGGCAAGGAACGGCTGGACGCGCTGCTGCCTACGCGGCGCGCGTACGTGACGACGCTCAATATCGGCAACTACTTTCGCGCCACGGCGGACAACCGCCTGCTGTTCGGCGGCCGCGCGCGCTTCGCGATGTCGAACCCGCGTTCGGACGAAAAGAGCGGCCGCATTCTGCGCGCGAGCCTCGCGCACTACTTTCCGCAACTCGCCGACGTGCGCCTTGACTATTGCTGGGGCGGTCTTGTCGATATGACGGCGGACCGTCTGCCGCGCGCGGGTCAGCACGAAGGCCTTTTCTACTCGATGGGCTATAGCGGCCACGGCGTACAGATGTCGGTGCACATGGGCCGCGTGATGGCCGACGTGATGTTCGGCGCAGCCTCGCGCAACCCGTGGGGCGAACTCGCATGGCCGGCCATTCCGGGCCACTTCGGTCACGCATGGTTTCTGCCGTTCGTGGGCGCGTGGTACCGCTTTCAGGACATGATTCACTAGCCGCGTGGCATCGCGAACGCAAGGAGCAGCAGCATGGGCGGACGATTCGTCCGGCTTGGCGAAACGGGCCGGGAAACAGTGAAGCTACGCATAAACGGTGCCGACGTGGAGGCGCTCGCGGGCGACACGTTGCTCGTGGCGATGCTCTGCGCGGTGGATCACGTGCGCCAGTCGGAATTCGGCGACGAGACGCGCGCCGGCTTTTGCCTGATGGGCGCGTGCCAGGACTGCTGGGTCTGGACGGAAGCCGGCGAACGCCTGCGCGCCTGCACGACGGAAGTACGCGAGGGCATGCAGATCGTCACCACACAACCGGAGGTGCAATGGGCCAACCTCGCGTAATCGTCGTGGGCGCGGGTCCGGCCGGCGTGCGCTGCACGGAGACGCTGCTCGCAGCCGGCATTGCGCCTGTCGTGATCGACGAAGGCCGCCGCGACGGCGGCCAGATCTACCGGCGACAGCCCGAGAACTTCGGGCGTCCTTACGAAAAACTCTACGGCACCGAGGCGAGCCGTGCGGCTCACCTGCACTCGACGTTCGAGCGTGTGCGCGCCCAGGTCGACTACCGGCCCGACACACTCGCATGGAACGTGAGCAAGGGGCACCTGTATGTGCTGCATCGCGGCCAGTCGCATGCGCTGCCTTACGACGCGCTCGTGCTGTGCCCCGGCGCGACCGATCGCCTGATGCCGGTGAAGGGCTGGCAACGCGCGGGCACGTACAGCCTGGGCGCATCGCAGATTGCGCTGAAGGCGCAGGCGTGCTCGATCGGAAGTCACGTCGTGTTCATGGGATCGGGGCCGTTGCTGTATCTCGTCGCGAATCAGTACGTGCGTGCCGGCGCACGCGTGGCGGCAGTGCTCGATACATCGCCCGCCTCCGCGCGGCTGCGGGCGCTGCCCAAACTGATCGCGCGACCGGACGTGCTGAAGAAGGGCGCGGCGCTCGTCTCTGCGCTGAAGAAGTCCGGCGTGCATGTGGAGCACGGCATCGAGCCGCTCGAAATTCTGGGCACCGACGCCCACGGCGTGGAAGGCGTTCAGTACCGCGATGCGAAGGGCGAGGTGCGCCGGATCGCATGCGATGCCGTGGCGCTCGGCTACCACCTGCGTCCCGAAACGCAGCTGGCCGACCTCGCGCGCTGCGCGTTCCGCTTCGATGAAGGCACCCGCCAGTGGCTGCCGCAGATCGACGAGCTGGGTCGCAGCTCGCAGGCGGGCGTCTATCTGGCAGGCGACGGCGTTCGCGTGCTGGGCGCCGATGGTGCGGAACTGGCGGGACGGCTCGCCGCGTATGCGGTGTTGAGCGATCTGGGTCATACGGTGTCCGAAGCAACGCTCGCGCCTCTCAAAGCGCAGCAGCGCAAGATGGATCGCTTCCGCCAGGGCCTGGCCCAGGCCTTCCCGTGGCCCGCGGCACAGGCGGCGCGACTTTCCGACGAGATCATTGCCTGCCGCTGCGAAGGCATTACCGTGGGCGAACTGCGGCGCGTCATCAAGAACGAAGGCGCGTGCGAGGCGAATCGTGCGAAGGCGTTCAGCCGTGTGGGCATGGGCCGCTGCCAGGGGCGCTACTGCGGCCACGCCGCAGCGGAGATCATTGCGGCCGCCGCAGGCGTGCCGCTCGAACAGGTGGGACGGTTGCGCGGCCAGGCGCCTGTGAAGCCGCTTGCCATCTCGACCGTGGAAATCGTGGCGGACGCCCGCCCCGGCAGTGCCGCCGCGGCCGAAGCACCCCTTGCCAAAGGCGTCACGGAGGTTCACGAATGAAACGCGCTGAAGCCGATGTGATGATCGTGGGCGGCGGCATCATGGGTGCAGCCACGGCGTTTTTTCTGCGCCGCCGCGGGCGCTCCGTCATTTTGATCGAACGTGGTTTGATCGGGCAGCAGGCGAGCGGAACCAACTTCGGTAACGTGCGTCGTCAAGGACGTTTTCTGCCGCAACTACCGCTTGCGAACCGCTCCCGCGAAATCTGGGGCAAGCTGCCTGCGCTCATCAATCACGACGCGGAGTTCTTGCCGTCCGGGCATATTCGCGTCTGCTATCGCGAAGAACAGGCGCACACGCTCGAAACGTACGCGAAGGACGCGCGCCAGTACGGCCTCATGCTCGACGTCATGCGCGGCGAACAGATGCGCTCGCGCTTTCCCTTCCTTGGCCCTGAAGTGCTGGCAGCGTCGTATTCGGCGACGGACGGCCATGCGAACCCACGCCTCGCCGCGCCCGCGTTCGGACGTGCGGCCGCGCGGCTCGGCGCGCAGATCGAAGAGAACACCGAGATCGCGACGGTTGAAAAAGAGGGCGCGGCGTTCCGTGCGACGGCCGTGGACGGTCGCACGTTCCATGCGCCGGTGTTGCTGATTACCGCGGGCGCATGGGGCAGTACGCTCAGCGAGCAATTCGGCGAGCCGGTACCGCTTGCCGTGCACGGTCCGCAAATGGCCGTGACGGAGCCCGTGCCGTACGGCATTCGGCCCGTGGTGGGCGTGTCGTCGCCGCTGCTCGAAGAGGTGGTGTATTTCCGGCAGATCGAACGCGGCAACATCGTGTTCGGCGGCTGTGCGCGCGGGCCCGCGTATCCCGATCTGCGTCGCGCGTACGTGTTGCCGGAGAGCACGCTGCTGCAGTTTCGCCAGTTGCAGCGCCTCGCGCCCGCACTCGCGCGGCTCAACATCATTCGCGTGTGGAGCGGTATTGAAGGCTACGTCTCGGACGATATTCCGGTGATGGGGGCGAGCGGCAAGGTGAGCAACCTTTACTATGCGTTCGGCTTTTCGGGCCACGGCTTTCAGCTTGGACCGGGCGTAGGCGACACCATGGCCGAGCTGATCGACACTGGCGCCACCACCACGCCGCTGGGTCCGTTCCACATTGGTCGATTTGCTTCGTCCTCCCAGGAAGTGGCGGCAACCGCATCGGCCGGGGCCGCTGCATAGGAACACAGATGACTTCCCTCGACGATGCCAGCGACACGGGGACGGCGGGCGTGGCCACGCAGCCTATCGAGCGTGCTATCGAGTTCATCGAGCGTTCGTTCGCGCAGCCCGTCACATTGGCGACGCTGGCTGCGACCGCCGAACTAAGCGTGTCGCGTTTTGCGGCGCTCTTTCGCGCGCAGGTGGGCATCTCGCCGCATCGGTACGTGTGCCTCGTACGGGTGCGTCATGCGCAAAAGCTGCTGCGTGGAGGCGTGCCGCCATCGGTGGTAGCAACCGAAGTCGGCTTCTTCGATCAGAGCCACCTGGGGCGGCATTTCAAGCGTACGCTGGGCACGACCCCGGCGGCTTATCTCGCGGCGGCGGAGTAGCTGCCGCTTTCGCTTCGCCATGTGACGGGAGCGACGGCGGCGACGTCCATTTCCCGCCGTCTGTCGGCACCGCCATCCTTCAACGATCGAACGCGATACCGCACTCACGCAACTGCCGCACGCCGCTTTCCAGGTGAGCACGCGCGCTCTCGGCGTCGCCCGCACGTATCTGCTCGTAGGCGAGTTGTGCGACTTCGGCGGGAATGCACTTGAGCGGCCGGTTCGTGCTCATGGCCTTGAGTTGCACCTCGGCAGCGCGCTCCAGGTAGTAGAGATCGTCCCAGGCCTGCGCGATATCGGGCGCGGCCACCATCACACCGTGATTCTTGAGGAACAGGATGTCGGCGTCGCCCATCGCTGCGGCGATGCGGTCGCCTTCCGATTCGTCCAGAGCCAGACCGTTGTAATGCTCGTCCACTGCGGTGCGGCCGTAGAACTTCAGTGACGTTTGCCCCAGCCAGAGCAGAGGCGGGCCTTCCAGCAGACACAAGGCCGTGGCGTTCGGCATGTGCGTGTGAAACGCAGCTTTCACGCGCGGCATCAACCGATGCAGCCGTGCGTGAATATAGAACGCCGTGGCTTCGGGCTTGCCTTCACCTTCGATCACGTTGCCGTGGAAGTCGCAGATCAGGAGACGCGACGCGGTGATCTCGCTGAACGCGTAGCCGTAGGGGTTCACGAAGAACAGATCGTCGTGGCCCGGTACGACAGCAGAGAAATGATTGCAGACGCCTTCCTCGAAGCCGTTGAGTGCTGCGAGCCGGAAGCACGCGGCGAGTTCGACGCGGGCCTGCACGATGGCATCCGACGCGAGATCGAGGCGGCGCGAAGCGGCGGCGGACGGCGAGGTGGTGAGCGTGTGAGCCATGTTGAAGTTTGCCTGGGGCTTGATCGGAACGACGGATAGGTGGCGGGAGAGCGTGTGTTGTCGCGAACGTGATCTTCGCGCGAGAGCGGGGCGTCGTCCAGTCACGAATCCATTAAGTATTCCGTGAGTCGCACGGAAAGGCTTCTGCAAGGAACGAGCCTCGCGCTCCATTCCTTTGTTATCGGGATTGCAAAAACTCATTTCGTTCCGTATCACTTGTCGTGGTGCATATGCACAGGCAATATGGCGCGGTCGAACTGGAACGCGTGGTGGCGGGTGCCGATCCGTGCACGAACATGTGCACCGCCGTCCGGGTGCGGTTTTCCTTCATCTTTACGAGTGCATAAGCACAGAGATCATGAGTACGACATCTGCTCAAACTCCCGCAGTCGCCGGCGCCGTACCGGCAGCTCGTGTCCGCACGATTCCATGGATGCTGCTCGCCGTCATCGGCGTGGTGCTGGCGGTCTGTGCCGCGCTCGCCTACTGGTTCGTGGTGGGCCGCTGGGTGGAGTCCACGGACGACGCCTACGTGGGCGGCAACGTCACGGTCATTGCGCCGAAGGTAACGGGCTTCGTGGACCAGGTGCTGGTGCAGGACAACCAGTACGTGAAGGCCAACCAGGTGCTGATTCGCCTCGATTCGCGCGACTACGACGCGAAGCTCGCGCAGGCCATCGCGGAAGTGAACAGTGCCGCGGCCTCCGTCAACGAACTGAAGGCGAAGCGCGCGCTTCAGCTTGCCGTGATCGATCAGCAGGCCGCAGGCGTAACGGCGGCGCGCGCGGAACTGGTGCGCACGAACGCGGACCAGTTGCGTTACCGGCAGCTCGTGAAGGACGACGCCGTGTCCAATCAGCTGGTCGAACAGGCCGACGCAGCGTTTGCGAAAGCCAAAGCGGCGGTGGAGGGCAACGGTGCATCGCTGCTCGCGGCGAAACAGCAGCTCACCGTGCTCGACGCACAGATTGCCGATGCCGACGCGCGCGTCGCCAAGGCGCAGGCCGAGCAGCGCTATGCGCAGCTCAATGTCGACTACACGACGATACGTTCGCCCGTAGACGGCTACGTAGGCAATCGCACGGCCCGAGTAGGCCTGCTGGCTTCCGCGGGAACGTCGATGCTCACGGTGGTGCCCGCGCAGGGCTTGTGGATCGATGCCAATTTCAAGGAAGACCAGCTGAGGAAGATGCACGACGGCGACCCCGCCGAAGTGACGCTGGACGCTCATGCGGGCACGATACGCGGCACCGTGCAAAGCATTGCACCGGCTACGGGCGCGACCTTCAGCGTGCTGCCGCCCGAGAACGCCACCGGCAACTTCACGAAGATCGTGCAGCGCGTGCCGGTGCGCGTCGTGCTCGACGTGCCGAAAGATGCGCAGTACCTGCGCCCGGGGCTTTCCGCGACTGTGCGCGTGCATCTCGCGGGTGCGCGTCAGCACAACGGCTAAACCCGTACCCACGGCCGCGGAGACCGCATCATGACCTCACACGTTCCCGTCAACCCGATGGACCTGCCGCTGCGCACCAAGGTCACGGCATTCGCGTTGATGTGCCTCGGCTTCTTCATGGCGACGCTCGACATCCAGATCGTCGCTTCGTCGCTGCGAGACATCGGCGGCGGACTGTCGGCGAGCCAGGACGAGCTCTCCTGGATTCAGACGGCCTATCTGATCGCCGAGATCATCGTGATTCCGATGTCCGGCTGGCTCACGCGCGTGTTCTCCACGCGTTGGCTCTTCGCGGCTTCCGCGCTGGGCTTCACGATTGCCAGCATGCTGTGCGGAATGGCATGGGACATCAACTCGGAGATCCTGTTCCGCGCGCTGCAAGGCGCGCTCGGTGCGGCGATGATTCCCACGGTCTTTACAACAGCGTTCGTGCTGTTCCCCGGCAGGCAGCGCGCGCTGGCGGCCACCACCATCGGCGCGCTCGCCACGCTGGCGCCGGCCATCGGCCCCGTGATAGGCGGCTGGATCACCGACCAGTGGTCGTGGCACTGGCTCTTCTACCTCAACGTGGTGCCCGGCATTGCGGTGACGGTGCTGGTGCCGAAGTTCGTGCATATCGACGAGCCTGACGTGAGCCTGCTGAAGAAGGGCGACTATCTCGGCATTCTGCTGATGTCGGGCTTTCTGGGATGTCTCGAATACGTGCTGGAAGAAGGGCCGCGCAAGAACTGGCTGGGCGATACGACCATTCTGGTCTGCGTCTGGATATCGGCCATCTGCGGCTTTCTCTTCATCGTTCATGCGCTCACCGCGCGCGAAACGGTCGTCGATCTGCGCGCGCTGCGCATTCGCAACTTCGCACTCGGCTCCACGCTCTCGTTCATCACCGGCATCGGCATCTTCTGTACCGTGTTCCTGACGCCCGTATTTCTCGCACGCGTACGCGGCTTCAGTTCGATGCAAACCGGGTTCGCGCTGCTTTCGGTGGGCATCGCGCAGGTCGTGGCGCTCGTGGTCTATTCGCGGCTCTCCACGCGTATCGATCTGCGCTGGCTGAACCTGTTCGGCCTCGCGCTGTTCGGCCTCGGCTGCTATCTCTATGTGCCTGTGACGAGCGAATGGGGCTGGCGAGAGCTGCTGCTGCCGCAGGTGTTGCGCGGCATGGGCCAGCAGTTCTGCATTCCGCCCATCGTCACGATGGCGCTCGGTGCGCTGCCGCCCGCGCGTCTGCGTTCGGCAAGCGGGCTCTTCAATCTGATGCGTAATCTGGGCGGCGCTATTGGCGTGGCCGTGAGCAACACCATGCTGAACGACCGGCTCAATTTTCATTACCTGCGCCTCAACGAGCACGTCACGGACGGGCGGCCGGTCGTGGAGGCGCTGCTCGGGCGCGCGTCGGACCAGATCGGCACGGTGGCCGGGAACGTGCTCAGCGGTCCGCAGGCCGGCCTTGAACTGCTGCACAACGTTGCGATGCGCGAGGCGCTCACGCTCACTTTCTCCGATGCCTACTTCGCCGTGGCGTGCTGCTTTGTCGTGGCCATCGGCTGCGCGCTGTTCGTGCGCAGGCTCGACACCGCCACGCCACCCCCCGATGCTCATTGAGACCACCGCCATGCCCCCCCGCATCCGAACGACGCTGCTTGCCTTCGCGGTAAGCCTCGCGCTTGCAGCATGTGCCGTGCCGCCCGCCACGCACGCCGATCTTTCGCAACAGGTGCGCCAGATGGCGCCCACCGAATTCGACGTGGCCGTGCCGCCCGACAGCATGGACGCCGACGCCTGGTGGCAGCAGTTCGGCGATCCGGTCATGCACGACCTCGTGAGCACCGTGCTCGACCAGAATCTCGACCTGAAGGCTGCCGCCGAGCGCGTGCGCCAGGCCGAGGCGCAGACCACGGTGCAGCACGCGGCGCTGCTGCCCGAGCTGAACGCCAACGCCAATGCGAGCGATACGCGCATCATCGTGCCGCCGCCGCTCGGCTATGTACGGCAGGCGGGCTTCGGTCTGTCGGCCAGCTGGAACCCGGACGTGTTCGGCGGCGAGCGTCTCGCGCTGCTCGCAGCGAAGGCCCAGGCGACGGGCACGCGCGAGGCGCTGAACGAACTGCGTCTCGCGCTGGCGGCGAACACTGCGGACGCCTACATCGAATTGCGTTGGGCCCAAAGCGAGCTGGGCATTCTCGAAGATAACCAGCGAATTCGCGAGCGCACGCTGCGGCTCACGCAGGAGCGTCTGCATTACGGGCTTTCGACGAAGCTCGACGTGGCGCGTGCGCAAAACCAGCTGAGCGAACTGCAGGCGCGCATTCCACCTGTTCAGTCGCGAATCCAGCATCAGTCGAGCCTGATTGCGGTGTACACGGGGCGCACGCCCGAGAGCCTGAACACGGCCGTGTTCGGCCGCGGCGAGATACCGGTGCCGCGCACGTCGGCACCTTCCACGCTGCCTTCCGAAGCACTGTTGCGTCGCCCCGACGTGCGCGTGGCCTATGCGGCCGTCGAGCAGCGCGCGGCGCAGGTGGGCGCCGCCAGGGCAGAACGGTATCCGAAGTTCTCGCTGAATCTGAGCGACGGTTTGCTCGCGGCGTCGTATCTCGGCTTGCCCACGCTCACCGACAACCTGTTCAGCGCGGCGCTGGGCGCGACGAGCCCGATCTTCAACGCGGGCCGCATCGATGCCGACATCGCGAAGAGCGAGAGCCAGATGCGCGAGTCGCAGTTGAATCTCAACGGTGCGTTGCTCAACGCGTTGAAGGACATCGAAGATACGCGCAGCGATCTCGTGAGCGCGTCCGGTGCCGTGGAGCGGCTGGGCGCCGCGCTCGGTGCATCGGGCGATGCGCTGCGTCTTTCGAACGAACTCTACAAGGGCGGGGCGTCGAGCTTTCTCGACGTGCTGACCGCGCAGGAAAGCTATCTGCACGACGACGAATCGTTGAACGAAGCGAAGCGCGATCATGCGCTCGCGGCGGTCGCGATGTATCGCGCGCTGGGTGGCGGCTGGCGTGTCGAAGCGGGTGGCGACGCGGTGGCAGCAAACGCGTCGGCATCGGATTCGGCCAAGGGTGCCGTCGCGCACGGCGCCACGCCATAAGCGGGCAAATCATCATGAGTCACGCAGATTGCCTCGACGAATCCCATGGCTTCGCGATGCGTCAGGCTGCACGCTATCTCGCCAAACTCTACGAGCGGCACCTGAAGGCAGCGGCGCTTACGCCCACGCAGTTCGCCATTCTGGCGCGCCTGAGCCAGGGCGCAACGCTCACGTTCTGCGAACTCGCGGACGCGCTGTTGCTGGATCGAACCACGCTCGTGCGTGCTGTGAGCGCCTTGCGCCGCGCGCGACTCGTTCGGGCCGAGGCCGCGGGCGACGACGCGCGCACGCTCCACTTCGCGCTGACCGACGAGGGAAAAGCGGCGCATCGTGCGGCGCGGCCGCTGTGGGACGCGGCGCAACAGGAACTGGAACGCGATTTTGGCCGCGAGCGTGCAGAGAGTCTCAGGCACGAGCTGGTCGAACTCGCGAAGCTGGGGCGGCGATAGGCGAGCACGGTTCGTCACGAATTCATATCGCAGGCGCGGCACGGCAGCTGTTCTGTCACCCAATGAGGCGCGTCTGAAAGCGCCGGGTCCCTTGCAGAAAGAGCGACTGCTTTACTGATCGAGCGCGAAAACGGCGCAGTTTCGTACTGGTCGACGTGCGCTGAAACCTTTGCCGCGGCAGGGCGCCCGGTATCTCTTACCCGCCTCTGTGCGTCTTTCGAAAAAAACGGCAAATCCTCCTAAAGTCACACCAATCGACGCCGTTATACAGGCCGGCGTCGGAATGTTCGCTCCGGATTTCTCCCTCCAGCAACCGTCGGCCCCAACGGTCCCCATGCGGGCGGCGCGCGGCTCTCGCGTCCTTACCTCCCGAACGCTTCCTCTCTGAAGTCAGCGGCTTTTTTGCCGGTTCAGCACACGTATTCAGGTATCCGTATCATGTCCTCCAGAAATGTTTTGGTGCCGCGCGACGCACGCGGGCTTTCTATTGACGCGTCCGTGTCGCGACGGAAATTTCTGGCGGGCCTGCTGGCCGGAGCGGGCAGCATGGCGCTCGCCGCGTGCGGCGGGGGCGGGGGTGGGGGCAGCACCACGACGATGACGACCGCGTCGAATACGAGCGGATCGAACACGACGAACGCGGGCACGACCGCAACCAGCGCGACGACCGGCACGGCGGGTACGTCCACGACATCGAACAACGTCGCCACGAAGCTCGCGGAATCCACGTCGGGCACCACGTTGCCTCCTGCTACGCAGCTCATCGACGCGTCCGGCATGAACTGGACGATCTCGAATGGCCGCGTGATCTGCGGGCATACCAACACGCTGTGTCCCATTACGCCGAACATGCTGCTGTACTGGAACCACACCGTGTACGCGCGCAACGTGGCCGGCGTCTGGTACAAGAACCTGAACGGCATCTGGAGCATTGCGTCGGATCCGCGCAGCGCGCCGATCTTCTATGGCCTCAACGGGCATCCGCTGCAGACTACCGGCGCGTATGCCACGCAAACGCCCGCGCAGCAGATCGCGATGCTGGCCGACCTGGGCGCGACGGTGTATCGCCTCGACTGCTACGGCGCCACGAGCGACGCCCAGGCGCTCGCGCGCTATGCGCAAGCGGCTGTCGGCACGAGCGTCACGATCCTGCCGTGCCTCGCGTTCCATCAGGCCATGTTCACCACGACCGAACAGGACAACTACGATTGGGCGTTCCAGTGCGGCGTGAATACCGCCACGGCATTGCAGGCCTGGTGCCCGATCTACGAGATCGGCAACGAGATCGACGACTACTGCTGCATCGGCGTGGGCGAGACACCGTCTTCGTTCGACAACACGCGTTTTCAGCTGGTGCGCGGGCTGCTGCGCGGCGCCGCGGACGGCATCAGGTCCGTTCAGCCGGGCGCGAAGATCATTCGCGGCGGCGGCGTCACGACGCTCATCGGCTTCAACAACATGCTCTGGAACGGCACGCAGCCCGACGGCACGAGCGGCCACCCGCGGCTCACGTGGGACTACACGGGCTGGCACTGGTACGAAACGAGCGGCAACATCATGACGGCCTACGACGGCACGGTGACGCCGCTCAACATCCTGCAGAACCTGCAACAGTACGGCGTGCCGGTGTGGATCACCGAAGTGGGCTTCAATACCGGCGACACCGATCAAGGCGCCGCCTATATCACGCAGGTCTTCAACCAGTACTTCACGGAACGCTCCACCTACAACATCGCCGGCATCTGTTTCTACGAGCTGTTCGACGTGGCCGCCGAGAATACCTTCGGCCTTGTCAGTGCAGACGGCGTGACGAAGAAGCAGGGCTATACCGCGTACAAGAACTTCGCGACCGCCCATCCCGTCTGAGCGATGCCGGCGCAGCCGGGAGCAGTGGCAAGGGTGACATATCGCGACATGATTCCGTAGTCGCCTTCGTACGCGTACGCCCCTAAGATTCGCCTGCCCCTTCATCCCGCACGAGACGCCGCACGTTGCCGGCGCCGTGCCGCGGGGCGGAACGACACGGAGGACTTCATGAAACGCGTACTCGTCACGCTTGCCTTTTGCATCTTTTCCACGGCCGCGACGGCGCAGACCGCCATGCCGCCCGCAGGCGGCATGCGCATGCAACGCATGCTCCAGCAACTCGAGACCCGCTTCGCCAACGCGAACACCACGCATGACGGCAAGCTCACGCGAGAACAGGCGGCGAGCGGCATGCCCAGGGTCGCGCAGCATTTCGACGAAATCGATACGCAAAAAATGGGCTTCGTGACGCTGCCGCAGATCGAAGACTTTATGAAGCAACGCGCGGCGTCGCGTTGAACGGCTTCGTCGATCGGCCGGATTCAGCCTGTCGCGCCGCCAGAACCCGAACGCGGAGTCACGTGGAACGCGCGCGCATGCCCGCGGAGTTGGTGCACAATCGCGACGAGGCACAGACCCGGAGAGGCGGCATGGAGCGGGCAGAGAAGATCATCGTGCTCGACGACGAGGCGGAGCTGCGCAACATGCTGCAGCGCTTCCTCACGCAGCACGGCTTTCACGTGCGGGTGGTGCCGGACAGCCGGCGTCTCGACCGCTATCTGCAGCGCGAGCCGTTCGACCTGCTCGTGCTCGACCTCATGATGGAGCCGGAAGACGGGCTCTCGGTATGCCGCCGGTTGCGCGCCGAAGGGTACACGCTGCCCATCCTCATGCTCACGGCGAAGGGCGACCCCGTGGATAGAGTGGTCGGCCTCGAGACCGGTGCCGACGATTACCTGGCCAAACCTTTCCTGCCCGGCGAGCTGGTGGCCCGCATTCGCGCGTTGCTGCGCGGACGAAAGATGGCGGCGGGCGACCCTGTCGTGGCTGCACAGGCGCTGCGCTTCGGCGAGTTTCGCTTCGACGTCGGCAGGCAGACGCTTACGCGCGCCGGTGAGCCGGTCGAGGTGCATTCGGCGCAGATGCTGCTGTTGCAGGCGCTGGGGGCGTCGCCGAACCGGCCCGTGAGCCGCGAAAATCTGCTGGCCCGCGCGCGCGGGCGCGATCACGAAGCCTTGGACCGCAGCATCGACGTGCAGATTTTGCGGCTGCGGCAGATCGTTGAGAGCGATCCGTCGAAGCCGCGTTTCATTCGAACGGTGTGGGGCGTTGGCTACATGCTCGTGGCCGACATCGAGTCATGATGCGGCGCACGCCGGCCGCGATGGACCATGCACGCAACGTGGCACGGGCGCGCTCGCTGTCGCCGCGTTCGCTCCTCACTCGCAACATCGTGCTGCTCGTTGCGCTCGTGGCGTTCACGCAGATCTGCTCGCTCACGGTCCTGCTGCATTACGTGCAGCGTCCGCGCGTGGAGCGCGCGGCAACGGCGTTTGCGGACTACGTGCAGCGTATCGACCGCACGCTCGCTCCCTTGCGCGCCGACGAAGGTCGTGCCGCGGCGGCGCGGCTCGGTGCCGTGGAAGCGTTGCCGTCCACCCTCGACGACGAACCGCGCCGCGACCTCGTCCACTTCTATCGCATGATTCAGCGCAGGGTGTTTCTCGATGCGTTGCGGCGCCACCTGCCTGCCGACATGCCCGTCATCTGGCAGACCGGCCGCACACAGAAGCTGTGGATTCGCGTGCACGTGGCCGGCGCGCCGTACTGGATCACGCTGCCCTTGAACGAGGAAGCGGAAGTGAGCGGCGTGACTACGGCACTCGTGCTCTCCATCGTGCTGGCGCTCGCGGCCGCGCTGACGGGCTTTGCGATCCAGCGGCATATCAACCGGCCCTTGCGCGAACTTGCGCAGGCGGCACAGCAATTGAGCGCGGGCGAAGAGCCGGCACCGTTGCCGACGAACGGCCCAACCGAAATCGCGCAAGTGAGCGCGGCGTTCAACCAGATGATGGCGGCGCTGCGCCAGGCCGAGACAACGCGCGCGCTGATGCTGGCCGGCGTGTCGCACGACATTCGTACGCCGCTGACGAAGCTGCGTCTTGCCATCGCAATGAGTCCGTCCGGTGGCGAGCGCCGCGAAAGGGACGAAGGGGGCGAAGGGAACGAAGGGAACGACGACTCGCTTGCGGCATCGGCGCAGCGCTATCTGGACCAGATCGACACCATCCTCCAGCAGTTCATGGACTATGCGGGCAGCGGCGAGCGTGAAACTCCACAACCGGGTGACCTCAATGCACTGGTCAGCCAGCTTGCCGCGGATTTTGCGGGCCTTGGCCACGACTTCGAACTCTCGCTGGGCGAGGTGCCGGTGTTCGCGTTTCGCCCCATCGGCACCCTGCGCATGCTGATGAACCTCATGCAAAACGCCGTGGCCTATGGACGTACCGGCCTTGCGGTACGAACATGGACAGAGCGCGGCATGGCGTGGGTGGCGGTGGGCGATCGGGGCCAGGGACTCACGGCCGAAGCACTCGAGCAGTTGAAAGCTCCGTTCAGTCGCGGCAGCAATGCCCGTACGCTGTCGGCCGGCACGGGTCTCGGCCTTGCCATCGTGGAGCGGATTGCGCGCTTGCACGGTGGATCGCTACAGTTTCGCGCACGCGATGGCGGCGGACTGGAGGCGTTGGTGAACATGCCGCTGTTGCCTGCCGCCCCGCATTCGCAAGCGAGCGCGCAGCAGCGGAAGACGCGTTAGCTTTTCGAAACCTGTCCAGCGGTTAGCGCATCGCGAAGAAGCCAGGAGGCTGTGATGAAATTCGACTACAAGCAGTTTCACATCGACGCATCGCCCCTCGACGAAGGCGGCCACTTCTACGCGCGCGCGAAGATTTTCCGGCGCACGGGGCAGGGCAGCGCACCTGTCGAAGTGAAGTACTCCGGCGACCTGGGCGACTATCACTTCGACACCGACGCCGTGGCGGCCGCGCAAAAGTGGGCGATCCAGTGGTGCGACGAGCACGCCGAATGAGCCATGTGCGCGTTTACGCGCCGAGCTGTGCCAGATACGGCCACGGGTAGATGCCGCGCGCGTGGCCGTCGCTGAATGCGAGTTGCACACCGTAGTGGCCGACGGGTTGCACGTCGAGCAGTGTCACGTCCTGCGGCACGTGAACGGTCCCGGCAGTGAGCCGTGCGTGACGGCACGCGGCGCACGGGCAAGCCGCGCGCAACGCGGCGCAGTGAAGCGTGGCGGTTTGCGTACCGCTCCAGCGCAGCGTCAACGTGCGTGCAGCGCGGTTCAGCGTGACTTCTTCGGGCAGTTTCATCGCGCGGCACTTTCCAGCTGGTTTAGCGCAATGCGCACGGCCTTGCGTACGTCAGGATCGCGGTCGTCGAGTGCGGCCTGCAACGCGGGTATCGTGCGAGGGTCGCAGAGTTCGCCGAGTGCGAGCGCGGCTTCCTTGCGCAGGTTGCTGATGGCGTGCGCAAGCAGACTCGCCACGTTCGGTGCCGCAGCCGTATCGCGAAGCCGCCCGAGCGCGCGCACGGCGCGAACGCGAACTTGCCAGTAAGAATCGTCGAGTGCCTCAATCAACGCGTCGCGGGCGTTCGCGGGGCGCAGCTTGCCCAGCGTCGTGGCCGCTTCCTCGCGTACTTGCCATGCTTCGTCGCGCAGCGCGGTAAGCAAGGCCTCGATCGCGACGGCGTCTTCCGCAGCAGCGGAACCGAGACCACCGGCAGCGGCGCGGCGCACGTCGGCGTGGTCGTCCTGGGTGGCGAGTCTCGCCAGCGGCGCGAGGGCGCGTGCGTCACGCAGCCAGCCGAGCACGCCGACCGCTTCCAGCCGAACGTGCGCGTCGGCGTGATCGAGCGCACCCCGTGCCGGCGCGAACGATTCCGATGCCCGCAATTCTCGCAACGCGCGTAACACGGCGGCCAGCACGTGAGGCTCGGGGCGTGCCGCCCAGTGGCACAGTGTGGCCGCCGACGATGCCTGTTTCAACGCGGCAAGACTCTGCGCCGCGGCTTCGCGTACTTCATCCGCTGTATCGAGCAGTGCGTGGCACAGCGCATCCACCGTTGCCTCGTCTTCCCAGGCAATGAGGATGCGCGCCGCTTCGGCCCGCACGGCCGCGTCGGCATCATGGCGCAAGGCGTGGCGAACGGGCGGGACGAGATCAGTGTCTTCGAGGTCCGCGAGTTCGATGAGCGCGACGCGGCGCACGGCGGCATCCGTTGCGGACAGCCTCGCGAGCAGCGCCGACGTTTCGGCCGTGGAGGCGCCGGCAAGCAGGTCTTCTCGCACGGCGAACGGTTGAATGGTCATGAGAAGCAGGTCTCCATGCGGGCGCATCAACGCAGCAGATAGGGAATGTCCACCTTCACCGCGCCGGTCGGGCAGTCCTGCTCGCAGGGCATGCAGTACCAGCATTCGTCGAACTGCATGTAGGCCTTGCCTTTGCTGAGGTCGATGGCGAGCAGGTCGAGCGGGCAGACATCGACGCACACCGTGCAGCCCTTGTCGGCGATGCACTTGTCTTCGTCGATCGTGACGGGCGCGACACTGCGATGAAGAATGTCGCGCGGGGTGTGCGATGAAAGAGGCATGGCGTGCTCCATAACGTGGTGCGTGAAGTGCAAGGCGAGGGTCAGGCCGGCTGCGTCTCCGCAGACTTCGCGCCGATGCGCAGCTTCTGGTAGGCGTCGCGCTCGCTGTCGGCCAACGGCACCACGTAGGGTTCCACCGGGCGCTTCCTGCACGCCATCTCGCCGCGCGCGTTCCTGTACAACTCCGTGTGGCAGAACCAGTCGCGGTCGTCGCGTTGCGGAAACTCGACGCGATGGTGGTACAGGCCCCAGCGGCTTTCGGTGCGAAAAAGCGAGGCACGTGCGGCCATTTCCGCGCAATCGCGAATGGCGCGCACTTCGGCCGCACGCATCAGCTCGTGTGCGTTGTGGGCTTTCATGGCGTCGATGTCGTCGGCAATGGCCGCAAAGCGGGCGAGGCCGATTTCCATCTTGCGCGTCACCTTCGGCGGCTGAAGGTAATCGTTCACCATGCGGCGCAGTTTGTATTCGACCTGCGCGGGCGCGAGGCCGTTTTCGCGTTCGAGCGGCGCGTAGATACGCGTGCGTTCCGCGGCAAGCTGCGCCTCGTCGAGCTGGGCATGCGAGCGGCCCGCCACGTAGTCCGCCGCATGCTGGCCGGCGAACCAGCCGTAGGTGAACGCGCCGAGCATGTAGTTGTGCGGGACCGCGGCCATGTCGCCGGCCGCGTAGAGCCCCGGCACGGAGGTCTGCGCGTGTTCGTTCACGCGTACGCCCGAAGCGCTGTGGCCGCTGCAGAAGCCGATTTCGGAGATGTGCATTTCCACCATCTGCCGGCGGTAGTCGGTGCCGCGGCCGGTGTGGAAACGTCCGCGGCTGGGGCGTTCGTTGGTATGCAGAATCTGTTCGATGGTCTGGATCGTTTCTTCCGCAAGATGGTCGAGCTTCAGGAACACGGGACCGTTGCCGCTTTGCAGCTCCTGGTAGAACTCCCACATCATCTGGCCGCTCCAGTAGTCGCATTCGATGAAGCGTTCGCCCTTGCTGTTCGCGGTGAACCCGCCTAACGGGCCCGTGACGTAGGCACAGGCCGGCCCGTTGTAGTCCTTGATGAGCGGATTGATCTGGAAGCACTCCAGATTCGCGAGCGCGGCACCGGCGTGCCATGCCATCGCGTAACCGTCGCCGGCATTGGTGGGGTTTTCGTAGGTGCCCATCAGATAACCGGACGCGGGCAGGCCGAGGCGGCCGGCGGCGCCGCAACACAGAATGACGGCCTTTGCGCGCACCACGTAAAAGTCCGCAGTGCGGCAGTCGAAGCCGAGCACGCCGCACACGTTGCCATGCGAATCGGTGAGTAGCCGCGTGGCCACGATGCGGTTCGTGATCGCCACGCGGGCGCGCTTCAATTGCCGGTACAGCACCTTCTTGATGTCGTGACCTTCGGGCATGGGCAACACGTACGAGCCCATGTGATGCACTTTCTTCACGGCGTAGTCGCCCGTGGCGTCTTTTTCGAAACGTACGCCCCAGCGGTCGAGCTGCTCGATCGTGGCGAAGCTGTGCTTCGCGTAGGCATATACCGTGGACTGATCGACGATGCCGTCGTTCGCGATGGTGATCTCGCGCGTGTACTGCTCCGGCGTGGCATGGCCGGGAATTACCGCGTTGTTGAGGCCGTCCATGCCCATGGAGATGGCGCCGCTGCGCTTCACGTTGGCCTTTTCGAGCAGCAGCACGTTGAGCGTCGGGTCGCGTTCTTTCGCTTTGACGGCGGCCATCGGGCCGGCCGTGCCGCCGCCGACCACGACGATGTCGTATTCGAGTACGTGGGTGTTCATGACGCTTGCCTTGTGGATGAATGGACGCTTTCGTTATACGGCCCGTTCGCGGTCGATGCGCAGCCGGTACTGGAAGGCTTCGCCGCGGAAGTAGAGAAATTCGTAATCGACGGGAGCGCCGCTCGCATCGTGCGTGAGGCGCTCGATACGCAGCACGGCGCTCCCTTCATCGACATTCAGCGCGTTGGCCACTTCGGCGCTCGCGAGTGTGGCGTCGATGGCGACGTCGGCATGGCCCAACGGCACACCGCAATCGTTCTCGATGACGAGGAAGACGTCGCGCGTGGCGAGATCGGCCTTCGCGAGCCGCTTGCCGATTGCTTCGGGCACCCAGGTGATTTCGTAGGACACGGGCTCGCGGTCGAGCAGCCGCACGCGCCGGATCTCTACCACGGGGGCGCCTTCCGGAAGTGCGAGCCGCGCGGCAACGGCCTCGCTCGCGCCCGATGCGCGCACACCCTGCACGAGATTGACCACCTCGTGCCCGAGCGACGACATGGCTTCGGCGAACCCTTGCAGCGACGTCACGTTCTGGAACGCCTTGGGCCGCGAAACGAACGTGCCTTTGCCGTGCTGCTTGAAGAGCAACCCTTCCTTTTGCAGGTCGCCCAGCGCCTGCCGCACGGTGATGCGGCTCACGCCGAACGACGTGCAGAGTTCATGCTCCGAAGGCATGCGGTCGTGCGGCGCGTAGGTACCGTCCAGAATGCGCGCACGCAATACGTCCTTGATCTGCGCGTAGCGGGGCTGCGGCGGCAGCCTGGCGGGCGGAGGTGTTGCGGCAAGCGTGGACATGGTGCGAACTTGTTATGACAAGACGAGTTCGCAGTCTAGCCAGCGCAACGCGTGCTTCAAACGAAGCATTTCCGATATCGATCTGCGCTTTTGCGATGAACGTCTGCGATATGCGCGAACGCGAAATGGATAGCAGAAAAAACTGGAAGCGGTGCGTTGACCGTGCGCGTATGTGCCACGCATGATGGCGCTTCGAATGCGGGCATCACGCAATCCCAAATACCTGCCAACACGCTCATAGCAGACGATAGAACCATGACAGCGAATCACTCATCACACGACGACATCGAACCACGCGCAGATAACGCGCAACGGCGCGCGCTGCTGAAGCACGCGCTGACGGGCACGGCGACACTCGCCGCCGTGCGCGCGGCGGGCATGGCGAGCGGCCTCGCGGCGCTTGCGTCGAGCATCGATGCACGCGCTCAAGGCAACGGCAAGGTGCTGCGCGTGGGCTATCAGAAGTACGGCAACTTCATCGTGCTCAAGGCGAGCGGCGCGCTCGAAAAGCGCCTGGCGCCGCTCGGCGTCACGGTGCAATGGACCGAGTTCCCAGGTGGGCCGCAACTGCTCGAAGGGCTCAACGCGGGCGCGGTGGATGTGGGTACGGTGGGCGAGACGCCGCCCATCTTCGCGCAGGCGGGCGGCGTGGATTTCGTCTACATCGGCAGCGAACCGCCTGCGCCGAAGGCCGAGGCCATCGTGGTGCCGCACGATTCGCCCATTCGCTCCGTGGCCGATCTGCGCGGCAAGAAGGTGGCGCTCAATCGCGGCTCGAACGTGCATTACCTGCTCGTGAAGGCGCTGGAACAGGCGAAGGTGGGCTACCAGGAGATCGTGCCCGCGTATCTGCCTCCCGCGGACGCGCGCGCGGCGTTCACGCAGGGCAGCGTGGACGCATGGGTCATCTGGGATCCTTATCTTGCCGCTGTGCAGCGCCAGGCGAACGCGCGCGTGCTCGTGGACGGCGAGGGGCTCGTGCGCAACACGCAGTACTACCTGGCAGGCCGTAGATTCGCGAGTGCGCAGCCGCAACTCGTGCATGCGTTGCTGGAAGAAGTGAGCCGTATCGACACGTGGGCGCGCGACAACATCCCGGCTGTGGCGGCGCAGCTTTCGCCGCAGGTGGGGCTCGACACGGCCACGCTGGAACTCGCGCTGAAGCGCACCACGTATGGCGTGCAACGCGTGGATGCGGCCACCATTGCGTATCAGCAGCAGATTGCCGATACGTTCACGAATCTCAAGCTGATTCCGAAGAAGCTCGACGTGGCGCAGGCGCGCTGGGACGACGCAGCGTCGTAGGTTTTCAGCCGCTATTTCAGCCGCTGTGCGCGGGCGGATACCCGACGTTCCGCCCGCGCACTCCCATGACTAGCGGCAGTGCTTGCTGCCGGTGCCGCCGTGCTCGTGCGCGTGTTCGTCCATGCACGCGTCTTCTTCGATCTGCACGGTGACGTGGTCGATGTTGAAGCGCGTTGCCAGCCGGCGCTGCACGGCACTCACCACCTCGCGGTGAGGCGCACCTTCCACAGGATGCACGTGCAGCGTGACCATGTGCTGCTCGCCGGTAATGGACCACGCGTGAATGTGATGCGCGTTGCGCACCTGAGGCACGTTTTGTTCGAGGTCCGATTTGATCTCGGCGAGATCCGTTCCTTCGGGCGACCCTTCCAGCAGAATGTGCGCCGACGACCGCACGATGCCCCACGCGCTCTTGAGAATCACGACGGCGACGAAGATGGAGAGGATGGGGTCGATGGGCGTCCAGCCCGTCAGCAGAATCACGCCTGCGGCCACGATGGCCGCGACCGACCCGAGCATGTCGCCCAGCACATGCAGCCACGCGCCGCGCACGTTGAGGTTTTCGCGGTTGCCGCCGTGAAGAATCAGAAACGCCACCACGTTCGACGCGAGACCCGCAATCGCCACGATCATCATCGTCTTGCCCGCAACGGGCACGGGCGAGGCGAAGCGCTGCACGGCTTCGACCACGATCCATGCGGCAATGACGAAGAGCGCGCAGCCGTTCACGAAGGCGGCGAGAATTTCGAGCCGCTTGTAGCCGTACGAGAGTTGCGCGGTAGCGGGGCGCTTGCCGTAGTGAATGGCGACCCAGCTGAAGCCGAGTGCTGCGGCGTCGCTTACCATGTGCCCCGCGTCGGCGAGCAGTGCCAGCGAGCCGGACATCAGGCCGCCCACCACCTCCACCACCATGAACAACGCAATGACGACGAACGCCCAGCCGATGCGATGCTGGTCCGTGACGCCGTGCAGATGGTTGTGGCCGGCGTGGCTGTGATCGTGCGCGGCGTGATGCCCCGCATGGTCGTGATCGTGCTCATCGCCATGAGCATGGCCATGCGGATGGTCGTGGCCGCCGTGATGGTGGTCGTGCGAGTGTGGGTGTGCCATGGGACGCGTGCGTGGCTAAACTGGAGGTCTGGGCATTATATACACATATAAACATCTATTGATGTGATTTCAGAGGAACGTGAATGCGGCCTTTCGAGTTGAGCGACGACCAGGTGGTGGAACTGGCGGAAATGTTCCGGCTGATGGGCGACCCCAGCCGCCTGAAGATCATCGCGTCGTGCCTGAGCGCGCCGATGTGCGTTTCGGATATCGCCGCGAAGCACGGCCTCTCGCAGCCGCTCGTGAGCCATCATCTGCGGCTGCTGCGCGCGGCGCGCGTGCTGCGGGCCGAACGGCGCGGCAAGCAGATCTTCTACGAAGCCGCGGACGAACACGTGAAGCGCGTGATCGACGATATGACGGAACACGTCTGCGAGCATTTGTCTTCCGAGTTCGACGAGGGCCACAAAGACGTCTGAGCCTTGCATGCCGCGGGCATTATTTTCTTAAGCAACCGGTAAGAAACATCGGGCAAGATGCGTCCCTGTCAATTTGTCAGGGAGTGACTCATGACCAACATCCAACCCGACGCCGACCGGTACGATCCGGTGGCCCGTCTGCTTCACTGGCTCATCGTGGCATTGATCTGCGCCCAGTTCGTACTGGGCTGGACGATGCCCGAGGTGCATCGCGACACGCAGCCTGTCGGCCTCATTGCCTGGCACCTGGCCGTAGGCGCCGCCCTGGTCGCCGCCATGGTGCTGCGCATCGTCTGGCGCCTCACGCACCGTCCGCCGCCCGCCAGTCTTTCGCCGCTGCTCAATACGGTTTCGGGCGCCACGCACTTTCTGCTCTACGCCGCACTCGTGGCCGTGCCGCTGCTGGGCTGGGCCAATGCGTCGTCGCGGGGTTGGGCCGTGAACCTGCTCGGCGCAATACCGCTGCCCGCGCTGTCCGCAACGGGTTCGAGCGTAGGCCACGCGATGGGCGACATCCACAGCGCGCTCGCATGGGTGCTGCTCGTGTTGATCGGCATGCACGTGGGCGCCGCGCTGTTCCATCGCTTCGTGCTGAAGGACCGGGTGCTGCAACGCATGACCTGGTAACGCGTGCAGGATCGCGTACCCACGTAGATAGCCGATACGGCGAGGCACCGAAAGCGGTCCGTTTCCTTCGCGGGGAACGGACCGCTTTCTTTTATGCGCCGTGCTGGGCGAGCAGGGCGAGAGTGCGGGCATCCGGTTCGCCTTCGAAGTACTTGCGCAGCGCATCGAGAAACACGGCATTGTCGGTAGCGGCCTTCGCAAAGAGGCTCATCGACGAGCGGAATTTGAGGTAATCCGGGTAGCCGAAGATGTCTTCGATGGCCCGATTTTCCACTGCGTTCACCAACGCGGTGGTGTGCCGCAGCCGGGGGCCGAGCACGGGGTGGCGCAGATAGGCCTCGGCCTCGGGCAGCGACGAAATCGCGAAACGCTGCGCCATGGCGCTGTCGCCCAGGCCCTGGAACTGCGGAAATACGAACCACATCCAGTGGCTGCGTTTGCGGCCCGCCTGCAATTCCTCGCAGACGCGGGCATAGACGGGGTCCTGCGCATCGACGAAACGTTGCAGGTCGTAGGCGTCGTCGCGTTCTGTGTTGTCGTCCATCGTGATCTCCCTCTGCATGCCGGGCGGGCCGGCGCGCTGCATTGCCGTGTGTGGACGTGACAGTGCGATGCGGTTTTGTCCGCTTCCTACGTTACACACCTGGACGTGCGCCGTGTAGCCCCGCGCTTGAGGGACGGAACCCTAAAACACTGCCGCCATACCGCGAAAGTACGCATATCATGAGAGATGCTGCGCCTCGCTTTTGCGCGGGCGCATGACCGATTTCCTCATCAGAAAGCGGAGGTGGATATGGCTACGTTTGCTATCGACGGCATACGCATCAATCCCCATACGGACCGCGTGACCCACGTGCGCTGGGCCGCCATCGATCCGAAATCGCATGCGTCGCTTTCCTCAGCGCAGATCGTGGAAGTGGGCGACGTCGTCAACGCCATTCATGCCGGCAACATCGTGTGGTCGCTCTTCACGCTGGGCGGCACGCGCTACCTGGGGCCGAAAATCAAGACGGTCTCGCATACCGACGGGCACGACGGCATCGACACCGACGAGCCCAACGGTACGGTAGAAAAATCCATCGACGATCTGCCGCACGTCTGACCGCGCGGCCCGTCCGCGATTCGAGACACCACCCGCCGTTTTATTTCTGCGCCGTTTGCGGCGGATATCCGTCGTCGAGCGTTTTGAGAAACGCGATGATGTCTTTGATGTCCGCGTCGCTCATGGCAGGCTGCTCGCCGAAATGGCGGTCGAACGGCGCGTCCGTCACGTCGATGTTCGCGTGGAAGCGCTCCGGCAGATCGTCGTACTTCATGACCTTGCCGTCGGGGCCGCGCGGATAGATCTTGCCGGGGTCCGTGTCGCGCAGGTTGTAGAACTTCATCACGTCGTCGAGCGAGTGATACACGCCGTTGTGGAAAAACGCCTGGCGTGTGGAGGCATTGCGCAGCGACGGCGTGAGGAACATGCCGCAGTATTGCGTCTGGCTCGCGAGATCGGTTCGATGCGGACCGCACACGCCCATGTCGTGAAACGCGGGGTCGCGGTTCACGGCGAGCGCGCGGTTGCGCGGCACGCCGAGCGCTTCGTACTGGTAGTCCGTGAACATGGGCGGCAGCCCGTCTTTGCCGGGCGCGGCCAGATGGCAGCCCGCGCAGTTCGCGCGATTCTTGTCGGTGAAGAGGTGCAGGCCGCGTATTTCGGCGCGCGTGAGCCGCACCTTGCCTTCGAGCCAGTAGTCGTACTTGCTCGTGTACGGATGGAACGACGGGTCTTCCACCTGGTAGCGCGCAATCGCGAACATCGCTTCGGACACCACGCGCGCCGGATCGTTGAAGATGGCCGGTCCGAACAGCTGGCGCAACGTGGCGGCGTAGGGCGCCTCGGCGATTTTTGCCGCCACGGTCTTCACGTCCGTGTTCGCCATTTCCACAGGATTGAAGAGCGGGCCATAGGCCTGGGCCTGCAGCGTATCGGCGCGGCCGTCCCAGAACAGGCCGCCTTGCGGCACCATCGCCGGTGCCGCGGGCGCGGTGCCCGCCACCTTTTGCGCGCGCGGCGTGCTGGCCGCCTGAGCGGCCGTGTCGGCGAGGCTCGCGGTGGTTTCGGCTTCGCCGTCGTCGGGGCCGATGCTGAAGTTCGGCTGCCGATAGAGGTACGTGAGCAACGGCACGGCGCGGTCGCCTTGCAGCGACATGTGCGGGCCGCCGGGCTGCACGGGCAGTCCGTTGGGCGGCCCGTACGCGTGCTGCGGGCTATGACACGACGCACACGACTGCTGGCCCGAGGCCGAGAGCCGCGGATCGAAGAACATCTGCTTGCCGAGCAGCGCGACGGCACTGAGCGGCGCGGCGGCGGGGCGCATCAACGTGACGGGATGCGGATTCGCGCCCGTCAGCGTTTCGACGTACTCGCCGATCGCGGCCGGCATCTGCTGTGGAAACACGAGCGCCCAGATGGAGGCGAGCACGAGCGCAGCAAGCGCGTAGAGCACGATGCGTACGGCACCGCGGCGTACTGAGCCCTTCGACCGGGCGTTCGCGCTATTCGAAGAACCAGCGTTGGGTTGCGGCAGGGAAGGAGCGTTCACGATTCGATGCGGCAAATGACTCGGAGGGGTGGAACGCCGCGCGCGCAGCGCAGCGGCTGCAGTGGCGCAGGCGGAGATTCAAGCGACAAACCGGCCTCGCGGCCGGTTTGCGTTTCACTCATCGCTAGATGGCGACAGCCTCGGCAGATCAGCTTGCCGGCGGCGTGGCGACCACCGTGCCTTGCGTCGGGTCGATAAAGACCGGCGACGTCTTCGGCGTGCTCGTGAAGTCGAACATGTTCATCATGCTGCCCGCGCTCGCGTCCGCAGACCCGCCGCCCAGACGCTGACCGTTCAACCAGTTGTCTTCGATGAAGCGGACTACCGACGACTGGTTGATGAGCGTGTGGTCGACGAAGTTCGTCTTCGCCCACGGCGAGATGACGAGGAACGGAATGCGCGTGCCAGGGCCGCAGCGGCCGTTCACGGGCTTGCCGTTGACGCCGTTCGGCGCCGTGCCGCTGCCGCACACGCCCGCGCCGTTCAACTGGTCGGCGAGCGGGTGGAACGAGGCGAGCGTCGGCGACGTGTAGGCATGGTCATACCAGCCGTCCGAGTCGTCCCACGTCACGACCACAGCGGTGTTCTTCCAGTCGGGCTGCTGCTGCAGGAAGTTGACGACCTTCGCCGTGAACGCCTGTTCGTCGAGCGGATCCGAGTAGCCCGCGTGACCGTCCTGGAAGGCCGGCGCCTTCACGAAGCTCACGGACGGGAAATTGCCCGCCTTCACCGCGGCGAAGAAGTCGTCCGCGTCGTACTGGTGGTTCGCCGGCTCCGGCGTCTTGCCGTCCGTCTCGAGGCTCGAACCGATGGCGGCGGTGCTGCTCGGCCGCGTGTGCTGCGGGTTCGACGTGGACTTGTAGTACTGGAACCAGTTGTGGTGCGGAATGTAGTCGGCCGTGCTCGCGTTCACGACCGTCGAGAGCGTGCTGCGCTTGCAGCCCGTCGTGCCGTTCGAGTTCGTCTGCGACAGGTCGAAGCCGCCCATGAAGCCGCCCCACGTGATGTTCGCGCTGTTGAGCAGGTCGCCGATGTTCTTGCCCGTCATCATCGCGGCGTTGGTCGTGCTCGAGCACACGTCGAAGCCCGGATCGACGTCGTTGATCATCGTGAAGCCGCCCTGGCCGTCGTCCACGTAATACGACGACGTGGCTGTGGCCGAGACCGGCCCCGTATTCGCGACGACCACCTGCATGCCGTTGGTCTGGCCGGCGATCACGTTGAGCGCGCCCGGCGTGGACGGGCCGTAGCTCGTCGTGTAGGCGTTGTCGCTCATCGCGTAGTGCTGCGCGTAGTTCCAGAGGCCCGTCACGGTGTTGCCGTCGTAGTAGCCCATCACCTGGCCCGTGGTGCCGAACGCGCCGGCGCCGCCGCTCGTGCCCTTACCCGTGAACTTCGGGAAGAGGTCGGCGAGGCCGTTGTCGTAGGCTTCCTGTTCCGCGGTGTAGGCGTGGTTCTGGTCCGCCGTGGCCGCCTGCGTGCGGTCGAGACGGAACGGGTTCGACGCGCCCGCGCCGTTCGCCGTGTTCGTGAAGTTCGGGTTCGCCGTGAGCAGCGTGCCTGAGAGGCCGTTGATCGAAGGCGTGCCCGCGGCGGCCGTGAAGGCCGGTTCGCCGGTCGGGTTCGACGCGCTCGGGTAGGTCGCGAAGTAGTGATCGAACGACACGTTCTCGTTGAAGATCACGACGAGGTGCTTGATCGGCGTGGCCGTCGTCAGCGCGTCCTGGTTCGAGACGGTCTGGTTGACGTCGTTGCCGCTGCTGCTGCAGGCGGCAAGGGCGAGGGCCGTGGCCCCGGCGGCGGCTGCGGCGGTCAGAGCACAGGCCTGGCGAAAAGACATTCGATTCTCCCGAGTCGTGGTGGGTGGAGTTATGGGCTTTCTTGCAGAACCTTCCAGAATCGCGCCAGATTGAAACATGCGCCTGTGAAAGGCCCGGGGCACTGCACTTTCAGGCAGGTTTCATCCATCTGACGAAAGGGTCACGACGTTCGGAGGGGCGGGGGCGCCATAGCATGCGCGGGTGGGCGTGCGCAACGGACCGGTGCACGAAGATGGACACGGCGGCGCGACATAGCGACGCGATATATCACAACGAGATATAATTCGCGGCCCTGCCGGGTGGCGCGTGCGCCGTGTCTTTCGGACGCCCTTCCGGCTTCGTCGCTTCGTGCGCTCCGTTCGTTCTCACTGGTTCAAGCCGTGTCCCGTTCTGTCGTTGCCCGCTGGTTCGCCAGCTTCATGCCCGCCACTGTCGCCATTCGCTGGTCCGAACGTGTGCGCTCCGCCGTGGGCGCGCTCGTCGGCATTGCGCTCACCGGCACGGCGATGCGGCTGCTGTTGCCCGCCTCCGACGTCGACGTGCCGCTGCTCGTGGCGCCCATGGGCGCTTCCGCCGTGTTGCTGTTCGGCGTGCCGGCCAGTCCGCTTGCGCAGCCGTGGTCGATCATGGGCGGCAACCTCGTGTCGGCCGTGGTGGGCGTGACGTGTGCCAGCCTCATCGCCAATCCGGTGTACGCGGCGGCCACGGCGGTGGCGCTTGCCCTCTGCGCGATGTTCGCGTTGCGCTGCGTGCATCCGCCTTCGGGCGCGGTGGCGCTCACCGCGGTGCTGGGCGGCCCGGCCATTCATGCGCTGGGCTACGGCTTCGTGCTGGCGCCCATCGCGACGCAGTCGGCCGTACTGCTGGGCGCGGCGATCGTCTATCACAACCTCACGGGCCACCGTTATCCGCACGCGGCGCCGAAGCAGGACCAGCCCGTGCGCGCGCCCGGCGTGCCCGCGCCCGCGCAGACCTTCGCGCGCGCCGATCTGGAAGCCGTACTGCGCGGGCGCAGCGAACTGCTCGACATCGACACGGGCGACCTCGAAGCGTTGCTGCGCGACGTGCAATTGCAGGCATGGAGCCGCTCGTTCGACGAACTGACCTGCGCCGACGTGATGTCGCGCGACGTGGTGACGGTCTCGCCCGCAACGTCCGCATGGGCCGCGCTGAAGCGGCTCGAGCGATACAACATCAAGTCACTGCCGGTGATGGACGAACGCCGTCACGTGGCCGGCATCGTCACGCGTGCGGACCTGGCCCGCGCGAGGCCGCGCAAACCGGCGGGATGGTGGGACAGAGGCGTGGCGCTCGTGCCTGGTTTCGGTGGGCGCGCGCCGGCTGCGCAACGCGCCGTCACGGCCGGTTCGCTGATGAGCCGCAGCGTGCACACGGTGCATGTGTCCACGCCGATTGCGGACCTCGTGCCCGTGTTCGCCAACTACGGGCACCACCATATTCCCGTGCTGGACAACGAGCGCCGGCTGGCCGGCATCATCACGCAGGCGGACCTGATCGCCGGGCTGTATCGGCAGAGCTCGCGCGAGCAGCGTCTCGCCGCCTGAGTTTCCCCCTTCACGGGGCCGGGCCAATATATCAAGAAATGATATATTGGCCGTTTCGTCATGGAAGTCGCAGTCAATGAACAAGAAGCTTCCAGCGCTTGCGAAAGCCGATTTCGAGCAGCTCTCGGAATTCCGCTATCAGATGCGCCGGTTCGAACGTTTCTCCGAACAGGCCGCGCAGAGCGAAGGCATTACGCCGCTGCAGTACCTGCTGCTGTTGCACATCAAAGGGTTTCCGGGGCGCGAGTGGGCCACCATCGGCGAACTGGCCGAACGTTTGCAGACGCAGCATCACGGCATGGTGGCGCTCGTGTCGCGCTGCGAGGCGCTCGATCTGGTCGAGCGCAGAACGAGCGAAAGCGACCGGCGCCAGGTGGAAGTGCATCTGCGCAAGGCCGGCGAGCGCGTGCTCGCGAAGCTCGCGCAATTGCATCGCGCCGAACTGAAGTCGCTGGAAGGCCAGTTCCGCGTGCCGAACATCGATCTTTGAAACTTGCCTGTCCACGAGCATGAGCACCGCCCTGATCCACACCCACAAGCGCGACTTCTCCGCGAACGCGAGACTGCCGGTGATCTGCGCCATCGCCGCCTGCACCGGTGCGCTCGCTACGCTGGCCGCGTTCGTGCTGCTGAGTCTCATCCATCTGTTTACGAACCTGTTCTTCTTCGGCAGCCTTTCTTTTGCCGACCGCTCGCCCGCGCACAACACGCTGGGCCTGTGGGTGGTGCTCGTGCCCACGGCGGGCGGTCTCGTGGTGGGGCTCATGGCGCGCTTCGGGTCCGACAAGATTCGCGGCCACGGCATTCCCGAGGCCATCGAAGCCATCCTGTTCGGCAAGAGCCGCATGTCGCCGAAGGTGGCGGTATTGAAGCCGCTTTCGTCGGGCATCGTGATCGGCAGCGGCGGGCCGTTCGGCGCGGAAGGTCCGATCATCATGACGGGCGGCGCGCTGGGTTCGCTCATCGCGCAGTGCGTGAAGCTCACGGCTGCGGAGCGCAAGACGCTGCTCGTCGCGGGCGCCGCGGCGGGCATGACCGCGGTGTTCGGTACGCCGCTCGCGGCGGTGCTGCTCGCGGTCGAACTGCTGCTGTTCGAATGGCGGCCGCGCAGCTTCATTCCCGTGGCGCTTGCGTGTGCCGTAGCCGGCTTTGCGCGCGCGCTGTTCTTCGGCACCGGTCCGCTCTTCGCGTTGCAGACCGCGCCCGCCGACACCCAGGCGCTGCTCTGGTGCCTGCTTGCGGGACTGCTTTCCGGCGTGCTGGCCGCGGGCCTCTCGGCCGCGCTCTACAAGATCGAAGACCTGTTCGGCGAGTTGCCGCTGCACTGGATGTGGTGGCCGGCGATAGGGGGCCTCGTGGTGGGCATCGGCGGATTCTTCGAGCCGCGTGCGCTCGGCGTGGGCTACGACGTGATCGGCGACCTGCTTCATCAGCACATTGCGTTGCAGGCCGCTATCGCGATTCTCGTGGTGAAGGCCGTGATCTGGGTGATCGCGCTGGGCTCCGGCACGTCGGGCGGCGTGCTCGCGCCGCTCCTGATGCTGGGCGCCGGGCTCGGCGTCGTGCTGGGCCACGTGCTGCCCGGTCACGATGCCGCGCTGTGGCCGCTCGTCTGCATGGCCGCGACGTTGGGCGCCACGCTCGGCGCGCCGCTCACGGCCATCGTGTTCGCGTTCGGTCTGACGCACGATGCCAACGCGCTGCTGCCGCTGCTCGCGGCGACGCTCATCGCGCACGGCTTCGCAACCGTCGTCATGCGGCGCTCCATCATGACGGAGAAGATCGCGCGACGCGGCTATCACATCTACCGCGAATACAGCGTGGACCCGCTGGAACGTCATTACGTCGACGAAGTGATGACGCAGCAAGTCGAGACCATCGACGCGGACCTGACTGTGGCCGCCGCGCTCGCCTCGTACTTCGGGCCGATGCAGACGCACCGCGCGTATCCCGTGGTCGAGAAGGACGGCGTGTTCGTCGGCATGGTGGACCGTGCGCTGCTCGATACGTTCGCGGCTGACACGACGAAGTACGGCCCCGACGCGCCGTTGCACACCGCGTTGCGCGACCGGCAGCTCGTCACGGCCTTGCGCGAGGAAACGTGCCGGCTCGTCGCCACGCGGCTCGCCGTGCATGGTCTGGAGCGGCTCGCCGTGGTAACGGACCGTGAATCGCGCAAGCTGGTGGGCATCGTTTCGCGCAGCGACCTCGTCAAGCCTTCGCTTGCGCTCTTCGACGAGGAGCACAAGCGCGAGCGCTTCCGCCGCATCGCGCCGGTGGTGGCGCGCCGGCGGCTCGCGCCGCTCGGGCAGTCGCGGCGGCCTTGACGTAGCCGCAGGCCGGTGACGGCGAAGCCGGCCTGCGCAAGACGCTTGTCGACGAAGCCCGGCGCTAACCCGAAATGTCCTCGAGCGCCACGCCTTTCGTTCGGGGTCCGAAGACTCCGATGGCGCACATCACGACCACCATCGCGCCCGAGATGAAGACGAACACGCCGTTCACGCCGAAGTGTCTCAGGCACGCCGCGATCACGAACGCGGAAAACACGGCCGACACGCGGCTCCACGAATAGACGAAGCCCACCGCGCGGGCGCGCATGCTGGTGGGAAAGAGTTCCGCCTGGTACGCGTGATAGCTGTACGAAATGATGTTGCCCGCCAGCACGAGACACACGCCAAGGCTCACGAGCAGCACCGTCTCGCGCGCCTGGCTGAAGAGCAGCCCGCACACCACGTTCACGGCCGCCATGCAGACGATCACTGTCTTGCGTTCGAAGCGGTCCGCGATGACGAGACCCGCGAGCGGCCCGAGCGGCGCCGCGATCGCGATGATGCTCGCGTACATGAGGCTCGTGGTCACCGTGATGCCCTGCTTGACGAGCAGCGTCGGAATCCAGTTCGCGAAGCCGTAGTAACCCATCGTCTGGAACACGTGGAACACGATCAGCATGGCGACGCGTCCGCGGTAGGGCGCCGCGAGCAGATCGGCGAAGCGGCCGCTGGCCCGCACGGGCGCGGGCATGGCGGGCGCCGGCAACGGGCGTCCGTATTCTTTTTCGACGCGCGCTTCGATGCGCGCCATCACGTGCGCCGC
Source organism: Paraburkholderia kururiensis (assembly GCF_034424375.1). Classification (NCBI taxonomy): domain Bacteria; kingdom Pseudomonadati; phylum Pseudomonadota; class Betaproteobacteria; order Burkholderiales; family Burkholderiaceae; genus Paraburkholderia; species Paraburkholderia kururiensis. The sequence continues at coordinate 6,572,422 of NZ_CP139965.1, read as the reverse complement.
TTCTTCGATACGGCCCTGTTGCGCGAGCCAACGCGGGCTTTCGGGCAGCCGCCTGCGAATCCACCACACGGCGATGGCGCTCGCGGCGCCGATCAGCACGACCCAGCGCCATCCCGCGACGCCGAACGGCGCGCGCGGCACCAGCTGGTAAGAGAGAAACGCGACCACGGGCACCGCGCAGAAGCCGACGGCCTGCGAGCACGCAGAGGCACGCCCGCGAACGTGGCGCGGCACGAGTTCGGAGATATACGTGCCGATGGTGACGATCTCCACGCCGATGCCGATGCCTGCAATGAAGCGCCACAGGTTCAGACCGAACGCCGTCTCCTGAAACGCCATCACGACGTTGGCCGCGGTGTACCAGAGCAGCGACCACGTGAAGATCGCGCGCCGGCCGAAGCGGTCCGCGAGAAAGCCGCACAGCGCCGTGCCGATGAAGAGCCCCGCGAACAGCGCCGCAATGAAGCTCGCCACGCCGCTCGTGCCGAAGAGGCCTGGCGTGGTGGCGCTCAGCATGCCGCTCTTCACGAGGCCCGGCGCGATGTAGCCCGAGAACATGAGGTCGTAGAGTTCGAAGAAGAGGCCGAGGCTCAGCAGCGCTACGAGGTTCCAGATGCTGCGCGTGGCGGGCAGCCGGTCGAGCCGTGCGGAAATGAGCGCGGCGTCGTGGGCGATGTCTGCGGGTGCGTCTGCGGCTTCGTCATGAGCGAGGGCGCCGCCGTCGCGCGTGATGGGTGGGGCCGCGAGCGCGGCATGGCTCGACGATTTCATCGTCTGTCTCCTTGATGTTGTTGTGGCGCCTCGGCATGCGGTGACGCCGGGGCCGCAGGCTGTGCGGTGGCGCGGTTGAGCCGTTGTGAGGACGTCAACCCCTCAACTGCACGCACACCGCTGGAATGGCGGGAATCACGACGCGTGCCGTGTCCCGTCCGTCCCATCCATCCCATTCGCTGCTTCGTTCGTTGCACCGCTTAGCGCATCGATCTGCTCGTCGCTGTAGCCGAGCCCGCGCAGCACGTCGTGCGTGTGCTCGCCGATCTTCGCGATGGGCAGGCGCGGCGGCAGGCGTTCGCCGTCGAGGGCAAGCGGCAGCAGCGGCATGCGCGTCTCGCTGCCGTCGTCGAGTTGCAGCGGCGCGAGGCCGCCGCTTTCGATCAGGTGCGGGTCGTCGAACAGTTCTTCCGGTTTCGTGATGGCCGCGAAGGGCACGTGGTGGCGCTCGAACAGCGGCGCCAGTTCCGCCGCTTCCCGCGTGGCGAGCGTGGTCGCGAGTTCGGCCAGCAGCCAGCTGCGCGCGCGAACGCGGTCGTTGTTGCCGGCCAGACGCGGGTCGGCCAGCAGATCGGGCCGGTCGAGCAGCGTGCACAGCGCGCGCCATTGGGCGTCGCCCGTGGCGGCAATGAACATCTGTTCGCCGCGCGCGAGCGTGAACACGTCGTACACCGCCCATGCGCTGATGCGTTCGGGCATGGGCGCCGGGGCCGCGCCCGTGGCCGCGTATTGCTGCATGTGCTGCGCGGAAAGCAGCACGCAGTTTTCGAAGAGCGCGCTCTGCACGTCCTTGCCGCGGCCCGTTGCGTGGCGCTCGTGCAGCGCGGCCAGCACGCCGATGGCGCCGAACATGCCGCCCATGATGTCGTTGACCGAACTGCCCGCGCGCAGCGGACGGCCCGCGGGGCCCGTCATGTAGGCGAGGCCCGCCATCATCTGCACGACTTCGTCGAGTGCGAGGCGATGCTCGTACGGGCCCGCGAGAAAGCCCTTGTGCGAGACGTAGATGAGCTTCGGATTGCGCGCCTTCAGCGCGGCGTAGTCGAGCCCGAGACTCGCCATGCGGCCCGGCTTGAAGTTCTCGACGAACACGTCGGCGGTGTCCGCGAGCTTGCGCAGCGCGTCGCGCCCGGCTTCGGTATCGAGATCGAGCGTCACGCTCTTCTTGTTGCGATTGAAGGTGCGAAAGAAGCCGGCGCCCGTGCCGATCAGGCGTCGCGTGCTGTCGCCGCGCGGCGGCTCGACCTTGATGACCTCGGCGCCCAGGTCGCCCAGAATCATGCCGCACGTGGGGCCCATCACCATGTGCGAAAGCTCGACGACACGGATGCCGGCGAGCGGCATGGGAGGCGATGCGGAAGCGGTAGTCATGGCGCGGTGTGCGTAAGAGACGAGGCGGCGCGTGGCGCGCCGAACGTGGCGGGCAGACCGGCACGCGCGAGGTAGCCGTAGAGCGGCTCGCCGGGCAGTGCGTCGGCCAGCACGCTGCGCGAAGCGAGCAGGGCGGGCAGATCGATGCCCGTGTCGTAGCCCATGCTTTCCAGCATGAACACGAGGTCTTCGGTATTCACGTTGCCCGTTGCGCCCGGCGCATGCGGACAGCCGCCCAGGCCCGCAAGCGACGCATCGAATTCGCGGATGCCGTGCTGAAGCCCGACGAGCGCGTTGGCGAGCGCGAGCCCGCGCGTGTCGTGCAGATGCAGCGCGCGCAACCTGCTGCCCGCGATGCCGCGCGCAAGGTCGATGATCTCGTCCACCTGGCGCGGCGTGGCCATGCCCGTGGTGTCGGCAAGGGAGATGACGTCGGCGCCCGCATCCAGCGCGAGCCGCACGATGCGCGCCACGTCTGCGCGCGGCACGTCGCCTTGCAGCGTGCAGCCGAATACCGTGGAAAGCCCGGCCACCAGTTCGGCGCGGCCTTCGCTGAGACGGCGCATGTCGGCGAAGGCCGCGATCATTTCGTCGGGCGTCTTGCGCACGTTCGCCTGGCTGTGCGCGGCGCTCACCGAAATGGGCACGACGATGCGATGCACGCCCGCTTCGAGCGCCCGTTCGGCGCCCTTCACGTTGGGCACGAGCGCGGTCACGACGAGGTCCGCGTAGCCGAGGGCGTGGGCCACCACGTCGGCGGCGTCGGCCAGTTGCGGCAGCAGCTTCGGCGGCACGAACGACGCCACTTCCATGTGCCGCACGCCCGCGGCGTAGGCGGCGTCGATCCAGCGCTTCTTGGCGTCGGTGGGCATGGTGCGCGCGATGCTTTGCAGGCCGTCGCGCAGGCCCACCTCCATGACGATGACACGCTCGGGGCGTGAATCCATCGGAATGCTCCGTGTCGTTGATAGGGTGCGTGAAAGCGTGCCGCGGGACGGGCGGCGCGACAAGACGCGGTTGGCGATGCCGGCCATCGTGGGCGGCGATGGCCGCGCGCGCCGCTGCGGCGGCGCTTGCAGGCGCGGCGGGAGAAACCCTTACGGAGTTTGCCTGGGGCGCGTGACGTGTGGCGCGCCTCGCGCAGCGCCGTCAGCGGAGGCGTGTGCGCGCGCCACCGCCTGAACGGCTCGACCGCTCAACGCGTCGCCAGCAGATGATCGACAAGACGCGCGGCCGCCAGCGTCAACGCGGCGCGCTCGCCCACGCAGATCACGAAGCGGCGCTCGGCCCAGGCGTCGTGCAGCGGAACGGCGACGATGCGCGAACGCGCCGCTTCGCCACGTTGGCCGCCTTCGCCGCCATCGCCTGACGCCGAGAGCGAACCGCCGCGCCGCGCGACGGCTTCGAGCGGCAGGATCGACACGGCGAGCCCGGCCTCGATGAACCGGCACGCCGCATCGAACGAAGACACGAAACTGCGGTAGTTCAGCTCATGTCCCTTTTCGGCGGCGATGCGCTGCATCAGCGCATTGAGCGACGCGTTCGAAGCGAGACCCAGATGGTCGTACGCGAGCGTTTCTTCGAAGCCGATTCCCGTGCGGTGCGCGAGCGGATGATCGCGCGGCACGACGAGCGCGAGATGGTCCGAGCGATACGGAATGACGTCGAGCCCGCCCGTGGCCACGAAGTCGCGGCAGATGCCGATGTCGGCCACGCCTTCGTCGACGCCGCGCACGATCTCGGCGCTCACGCGCTCTTCCACGTCCACGCGAATGCGCTCGTTGGCCTGGAGAAACGCCGAGAGCGCCTCGGGCAGGAACTCGACCAGCGACGACGCATTCGCGAGCACCCGCACGTGCCCGCGCGCGCCCGCGGCGTACTCGCCGAGTTCGGCTTGCAGCCGTTCGTGGCCGCGCATGATGAGCCGCGCGTGGCGCAGCAGCGCTTCGCCGGCCGGCGTGGGCCGCACGCCGCGCGGGCTGCGCGAGACGAGCGCCACGTCGCAGAGCGTTTCGAGGTCCGCGAGCCGCTTGCTCACCGCGGAGGGCGCGATGAATTCGCGCTCGGCCGCGCGCGCAATCGTGCCTTCTTCGCACACGGCGATGAAAAGGCGCAACGACGTCTGATCGATCTGCCACATGGCGCGAAACTCGAGGGCGGGGCGAGGGGAGCGCTGAATCTATCACGCGAACCGGCCTGCGCCCAGGCGGGATTTCACCGTCGCCGGCCGCCCGCAACCAAGCCTGGCGGGCCGCTGCATGTGCTGTATAAACATACAGTAGAATTTGACACTCACCCGCGGACGGCGCCCCGGTTCCGCGCATGGCGCACTCCAGCGCCCGTGCCCTCGCCGCCGTCCCGGTCCCACATTTTGATCAGCCGGAATATCTGCCCCAGTGAGCGATAACCGAACCATCCGCATTCGCGGCGCCCGTCAGCACAATCTCAAGAACCTCGACCTCGACCTGCGTACGGGCGAGATGACGGTGGTGACCGGTCCTTCGGGATCGGGCAAGTCGAGCCTCGTCTTCGACACGCTCTACGCCGAAGGCCAGCGCCGCTACGTCGAGACCTTCAGCGCCTACGCCCGCCAGTTTCTGGACCGCATGGACCGCCCGCAGGTGGACCGCGTGGACGGCGTGCCGCCCGCCATCGCCATCGACCAGACCAACCCGGTGCGCAGTTCGCGCTCCACGGTCGGCACGATGACGGAACTCAACGACCATCTGAAGCTGCTCTACGCGCGCGCCGCGAGCCTGTTCGACCGCGAGACCGCGCTGCCGGTGCGCCACGACACGCCCGAAACCATCTATGCGGAACTGCGCGCGCGCACCGCGGCGGACGACCCGCGCCTCGTCGTGACGTTCCCTGTCGAGCTGCCCGACTCGACCACCGAAGAGGAGGTCGCGCAGTGGCTCTCCGCGAGCGGCTACACGCGCGTGCAGGCGCAGCGCGAGGTGGAGACCGCGGCGGGCAAGCGCAAGATGCTCGACGTGGTGGCCGACCGCTTCCGTCTGCAGAACGTGGAGAAGAGCCGCGTGGTGGAGGCCATCGAGGCGTCGCTGAAGCGCGGCGCCGGTCGCGTGAACGTCTATGTGGTGCGCGAGGGCGACGCGGCTGCGACTGCGGGCGAGACGCAGCCGCCCGAAATCTGGCGCTTCTCCACGGGCCTGCATTGCCCCGAAAGCGACCTGCGTTACGCGGACCCGCAACCGGCGCTGTTCTCGTTCAACTCGGCTTACGGCGCCTGCGAGACGTGCCGCGGCTTTGGCCGCGTGATCGGCGTCGATTGGGGCCTCGTGATTCCCGACGAGCGCAAGACGCTGCGCGGCGGCGCCATCAAGCCGCTGCAAACGCCCGCCTGGAAGGAATGCCAGGACGACCTCATGCGCTACGCCGCGAAGGCCGGCATTCGCCGCGACGTGCCGTGGTCGCAGCTCACGCAGACCGAACGTGACTGGGTGATCGAAGGCTCGCCCGAGTGGACCGGCAAGTGGCAGACGCAGTGGTACGGCGTGAAGCGTTTCTTCGGCTACCTCGAGTCGAAGGCGTACAAGATGCACATCCGCGTGCTGCTCTCGAAGTACCGCAGCTACACGCCCTGTGAGGTGTGCGGCGGCGCGCGGCTCAAGACCGAATCGCTGCAATGGCGCCTTGGCAGCAAGCCGAACGCCGACGCCGTGCTGGACCCGCACGCGCGCTTTCTGCCGCATGGCGTGAAGTGGCAGCGCGCGCAGCTCGAAGCGCTGCCGGGCCTCACGGTGCACGACCTGATGCTCTTGCCGATCAAGCGTATCCGGCGTTTCTTCGACGACCTCACGCTGCCTTCGGCGCTGCTCGACGACGCGCTGAAGCTGCTGCTCGCCGAAGTGCGCACGCGGCTCAAGTATCTGTGCGACGTGGGGCTCGGCTACCTGACGCTGGACCGCCAGAGTCGCACGCTCTCGGGCGGCGAGGTGCAGCGCATCAACCTCACCACGGCGCTCGGCACGTCGCTTACGAAGACGCTGTTCGTCCTCGACGAGCCCAGCATCGGGCTGCATCCGCGCGACCTCAACCGCATCGTGGAAGCCATGCACCGGCTGCGCGACGCGGGCAACACGCTCGTGGTGGTGGAGCACGACCCCTCGGTCATGCTCGCGGCGGACCGCCTGATCGACATGGGACCGGGGCCGGGCGAGTGCGGCGGCACGATCATCTACGACGGCACGCCCGACGACATCCGCGGCTCGGGCACGCTCACGGGCGACTACCTGAGCGGCCGGCGGCACGTGGCCGACGCCTCGCGCTGGGCGCGCCGTCCGGTGGAAAGCAGCACGCCGCGCCTCGTGCTGGAAGGCGCGAGCGAGCACAACCTGCGCGACGTGACGGTGGAGCTGCCGTTGCAGCGCCTCGTGTGCGTGACGGGCGTGTCGGGCTCGGGCAAATCGACGCTCGTGCAGGATGTGCTGTACCCGGCGCTCGCGCGCCATCTCGGCAAGGCGACCGAATCGCCGGGCGCCTATCGCGCGCTGAAGGGCGTGGAAGCCATCAGCGATGCCGTGTTCGTCGACCAGTCGCCCATCGGCAAAACGGCGCGTTCGAATCCGGCCAGCTACGTGGGCGCGTTCGACGAAATCCGCAAGCTGTTCGCGAAGGCGCCGCTCGCGCTGGAGCGCGGCTACGGCGCGGGCATGTTCAGCTTCAACTCGGGCGAAGGCCGTTGCCCGACGTGCGGCGGCTCGGGCTTCGAGCACGTCGAGATGCAGTTCCTGAGCGACGTGTATCTGCGCTGCCCGGACTGCGACGGCAGCCGTTACCGCGCCGAGATTCTCGAAGTGAAGATCGCGCGCGGCGACCGCGCGCTTTCCATTGCGGACGTGCTCGACCTCACGGTGAGCGAGGCCACGCAGCTGTTCGCCGCCGACGCGGAAGTGCTGCGCGTGTTGCAGCCTATCGTCGACGTCGGCCTCGAATACGTGAAGCTCGGCCAGCCGGTGCCCACGCTCTCGGGCGGTGAGGCGCAGCGGCTCAAGCTCGCGGGCTTCCTCGCCGAAACGGCGCCCACGCGCGGCGGCCAGACGTCGAGCGAGAGCCGTCTCTTCATGTTCGACGAGCCCACCACGGGCCTGCACTTCGACGACATCGCGAAGCTCATGCAGGCCTTCGGCAAGCTGCTGGCGCGCGGGCATTCGCTCATCGTGATCGAGCACAACCTCGACGTGATCCGTGCGGCGGACTGGATCGTCGACCTCGGTCCCGAAGGCGGGGACGCGGGCGGCGAGCTGGTGTGCGCGGGCACGCCCGACGACGTGAAAGCCTGCGCGCGCTCGCATACGGGCCTCGCGCTGCTGCAATACGACGAGGCGCTCGGCACGCTGGAGGCGCGCGAGCAGGGCCTGCCGCTGCAGCAGTCGCTGAAGGCCGCGCGCGCACGCCGCGCCGTGGAAGGCGAAGACGTGGTGCGCATCGTCAACGCGCGCGAGCACAACCTGAAGTCGCTCGACGTGGACATTCCGCACGGCCGCTTCAACGTGATTACGGGCGTGTCGGGCTCCGGCAAATCGACGCTTGCGTTCGACATCCTCTTTCACGAAGGGCAGCGCCGTTACCTCGAATCGCTGAACGCATACGCGCGGTCCATCGTGCAGCCCGCGGGCCGCCCCGAAGTGGACGCGGTCTACGGCATTCCGCCCACGGTCGCCATCGAACAGCGGCTTTCGCGCGGCGGTCGCAAGAGCACGGTGGCCACCACCTCCGAGGTGTGGCACTTCCTGCGGCTGCTGTACGTGAAGCTGGGCGTGCAGCACTGCATCCACGACGGCACGCCGGTCACGGCGCAGAGCGTGGATTCGATTGCCGCGCAGTTGATGCGCGACCATCGCGGCCAGCACGTAGGGCTGCTCGCGCCGCTCGTGGTGAACCGCAAGGGTGTGTACACGGACCTCGCGAAGTGGGCGAAGGCGCGCGGCAACAGCCACCTGCGTGTGGACGGCGAGTTCGTGCCCGTGGACCCGTGGCCGAAGCTCGACCGCTTCCGCGAGCACACCATCGAACTGCCCGTCGCCGACCTCGTGATTGCGCCCGAACGCGAAGCGGAACTGCGCCGCGCGCTTGACGCGGCGCTGGAAGCGGGCAAGGGCGTCGTGCATCTGCTTGCGCCGCTCGACGGGCTGCACCGCGCGATGGGCAACGGCAAGCCGACGGCGCGCATCGGCACCGTGAAGGTGCTCTCCACGAAGCGCGCCTGCCCGGTGTGCGGCACGAGCTATCCCGAACTCGATCCGCGCATGTTCTCGTACAACAGCAAGCACGGCTGGTGCACGTCGTGCGTGGGCACGGGCCTTTCGCTCACGCGCGAGCAACGCGCGGCCTACGACGACACCATCACCGCCGACGACGGACGCGGCCGCGAACAGACGCTGCCCTCCGAGGAACTGGAGCCCGAAGGCATGGGCGAGGAGCCGTGCGCCGAGTGCGGCGGCACGCGCCTCAACGCCGTGGCGCGCGCGGTGACGTTCGATGAACACGCCATCGTGGACGTCGCGCAATGGACGGTGGCCGACACGCGTCGGTGGGTCGAGACGCTGGAACTCGCGGGGCGCGATGCGGAAATCGCGCGCGACGTGATCAGCGAAATCCGCAGCCGCCTGCAATTCCTGGAGGAAGTGGGGCTCGGCTATCTGAGCCTCGACCGCGCGGCGCCCAGCCTCTCGGGCGGCGAGGCGCAGCGCATCCGGCTCGCGGCGCAACTGGGCAGCAACCTGCAAGGCGTCTGCTACGTGCTCGACGAACCCACCATCGGGCTGCATCCGCGCGACAACCAGATTCTGCTCGACGCGCTGCGCAGCCTCGGCGAGAAGGGCAACACGCTCGTCGTCGTGGAGCACGACGAGGACACGATTCGCCGAGCGGATCACATCATCGACATTGGTCCCGGCGCGGGCAAACGCGGCGGACGCGTGATCGCGCAGGGCGGCGTGGCGGATCTCGCGGCGCATCCCGAGTCGCTGACGGGGCAGTTCCTCGCGCAGCCGATGGTGCATCCGTTGCAGGCGCGGCGGCCGGTGGCGGCGCCCGGCGCGAGGACGAAAGCGACGGCCGCCGACGCGCCGCCGTTGAACTGGCTCACCGTGCACGGCGCGAAGCTGCATAACCTGCGCGACGTGACGGTGCCCATTCCGCTGGCGCGGCTCGTGGCGATTACGGGCGTGAGCGGCTCGGGCAAATCGACGCTCGCGCGCGACGTGCTGATGGCCAACATGCTCGACGCCGTGGGGCGCTCGGTGCTCTCGTCGCCTGCACAACGGCGGGCGCGCAAGGCGGCGCAAGGTGGCAAACGCGACGGTGGTGAGAAGAACGCGATGGCCGCAAGGCGGTCCAGCGTGCTCGCGCGTTCGGCGGTTCGCCCGAAGGTGGACGTTGAGCACGCATGGCAAGGGTGCGATTCGATCACGGGGTGGGAAAGCATCGACCGCGTGCTCGAAGTGGACCAGACGCCGATCGGCAAGACGCCGCGTTCGTGTCCCGCGACCTATATCGGCGTATGGGACGCGATTCGCCGGCTGTTCGCGGAGACGCTCGAGGCGCGGGCGCGCGGCTACACGGCCTCGCGCTTCTCGTTCAACACGGGCGACGGGCGCTGTCCCGCGTGCGAAGGGCAGGGCGTGCGCACTATCGGCATGAGCTTCCTGCCCGACGTGAAGGTGCCCTGCGACGTGTGCCACGGCCAGCGCTTCAATCCCGAAACGCTCGCCGTGAGCTGGCGCGGACGCAACATCGGCGAAGTGCTCACGATGGAGATCGACGAGGCGGTCGAGTTCTTCTCGGCGGTCACGAACATCGCGCATCCGCTGCAACTGATGAAGGACGTGGGGCTCGGCTACCTCACGCTCGGCCAGCCGTCGCCGACGCTGTCGGGCGGGGAGGCGCAGCGCATCAAGCTCGTCACCGAACTCTCGAAGGTGCGCGACGACGTCACGCGGCGCGGGCAGAAGGCGCCGCACACGCTCTACGTGCTCGACGAACCCACGGTCGGGCTGCACATGGCCGACGTCGCGAAGCTGATCCGCGTGCTGCACCGGCTCGTGGACGGCGGGCATAGCGTCGTCGTGATCGAGCATGATCTGGACGTGATCGCGGAAGCCGACTGGATCATCGACCTCGGGCCCGAGGGCGGCGTGGGCGGCGGCGCGATTGTGGCCGCGGCGGACCCGGAAGGGCTCGCGCGCGTTGCCGGCAGCCATACGGGCGCGGCGCTGCGGCCGGTGCTGGCGCGCGGCGAGGGCGTGCGGGGGACCGCGGCGGGCGGCGAGGGTTGAGGCGGTGCTCCGCGTGACGCGGTGTCGCCATGCGCATTCAAGTCGGGCGGCTCGAATGCGCGGCATGGAGCGGAAACAAGGAAAAGGCGCAGAAATCGACAGCACGACGTAGCGCCGGAATCGGCGCTGCAATCCGCCGCAAGAAGGCCGGCGCGACGACTTCGAGGTTCATCGCATGACGCTTTTCAAACGCTATCTGCTGGCTTTTGCGCTCATTGCGCTTTTCACGGTTTCGCCGTTCATCCCGGTCGTGATCGCGGGAGTCGTCGCGACGGCGAACGGTTGCAGGCTCGACGAGGCAGGCTTTTACCCTTGCGTGATCCTGGGGCATGACTTCGGCGAGCTGCTCGGAACGATGGGCATGCTGGGCTGGCTGGGCCTCGTGACGTTTCCTGTCGGCAATGTCTTGATATGCGTGCTGGCCGCCGTGGCGCTCGTTCATTTCTTCCGGCATCGGCGCAAAGCCGCGTCGAAGCAGGCAGCAGGCGAGTGACGCGCCGTGCCGCGACGCGTGCTGCGCGCAGCGCGTTGAAGGCTTTCGTTCAACTCGTAGATGGTTTTTTGAAACCAAGGTATTGAGAATCATTCTCGACAACTGTAGTATCCCCGTTTTCCAGAAACTTACAAATGGATTCGGGGTATCGGATGAAAAGCAGCAAGCGGCGCGCGAGGCGTCGAGGATGGGCATGCGCAGCGTCGCTCCTGGTCGCGCAGGGCTGGGCCGCAGCGGTCGTGCGCGCAGACGCGGCGGAGGTCGAGACGGTGGTCGATACGGCCGCGGCCGGTGCGGCAGGCGGGAAAGCGGCCGAGGCTGGGGCCGAGACTGGCGCCGACACTGGAGCCAAGGGGCGGGCCGACGCCCAGGCAGAGGCGAAACCCGACACCACGCCGGCCTTACCCACCGTAAAAGTCCGCGCGTCGAAGCCGCTCGACGAAACCGGCTACCAGCCGCGCCGTGCCACAGTCGCCACGCGCACCGACTCACCGCTCATCGACGTGCCTCAAGCCGTCAACGTCGTGACCCAGCAGCAGATCGAAGACCGCGCGCCCGACAGTCTCGCCGACGCCCTCGCCGCCGTGCCCGGCGTGCGCATGGGCAATACGCTCGGCGGCACGCTCGATGCCATCGTGAAGCGCGGCTTCGGCGACAACCGCGACAACTCGATCCTGCGCGACGGCATGCAGTCCGTGCAGCCGCGCAACTTCACGCCCACCACCGAGCGCATCGAAGTGCTCAAAGGGCCGGCCTCGATGCTCTACGGCATTCAGGACCCGGGCGGCATGATCAACGTCGTCACGAAGAAGCCGCAACTGGAAGCGCAGAACTCGGTGTCGGGCTTCGCGAGTTCGTACGGCGGAGGCGGCGCGCAGATCGACCTGACCGGGCCCATCGGCACGTCGGGCCTCGCGTACCGGCTGATTGCGGATCATCAGCGCGTCGACTACTGGCGCAACTTCGGGCAGACGCGTCAGGAGACGATTGCGCCGTCGCTCGCCTGGTACGGGCGCGATACCACGGTGCTGCTGCAATACGAGCACATGAACTACTCCGTGCCGTTCGACCGCGGCACGCTGATCGACACGCGTACCGGCAACCCGGTGGCAATTCCCGCCGACGAACGGCTCGACGAGCGCTACAACGTTTCCACGGGCCGCTCCGATGCATTCAACCTGCGCGTCGATCACAAGCTAAGCCCGAACTGGACCGTGCATGCGGGCTACGGCTACAACCGCACCTACTACAACGACTGGCAAGCGCGCGTGCTCTCGGCGAATTTCAATACGGGCGTGCTGACGCGGCGCGTGGACAGCACGCAGAACGGCGTGCAGGACGTGCACAACCTCACGCTGAACCTGGAAGGCAAGGTGCAGCTGTTCGGGTTGCAGCACGACGTGCTCGCGGGCGTGGACTACATGCGCAACTATCGCGTGCTGGGCGACCTTTATCGCGGCAAGAACAATTCGAGCTTCAACCTGTACGCGCCGGTGTACGGCCTGCTTTCGCAGACCAGCACGCTTTCGAAGGCCGACAGCGATCAGACCGACAAGCTGATTTCGCGCGGCGCGTTCGTGCAGGACGCCGTGCACCTGGGCGAGCGGTGGATCGTGATGGGCGGTCTGCGTTACGAGTCGTTCGGCGAACTCACGGGCAAGGGGCGGCCCTTCGTGACCGGCGCCAACGTGCACGCCGACAAGGTGGTGCCGCGCGCGGGCGTGGTCTACAAGATCGACCCGGCGTGGTCGCTCTACGCGAGCTACAGCCAGTCGTTCCGGCCGAATACGTCGATTGCGCAGCCCATCGGCGACCTGCCGCCCGAGGAAGCGAACGCGTGGGAAGCGGGGTCGAAGCTGGTGACGGACCAGCTCACGGCCTCCGTGGCGCTGTTCGACATTCACAAGCGCAACATCCAGACCACGGAAACCATCAACGGCGTGAACTACACGCGCAACGCGGGGCGTGCGCGCTCGCGCGGCCTGGAGCTCGAGGCGAACGGCAAGCTCAGCAACACGTGGAGCGTGATCGGCAGCTACACCTACACCGAAGCGCGTTATGCCGACGACCCGAAGCTCGCCGGCAATCCGCTGCCCAATGCGCCCAAGCACGCGGGCGCGCTGTACCTCACGCACGATTTCGGCAACGTGGGCGCGGCGCCCGTGAGCGGACGCGTGCGGGCCGGTGTGGGCGGCCGCGTCTTCAGCAGCCTGCCGGTGGGCGATGGCACGGGCAAGGTGTACCACCTGCCGTGGGGACACGTGGTGGATGCGTTCGTGGCATGGGATTCCCGCATTTACGGCCGCTCCATTGCGTGGCAGTTGAACGCGAAAAACCTGTTCAACTCGACGTATTACACGTCGAGCTGCTGCACGGGGCTGCCGTTCGTCACCCTCGGCGAGAGCCGCGAGTTTCTGCTCTCCGCGCGGCTCGATTTCTGATGCCGCGAAAGCCTTGCCCGGCGGGGCTTGCGAACCGCCCCGCGCCCTCGCGGCAACCCCTTGATAAGCGGGCCTGGCGCGGGGTATGATGAGCGCCGTTTGCGGTATCTGGCACAGCGCAAGTAATTGATTTGCGGGCGGAGCGGCCCATCCAGTCCATCTCCGGAACGCACGCCGCGGGTTCGAATCGAACGCGGTCTCGCCCCCGCCCTCGTCAAGACAGACAGTAAGGCTTCGCTGGCATCAGCGAAGCCTTTGTCCTATTCAGTATTCAAAACCCTTTTGAGACGTGCATTTCCGACACGGAAAATGCGGCACGTCGTGACGAAGCGAGAGGACTTACGAATGTTCGACCTCGACGGAGAGGCGCGCGAACGGCTGATCGTGTGGATTCGACGCCGCATGGATGAATTCGGAATTACGCTGGAAGAGCTGGAAGCTTCCAGCGCGGCCGATGCGCAAAAGGCCCCCATGTATCGCGATGCTTACGGCAATACCTGGGACGGGCAGGGCGAGCGGCCCGAATGGCTTACCCGCGCGGTCAATGCGGGTCAGAACATGGAGCATTTCCGCTGCTGAGGCGGTGAATTCATTGCGGCGTTTTCGGGAAAAAAGGCGGTGGCTATTTCGCCTGCGGTTATTCCCGTATCAAAACCGCCCCTCAATTCAGCTGAATTCCGGCAATAAAAAGTATTTAGCGCGCGGATATTGGGCGGCCGGATTCTTCATCACGGGCACGCGCGCTGTTCAGTCCATTCAGGAGCGATCCGCATGACGGCCTCGACGCATTCCTCTGCATCCACGACGGCAGCCGGGCCGGCCTCGTCGCGTTACGACGACGAATGGGCGACCCGCTGCGATCTTGCCGCGCTCTATCGGCTCGTCGCACATTTCCGCATGACGGACCTCATCGACACGCACATCACGGCGCGCGTGCCGGGCCCCGAGCATCATTTCCTGATCAATCGCTACGGCGTGTTGTTTCACGAGATGCGCGCCTCCGATCTCGTGAAGATCGATGGCAACGGGCGCGTCGTCGAGCCCGCCGCATCCGGTGATCCCGCACGCTACCGCGTGAACGCCGCGGGCTTCACGATCCACTCCGCCGTGCATAGGGCGCGACCCGATCTGCGCTTCGTGGTGCACACGCACACGTCGGCGGGGTCCGCGGTGTCCGCACAAAAGCAGGGGCTGTTGCCGATCAGCCAGCACGCGCTGAAGTTCTACGGCAAGCTTGCCTACCACGACTACGAAGGCATTGCGCTCGATCCCGGCGAGCGCGAGCGGCTCATTGCCGACCTGGGATCATGCAACGCGATGATCCTGCGCAATCATGGTTTGCTGGCAGGGGGCGCGTCGGCGGCGGCGGCTTTTCAGGAAATCTACTTCCTCGAGCGCGCTTGCCAGATCCAGGTGCAGGCACTGGCGGGCGGCGTGGAACTCTCGATACCTTCCGAGGCCGTCTGCAAACTCACCGCGAGTCAGTTCCAGCAAGACGACGCCGCGGGCATCGTGCAACTCGCGTGGGAAGCCGCGCTGCGGCTGATCGACAACACGCTTTCCGACTATCGCAGCTAGCGTGCGCTGCATGACGACGCTTTGAACGACGCAGTCCGTTCAGCGGCCGCCTTCGACTTCGCGGCCGTTGAACGGAACCTCAGGAAATCCGGACCGTCGTCACGGTCCATACGACGTCACTGCTGCTTCTGCTGCAACTGTACCTGCTGCTGTTGCAGATACTGCCGGACATCGCTCATCGACACGCGCCCCGTGTGCGACGCATCGATCTGGTCGAAGTGCTTCGCGATGTAGCCGAGCCCGCTCGTTTGCGCCTGTTCTTTGGTGATGGACGCACCGTTGTTCAGCACCGTATTGGCGCCGAGGCGCGCCTCGATGCGTTGCTGGGCCTGCTGCTGGAGCTGCGTTCCCGTGGACGGAACCACCGGCACGGGACGGTTGGTCGGAAAGAACGGGCCGTCCACGCCGTGGCCGCCTTTGGGCAGCGTCACAGGCGCGACGGATTGAAGATCGGACGCCTGAACGTTGCCGACCACGGCGCCGAGCACGATTAGCGGCAGAACGCGCCGCAGCATATCGATTGGAGACATGATCACTCGCAATAGAAGGGCATGATGGGTAGGCGGGCGCCCGCGCGAACGGATGCCCGCGTTTCTCCTGAGCTTACTGCGCGGCCGCGGTTTGCGCTGCGGCTGCCGTGGGCGTGCCCGCCGGGCTCTCGTCAGGCCATGGCGCGGGCAGCGTCCACAACGAGAGCGCGAGCGGAATCGGCTGGCCGCGGTAATAGTCCGCGAGGTCGGTCTTCATCTGCGGACGGGCCACGTCGTCCAGATAGATCATGTGCCCGCCCTGGAAGAAGTTCACCTGCAGGTTCGGGTTCATGCCCGGCACCGTTTGCAACCGCGCAAGCTGCTTTTCCGTGCTGAAGAACGGCGTGGCGAGATCGTGATAGCCGTTTTCCGCGAGCACCTTCAACTGCGGGTTGAGCGTGAGCGCGCCGAGCAGATCGGGCAACGTGTCGGGCAGCGGCTGGCCGTCATGCGAGAAGTCCCACACCTGGATGATGGCGTCGTTGAGCGGCATGTACGTCGCGTTCGGCGCACGGTAGCCCAGGTAGTTCGGCATCTGCGTTTGCAGCGCGGTGGTGAACGGCTGCGAGATCAGGATGTCCGACGGGTCCGAATCGTTCTGCAGACGCGGGTCCGAATTGGGCAGCGACACGCGTCCGTCATAGCGGCCGATCGTCGTGCCGGGCAGCAGCGTCATATTGAACGGATTCACGTTGAAGTAGCCCTGCAGCGCCTGCATCGTGAGGCTGGACGGCCAGCGCCACGACTCGAGCGTGCGCGTGGAGGGGAACACGGGCGTGCCGAGCGCATCCGGAATGCCGAGCTGGCTCAGTACCCACGACTGCGCGTACTTCTTGAAGTGGTTGTACTGGCCGGTGGCGAATATTTCGGACTGCAACGCATAGAGGCCCATGTCGAGCGGTGGTGGCGACACCTGGTTGAAGTACGCCGCCACGGCTGCGTAGCCTGGGTAGTAGCCCGCGAGCGTATCGGTATCGAGCATCAGTCCTTCTGTGGATGCCGTGATCGCGGTGGCCTCGATGGCGTCGGCGAAGTAGTTGAGGATGGACGACTGCAGCACGATGCCTGTGAGGTGCACGCCGGCGGATTCGAGCGCGAGCGCGAGCATGTCGGTGCGCGGCGTGCCGTACGATTCGCCGTAGAGATAGAGGGGCGAGCTGCTGCGATTGTTCACCGTCAGATAGCGCGTGATGAAATCGCGCATCACGTTCACATCGGGATCGCAGCCCCAGAATTTCTGGTTCGTGTTCGGCAGGATCGCTTCGGAAAGGCCGGTGCCCGGCGGATCGATGAACACCATGTCGGTGGTGTCGATCAGGCTCTCGCTGTTGTTGACGAGCGGATAGTTGGGCCAGTTCGTGAGCAGCGGATCAGGCGTGGCGACGCGCGTGGGGGCGAACGAACCCAGACGCAGCCAGATCGACGACGAACCCGGACCGCCGTTATAGAAGAACGTCAGGGGCCGTGGCGAGCCGTCCGCATTCGGGGCCGTGTAGGCGACATACGACATGGTGGCTTCGGGGTTGCCGTTCGCATCCAGAGCCGTCAGGTGGCCTGTCGTCGTCGTGTAGTTGACGATGCTCTTGCCCGACGTCCACTGATAATGCATGACGGCCGCGCGTTCCTTCACTTGCGAAAGCGGCAGACCGTCGTTGGCGTTGAGCGAATAGGCCACCGGGTCGGTGTAGGGCTGGTTGGCCTGGCTGGCCGCGGGCGTCTGCGCGCCGGCCTGATTCGCCGCCACCTGGCGCATCGTGCTTGCCGCGGACGATGCCGAGCCGCTATCGCCGCCGCCACATGCTGCGAGGATCAATGTGCTGGCGAGCAATGCGCATGGCAGGGCGAGCCAGCGTCCGTGGCGCGCATGGCGGACGCGGGCAGGCGCGATGGCGCGGCTGCCGCTGGAACTACGGTCTGGTTTCATTTCTGTCCCTGTGACTGGTGAGATACCACTACACAAGACCGCGTTCGCCGGTTGGGCACATGAGAAACAGACAGCGCGTGCAGAACCCGCCGGCATCAGCGGCTGACGTTCGACTTTCACAACTGCCTTGAGCTTGAACTGACCGATATGAATAAGAGTACTAACGACATGCCATGAGGCATGGTCAGTAACTTGTACTGTTTTGAGGCTTTCGCCGTCTTGAGAAAGATTTGGTAAGGACGGGCGACAAGGGAAAAATAGGAGGGGTCACATTACCTTGTCAAGGCGCGCCCCTGTGCCCGCGGCCAGAATGCCGGGGCCGTAGTTCGGTTTCCTGTACGTGGCTTCGCGGGGCGTAGCGGACGTGTAACGGATGCGGAAATGAAAGCGATGTCGCGTATGCCGCAGCGCTCGCATCAAACCTGCGGGCCGGTGCGCGGAACGTGCGCCATGGATTGCGCCGGTATGCGATACACGACGGCGTGATACTTGGGCGCGATGCGCTGTTCCACCACGACGCCGCCGAGCCCTTCGGCAATCCGGCGGCTTGCGCGATTGTCTTCGGCCACGGGATACGTAAAGCCGCGTCGTATCCCGAAGGCGTGCGTGGCCCATTGCGCCACCAGACTCACGGCTTCACGGCCGAACCCTTCGCGGTGGCGATCTTCGCGAATCCAGATGCCCAGTTCCGGATAGTCGCTGTGCAGTTTGTGCAGCCCCGTCAATCCGAGAAACGCTGCGCTCTCGCGCTCGCGTATGGCGAAGACGAACTCGGTGCCCTGTGTGGCGGCCACCTGCCATTGCTGCCAGATACGATCGAAGGCTTCTTGCGTGGCGGGCGGATCCCACGCCATGAATTGGGTGAGAGTAGGCGTCATGCAGCCGAACGCAGCCTCTGCATCGTCGGCGGAAAACGGTTTGATGGAAAGCCGTGCCGATGCGATGTGCACTTCATCGGGCCGTGGCGTCGTTCCGTGCGGTGTGTTTTGCGTATCGTTCATGCGCTCTCGCAATCAAGGCGAGAGCGCCTTGCCGACGTGCGTGTCGAAGTGGTTTCTATACCAGTCGATCATGCCGCGCATGAAGGCCTCCGCGGGCGGCGACTTGCCCGCGCCCACCAGTTCCGCGCATGCCGCGGCGACGGCCACCAGAATGCGCGACGTCTCTGGCACATACGGCAGATCGAGGCCCTGATCGTGCCGCTCGCGAATGACTTCATAGCGGGCGTTTTCGGCCAGCGTCCAGGCGCTCACGAGAAAGTCCCGCACGTTGGCGCGTTGTCCGCCTACGTCGATCGTGATGCTTCGGTGGTGCTCGGCATAACCCGCCTGTTCGAGTTTCTCGCAGCTGTCGATAGCCGCATTGATGGCTTCGCGAATCAGATTCCAGTTCGTTTCCATGCACTGTGCTCCCGGGTATGCCGCGTGCATTTGCGAGGCATGTGGTGCGACATGCGATGGCGCGCGCGGCTGCGCAACAGTATCAGGAACAAAATCGCGCGACGATAGCCCGCATGACGCATGCATCGAAATCCGTTTGTCAGCCGGCTCGAATTCGGGCGACAATCGCGGCCATCTTCTGCAGCCTGCGCGAGGTGCTGGACATGTCGGTGCTGATTATCGGGTTGGTGATCTTTCTCGGTGCGCACTCGGTTCGCATCGTGGCCGAAGACTGGCGGCGCGCGCAGATTGCCCGCCTCGGCGAGAAAGGCTGGAAAAGCGCGTATTCCGTGGTGTCGTTGATCGGCCTGGTGCTGCTGGTGTGGGGCTACGGTCTGGCCCGGCGCGACCCCACGGTACTGTGGACGCCGCCGCCCTGGGCACCGCATCTCGCGGCGCCGCTCACGGCGCTCGCCTTCATTCTGTTCCCCGCGGCATACGTGCCCGAGAATCACTTCAAGTCGCTGTTCAAGCATCCGATGGTGACGGCCGTGATGCTCTGGGCCATCGCGCACCTCGCGGCCAACGGCACGCTCAATGCGCTCGTGCTGTTCGGCGCGTTCCTGGTGTGGTCCATCGTGGACCTGATGGCGGCGCGGCGTCGCGATGCGATAGCCAACGTCGTCTATCCGCCTGGCCGGTTCTCGAAAGACCTGATATGCGTGGTCGCCGGCCTCGTTGCGTGGGTGGTCTTCGCGCTATGGCTGCACGGCGTGCTGATCGGCGTGCGGCCGTTCGGTTGAAAGCGTCCGCATCAATCCACATAAAAAAAGTGCCCGCGCGAGGCGGGCACCGAATGTGTCTCGGAGTTTTGCGATCAGGTTATCGCGAACCGGATCGTAACGCCGATATGTGAAAGGCTCGTGAAAGCGGCGCATGCCGCCGCTTGTGCCGTGTCGTTACACGTCGAAGAACACGGTTTCCCGGTCGCCTTGCATGTGGATGTCGAAGCGGTAGATCACGCTGCCCGCGTGTTCTTCGCGCTTTGCGACGAGCGTTGCGCGGCGTTCGGCCGGCACGGCTGACAGCACTGCATCCTGCTCGTTCGCCGCGGCTTCGTCGTCGAAGTAGATGCGCGTGAAGGCGTGCAGCAGCACGCCGCGCATGGTCACCGTCACGTCGATGTGCGGCGCGCTATCGTCCGCTGCACGGCCTGGCTTCACCGTTTCCACAATGAAGCGCTGCTTCGCGTCCGTACCCGTGCCCACGCGGGCAAAACCGCGAAAGCCCGTTTCGTTCGCTTCGTTGCGCGAGCCGGGATAGCGGCCATTGCTATCCAGCTGCGTGAATTCGAGCATCGCGTCGGGAATCGGCGCGCCGTCGCCGTCGAACACGCGACCGATGATCGTGATGTGCTCACCGGGCGTTTCGGGCGCGACGAGTGCGGGCGTGAACAGGCTCTTGTGGTCGAAGTTGTATTGCTCGGGACACAGACCGTAGGCGAAGTACGGGCCGACCGTTTGCGAAGGCGTTTGCTTGAGAGTCATGGTTCAACGCTCCATCGGGGTTTCGTTGCGGCCGCGCAGCACGATGTCGAATTCGTAGCCCAGCGAGAAGCCTTCTTCGGTGGTGTCGAGCGAGAAGCGCGAAATCAGCCGCTCGCGCGCGCCTTCCGGCACGCCTTGGTAGATCGGGTCGAACGCGAGCAGCGGGTCGCCGGGGAAGTACATCTGCGTGACGAGCCGCTGGCCGAAGTAGTCGCCGAACAGCGAGAAATGGATGTGATTCGGACGCCACGCGTTCGGATGATTGCCCCACGGGTAAGCGCCGGGCTTGATGGTGAGGAAGCGATAGCGGCCTTCGTTGTCCGTGAGGCAGCGGCCCGCGCCGAGGAAGTTGGGATCGAGCGGCGCGTCGTGCTGGTCCTGCTTGTGCACATAGCGGCCCGCGGCGTTCGCCTGCCAGACTTCCACGAGCGTGTTGCGCACCGGCTTGCCGCCTTCGTCCAGCACCTGGCCCGTCACGATGATGCGCTCGCCGAGCGGCGCGCCGTTCTTCACGGCGTTGCGCGTGAGGTCGTTGTCGAGCGGGCCCAGGTCTTCGGCGCCGTAGACGGGCACGCGCTGGTCACGCAGACGTTCCTTGAGCGGAATGAGCGGACGCGTGGGACCGCGCTTCACCGACGACCGATAGCCGGGATCGATGTAGGCCGGATGAGAAGGGAAGTCGCGCGCGGACAAAATCGGGTCGTCCATCGGGTGTCTCCTTGAAATCGTTGTTGAGTGGGGGGTGAGGTGCAGCGGGATGATGCGACTTTATCGAACCCGGAAAGTTATGCAAAATGACGTTTTTTCGCGTTTCGTATAACGGACGGTTATGCAACGACGACGTCTCGCCGACAGCCGGGTCAAGTTCCGTCATCTGCAGTGCTTTCTTGCCGTGGCGCAGTTCGGCAGCGTGCAGAAGGCGGCGGAGAGCCTGTCCATCACGCAGCCGGCCGTGTCGAAGACCGTCGCCGAACTGGAGGCGGTGCTGGGCGTGAAGCTGTTCGAGCGGGGCCGGCGCGGCGCCGTTCCCACGCGCGAGGGGCTGCTGTTCATGCCGCATGCCAGTGCCTGCGTGAGCGCGTTGCGTCAGGGCGTGGACCTGCTCGCGCGCGACGGCAACACGACCACGGCCACGGTGGATATCGGCGTGCTGCCCACGGTCGCGCCTTCGCTGGTGCCCGCCGCGCTGCGCGTGTTCGCTGCGCACTGGCCGCATGTGATCGTGCGGCTGGCCACGGCGGCGAATGCGGAGTTGCTGGAGCGTTTGAAGTCGGGCGCCATTGCGTTCGCGGTGGGGCGCCTCGCGGACCCCGAGCGCATGGTGGGCTTGAGCTTCGAGCAGCTTTACAGCGAGCCGCTGCTCGCCGTGGTGCGCGCGGGCCATCCGCTCGTACAGCGCGCCGACCTGCACGCCGCGCTCGATCGCTTCACGATCGTGCTGCCGCCGTATGGCACGCTCATCCGCCAGGCCGCGGACAATCTGCTCAAGACGTGGGGTGTTCCGCCGTTGTCGTCGTTCGTGGAGATGCTGTCGGTTTCCGTCGCGCGGCTGCTTGCGTTGCAGAACGACGCGGTCTGGTTCGCGCCGGCGGGCGCGGTGGAGTACGACCTGGAGCAAGGCACGCTCGTGCGTCTGCCGATGCCGCACGCAGGCAGCGAGGAACCCGTGGGCCTTATTCAGCGTACGGATGCCGAGCCTTCGCCTGTCGCTCGCGCGCTGATCGATGCCGTGCGCCATGTGGCGCGCGAGCGTGCCGCATCGTTGAGTACGCGCGCGGCCCGATCCACACCCGGACGGACAGCCAAACCGGCACGCAAAACCGCGTCGCGCCGCAACCCGGCGAAGGCTGCTGCAACGGGGGAAACAGGGCGTGCGCGCACCCGCCGCTGAAGGGCCGCGGCGGTGAACCATACAGTACAAATTGCAGTTGCGGCAGACTGCGAAGCCGGTGTAAAAACACGGTTCGAAATACGGTTCAAATCAGGCATGCAGCATGCCGGTGGAACGCAGCGGGCGCGCGGCGCCGCGCGGCACGATCCGGCGAGGCGAGCGGCATTGCCATCTTTGATGTATCGACTGCCTCGACAAGGAGAAACCATGCCCCGCGACCTGCCCGATCCCGCCGCTGCCCTGCGCGCCGCCGCGGACCGCGAGCACAATCCGCTCGGCACCGCGGGCCTCGAGTTCGTCGAATTCGCCGCACGCGATCCGCAGGCGCTCGATCAGACCTTCACGCGCCTCGGCTTCAAGCCCATTGCCCGCCACATCAGCAAGAGCGTCACGCTGTACCGCCAGGGGGAGATGAACTTCCTCATCAACGCAGAGCCGGATTCGTTCGCGGCCCGTTACGCAGAGGAGTACGGCACGGGCATCTGCGCGATCGGCATTCGTGTGAACGATGCCCAGCGCGCCTTCGAGCGCGCCGTGGAGCTGGGCGCCTGGGAGTTCGAGGGCGAGAAGATCGGCAAGGGCGAGCTTTATATCCCGGCCATTCAGGGCATCGGCAACTCGCACATCTATTTCGTGGACCGCTGGCGCGGCCGTGGCGGTCAGCGCGGCGGCGTGGGCGACATCTCGATCTTCGACATCGACTTTCGTCCCATCCATATCGACACCGCGCACGCCGACCTCAGTCACGCGGGCAGCGGGCTCGTCGCCGTGGATCACTTCACGCAGACGGTAGGCGTGGGCCGCATGCAGGAGTGGGTGGATTTTTATCGCGACCTGCTCAATTTCCGCGAGATTCACGAGTTGCACGCGAACTGGCACGTTTCGGCCGAATCGCGCGTGATGGTGTCGCCGTGCGGCGCGATCCGCATTCCGCTCTACGAAGAGGGCACGCCGCGCACGAGCCTCATGCACGAGTATCTGCCCGATCATCCGGGCGAAGGCGTGCAGCACATCGCGCTGGCTACCGACGACATCTTCGCCTGCGTCGACGCGCTCACGGCCAACGGCGTGTGCTTCGTGGAGCCGCCGCCGCGCTACTACGAGGGCATCGACGCGCGGCTGCCGGGGCATGGGCTCGACATCGAACGCCTGCGGCGCGCGCACGTTCTGGTGGACGGCGAGACGGGCAAGGGCGCGCCGCAACTGTTCTTCCAGACCTTCGTGCGGCGCAATCCCGGCGAGATCTTCTTCGAGATCGTGCAGCGCAAGGGACATCACGGGTTCGGCGAGGGCAATCTCGCGGCGCTGGCGGCGGCGCGTTGAAAAGGGCGGGCTGAACGCCGGCGGGAGCGGTTGTCTGGAAGCTGCGACCTGAAGTACCGCGCGAAGGCGCCTGATTGAAGCTGAAGCGCCTGCCCGAAACCGAAAGGGCCGCTCAGCGCTTCGATCCCGCCGTCGGCGCCGCCTGCGCAGACTGCGGGACATCGGCGCCTGTCGCGAGCCACAGCACCTCGGCGTCTTCCTCGCTCGTGGAGATCGCCGCGTGCCCCGTGCGGCTATCGAAGTAGATGCTGTCGCCCGCTTCCAGTTGCGTGGGCGCATACAGCTCCGAATACAGGCACACGCTGCCGCTGATCACATACAGAAACTCCTCGCCTTCGTGGCGGCCCCAGTCGTCGAAGGCGTCCAGCGTGTGCGCCGTGATGCGGATGCGAAACGGCAGCATGGCCTTGTGGGCAAGGTCCGTGGCCAGCACCTCCATCTGATAGCCGCGATACGCGTGGCGCTGGCCCGCGTTCTTGCGCGTGATGGCGCGCCGGCCGCTCGCGTTGAGCTTCGGCGTGGAGCCGAACAGCTCGGCCAGATCGATCTTCAGCCCCAGCACGATTTTTTGCAGCACGTCGAACGTGGGCGACATGAGGCCGTTTTCCACTTTCGAGAGCGTGGAGCGCGATACGCCGCACAGGCGGCTCGCCACTTCGAGCGTGAGGTCTTGCGCCACGCGCGCGGCGCGCACGCGGCGGCCCAGGTCCGTGGTGGACGATTCGGCCGGTTTGGTCAGGTTGGTGTCCATAAGAAGCAATCGATGCAGGCGCCCCTTAGGCGCGCGGTGTGGGCGATCATAACATCCGGTTTCGTTCCTATAGGAAACGCGAGGTGTGGGCTGGAATTCGGGCCGCGGCCTCCGCTCCCGAGGTGGCGCCACGGTTGCGCCGGATTGCCCGACCGGCGCCAACGCCCGTGCTGGCAAGGCGTTCGCCCAACGCCTATGATGGACGCCGTGCGACGCCGGCATTGCCGCCGCCCGGCACGGCGTGTATAGTCGCCGGACGCAGATTTGTTTCGTATCGGAAATAAGGAAACGCCATGAACGCTTCGACCATCCTCGCCGATCTCGGCATTGCGCACGCTGTCCAGTCCGGCGACATCGAGGTCCATTCGCCGATCTCGGGTGAACTGATCGGCCGCGTCGCGAGCCACACGGTGGCCGACGTCGACGCCGTGCTGGCGCGCGCCCAGGACGCCTTCGGCCGCTGGCGCAGCGTGCCCGCGCCCCGCCGCGGCGAACTGGTGCGCCTGCTCGGCGACCGTCTGCGCGAGAAGAAGCAGGCGCTGGGCAGCCTCGTGTCGCTCGAAGCCGGCAAGATCCTTCAGGAGGGTCTGGGCGAAGTGCAGGAAATGATCGACATCTGCGATTTCGCCGTGGGTCTCTCGCGCCAGCTGTACGGCCTCACGATTGCCTCGGAGCGTCCCGGTCACCGCATGGGCGAGACGTGGCACCCCATGGGCGTGTGCGCGATCATCTCGGCGTTCAATTTCCCGGTGGCGGTGTGGTCGTGGAACGCGGCGCTCGCGCTCGTCTGCGGCAACGCCGTGGTGTGGAAGCCCTCGGAAAAGACGCCGCTCACGGCGCTCGCCGTGCAGCAGATCATGACCGACATGCTCGCCGAATTCGGCGATGCGCCCGAAGGGCTGGTCGCCCTGATCCACGGCGGCCGCGAAGTGGGCGCGAAGCTCGTTGCGGACCCGCGCGCCGCCATCGTCAGCGCCACGGGCAGCACAGAAATGGGCCGCGCCGTGGGCGTGGAAGTGGCGAAACGCTTCGGCCGCTCCATTCTCGAACTGGGCGGCAACAACGCCGGCATCGTGACACCGAGCGCGGACCGCGACCTCGCGCTGCGCGCCATCCTGTTCTCCGCAGTCGGCACGGCGGGCCAGCGTTGCACTTCGCTGCGGCGGCTCTTCGTGCACGAGAGCGTCTACGACGCAACCGTGGATCGCCTCAAGCAGCTTTACGGCAAGGTGCCGATCGGCAATCCGCTCGAAAAGGGCACGCTGATGGGACCGCTGATCGACCGCCAGTCGTTTGCGCGCATGCAGGAAGCGCTGCAGCAGGCGCAGGCCGAAGGGGGCAAGGTGCATGGCGGCGAGCGCGTCGAGGTGAAGGGCCTGGAAGGCGGCTATTACGTGCGGCCGGCGCTCGTCGAAATGCCGGCGCAAAGCGCCATCGTGCTCAAGGAAACCTTCGCGCCGATCCTCTACGTCATGCGCTATCGCGACTTCGACGAAGCCATTGCGGCCAACAACGCGGCGTCGCACGGTTTGTCGTCGTGCGTGTTCACCACCGACCTGCGCGAGGCCGAACGCTTCCTCTCGGCCACGGGCAGCGATTGCGGCATCGCCAACGTCAACATCGGACCGAGCGGCGCGGAAATCGGCGGCGCGTTCGGCGGCGAGAAGGAAACGGGCGGCGGCCGCGAGTCGGGCTCGGACGCGTGGAAGGGCTACATGCGCCGCGCCACGAACACGGTCAACTACTCGTCCGCGCTGCCGCTTGCACAGGGCATCGACTTCAATATCGGCTGAAGGCCGCGGCGTTGTCCGCAGCGTGATCAGAGCGTTCTCTTACGGAGTGACAGGTGAGTGCGAAAGTCGTCATCGTCGGCGGTGGGGTGATCGGCAGTTCGGTTGCGTATTTTCTGCGGGCCACGGACCCGACCGTGAGCGTGACCGTCATCGAGCGCGATCCGACGTATGCGCGCTCGTCGTCGGCGTTGTCGGCCGCGTCCATCCGGCAGCAGTTTTCGACGCCGCTTTCCATCCAGATGTCGCTGTTCGGCATCGAGTTCCTGCGCTCGATCGGCGAGCGGCTCGAAGTGGACGGCGTGCGGCCGTCCATCGATCTGCATGAGGGCGGCTATCTGTTTCTCGCCACGCCTGCGGGCCTCGATACGCTGCGCGAGAACCACGCGCTGCAACGGAAGCTGGGGGCCGACATCAGCCTGCTCGATCGCGCGCAACTGGACGCGCGCTTCGCGTGGCTCAACACGGAAGACCTCGTGGCCGGCGCGTTCGGCGAAAGCGGCGAGGGCTGGTTCGACGGCTACGGTCTCGTGCAGGCGCTGCGCAAGAAGGCTCAGGCACTCGGTGCGCATTACGTGCCGAGC
This sequence comes from Paraburkholderia kururiensis, assembly GCF_034424375.1. Lineage (NCBI taxonomy): Bacteria > Pseudomonadati > Pseudomonadota > Betaproteobacteria > Burkholderiales > Burkholderiaceae > Paraburkholderia > Paraburkholderia kururiensis. Next base: position 6,545,749 of record NZ_CP139965.1, on the reverse strand, counting down.
GACGTGACGGGGCTCGTGCGCGACGGCCGGCGCGTCACGCACGTCGAGGATGCGAACGGCGAGTCGTATGCCTGCGACGTCGTGGTGAACGCGGCGGGCGCATGGTGCCGTCGTATCGCGGCCATGCTCGGCATCGAGATTCCGGTGTTCGCGCGCCGTCGCAGCATTTTCAACGTGAGTTCGCCGGCGCAGCTGGAACGCTGTCCGCTGCTGGTCGACCCGACAGGCGTGTACTTCCGGCCCGAAGGACGCACCTACATCTGCGGCACGTCGCCGTCGCCCGACAACGACCCGGACGACCTGCCGCTCGACGAAGTGGACCACGCGCTCTTCGACGACGTGATCTGGCCCACGCTCGCGCACCGTGTGCCGCAGTTCGAGGCGCTGCGCGTGGAGAATTGCTGGTCGGGGTACTACGAGTACAACGTGTTCGACCACAACGCGATCATCGGCGCGCATCCCGACGTCGATAACTGCCTCTTCGCCAACGGCTTCAGCGGGCACGGCCTGCAGCAGGGGCCGGCGACAGGGCGCGGCGTGAGCGAGCTGATCCTGCACGGCCGCTATACGACGCTCGATCTTTCGGCGCTCGGCTTCGCGCGTGTGCTGGAGAACCGGCCGTTCGTGGAAAAGAACGTGGTGTAACGCGGGCGGGCCTCGCGCTCGCTTTGCCGTGCAGCGCGCCGATTCGTTGGCGCGTCAGTGACTTGCGTGCGGCTTGCCCAGGATATCCACAGGCTTGCGCACATTTTCTGTTGATAACTACATCCAGATGAGGACAGGCGGACGCCCTCGCGTTTCTGCCGGGCCGCGCTGAGCCTCAGGCAAAGCCGCAGACCCAGTCCTCAAATCCAGGCCTCAAACCGCGCAGCGCGCCACGTGAAAGCGCATTTCTTCTTCGGGCGGATCGTTGGGCGCGTTGTCCGGATGCACGACGCGAACCACGGACCCGTTCGCCGACGGCGTGAGCGTGACGAAGTACGACGCGTTGGAACGGGAGCCCACTTCGAGTTCCGTGGCGCCGTTCGCGCGAGATTCGTGCACGCTGCCGAGCCGGCTTTCGAGGCAACGGGAGATGGACGCGGGCGCGTGCATCGACGACACGTAGATCATCGGCGTGGCGCCGTTCGCGACGGCGGCGTTCTGCTGCGGGCCGCTGGGCGAACCGCAGGCGGCGAGTAGCAGGCTCGGGGCGAGAAGGAGCGATTTCTTCATGGCGGGCGTGACCTGGGCGTTCGGGGTATCGGTCCGCAACCGGCGTGGCGCCGATGCGTGGCATGGCGTGCGCCGTGGCAGCGGCGACGCGGTGCGCAGCAGTATACGCACGACATCGCGCGTGAGTGCGTAAGAAGATGCAACAGGAAGGGGCGCGAGACGAACGAAGCGAATCTGCCGGCCGCGCGGTGCGCAAACCGGCGCGGCAGCACTCTCGGCAATAACTCGCGTCAGATAACTCGCCGCAATACTCAGGGCCGTGCCGGGCGCACTGCCGACAGCAACAAGCGGACGCCCAATGGCAATGCGCGCGCATGGCCTGAACCACGCGCGCGCATTGCGCAGCATTTTGCACGGGGATTTCAGGCAGGCCGTGGTGCGTCAGGCGCAGCAAACACGCTGCAGGCTCCCGACGCGGCCCACGACCTGCCGGACTTCATCGAGACTTAGAACCGGTGACGCAGGCCCACTGCCACGGCCGTCTGATTCTGCGTCGACGACGGCGACAGCGTGTTGATGGCCGCCACGTTCGCGCCCAGGTTGCCGAACTCGCCCGATGCATGCTGGTACACGCCTTCCAGGTACACGTCGGTACGCTTGCTCAGCGAGTAATCGCCTTGCAGCGACACGGTGTGCCACTTCGGATCACCCGTACCGTTCGAGCCCGTCACGCGACCATCGGTGAACGTGTACGCGGCGGCGAGGCTCAATGCCGGCGTCAGCGCGTAGCGACCGTTGATCTCGTAGTTGTCGAGGTGCAGGTTCGTGCCCGACAGGCCGCCCACGAACGTGCCGCCCACGTTCGTGCTCTGCATGTTGTCGAACTGCGTGTGCGTGTACACGAAGCCGACCGTGGCCGGGCCGTACGTGTAGTTCACGCCTGCACCATACGTGCGTTGCAGGGCGGCTGCCACCTGGGCGCTACCGTCACCCGACGACACCGCGCCGCCCGTATTGTTGCTGCCCGAGTTGTTGAGCTGCAAGTAGGCGGCCGCGACGTTCAGCGGACCGTTCGCATACGACGCGCCCACGCTCCATGCGCGGTTGTTCGAGAACTGTCCCGCCGCGTTGCTGAAGCCATACAGGCCGCCGAACTGCACGCCGGCAAAATTCGGGCTGGCGTACTTCACGGAGTTCTTGATGGAGAACGAGTTGTCGAGGTTGTCGTTGTCGAACGGGTGACCGGCCAGGTTGTTGCCGTAGCCGTAGCCCGCCGCCGAGATCGGCGCGAGGTAGTCCACCACGGAGTCATACTGGCGGCCCAGCGTCACCGTACCGAACTGGTTGCTTTGCAGGCCCACGTACGCCTGGCGGTTGAACAGCGTGTTGCTTTCGCGGAACTGACCGTTGTTCAGGTTGAAGCCGTTCTCCAACTTGAAGATGGCATGCAGGCCGCCGCCCAGGTCTTCACTGCCGCGCAGGCCGAAATACGTGTCCGAGACCGAACCGCTGCCCTGTTGCCAGTTGCTGTGGCCGAGCTGGTTGTTCGAGTAGACGAGACCTGCATCCAGCGTGCCGTACAGGGTCACACTGCTTTGCGCATGAGCCGAGGCGGCTGCGAAGGCACCTACGACGCCCGCGACAAAAAGGGTTTTTTTCATGATTTATAACTCTCCGAGACAATCCAGAAGAATCGCATCAGCGTATTCACCGCGAGAGGCGAGTGGTCTGACGATTCGGGACAAAGTGTATTCGGCTGGCCGCGCTCTTTAATTCCATATCGCACAACAGTGCTTTCCGGAATCTGTAATGCTGGAAATTCGGCACGTAAGTGCATGCGAATAAAAGATTATTTCGGTTTGTTTCGAGCGGCGAGCGCACCGGGTTCATTCCCGCTATGTTGCTTATGCGCGACGGCCCACGCCGGCGCGGCGCTCATGCCCGCGGGCAGGGCGCCTGATTCGTCCTGTTTCGAGCAACGCACTATTCCCGGTTATTGCCTCATTCAAAGGGGACGAAAGTCCTAAAATCCGTCTTGCCCCTTGACCAAGGGCAGTCTTTTTCATCTTTTTCAGCGGCCTTCGGGCCGCTTTTTTTATGCGGCGTTATTTCGATCCGAATTAAGTTCCCTGAAATAGCAGAAAAACTTTATTGCGGAAATAGAAAAATGCGACGGGAAAAGCGGGAAAAGGCGGGGAATGGCTATCGTGCGCGCACACGACCGCGCGATGAAAGACGCCGGCGAGCGGCGGCGTGCCGTCGCGCTCGCGCACGGAACGCGGGCTCGAAGAATGGCCGGCGTGGCCGGCCCCGCATCTCAACTGCGCGGACAGAAGATCGCCGTCATTAACGGTCCCACGTGCCGCACGATGGCGGGACTCCCCGCCGCCGTCACGGCCGCCTGCACCTTGCTGTCACTGCCGATCACGACTGCACCGTAGGCCGACTTGCCCACGGGTTCGCCGGTGCCGGTGCGGAAGATCGGGTCGTCCTTCTCGTAGCCCACGATGGCGAACACGCGAAAGCCAAATGCGGTGACGTCGGCGTCGCGCGTCGGCCAGAACGCGTTGATGGAATTGCTTTCCACACGCATGGCGTGCGGCTGGATCAGGTTCTGATCGATCAGGCCGGAGACGAATTGATGCGCGGACACATTGCACGCGAGCGGTGCGTCCAGCACGGCCGCCTGGCAAAACAAGGGCGTTGCCGCGAACAAAAGGGCAAAAAGACGACGTTTCATCGGATCGGTGGAATGTTCAGCGGCCTGTACTGGTTTTAGAGGACGCTTTATTCAGGGCCGCAACAAAAGGCTTGCCGCGCTATTCGAATGGACATGCGACAGGTTTCGCACTTTACCCGGCTTTCACCGGTTGTGCTCGCGACGTTGCGTGCCGGTCACAGCCTTACGGGGCGCGGCTTTGCGGGATGCCGACGCGTAGCCGCGAATGTGGCACATACAACATGAGCCGCGCCGCGATGCCATAATGGCGGCTTTACGCGGATTCGCGCACCGCCGCGCCGCTGTCTCCATGCCCCTTGCCCTCGGCCCCTTCATCGTTCCACTCATCGTCGCGTGCGCGATGTTCATGGAAAACGTGGACGCCACGGTCATCGTGACGTCGCTTCCGGCCCTCGCACGCGACCTCGGACACGACCCCATCTCGCTGAAACTCGCCATCACGAGCTACGTGATCGGCCTCGGCGTGTTCATTCCCATCTGCGGATGGGTGGCGGACCGGTTCGGCTCGCGCACCGTGTTTCGCGTAGCCATCGGCATCTTCATGACGGGCTCGCTGCTGTGCGCCGCGGCTACGTCGTTGTCCGCGCTCGTGGCGGCGCGCTTCGTGCAGGGCATTGGCGGCGCGATGATGGTGCCGGTGGGGCGCATCATCATCTTCCGCTCGGTGCCGAAGTCCGAGTTCATTCGCGCCGTCAATTACCTGACGGTGCCCGCGCTGCTGGGGCCCGTGGTGGGGCCGCCGCTGGGCGGTTTCATCACCACCTATCTGCACTGGCGCCTCATCTTCTTCGTCAACATTCCCATCGGTCTCTTCGGCATCTGGCTCGCGAATCGCCATATCGCCAACATGCACGAGGAGCATCCCGGTCCGCTGGACTGGATCGGCTTCGTGCTTTCTGCTGCGGGCGCGTCGCTCTTCATGCTGGGGCTGTCGCTCGTGGGCGGCGAACTGGCGTCGGGCAACGTGGCGTTCGTGATGACCGTGACGGGTGCGTTGTTGCTCGTGCTCTACTGGTTCTACGCGCAGCGTGCCGAGCGGCCGGTGCTCGATCTGCGGTTTCTGCGCATTCCGAGCTTTCATGCGAGCGTGGTGGGCGGGTCGCTGTTTCGCATCGGGCTGGGCGCCGTGCCGTTCCTGCTGCCGCTCGCGCTCCAGGAAGGTCTTGGCCTGACGGCGTTCGTGTCGGGCTCCATCACGTGCGCATCGGCGTTCGGCTCCATCTTCATGAAGACCATCGCGACACGCGTGCTCGCGAAGTTCGGCTTCCGCAAGGTGTTGATGGTGAACGCCGCGCTCGCGGGCGCGGCGATTGCCGCATACGGATTCTTCTTTCCCGGCACGCCGCATTGGCTGATCTGGTGCGTGGTGCTGGTGGGCGGCGTGTTCCCTTCGCTGCAATTCACGAGCCTCAATTCGCTTGCCTATGCGGACATCGCGGGCCGCGACATCGGCCGCGCCACGAGTGTGGCGAGCGTGATCCAGCAGATTTCGCTGGGCCTCGGCGTGACCATCGCGGGCATCGTGCTGCAGATTTCGCGCGACCTGCAAGGCCACGCCCACGTGGTCTGGTCGGACTTCTGGCCCGCGTTTTTCGCGGTCGCGCTGTTTTCGGTGGCGTCCATTCCCGTCACCGCGAAGCTGCCGCACGGCACCGGCGACGAGATTGCGCGCGGCGTCAGAGGGAAGGTCGGCAAGGCGGCGTAGCGGGTCACACGCCGCGGGATAGTGGCCCGCGCCCGTTCCCCTACATCGCTTCCTTCACCGCGCGCAGGAACTGCTTCGTGCGTTCGTGCTCGGGCGCCGAGAAGAACTGCTGCGGCGGTCCCTGCTCGATGATCTTGCCCTGCGAGAAAAAGCACACGCGGTCCGCGAACTCTTTGGCGAAGCCCATCTGGTGCGTGACCATCAGCATCGTGAGGTTGTGCTCGCTGCCAAGACGGCGGATCACGTTGAGCACTTCGCCGCACAGTTCCGGATCGAGCGCGGACGTCACCTCGTCGAACAGCATCACCTTGGGCCGCATGGCGAGCGCACGCGCAATCGCCACACGCTGCTGCTGGCCGCCTGACAGCTGCGACGGGTAATGATTGCACTTGTCTTCGAGGCCCACGAGGCAGAGCAGCTCGTGCGCACGCTCCGTGGCTTCCTTGCGCGAGAGACCGAGCACCTGCATGGGCGCTTCGATCGTATTGGCGAGCGCCGTCATGTGCGGAAAGAGGTTAAAGCTCTGAAACACCATGCCGATCTTGCTGCGCACGCGGCGCAGGTGGCGCAGCGAAGCGGGCACGAGCGCGCCGTTCTTCACCATGTGCGTGAGCGGCTCGCCGTCCACTTCGATCATGCCGTCCGTGAGCGGGTCGAGCGTCATCAGCACGCGCAAGAGCGTCGATTTGCCGGAGCCGCTCGGCCCGATGATCGCGACTTTTTCGTTGCGGCCCACTTCGAGGTCCAGTCCGTCGAGCACCGTCAGCGCGCCATAGCGCTTCGTCACGTTGCGAAAGCGCACCATGGGTGTGTCGCCGTTGCGGTCGACGGCGGGCGTGTACGCGGCGGCGGGGTCACGTTTCATTGCTTGCTCCATAACGGGTGTTCCGGAAGTGGGCGCGCGGGGCGCGCCGTCGCGCATGGCGGTGGGCAGGTTCATGGCAACCTCAGGCTGAATTCGAGCCGCCGCACGAGGTGGGCGAACGTCACGCTGATCACGAGGAAGAACAGCCCCGCGAGCGTGATGGGCTCCAGATAGCGGAACGTTTCGGAGCCGATGTTCTTCGCCTGCTGCATCAGTTCCACGACGGTGATGGCCGAGAGCATGGGCGTGTCCTTGAACATGGCGACCAGATAGTTGCCGAGCGCGGGCACCACGGGACGAATGGCTTGCGGCAGGATCACGCCGAGGTACGTGCGTCGCGGCGAAAGCGACAGCGCGCAACACGCCTCCCACTGGCCGCGCGCCACGCCGTTCAGTCCCGCGCGATAGACCTCCGACGTATAGCACGCGTAGTGCAGCGCGATGCCCACGGTACCCGCCATGAGCGCGCTCATCGTGATGCCGTAGACGGGCAGCACGTAAAAGAGCACGTAAATCTGGATCAGGAGCGGCGTGCTGCGAATGAACTCGACGACGAAGCCCACCGTGAGCGCGACCGGCCGGACAGCGCTGCGCCTCAGAATCGCGAACACGAGGCCCAGCACGAGCGCAACGGCAAAACCGACCAGCGTGATGAGGATCGTGTAGAGCGAGGCATGCAGCAGGGCCGGCAGAATCTGCGCGGCGTAGTGCAGGTCGAAGAAGCTGTTCATCGGGCGACTCTTTGCAGAAAGCGGCTCATGACGGTGCCGTTGTCGAGGCGGGCGGCGGACCGGGGACGGCTGTTCGCGATGCCGTGATTCACGCGTCGTTCGAAGTAGCGCATCAACGTCGCGATGCACTGGGCCAGCACGAAGTAGATGACGAGCGTGAGCCCGAAAATCTCCGCGGTCTTGAACGTGGCTTCATCGAGCTGGCGCGCGCGAAACGTGAGGTCGGAGAGCGTGATCAACGACACGAGCGACGTGCCCTTGAGCAATTCGATCATGAGGTTCGTGGCGGGCGGCAGCGCATTGATCATGGCTTGCGGCAGCACGATGCGGCGCATGCGCGTCAAGGGCGAGAGGTTCAGAGCGAGTGCCGCTTCGAACTGGCCGCCGGACACGGAGCGCAGCGCGCCGCGCAGAATTTCCGAGCCGTAGGCGCCGTAGTGCAATCCGAGCCCCACGATGGCCACGGTGAGCGGCGTGAGTTCGATACGAAACGGCGGCAGCGGCAACACGAAGAAGAACCAGAAGAGCTGCACGAGCAGCGACGTGCCGCGAAACACTTCGACATACACGTTGCCCGCCCATCGCAGCGGCGCCCACGGCGCGAGTTTGGCGGCGGTGCCCACGAACGCCATGACGATGGCGAGCAACGTCGCGCCGATCGTAATGCCGATGGTCACCAGAGTGCCCTGCATGAGCAGGGGGAACAATTCACGCATGGCGGTCCTCGCTTGCATGATGGCATTCAATCCGTCGCGTGATGCGCGGACTGCAACGGGGTGTGTGCGCTTGCCGGCTTCATACGTGCCGACGGGGCCGGCCGAAGCCGGCCCACGAAGCGAACCGTGCCACGTCTCTCGCGATCTACTTGCCGCTGCAGATTTCGGCGGCGGTCTTCGTCGTGAGGTTCGACTTGTCGAAGCCGAACGGCGCGACGGTTTGCAGATGGTCCGGCGTGCCGAGCCATGCATGCAGCTGCTTGTTCACGGCGTCGCGCAGATCCGTGTCTTCGGGCCGGAAGGCGAGCGCGCCATAACCGGTGTGCTTCGGATCATCGGTGAAGTCGGAGACGGTTTCCACCTGGGCCGCGTCTTTCGAGGCGAGGCCCTTCATCGTGAGCGCGGTGCCTGCGGCTGCATCGGCGCGGCGCGCACGCACGGCCTGCAATTGCGCCGTGGTGTCCGGTACCTGGAGCAACTGAGCATCTTTCACGCCAGCATCGCGCGAGTTGCCCAGTTCCACGGCGCCCGCCATCACCGCGAGCTTCACGTCAGACTGCTTTGCCACGTCGGCGTAGCTGTGCAGTTTCTTCGGATTGCCTTTCAGCACGAGCAGCGTGTCCTGAATCTGGTATTGCGGATCGGCGAACGCAACCTGCTTGCAGCGCTCCGGCGTGATGTACATGCCGGCGGCAATCACGTCGAAGCGGCCCGCACGCAGACCCGGAATGAGCGAGCCCCATTCGGTCAGCACGCCATCCACTTTTTTCACGCCGAGCTTCGCGAAGATCTTGCGCGCGATTTCGGGCGACTCGCCCGTCACCTTGCCGTCGGGCGTCGTGTAGGCAAACGGTGCTTCGTTCGCGTAGCCGATGCGTACCTCGCCGGTGCGCTGAATGCGCTGTAGCGTGGTTTCGGCCGCCGCGTGCTGCACGTGCATGAGCAGGCCGGCCGCCGCGATACACGCGATGCTGAAAGCCTGGGGCAGTCTGGAATGGCGCTTCGGGTTCATGTCGGTCCCATTGCGTGGCGTAAGGGTGGCGCGGTGCGTCATGCGCCGCGAAGTCAGGCGGGGCGTCCGTGAAAACCCCATGTGGTGTCGTGGTACACCGCCATTGGAGCCCAGCATACAAAGCCATATTTTTGTTTCTGATTGCTCTAGGACAATAATTTTCCCGTGGGTTTTGGCCGCACTATCGAAAGACCCGGGAAAGACCCGACGCAGATACGAGCCATGGAGAAGACGGTGAGAGAGCAGTGGCGCGAAGCGGTGCGCGCGGCGCACGGCGCCGAATCGAAATACAAGCGGCTGGTGAAGGCCATTGCGGGCGACATCGAAAGCACCGTGCTGCGCGCGGGCGAGCGCCTGCCGCCGCAGCGCGACGTGGCGGCGGAGCTGGAAATCAGCGTGCAGACGGTGACCAACGCCTACAAGGAACTGGAGCGCCAGGGCCTGATCCGCTGCGAAGTGGGGCGCGGCAGTTTCGTCTCGGGGCGCGTCACGGAGACCATGTCGAATTACATGCTCGATACGGCCGAGCGCTCCGTGGTGGACTTCTCGATTGCACGCATCATCCACACCGCCGAGCACGACGCGATGTGGCGCAAGGTCTGCGCGACGCTGGCGGGCCTCGACGATCAGCCGTGGATTCGCGCGTTCCGGCCCATCGCCGGCTTCGAGCATCATCGCCAGGCCGCGGCGGCGTGGCTCGCCACGCTCGGCATGCCGGCCGCGGCGGACACGCTGCTCGTCACGAACGGCGCCGCGCACGGCATCTTTCTCGCGCTGGCGTCGCTGGTGGGGCCGGGCGACACCGTGCTCTGCGAGAGTCTCACGGACCACGGCGTGATCGGCAGCGCAAGCGTGCTGGGGTTTACGCTGAAGGGCCTCGAAATAGACGAGTACGGCATTCACCCCGAGCACTTCGAAGAGATGTGCGATAGCGAGCGCATTTCGGCGCTCGTCTGCACGCCCACCTTGAACAACCCCACGGTTTCGCTGATGCCGGAGTCGCGCCGCCGCGCGATTGCGCGCATTGCGCAGCGCTACGGCGTCTACGTGATCGAAGACGACGTGTACGGTCCGCTGCTGCCCAAGCCCGTGCCGCCCATTTCGAGCCTGATTCCCGAGCTGTCGTTTTACTGCACGAGCCTCACGAAGTCGGTGCTGACCGGCTTGCGCATCGGGTATCTCACGACGCCGCGCCGCCTCGCGCTGCGTGCCGAAAGCGTGCTGCGCGTGAACAGCTGGATGGCGACGCCGCCCATGGCCGAGGTCGCCACGCGCTGGCTCGTCGACGGCACCGCGGCGCGCCTGCTCGAAGTGCAGCGCGAATGTCTCTCGCGTCGCCAGGCACTCGTGCAGCAGATTCTGGGCAGCTATGTGCTGGGCTCGCATCCGCACGCACTTTCGGTGTGGCTGCGCGTGCCCTCGCACTGGCAGACCGATCGCCTCGTGCGCGAACTGCGCAACCGCAACATCGCCGTCACGTCGCCGGACCCGTTTCTCGTGCGTGGCGGCGAGCGGCCCGATGCGGTGCGCCTGTGCGTGGGCGCGGAAGTGGGCGAAGACACGTTCCGCGCGGCGCTCGAAACGATGCGCGAAGTTTTCGAGCAATACCCGCAGGTGCACGACTTCGCGTAAATGTACCAGGACAATCGAAAACAATTTTTAGAACATTAGACTGGGCCGCATTGAAGAACGCAGCGCCGCCCGGCGCGGCGCCGAACCCCTCACTGCGGCCTGCCCCATGTCTGTCGTTTGTCCTGCCGATGTCTACCGCGCGCGCCAGAGAATCGCGGCGCGCGTGCGGCGCACGCCGCTCGTCGAGTCGCCTTCGCTGTCGGCCCTCGCTGGCACGCGCGTGCTGCTGAAACTCGAAACGGTTCAACCCACGGGCAGTTTCAAGGTGCGCGGCGCGACCCATGCGCTCGCGGTGCTTGCGGAGCAGGGCTGCACGCGTGTGGTCACGGCCTCCACGGGCAATCACGGACGCGCCGTCGCCTACGCGGCGCAGGCGCTCGGCATGCAGGCCACCGTATGCATGTCGTCGCTCGTGCCGGCCAACAAGGTGCAAGCCGTGCGGCAACTGGGCGCGCAGGTGTGCATTACCGGCACGAGTCAGGACGACGCGCAGCAGGAAGCCAGGCGGCTCGCGCACGAAGAGGGCTTCGTGTTCGTGCCGCCGTTCGACGATCCGCACGTCATTGCCGGGCAGGGCACCATCGGGCTCGAAATCGTCGAGGACGTGCCCGACGTCGCGAACATCGTCGTGCCGCTTTCGGGCGGCGGGCTCTTTGCCGGCGTCGCGCTGATGGCGAAAGCCGCGAACCCCGCCATTCGCATGACAGGCGTCACGATGGCGCACGGCGCCGCGATGCACGCGAGCCTCGCGGCGGGGCAACCCGTGGCCGTCGAAGAAGTCGAGTCGCTTGCGGATTCGCTGGGCGGCGGAATCGGTCTCGACAACCGCTACACGTTCCTCCTCACGCGCGAATGGATCGACGAGGCGTTGCTGCTCGACGAGGCGTCTATTGCACGCGGCATCGCTCATGCGTACCGCGAGGAAAGGCTCGTGGTGGAAGGGGCCGGCGCAGTGGGCATGGCGGCGTTGCTCGATGGCGCGCTCGACGCCGCGCAGTTGCGGCGCGGTCCCGTGGTGCTCGTGGTGGGCGGGTCGAACATCGACATGGACCTGCATCGCCGTGTGACGGCAGGCTGCGCGTAAGGCCGCGCGCCACTCTGAACAGGACACTCGATATGTCATCCATCACGTTGCTGGGCGAAAGCGAACTGCGCGAACTCGTGCCGCTCGATCTGGCCGCCATCGATCAGGTGGAGTCCGCGTTCGTCGCGCTTGCGACCGAAGCGGTGGCGATGCCCCCTATTCTGCGGCTCGATCTGCCCGAGTATCGCGGCGAGGTGGATGTGAAGACCGCGTATCTGCCGCGCTTCGAGAGCTTCGCGATCAAGGTGAGCCCAGGCTTCTTCAACAATCCGCAACTCGGGCTGCCCAGCCTCAACGGACTCATGCTCGTGCTTTCCGCGCGCATGGGTCTGACCGAAGCCGTGCTGCTCGACAACGGGTATCTCACCGCCGTGCGCACCGCGGCTGCGGGCGCGGTGGCGGCGCGCTGGCTGGCGCGCGAAAACGCGCGCCACGTGGCCGTGATCGGCGCGGGCGAGCAGGCGCGGCTTCAGCTGCGTGCGCTCGCGCACGTGCGGCGCGTCGAGCGTGTCTCCGTTTGGGCGCGCGACCGCGAACGCGCCGCGCAGTTTGCCCGCGAGATGGGCGAGCGGCTCGCGGTCGAAGCCCGCGTTGCGCAAGACGTGCACGACGCGCTGCGCGAAGCCGACATCGCCATCACCACCACGCCGAGCGAGACACCGCTCGTGCAGGCGCGTGACCTGCATCCGGGTCTTCACATCACGGCGATGGGATCCGACGCCGAACACAAGAACGAGATCGCGCCCGCAGCACTCGCAGCCGCACGTTACGTGTGCGACCGGTTACAGCAGGTGCGCGGGCTGGGCGAATTGCATCACGCCATCGAAGCCCGCGTTGTGGCTGCGGACGCACGCTTTGCCGAGCTAGGCGAAGTGATTGCGGGCCGCGAGCCAGGACGCACGCACTTCGACGACATCACGATCTGCGACCTCACCGGCACGGGCGCACAGGACACGGCGATTGCCGCGCTCGCGCTGGCCCGCGCACGCGCGGCGGGCGCGGGCACGACGTTTCGCAACGATGTGCCGAAACCCGCGAGCAAGTAAGAGACCGCTCGCGGCAAGACAGAGCGCAGAGAACACACGAAGGGCAACAGACCAAGGGACAAGGAAGGGTCACCATGCCAGAAGCTATGCAACACCAACCGCCCACGACGACCACGACGGGCGGCGCGGTACAGGCCGCACCGGCCGTGCGCCTGCCGTTCGAGCGCGAGGAGTACGCCGCGCGCATCGCCCGCACGCGGCGTGCCATGCAGCAAGCCAACATCGATCTGCTGATCGTGACGGACCCCACCAACATGGCGTGGCTCACGGGCTACGACGGCTGGTCGTTCTACGTGCACCAGTGCGTGCTGCTCGCCATGGAAGGCGAACCCGTCTGGTTCGGCCGCGGCCAGGACGCCAACGGCGCGCGCCGCACCGTGTTCATGGCGCATGACCAGATCGTTGGGTATCCCGATCATTACGTGCAGTCCACCGAGCGGCATCCCATGGATTACCTCTCGCGCGAAGTGATCGAAGCGCGCGGCTGGGGCCAGCGTCGCATCGGCGTAGAACTGGACAACTACTACTTCAGCGCCGCTGCATGGGAAGCGCTTAAGCGCAATCTGCCGCACGCGCAGTGGCATGACGCGACCGCGCTCGTGAACTGGCAGCGCGCCGTGAAGTCGCCGCGCGAGATCGAGTACATGCGCATTGCGGCGCGCATCGTCGAAAAGATGCACGCGCGCATCGTGGAGCGCATCGAGCCCGGCATGCGCAAGAACGACCTCGTCGCGGACATTTACGCCGCGGGCATCACGGGCGTGGAGGGCTACGGCGGCGACTATCCCGCCATCGTACCGTTGCTGCCCACGGGCGCCGACGCGGCTGCCCCGCACCTCACCTGGGACGACACGCCGTTCGCGCGTGGCGCGGGCACGTTCTTCGAAATCGCGGGGTGCTTTCGCCGCTATCACTGTCCGCAGTCGCGCACGGTTTATCTCGGCAAACCGCCGAAGCATTTCATCGACGCCGAACGCGCCGTGGTGGAAGGCATCGAAGCGGGTCTTGCCGCCGCGAAACCCGGCAACACCTGCGAGGACATTGCGAACGCGTTCTTCGCCGTGCTGCGCAAATCGGGTATCGAAAAGAACAGCCGCTGCGGCTACCCCATCGGCGCCAGCTATCCGCCCGACTGGGGCGAGCGCACCATGAGCCTGCGGCCCGGCGACCGCACGGTGCTGCAACCGGGCATGACGTTCCACTTCATGCCGGGCCTGTGGCTCGACGACTGGGGTCTCGAAATTACGGAAAGCATCCTGATTACCGGGACCGGCGTCGAGACCTTCTGCAACACGCCGCGCAAACTGTTCGTGAAGGAGTAGGGCATGCGCGCATCGCCGATTACGCCGACGGTCGACTTCGACGGGCAAGGGGTTCAGCACGGTTTCCTGAAGCTGCCGCACTCGCACGACGGCTCCGCATGGGGCGCGGTGATGATCCCCATCACCGTCGTGCAGCGCGGTCACGGGCCCACGGTGCTGCTGACGGGCGGCAACCACGGCGACGAGTACGAAGGGCCTATCGTGCTCTCGCGGCTCGCCTCCACGCTGAAGGCGGACGACGTGGCGGGCCGCGTCGTCATCGTGCCGTTCATGAACTACCCGGCGTTTCTGGCGGGCAGCCGCACGTCGCCCATCGACCGCGGCAACCTGAATCGCAGCTTTCCTGGCCGGCCCGGCGGCACCGTCACGGAAAAGATCGCGGATTACTTCCAGCGCTATCTGCTGCCGCTTGCCGATTACGTGCTGGACCTGCACGCGGGCGGACGCACGCTCGACTTCGTGCCGTTCGCCGCCATCCACGTGCTGCACGACGCGAAGCAGCAGGCGCGCTGCGAGGCCGCGATGCGTGCGTTCGGCGCGCCGTACTCCATGCGCATGCTCGAACTCGACAGCGTGGGGCTCTTCGACACGGCGGCGGAAGAGGCGGGCAAAGTGTTCGTTTCCACGGAACTGGGCGGCGGCGGCACGGCGACGGCGGCGAGCGTGGCCGTGGCGATGCGCGGCGTGCGCGGCTTTCTTCAGCATGCCGGCGTGCTCGCGCCGCCGGCGGGCGAACTCTTCGACGCGGCAAGCCGCGCGTGGGGCGCGGCATCGCGCACCACGACACTGCTCGATATGCCCGACGGCAGCTGCTATACGACGAGCGAGCACGACGGCCTGATCGAGCCGTGCAAGGACCTGGGCGAGATGGTGGAACACGGCGAGTTGCTGGCGCGCGTGTACGACACGAAGCGTTCCGGCGCGCGGCCGTTCGAATATCGCGCGGCGCGCAGCGGGCTCCTGGCGGCACGCCATTTTCCGGGGCTCGTGCGCGTGGGTGACACCCTCGCGGTCGTGGCCGACGTCGTGGAGCGCGGCATTCCGGTGTCGGCCTGAGCACCGCACACCGCACGCACGCGAAGCGCCCATGAAACTCGACCGCTACGACCTCGCGATTCTGCGCACGCTGGCACGCGATGGACGCATCACGAAATCGCGCCTTGCCGAAGAGGTCAATCTGTCGATCTCGCCGGCATGGGAACGCGTGCGGCGCCTCGAAGAAAGCGGGCTGATTCGCGGCTACCGCGCGGACATCGACTGGGTCGCCGCGTTCAAGGGCACGCGCATCGTCGTCGAAGTCACGCTCGCGCGCCACACCGCGTACGACATGCGCCGCTTCGAAGAACGCGTGGCCCGCGCGCCCGAAGTCGTGCAGTGCCACGCTACGGGCGGCGGCGTGGACTACGTGATGCACGTGGTTTCGCGCGACATCGACCAGTACCAGCGTTTCATCGATTCGCTGCTGACCGACGAACTCGGCATCGAACGCTACTTCACCTACATCGTGACGAAGGTGGTGAAGCAGGCGGCGGACACGGTGCCG
The DNA here is from genome assembly GCF_034424375.1 of Paraburkholderia kururiensis. Lineage (NCBI taxonomy): Bacteria > Pseudomonadati > Pseudomonadota > Betaproteobacteria > Burkholderiales > Burkholderiaceae > Paraburkholderia > Paraburkholderia kururiensis. The sequence continues at coordinate 6,530,198 of NZ_CP139965.1, read as the reverse complement.
GACTGGGTGGCCGATTCGGGCGATGCGGGCTGACGACTGCAAGCACGCAAAGGCAAGCACGCAAAGGCGACCACCAGAAAAACCCCTGAAATTCAGGCCCGAAACAGAAAAAACGCACAGCGGCGACCCGCAACACAGAAAGAGCAGAGGGCGTGCCGGCCCTACAGTGGAAGGCATCGAAACAACGCGACAGAGGCAGGTTCTGGCCAATGTCGTCGCCGCTCTGCCGGCCAATCATGGAGGAAGTCATGCTGCTGGGCCATCCTGTTCTATTCAAGTCGCTGTGCTATGTCGATGGACGCTGGGTGCACAGCGACACGGCCTCCACCGTCGCGGTGCAGAACCCTGCGGATCAAAGCGTGGTCGGTCATGTGCCGATGTTGAGCGCCGCGCAGATCGAGGAAGCCGTGTCGGCGGCGCAGCGCGCGTTCGAAGCGTGGCGCTGGGTGCCGGTCGCGCAACGCAGTGCGCTGCTGCTGCGCTGGCACGAACTCGTGCTGCGCCATCGCAACGATCTCGCCAGCATGCTTTCGCTGGAGCAGGGCAAGCCGCTCGCGGAAGCGCGCGGCGAGATCACCTATGGCGCGAGCTTCATCGAATGGTTCGCACACGAAGCGAAACGCCTGGGTGGCCGCACGATTCCATCGCACATCGACGGCGCGCAGCTCGGCACGATGATGGAGCCGGTGGGTGTGGCCGCGCTCATGACGCCGTGGAACTTCCCGTCCGCGATGATCACGCGCAAGGCCGCCGCCGCCATTGCCGCGGGCTGCACGGTCGTCGTGAAGCCCGCGCACGAAACACCGTTCTCGGCGCTCGCGCTCGCGCAACTGGCCGAAGAAGCGGGCTTTCCCGCAGGCGTCTTCAACGTGGTGCTGGGCGAGCCGCAAACGGCCATGGAAACGCTCGTGCGCGATGCCCGTGTGCGCTCGGTGAGCTTCACCGGGTCTACGCGCGTGGGCGCGCTCGTCATGCAGGCGGCAGCGAGTGCGGACATCAAGAAAACGGCACTGGAACTGGGCGGCAACGCGCCCTTCATCGTCGCTGAAGATGCGGATCTCGAACAGAGCGTGCGCGTGGCCGTGGGCGCGAAGTTCCAGACGTCGGGACAGGACTGCTGCGCGGCGAATCGCATCCTCGTGGCGAAGCCGCTCTACGAAGCGTTCGTTGCCCGCTATAGCGACGCAGTGCGCGCGTTGAAAGTGGGCGCGGCCTTCGAAGACTGCGTGGACGTGGGCCCGCTCATGCACCAGGCCGCCTTCGATACCACGCGCGAACGCGTGGCCGACGCGCGCGCGAAAGGCGCACGCATCACCGCCGGCGGCGAGCCGCACGCGTTGGGCGGCTGGTTCTTCGCGCCCACCGTGATTGCCGACGCGCGCCCCGGCATGCGCGTCTACGACGAGGAAAACTTCGCGCCCATTTCCGCGGTGTCGTCGTTCGACACGCTCGACGAAGCCATTGCGCTCGCCAACGACACCGAATACGGCCTCGCCGCCTATCTGATGTCGACGAACCTCAACACCGTCTGGCAGACCATTCGCCGCCTCGAATTCGCGATGGTCTCCGTGAACGGCGTGAAGTTCACGGGCGCGCCCATTCCGTTCGGCGGCATGAAGGCCTCGGGCCTTGGCCGCGAAGGCGGCATGGAAGGCTTCGAACCGTTCGTCGAGACCCGCTACTACTGCCTGGGCCAACTCGGCTTGCCTCACGCGAACGCCGCGTCGATGCGGCATGCGGGTTCAAGTGCGGCTGCGGCATGACGCAGCGAACGAGCCCGCCCCTCCATTCAACCGATCACGACATCATCACGGAGAAGCACATGACCTCATTCGATTCCCTGCTCACGGCCGACCGTGCCCACTTCATGCACCCCTCCACGCACGCTCACGACCATGCGAGAGGCGCGCTGCCGGGCCGCATCGTCACGGGCGCGAAGGGCATTCGCATCGAGGACCACACGGGCAAGTCGTTCATCGACGGCTTCGCGGGTCTTTATTGCGTGAACATCGGCTACGGCCGCACCGAAGTGGCCGAGGCCATCTACGAGCAGGCGAAGAAGCTCGCGTACTACCACACCTACGTCGGCCATTCGACGGACACCATCATCGAACTGTCGTCGCGCATCATCGACTGGGCGCCGGCCGGCATGAAGAAGGTGTACTACGGCATGTCGGGTTCGGACGCGAACGAAACGCAGATCAAGATCGTCTGGTACTACAACAACGTGAAGGGCCGCCCGCAAAAGAAGAAGATCATCTCGCGCCAGCGCGGCTATCACGGCTCGGGCATCGTGACCGGCAGCCTCACGGGTCTGCCGGGCTTTCATCAGTGCTTCGACCTGCCCGTCGAGCGCGTGAAGCACACGGTGTGTCCGCACTGGTATCGCCAGGCGCCGGCCGGCATGAACGAAGCGCAGTTCGTCGCGTACTGCGTGGATGAACTCGAAAAACTCATTGCGCGCGAAGGCGCGGACACCATTGCCGCGTTCATCGGCGAACCGGTGATGGGCACGGGCGGCATCCTGCCGCCGCCGAAGGGCTACTGGGCCGCTATCCAGCAGGTGCTCAGGAAGCACGACATCCTCTTGATCTGCGACGAAGTGGTGTGCGGCTTCGGGCGGCTCGGGTCGAAGATGGGCGCGCAGCACTACGGCATCGAGCCCGATCTCATCACGGTGGCCAAGGGCCTGACGAGTGCGTATGCGCCGCTCTCGGGCGTGATCGTGAGCGAACGCGTGTGGGACGTGATTGATCAGGCATCCCAGGAAATTGGCGCCATGGGGCATGGCTGGACCTATTCGGGTCACCCGATCTGCGCGGCTGCGGCGCTCGCGAATCTCGATATCTTGGAACGCGAGTCGATCACGCGCCATGCGGCCGAAACGGGGGCATACCTGCAACAGCAATTGCATGCCGCGTTCGACTCGCATCCGCTCGTGGGCGAGGTGCGCGGCGAGGGCATGCTGGCCGCGCTCGAATTCATGGCCGACAAGGACGCGCGCATTCCGTTCGATGCCGCGCTGAAGGTCGGGCCGCGCGTGTCGGCTGCTGCGCTGCAACGCGGGCTGATCGCGCGCGCCATGCCGAACGGCGACATTCTCGGCTTCGCGCCGCCGCTCATCGCATCGCGTGCGGACGTTGACGAGATCGTGCAACTTGCGAAAGCCGCAGTGGACGACGTGGCGGAGCAGGTGCTCGCGCAGAAGGCGCCGACGGCGGCATAGAAGTAAATCGAAGAACAGAAGCAGCAGAGCAAGCGCGGGCGCGGCGTTTGCGCCCGCTCGTGCTCGCAAACGAATCATTGGCGTGATATAAGCCCAAGGCAGAGTTTTCGCTGCGCACTCAACTCACTGCGCACTCACGTGCCATGCAGTGCTGCCATGGGGGACGTCCAATGAAGTTAATCGAAAGAAGCAAACTCGCTGCCAGTGCATTCGCGTTCGTCTCGCTCGCGTCGGTATCCGCGAGCTTTATCGAGAGTACGCCGGCCGTTGCGAAAGTACCGCAGCAGCCCGCCATCCTCACCGGCTCGGCCGTCGCCGTTGCCGACAAATATGCGGCCGACGCCGCCGAACAGGTCTTCAAGGAAGGCGGCAATGCAGTGGATGCCGCCGTCGCCATCGCGTTCACGCTCGCGGTCACGTATCCCGAAGCCGGCAACATCGGCGGTGGCGGATTCATGACGCTCTACGTGAACGGCAAGCCTTACTTCATCGACTATCGCGAGCGCGCGCCGCTGGCCGCCACGCGCAACATGTATCTGGACGACCAGGGCAACGTGATTGCCGGCAAGAGCCTCTATGGCTACGACGCCGTGGGCGTGCCCGGCACCGTAGCCGGCATGTGGGAAGCGCAGCGGCGCTTCGGCAAGCTGAAGTGGAAGCAGGTGCTCGCGCCGGCCATCCACTACGCGCGCGACGGCTTCGAAGTGAGCGACCAGCTCGCGCAGCGTCGCGACGCGGCGTCGAAGGAATTCGCGGGCAAGACGAATTTCGATCAGTACTTCGGCGGCATGAACGAGGGCGTGAACTTCAAGCAGCCGCAGCTTGCGTCCGTGTTGACGCGCATTGCCAACGACGGCGCAAAAGACTTCTACAACGGCAAGACTGCCGATCTGATCGCCGCGTCCATGCGCGGCCACGGTCTCATCACGAAGCAGGACCTGCAGCAATACAAGGCCGTGTGGCGTCAGCCGATCGAAGCGAACTGGAACGGCTATCGCATCATCACGGCGCCGCCGCCCAGCTCGGGCGGCATCGGCCTCGTGCAACTGCTGAAGATGAAGGCCGATCTCGCACCGTATTTCAAGGACGTTTCGCTCAACTCGGCGCAGTACGTGCATCTGATCGCGGAGATCGAAAAGCGCGTGTTCGCCGACCGCGCGCAGTACCTCGGCGACCCGGACTTCTACAAGGTGCCCATCGCACAGCTGACCGACGACGCCTACATCGCGAAGCGTGCGGCCGAGGTGAACGAGAACACGCCTTCCGATACGAAGAGCGTGCAGCCGGGACTCGGCACCTTGATGCCGGAGAAGGCGGAGACCACGCACTTCTCAGTGGTGGACAAGTGGGGCAATGCGGTGTCGAACACCTACACGATCAACGGCTATTTCGGCTCGGGCGTGGTGGCGGACGGCACGGGCATCGTGCTCAACGACGAGATGGACGACTTCTCGGCCAAACCCGGCGTGCCGAACATGTTCGGCGTGGTGGGCAGCGACGCGAACGCGATCGAGCCGAAAAAGCGGCCGCTTTCTTCGATGACGCCGACCATCCTCACGAAGGACGGCAAGGTGTCGCTCGTGATCGGCACGCCTGGCGGCTCGCGCATCTTCACGTCGATCTTCCAGGTGGTCAACAACATCTACGACTTCCACATGCCGCTGAAAGACGCGGTGGCCGCCATGCGCTTCCATCACCAGCTGCTGCCGCCGAACACCATCTTCTGGGAGCCGTATCAGCCTGTCGACGGCGAGCTTGCGAAGGCGATCGAGGCGAAGGGCTACGTGTTGAAGGGGCAGAACTTCAGCGGCGACATTCAGGCCATCAAGATCGACGGCGACACGCCGCTGCCCGCGGCGGACCCGCGCGGGCGCGGGGTGACGCGGGTGGTTCAGTAACGGATCGCCCGGCAGGGCATTGGCGTCATGAAGCATCGCGCGGGGAACTGCGCGATGCTTTTTTGTTTGCCGTGTCGCGGCGAACGTGCCGCTTGCGCAGGCCTTGATTTACCCCTTCTGCTCCACAGGCGTCACGTCCAGTTCCACCCGCTGCGTGCCGCGCAGTACGGCGATCTTCACCGCGCGGTCGATACGCGATGCGTCGAGCGAGCGTTGCAACGCGTCCACGCTGTCCACGGGCAGCGTGTCGATGGCGACGATCGTGTCGTCCACGCGCAGGCCGCCCTGGGCGGCCGGACTGCCTTTCACCACTTCCAGCACGCGCACGCCCGCCGTCTGATCGAGCCCGAAGTAGCGCTGTGCGCGCCGCGACACCGGCGACACGGTGCCCGCCACGCCGATATAAGCGCGCCGCACGCGGCCGTGCGCGAAGATCTGCATGATCACCCACTTCGCCGTGTCGATGGCGGTGGCGAAGCTGATGGCCTGCGCGCCCTGAATGATGGCCGTGTTCACGCCGATCACCTGGCCCGCCGAATTGATCAGCGGCCCGCCCGAGTTGCCGGGGTTGAGGGCGGCGTCGGTCTGGATCACGTCGTAGATCATGCGGCCCGTGGTGGAGCGCAGCGAGCGGCCCAGTGCCGAAACGACGCCGGTCGTGACGGTCTGCGCGAGGCCGAGCGGATTGCCCACCGCGATGGCGATCTGCCCCACGCGCAGCGACGAGGAATGGCCCAGTTCCACGTGCGGCAGCGGCTCCGCGCAGCCGATGCGCAGCACGGCGAGGTCGCTGTCGGGGTCGTCGCCCACCAGATCGGCGTCGTACTTCGAACCGTCGGCGAGCGTCACGCTGATGCGCGTGGCGCCGTGCACGACGTGGCTGTTGGTGAGCAGATAGCCGTCGGGCGTGAACAGGAATCCCGAACCGGTGCCGCCGCGCACGCGCGGCGCGCGGCCGGCCTCGCCGGGCAGGCTGCGCTCCACGGCAATGAAGGCCACGGCCTGCTGCACGCGCGCGAGCGCGCCGATCACGGTGCGCGAGTAGGCGTCGAGCAGGGCGTCGTCGCTTAATGGACCCGGCGTGGCCGGCTGAGATGCGCCCGGCTCAGGCGCACCGCGCGAAAGATCGTCGATGAAACGGGGACGGCTTCCCATGTTGGGGCTCCGGATGAAGAGGGCCGCAGATGCGGGGTCATTGCCCTGTTTTTCAAGGGCGAGGGCAAGCGGTGCCGCGTTTCGCGCGGCCGCCCTGCTGGACAGCGAGTCATGCGCGGGGTAATACGGTTGACACCGTGGCATCAGATAATGGGGCGCGCCATTTTGTGCCGCGCCACGTGTGCAATCCGCGCAAGCAGCATGCGACCCATTTTCGTAGCGAGGAGGAAGCCGATGAACGACGAAGACCGCAAGCCCGATATGTCGCTTGAGCGGCAACGGCGGCTCGAGGAAGAACTGATCGACGCGTACGACGAAGAGCTGGAGATGGAGGTGGACGACCGCATCCTCGACGGCGACGCTGCGTTCACCGACGAGGCCCGCAGCACGCGCCGGCTCTATTTCAAGGAGCTGTTCCGGCTGCAGGGCGAACTCGTGAAGCTGCAGGACTGGATCGTGCACACGGGCCACCGTCTCGTCGTGATCTTCGAGGGGCGGGACGCGGCGGGCAAAGGCGGCGCGATCAAGCGCATCACGCAGCGGCTCAATCCGCGCGTGTGCCGCGTCGCGGCGCTGCCGGCGCCGAACAGCCGCGAGCGCACGCAGTGGTATTTCCAGCGCTACGTGCCGCATCTGCCGGCGGGCGGCGAGATGGTGCTGTTCGACCGCAGCTGGTACAACCGCGCGGGCGTGGAGCGCGTGATGAACTTCTGCACCGACGACGAGTACGAGGAGTTCTTCCGCTCCGTGCCCGAGTTCGAGAAGATGCTGGTGCGCAGCGGCATCCAGATCGTCAAGTACTGGTTCTCGATCACCGACGACGAACAGGAAATCCGCTTCCAGAGCCGCATCGACGACCCGCTCAAGCAGTGGAAGCTGAGCCCGATGGACCTGGAAAGCCGGCGCCGCTGGGAAGCCTACACGCAGGCGAAGGAAGTGATGCTGCAGCGCTCGCACATTCCCGAAGCGCCGTGGTGGGTGGTGCACGCCGTGGACAAGAAGCGCGCGCGGCTCAACTGCATCCACCATCTGTTGAGCCAGGTGCCGTACCACGAGATCGAGCATCCGGCCGTGGCGCTGCCGGCGCGCGTGCATCATCCGGACTACATCCGCCAGCCCGTGCCCGCGGAGATGATGGTGCCGGAGGTGTATTGAGGAGGGCGCTGCGGGAACGCTAACTGTAACCGCGGCGGTTTCAGAGCCGGAAAACGAAACGCGCGGCGCGGACACGGGTTTCTACCCGTGCCTGCGCCGCGCGTTTTTTGTTGCCGGTTCCGCCGGGGCGGCGTGGCTGCCGACCGTCACGGTGTCTTTCTTCAGACCGCCGCCACGATCAGCAGCGTCGCTGCGGCGGTGTTACGGCCCGGCATCGCTGCCGGCGGGCATTACTGCCGGCCTTACTGCGATACGTACGCGACGTAAGGCCCCGTGCCGCCGCCCGCCGACGACTTGCCGGCGATGCCCACATACACGTGCCGTCCGTAGAAGAACGGCAGGCCGAAGTCCATCATGCCGGCTGCGGCGCCCGCGATGTCGTTGAACGCGTAGTTGTGGGTGGCGGCGAGGGTCGCTTCGTTGGCTACGTTGAAGTTCAGCGCCGTGGTGGTCGCCGAGGCATTCGCGCTCGAATTGGTGAGCGAGGCCGTGAGCGGCAGCGTCGTGCTGGGCGCGTACCACGAACCGTTGCGCGCAATCGACGAATCCGGAAAGAACAGGCCGTTGGAGCCTGAATCGAAGAACGCGTTGTCGGTGAAGGTCTGCGTCTTGTAGGTGGCCGTGAAGTTGCCCGCGTTGTTGGTCTTGAGCAGCGTGGCGCCGGTGCCGGACAGCGTGTTGTTGCTTGCGGTGTCGATGCCGAACACGAGCGTGCCTGAGGCGGTTGTCGCGCCCAGATCCGCCACCTGTGCCATTTCCACGATCACGCCGTTGTTGTCGGTCGGGAAGAGGGCGACCGGGTTCTGCACCTGCGAGGCGAGCGGCTGCGTGGTAGCCGTGCAGGTGGACGGGGAGCCCGAGCACGTGTAGTACGCGCCGCTCTGCGCGCCGCTCACACACCCGGTGCCGCAGTCGTATTGACTGTTGCCGACGCCGAGAATGCCGTTGGCAAAGGCCGCATTAGGCGTGGTCATGGCCGTGCCGATCTGGCATTCGCTCGGAGCCGATGCCGTGATCGCGGAGTCGCCGATGATCTGCACCGGCACGCTCGCGGCCACCTTGGTGCCGAGCTGGATGTCGGCGTTGTGCACGCCACCCCACGTGTAGCCGCTGACGAAGAGGCCACATTCGGCAACGCTCGGCGCTCCCAATGCAGTCAGAGTGTTCGACGGCACGACTGATGCGAACAGTCGCAATCCGTACGAGCCTGTATCGAGCAGGACGTTCGGAATCGTCGAGCAGGTGGAGCCTGTGGCGCCGCTGCCCGCCTGGCACACCGTCACGCTCACCATCGGCGCATTCACGAGCCCGAACGGCTGGTTCGACACGCTGATCGCCACCGCGTTGGTGCCGTTGACGGCGGTCGGCGTAGCCGTGGCGTCGGCCCACGGCGTGGTGTTCGTGGAACTGGTCGAATTGCTGGTGCTGGAACTGCTCGTGGAGCTGCTCGTGCTGCCCGAAGTCGTGGTGCTGCCCGACGTCGTGCCGGAACTGTTCGTAGCGGTCGTGCTGGAGCCACCGCCTCCTCCGCCGCCGCAAGCGGCGAGGACGAGACAGAAGCCGGCGATCGCGCCGAACCATGCGAATTTGCTGGACATGGGTTTCATCTCGCTCTTACTGGATATCGTCAGTGTTGAAGCCGGCCGGTACCGCAAGCGGCAGCCATGCGCGGCCCGTGAAGGCACCCATGTGTCCGCCCGTCTGAACCACGAGGTTCGACTGCTGGACGGTAGCGGGCCCGTATCCGTTGTGCTGTGCCGTATGCGCAGTAGCGAGCCCCTGCACGTAGGCAGGGAAGTAGGTGCCGAGCAGCGTGTTCAGCGGCGCCATCTGCGGACCTTGCCACGCAATGGCGAACACGGTGCCGTTCGTTCCGACGTATTCGCGAACCACCGTGCCGCTCGGCAGCGTGGTTTCGTTGACGCGGAACAGCACGGCGGCCGCGTTGATGCGCTGCGTCATCTGCGTGTTGCTGGTGCCGGCGGCCTGCCAGGTCGGTGCGGCGCCCAGCGCGGCGTAGGCCGGCGAGGTGCAAACGATTGCCGCCGCGGCGAGCGCGACGGCAATGGGCGACCAGGCCCTCGTATCGAAGCTTCTCATTTGCGAATATCCAACGTTTTATGGTTATGGGTGCTTGCTGCCACACCAGATGACCGATGGATCATCTAGTCCGCAATGACGGCAGCCGTTGGGATTTCTTAAGGGCGGTTACTTCGCGTAAACCGTGTCGGCCTTGCTGGGCCTCGCCTGGCGGGCGCAGGCAGCGGCGCCGTTTTTTGCAGATGTGGCGAAATGGAGCGGCGTGCGCAAGCCCGAGGTGGGCGGCACCTTCAAAGAATAGGGCGGAGCGCAGAAAACTGAAGTGGGGAAAATGGGGCGACACAGCGAACGCCGCGTTGCGATGCCCCCGGAAGGCGGGGCACCGCGACGCGGCGTTCGCTGTGTCGGCCAGGCGGACTACGTCAGAACACGTGGCGGAACACCCAGTAGAGGCCGCCCGCCAGCGCGATGGAAGCGGGCAGCGTCAGCACCCAGGCCAGCACGAGGCTGCGCACCGTGCCCCATTGCAGGCCCGAGCCGTTGGCGGCCATCGTGCCTGCCACGCCCGACGAAAGCACGTGCGTCGTGGAGACGGGCAGCCCGTACACGTCGGCCGCGCCGATCGTCGCCATGGCGACCAGTTCCGCGGAGGCGCCTTGCCCGTAGGTCAGATGCTGCTTGCCGATGCGCTCGCCCACCGTCACGACGATGCGTTTCCAGCCCACCATCGTGCCGAGTCCGAGCGCAATCGCCACCGCCACCTTCACCCATGTCGGGATGAACTTGGTGGCGTGGTCCACCTGCTTGCGGAAGTTGTCGATGGCGCCGGCATCCGCAGCCGCGAAGACCGGCTGCTTGGCCTTTTCCATGAGCCGGATGGCTTCGGACACCACGTACATGTCGTTGCGCACGTTGCCCACTTCGCTTTGCGGCACGGCGGCCATGGAAGGCGACGCGCCCACCTGGTCCGCGATGCGCAGCGAGAGCGCCTGAATGGCCGGCACCGTGGCCGGCGACAGTTCGCGGCTCGCGATGTAGCGTTCGGCTTCGGCGCGCGGATTCGCGGGTGCCGCTACGCCGTTTGCGTACTTGCCGAACGCGGCGGCGGCCTCGTGGGCCACGGCGATGAAGGTCTGCGTCTCGGCCGGCGTGACCGCGCGATTGAGCGCGTAGGCCGTGGGCACCGTGCCGATCAGGATCAGCATGATGAGCCCCATGCCCTTCTGGCCGTCGTTGGAGCCGTGCGCGAATGAGACGCCCGTGCACGTCAGCACGAGCAGCGCGCGAATCCAGAACGGCGGCGCTTCGTTGCCCTTGGGTTCGGCATAGAGCGCCGGCACGCGCACGAGCGCCTTGAGCACGAGCAGCAACAGCGCGGAGAGCAGGAAGCCCACCAGCGGCGAAAACAGCAGCGACTTGCCGACGCCCAGTGCCTGGGTCCAGTCCACGCCGCTCGTGCGCGAGGCGCCGTGCATCAGCTGGTTCATGAGCCCCACGCCGATGATGGAGCCGATCAGCGTATGCGAACTCGACGACGGCAGCCCGAAGTACCACGTGCCCAGGTTCCAGATGATGGCCGCGATCAGGAGCGCGAACACCATCGCGAAGCCCGCGCTGCTGCCCACCTGCAGGATCAGCTCCACAGGCAGCAGTTGCAGGATGCCGAACGCGACCGCGCCCGTGGACGTGAGCACGCCCAGAAAATTCCATGTGCCCGACCAGATCACGGCGACATTCGGCGTGAGCGAATGGGTATAGATGACGGTGGCCACGGCGTTCGCGGTATCGTGAAAGCCGTTCACGAACTCGAAGCCGAGCGCGATGGCGAGCGCCACGCCCAGCAGCAGCCAGGGCAGGATAGAGCCTTCGCGCACGGGCGCCAGATCGCCGATCAAATGCGTTGCGACGTAGACGGCGCCGATCAGCAGCACGGCGAGAAATGCGGCAAGGCTTGCGTTGCGGCCGCGCGCGGCGCCGGCGGAAGCCTGCTGGGGATACGAAAGGTCCGGCATTGCCTTGTCTCTCCTCATTGGTGTGTCGAGATCGAGGGCGGCCCTGGCGGGATGCGGCCGGGGCAGGGCCGTTCGGGATCGGGCCTGAAAGCGGGCCAAAGAAGCCAGGCGGGCTCGAAGACGCGCCCCAGGCGGGCTCGCCACGAGCGCAAGCAAGCTCGAAAACGGGGCTCGAAAGTGGACCAAAGAAGCGGCCCAAAGGAGCGACCCAAAGGAGCGACCCAAAGGAGCGGTCCCGAAAAACGCACTGAAAGCGAACCCGAAAGCAGACTGACAAGCGGGTCCCCGTTCATCGTGGCGAAGGCAAATGTCGGCTTGATGACGGTTTTGTGTGAATGGGCCGCTATTGGGGCGCCGGGGCGCGCGCAGTTTCGAGCGGTCTTCGGCTGCGCGGACATTGGCAGACGACCGCTCTTGGTGCCGCTCGCGCCGCTTCGTGTTACTTCGTGCTGCGCCGCGAGGCGCGGCGCGGGCATCAACCGAGGGAGGAAGGCATGACCGTTTCCCGTCTGAAGACGATTCCCGGCATTGGCGTGGACCGAATGGGCGATGCCGCGGACGCCCGGCACAACCGCAACATCCTGCGGCTCGAAAATCTCGACACGGACCTGCGCCCGCCCGCGGCAGCGCTCCGCGCGACGCACGCCGCCATCGACGACGACGACGCCAACAGCTACCTGCCGTTCACGGGTCAGACGGCGCTGCGCGAGGCCGTGGTCGCGCGCATGCAGCGCACGACCGGAGCCGTCTACGACCCCGCCGGCGAATGCATCGTCTCTGCCGGTGGGCTGGCGGGCATCTTCAACGTGCTGCTCTCCATCCTCGAACCCGGCGATGAAGTGGTGCTCACCGATCCGACCTACGCGGGCCTCATCAACCGCGTGCGGCTGGCGGCCGGCGTGCCCGTATTCGCGCGGCTCGTGCCCGGCGCGGAAGGCTGGCGGCTCGATCTCGATAGCCTTGCGGCAACGGTCGGGCCGCGCACGCGGGCTTTCCTCATGATGTCGCCTTCCATGCCGGGCGGGTTCGTGGCGAATGCCGGGGAGTGGAACGCAATTGCCGACCACTGCCGTCGCGCGAACGCATGGCTGCTCTACGACGCCGCGATGGAACGCATCCTGTTCGACGGTCGCGCCGTCATTCATCCCGCGGCGCTGCCCGGCATGCGCGAACGGACCATCACGGTGGGCTCGGTATCGAAGGAGTACCGCATGATCGGCTGGCGCGTGGGCTGGATCGTGGGCCCCGAATCCGTCATGGCCGACGTACGGCTCACGAGCCTCTCCAACGTGGTGTGTCAGGTGGGCATCGGCATGCCGGGGGCGACGGCCGCGCTCACCTGCGCCGACGACGGGGTTGCAGCGGCGGTCGCGCAGTGGCAGGCGCGCCGCGACTGTCTGCTCGAGGCGTTGCGTGGCCTGCCTGTGGTGTCGCCGCACGGCGGCTGGTCGCTGCTGATCGACACGGAGCAGTTGGGGCTCGCGCCGCACGAAGCGTCGCGGCTGCTGCTCGAGAAGGGCGAGGTTGCGGCTACCGCGATGTCGGGCTGGGGTCCGGACGCGGGCCGCTATCTGCGTTTCGTGTTTTCGAACGAGCCCGTGGCGCGGCTAGCGGACATTCGCGAGCGCGTGCGGCGCGCGTGGGGCGTGTAGCGTCGCACGCTTCGTCGCTTCATTCACCGTTCGCATTGCAGCAGCGGTTCGCGTGCGAACACGGCCGCCACCCAGTCGACGAACACGCGGATGCGGTGCGGCAACTGCCGGTTGGGCGAATAGAGAATCGAGATGGGGCGCGGAATGGAGGGATAGTCCTTCAGGATCTCGCGCAGCGCGCCGCTTGCAAGGTAGGGCTCCAGAATGAAGCGCGTGCCCTTCACGATGCCGAGCCCTTGCAGCCCGCAGGCCACGTAGGCGCCCACCTCGTTCACGGCGATCATGCTCTTCATGTCGAAGAGCTCGGTCTTGCCGTTCACCTGGAAGTCCCAGCTGCGCACGCGCCCCGTGTTGCTCGACACGTAGTTGACGCCGATGTGCTCGCTCAGGTCATCGGGCGAGGTCGGCTCGCCGTATTTGTCGAGGTAGGTGGGCGCCGCACACGTCACGCGCCCCATGTTGCCGATGCGCCGCGCCACGAGCCCCGAGTCGTCCAGCTCGCCCGTGCGGATCACGCAGTCCACGCCTTCCTCGACGATATCCACCTGCCGGTCCGACAGACCCATTTCGATTTCGATGTCGGGATACGTCGCAAAGAATTCCGGCAACGCCGGGATGATCGAAGTCTTGGCGATCAGCGCGGGCATGTTGACCTTGATCTTGCCCTTCGGGCTCAGGCGCGCATGCGTCAGTTCGGACTCCATCTCGTCCACTTCCGCGAGTACGCGCAGCGAGCGCTGGTAGTAGCGCTCGCCGTCTTCGGTCACGCTCACGCTGCGCGTGGTGCGGTTCAGGAGCCGGGCGCCCAGATGCGCTTCGAGCGCCTGGATGATGCGCGACGCCTGCGGCGCCGTGAGTTGCAGCGTTTCGGCTGCCTTGGTGAAGCTGCCGGATTCGACCACGCGCGCGAAAACCTTCATCGCCAGAAAGCGGTCCATCATGTCGTGATCCTCGTTCGTTGTTGTACCTGAGTGGGCATGGCGTCGGCGCGTCGCGCGCTCAATGCGCCTGATGCGCCCATGCGCCCGCTGCGTCGGCTAGTCCGCTGAATCTTCTGATTCCACGAATACCGCGCGGCCCTGCGTCATATCCCGCAGCGCGTCGCGCGCGCGCTCCACCCTCGTGGCCGGCATGCCGATGGTGAACTGCACGCCCATCGCGTAGCGGCTGTCCGCGAGCGTGAAGCCTTCCTGTTCCATCCAGCGCCGCACGCGTGTTTCGTCGGCATAGCCGATCTCCACGGTGAGCGACGCCTGAGCGATGCGCTCCACGCGCGGCGCGTCCTGCAGGGCCGTGGCGATGGCGTCGGTGTAGGCGCGCACGAGGCCGCCCGCGCCCAGCTTCACGCCGCCGTAGTAGCGCACCACGGCCGCGAGCACGCCGTCCAGGTCGTGATGGCGCAGCACTTCGAGAATGGGCCGCCCCGCGGTGCCGGAGGGCTCGCCGTCGTCCGACATGCCGGACTGCCCGCCCGCGAGCAGCGCCCAGCACACGTGCGTGGCCGTGGGATGTTCCTGGCGCAGGCCGCGCAACACCTCCGTCGCGGCGTCGCGGTCGGCAACGGGCACGGCACAGGCGAGGAAGCGGCTTTTGCGGATCTCGAGTTCCGCGGTGACGGTATGGGCGAGCGTGTAGGTCATGTAGCGGTTTGCCGGAAACCCGGCGATTTTACCGTGGCGGACTATCGGCCCATCTATGCCGATTGAATTTTTAAGCTGGCGCTGGGTTTATTGGCTTTGTTAGATACGTGTCATTCCGTTGTCGAATGACAGATAACTAACCAAGCCGCTCATCAACCCGCTACCAACCCGCTCACCCCACCGCGCGATGCGACCCACCTTCGTCCAGACCGTCGAGGCCAGTTTTGCCGGGCTCACGCCCACCGCCAAGCGCATTGCGAGTTATATGCTGGCGAACCTCGACCGCCTCGGGCTCGAAACCGCCGACGAAATCGCGCAGCGCACCGGCACGAGCGGCATCTCCGTGGGGCGCTTCCTGCGCAGCGTGGGCTACCGCAACCTGGACGACCTCAAGCGCGAACTGCGCGGTGCGCTCGAACGGCCGTGGATGATCACCGACCGGCTCGACGAGTACCGTCGCCGTGCCGCCGCCGCGGGCCAGAACGGCGCGGGCGAGGGCGATGCGGCCACGGCAGAGACCGCAGCGAACGGCACCGAAGTACCGTCTACCCAGGCCGCTTCGCGCCTCGCCTACCCCGGCGCGCCGAACGCGCTCGAACTCGAACTGGACGCCATCCGCCACGTCTACACGCTCGCGCAGAGCGAGGCGTTCGCCAACGTCTCGAAGCGCATTGCGCATGCCGAGGCGGTCTACATACTCGGCATCCAGTCCACGCGCGGCATCAGCAACGCGTTCCACAGCTACCTCGAATACATCCGGCCGCGCGTGTTCTACTCGGACGGCATGTCGGGCTCGTACGTGGACTCGCTCAACGCCGAGTACGCCGAGCCGTACCTCATCGTCACCGACACGCGCGCGTATTCGCGCATCGCGCGCCGCTACTGCGAAGCCGCCGCGCGCCGCGGCTTGCCGTTCGCGCTCGTCACCGACCTCTACTGCCCCTGGGCACGCGACTTCGCCTGCGACCTGCTACAGGTGAAGACCGACGTCGGACAGTTCTGGGACTCGCTCGCGCCGCTCACGTGTCTGTTCAATCTGCTCATCACGTCGGTGGTCGAACGGCTCGGCCCCGCCATCGACGCGCGCGTGGCCCGCAACCGCGAGTTGCAGCGCGAGCTCGAACAGTTCGACGTGCCGGCGTCCCGTCAATCGCATCGCACCACGTCCGCCTCTTCGTGACCCCATTCATGGCCCTATTGATGACGCACCCGTACCGCCTCGTTCCCATCACGCCCGAAAGCCACGGCGTGGATCTCGACATCGTCTATGCGACCGACCGCAACCTGACGGGCAAGCCCATCTACAAGGCGGCCCACTGCCTGCTGCTCGAACCCGCGGAGGCCGCACTGCGCCGCGCCGTGGAGATCGCGCGCGCGAGCGGCTACACGCTGCGCATCTTCGACGCCTACCGCCCGCCGCAGGCGCAGCAGGTGCTGTGGGACTTCCTGCCGGACCCTACCTATGTGGCGGACGTGAAGCGCGGCTCGCACCACAGCCGCGGCGCGGCGCTCGACCTCACGCTGCTCGACGCCGAAGGCAACGTGCTCGAAATGGGCACGGGCTTCGACGCGATGACCATCGAATCGGAGCATTTTCACCCCGGCTTGCCCGAGCACGTGCAGCGCAACCGGCTGCAACTGATCGGCGTGATGCACGCCGCCGGCTTCACGCACATCAAGAGCGAATGGTGGCACTACGAACTGCCCGGGGCGATGGCGCTGCCATTGATCGATAACGAAGAAAGCGGGCCTTTGCGGTTGATGTAGCAGCCTGCTCGAGCGCCCTGACGCGGCGCATGGCGGGTTGCGGGTTTTGCCGATACACCTCTTTTCACGACGACTGCACGATTTCTTAGGGGAACGAACATGAATCGCGTTTTGCGCAATGGGCTGGCCGCGGCCAGCATGGCGGCAGCTTTGGGCTTCGGGTTCGGCGCGCCGGCGCTGGCCGCCACGCCGAAAGACATGCTCGTGATGGCCACGATGCTCGACGAGTTCTCCACGCTCGATCCGGGCGAAGTCTACGAACTCGTGCCGGAGGAATACATTGCGAACACCTACGACCGGCTCGTGCGGGTGGATCTCAAAGACCCCTCGAAATTCAACGGCGACGTGGCGCAGTCGTGGACCGTGAGTCCCGACGGACTCACCTTCACGTTCAAGATCAAGAGCGGCCTCAAGTTCCATTCGGGCAACCCGCTCACGGCCGACGACGTGGCCTGGTCCATTCAGCGCACGGTGCTGCTCGACAAGGGCGCGGCTGCGGTGCTGCAGGGCATTGGCCTCACGAAGGACAACGTGCTGCAACGCGTGAAGAAGATCGACGACACGACCGTCAGCATCACCACCGACCAGAAGTACGCGCCGACCTTCGTGCTCAACGTGCTGGGCGCGTGGCCGGCATCGGTGGTGGACAAGCAACTACTGCTCACGCACCAGAAGAACAACGACTTCGGCAACGAATGGCTGCGCACGAACGAGGCGGGCTCCGGCGCGTATCGGCTCGTGAAGTGGACCGCGAATGAAAGCATTGTTCTGCAGCGCTTCGACGGCTATCGTCTGCCGCTCGCCATGAAGCGCATCGTCTTGCGTCACGTGCCCGAAGCGGCGAGCCAGCGGCTGCTGCTCGAAAACGGCGACGCCGACGTGGCCCGCAACCTGAGCCCCGACGACCTCGCCGCACTCGAAAAATCGGGCAAGGCGCACATCACGGCGGTGCCGCAGGCCACGCTGCTGTACCTCGGCCTGAACGTGAAGAATGCGAACCTCGCGAAGCCCGAAGTGCAGGAGGCGATGAAGTGGCTGATCGACTACAACGGCATTCAGACCAACATCGCGAAGACCACCTTCAAGGTGCACCAGACGTTCCTGCCCGAAGGCTTCCTCGGCGCGCTGAACACGAACCCCTACCATCAGGACGTGGCGAAGGCCAAGGCGCTGCTCGCGAAAGCCGGCCTGCCGAACGGCTTCAACGTGACGATGGACGTGCGCAACGGCTACCCCTATAGCGAAATCGCGCAGGCCATTCAGGCCAATCTCGCGCAGGGCGGCATCAAGGTGGAGATCATTCCGGGCGACAACAAGCAGACGCTCGCGAAGTACCGCGCGCGCCAGCACGACATCTACATCGGTGAGTGGTCGGCGGACTACATCGACCCGCACAGCAATGCGCAGGGCTTCGCGTGGAATCCGGACAACTCGGAGAAGTCGG
This sequence comes from Paraburkholderia kururiensis, assembly GCF_034424375.1. Taxonomy (NCBI): domain Bacteria; kingdom Pseudomonadati; phylum Pseudomonadota; class Betaproteobacteria; order Burkholderiales; family Burkholderiaceae; genus Paraburkholderia; species Paraburkholderia kururiensis. The sequence goes on along the minus strand of NZ_CP139965.1, from coordinate 6,512,209 downwards.
CCTACAAGATGCTCGCGTGGCGCAATTCGTGGGACATCCCGGACCTCACGAAGGAGACCAACGAGGCGCTGGCCGAGTCGTCGTCCGCGAAGCGCGCGCAGTTGTATCAGACCATGCAGAAGCAACTGCTCGCGCGCTCGCCGTTCGTGATCATGTTCCAGCAGGTCTCGCAGGTCGCCACGCGACCCGGCGTGACGGGCCTCGAAGTGGGACCCATCAACGACCTCGTGTCGTACCTGCACGTCAAGAAGCAATAAGCACGGCATGAGAGGCGCGGCGGCGCCTCTCGCTGGAGGAAACGAACATGTCCCTGTCGATGCCGGCTACGCCGCTCGAAACCCTGCGCAGAAGCGCGGCGCGCCACGCGAGCGTGCGCTGGACGCTGCGTGTGCTGCGTGTGCTGCGCTGGGTCGTCACGCTCGCCGTCACGTTCGTGGGGCTGCTGGCCGTCACGTTCGTGATCGGCCGCAAGGTACCTATCGACCCGGTGCTGATGGTGGTGGGCGACCGCGCCTCCGCCACGGCGTATGCGGCGGCGCGTGCGCAGCTCGGGCTCGACCAGCCGCTTGCCGTGCAGTTCTGGCTCTATGCGCGCGACGTGCTGCACGGCAACCTCGGCGTTTCGCTGCTCACGGCGAACCCCGTGATCGACGACATCAGGCGCGTGTTCCCCGCCACGCTCGAACTGGCCACGCTCGCGACGCTGATCGGCGTGCTGGTGGGCGTGCCGCTCGGGGTGATCGCGGCGGCGCGGCACAACCGCTGGATCGATCACGTGGCGCGGTTCGTGGGGCTGATCGGCAGCTCCGTGCCGGTGTTCTGGCTCGGGCTCATGGGGCTGCTGCTGTTCTATGCGCGGCTGCATTGGGTGTCGGGCCCGGGGCGGCTCGACCCCGTGTTCGACGGCATGGCGGATACGCACACGGGCAGCCTGCTGATCGACGCGCTGATCGCGGGCGAATGGGACGTATTCTTCAATGCGCTCTCGCACATCGTGCTGCCGGCCGCGATATTGGGCTACTACTCGGTCGCGTATCTGAGCCGGATGACGCGCTCGTTCATGCTCGATCAGTTGAGCCAGGAATACGTCACCACCGCGCGAGCGAAGGGATTGCCCGAGCGCCGCGTGATCTGGGTGCACGCGTTCGGCAACATCATGGTGCCGCTGCTCACGGTCATCGCGCTGTCGTACAGCTTCTTGCTGGAAGGATCGGTGCTCACGGAGATCGTGTTCGCGTGGCCGGGCATCGGTTCCTATCTGACCGGTGCGCTGCTCAATGCCGACATGAACGCCGTGCTGGGCAGCACGCTCGTGATCGGCGTCACGTTCATCGCACTGAATTTGCTGACCGACGCGCTCTACCGCGTGTTCGATCCGCGTGCCCGTTGATGTCCTGGAGAACCCTTTCCGTGCACCCGCGTTCCGATTCGACCCACCTCGTCAAGCTTCCGGACGGGGCCGCGCAGGCGTCGCAGGACGATGCGCCTCATGAGCCCGTGCAGGCAGAGCCGGCCGTGAGGGAACAGACGCCCGCCATGCACTGGCGCGCATGGCTCCTGACCGATGCGCCGCGCTCGCGCGGCCAGGCGGCACTGGGCCGTGCGTATCGGCGCTGGCGGCGCTTCGCGAGCAATCCGCTCTCGCTGTTCGGCCTCGCGATTCTGGCCTTGCTCGTAGCGCTCGCGGTGTTCGGGCCGCTCGTCGCGCCGCACGATCCGCTGCGCCAGGTGCTCTCCGACCGTCTGCTGCCGCCGGGCTCCGCCTCGCACCTGCTCGGCACCGATCAACTGGGCCGCGACATTCTCTCGCGGCTCATCTACGGCGCTCGCATCACGCTTTCCATCGCAGTGCTCGTCGTGCTCGTGGTGGTGCCCATCGGTCTTCTGATCGGCACGACGGCAGGCTTCTTCGGCGGCTGGATCGACAACGTGCTGATGCGCGTCACCGACATCGCGCTCGCGTTTCCGAAGATCGTGCTCGCATTGGCGTTTGCCGCGGCGCTCGGCCCCGGCGTCATGAACGCGGTGATCGCGATCTCGATTACCGCGTGGCCCGCCTATGCACGCCTTGCGCGCGCGGAAACGCTGCGCCTCGTGCAGGCGGACTTCATTCATGTGGCACGGCTGCAAGGGGCTTCGCGCGCGCGGCTGCTGCTGCGCTACATCGTGCCGCTCTGCTCGTCGTCGGTGATCGTGCGGGCCACGCTCGACATGGCCGGCATCATCCTCACCGTCGCGGGCCTCGGGTTTTTGGGGCTGGGTGCGCAACCGCCCAGCCCCGAATGGGGCTTCATGGTGGCGTCAGGCCGCAACGTGCTGCTGGAAGCGTGGTGGGTGGCGACCCTTCCGGGCTGCGCGATTCTCGCCGTGAGCCTCGCGTTCAACCTGCTCGGCGACGGCTTGCGCGACGTGTTCGACCCGCGCCACGGAGACTGAATGATGGCAACTGAACTCTCCGGCGGCGCACCGCTTGCCGAAATCGAAGACCTGCACATCGCGTTTCGCGGCCACGACGGTGCGCTGACCGAAGCGGTGCGCGGACTGTCGCTCACCGTGAAGCGCGGCGAGCGGCTTGGCATCGTGGGCGAGTCGGGCTCGGGCAAGTCGCTCACGGGCCGCGCGCTGCTCGGTCTCTTGCCGCCCGCCGCGCAACTGAGCGCGAAGACGCTGCGCTTCGACGGCGCGGATCTGCTCGCCCTGTCCGCACGCGAACGGCGCAAACTCTGCGGCCGCGAGATGGGCATGATCCTGCAAGACCCGAAGTACTCGCTGAATCCTGTGATGACCGTAGGCGCGCAGATGCGCGAGGCGTTCGCGCTGCACGACCCGACGCTGGGTCGCCGCGCCATGCGCGAAAAGATTCTCGCGGCGCTCGCAGCCGTGCATATTCGCGATCCGCAACGCGTGGCCATGGCGTATCCGCACGAACTCTCGGGCGGCATGGGGCAGCGCGTGATGATCGCGATGATGGTGTCCGCGGGGCCGAAGCTGCTCGTCGCCGACGAACCCACCAGCGCGCTCGACGTGCTCGTCTCCATGCAGGTGCTCGCGATTCTCGACGAGATGATCGAGCGGCACGACACGGGGCTCGTGTTCATCAGCCACGACCTGCCGCTCGTGATGTCGTTCTGCGACCGCGTCGTCGTGATGTACGCGGGACGGGTGGTGGAAACGTGCGCGGCGCGCGATCTGGCGCACGCGCAGCATCCTTATACGCGCGGACTGCTGGCCGCCAATCCGCCGCTCACGAACCCGCCGGACACCTTGCCGGTGCTCGAACGCGACCCCGCGTGGCTGACCGACCGCGCCAACCATGCCGCCACCGGCGAAGGAGTGCGGCCATGATCGACATCGATGCGATGACGGTGCGCTTTCGCACCCAGACCGGCCCGTTCGACGCCGTGCGCGGCGCGAGCTTTCGCGTGGAAGAGGGCGAGGTGTTCGGGCTCGTCGGCGAATCGGGTTCGGGCAAATCCACCATCCTGCGGGCGTTGACGGGCCTCGCGCCCATCGTGGAGGGCCGCGCGCAGATTGCGGGCCAAGCCGTGGGTACCAGGCCCGACCGCGCCTTTCGCCGCAACGTGCAGATGGTGTTTCAGGACCCGTATGGGTCGCTGCATCCGCGCTTCACGGTGGATCAGACGCTGCGCGAACCGCTCGCCATCAACGGGCTCGACCGCGAGGACGAACGCATTGCCGACGCGTTGCGCGAAGTGGGGCTGGGGCCGTCGTTCCGTTTTCGCTACCCGCATCAGCTTTCGGGCGGACAGCGGCAGCGCGTGGCGATTGCGCGGGCGTTGATCGTCGAGCCGCGCGTGTTGCTGCTCGACGAGCCCACCTCGGCGCTCGACGTTTCCGTGCAGGCCGAGATTCTCAATCTGTTGCGGCGGCTGCATCGCGAGCGCGGGCTCACCATGATTCTCGTGAGTCACAACCTCGCGGTGGTGGGGTTTCTGTGCGCGCGTGTGGCCGTGATGCGCAACGGCGAGATCGTGGAGCAGCTTTCCGTGGATGCGGTGCGCGCGCAACAGGTGGAACACGATTACACCCGAAGCCTGCTGCTTGCTACCGGCGGGTATCGCCGCAAGGCGGTGGGCGGCATCGGGATCGATGCGACGCTTTGATATGACTCTGTAGAGGCCTTATTGCGGCCTTGTAGCGGCCTTGTAGCGGCCCGATGAGAGGCCGCTGGTTGCCCGGCGCGAACGCGCCGGGCCGACGAAACCTGTTAACCGCGGTCAGCGGTCGATCGCAAGCTTCGCGCCGAGCCCCAGCAGCACGGTGCCCATGACGGCATCGATCGGCTTGCGGATCTTCGCGTAGCCGCGCTGCACGCTGGCCGTGGAGAGCAGCACGGCCACCGTGCTGAACCACGCGATGGAGACCGCCGCGACCGTCGCCACCGTTGCGCCGTGCACCCACAGCGGCGCGTGTGCGGGCAGCAGCGTGACGAACAGACTGCCGAAGAACGCGGCGGCCTTCGGGTTCGTGAGACCGACCAGCACGCCGCGACGGTACGAGTACCAGCCGCTGCCCGTGTGCGCCGCGGCGGCAGCAGGTTGCGGCTCGGACGCCTGGCGCAGTCCCGCAAGCGTCTTCACGCCGAGGTAGAGCAGATAGACGGCGCCCGCCATGCGGATGCCTTCGTAAAGCCACGCGAGCTTCGCGAGAATCAGGCCGAGCCCGAACACCGCGAGCGTGGCCCACAGCGCGTGCGAGGTGGCGATGCCGGCCGCGGCGCACAGGCCCGCGCGTCGGCGCGAGAGCGCATGCGAGGTCACGGCGATCAGGTCGGGACCGGGGCTGATGCAGGCCAGCAGCATCACGCCGGCGACGGCGGCAAGTTGAGCAAGATAGTGCATCGGCAGACCTCGACGGAAGGAAGCGGGAAGCGTTGCGGAGAAGCCGCCGATGTTAGCGCATCGCGCCGGTAGGCGCTCGCCCGGTCCCGGGGCGGGTGCGAAAACTGCTGCGTGCCCTCGGTATGACCTGAATGCGGCCTGGCCCTGGGTCGGACCCGATCCGGCCCAGGCGCCGTCGCGAAGAGGAGGGAACCGATGATGAACCCCGCGCCACTGTCATTCGACTGCATCGGCGCGCGACGCATGCTCGCGCGCCTCGTGCCCGCGCTTTGTACGCTGCCGGCCGTGGAGGGTGCCGCTGCGGCCGTCGTGCAGCCCGAAACGTTGCGCCTTGCCCCGAACGGCTGGATTCCGAATCATCCGCGGCTGCCCGTGCTCGTCTATCGGCATGCCATCACGCCTTCGGGCAGCGACCCCGCTGCGCTTTTCGAAGCGCGCTTTGCGCAGAACGGCTGGCCGCCGCAATGGCGCAACGGCGTGTACGACTTTCACCACTTCCATCCGTCCACGCACGAGGTGCTCGGCATTGCGGCGGGCAGCGTGCGCGTGGTGCTGGGCGGTCCGTCTCCCGTGGGGCAAGAGGTCACGTTGCGGGCGGGCGACGTGGCCGTGCTGCCCGCCGGCACGGGACATTGCCGTATCGACGCGAGCCGCGACTTTCTCGTGGTGGGCGCCTATCCGCCGGATCAGGACACCGGCATCAGCCGCACGGCGCTGGACGCCGCGCGCCTCGCGGCTCTGGCGCGCGTGGCGTATCCGGATTCCGACCCGCTCTACGGCGCGCAAGGTCCGCTCGTGAAGCTGTGGCAAGGGGCGTCGTAGACGCGTGCCGGCCCGGCGCCAATCGCTGGCGAAGGCGCCGCTGAACGCGCAAATGCGAGCAACGCGCACGCGCCCGACGGCTGCGCGCGGTCGAAACAGGCGGCGCTACAGGGGTTTCCGGGCATGCCGGCGCGCGACGGGAATGCGAGTTGTGGCAGGGGTGGTCGCGCTTCTATTCTGGCGTTGTTGGGCGAGAGGGCATGGGGCCACCGCCACGCTTAGCGAGACTCACGATGACCGATACGATTCAAACCACCATCCAGGACGTGACCCAGGACGCGACGCAATCCGCGACACACGCCACCGCGCAGACCATGAAGCTCAATCACCTGAGCTTCCCTTCGGCCGACACCGCTGCCACCGCACGTTTCTTCGAGCAGTATCTCGGCTTCACGATTGCCGGCACGTGGGAGCAGTCGTACATCCTGAAGCGTCCCGGCTTCGACGTGGTGATCGACCACGCGCGCGACGACGTTCCCGCGTGGCCGAAGGCGTTCCACGCCGGCTTCGAATTGCCGAGCCTCGAGGCCGTTCGCGCGTTGTACGAACGCTTCAAGGCCGACGGCGTGCAGATGGAAACCGGCATCTTCAACAACGGCCGCGGCTCGCGCTTCTTCTGCCGCGCGCCCGGCGGCGTGATGTTCGAATTGAACACCCGCACCGACGCCGCTCCGCAATATCAAGGCACGTTCGACAACTGAGCCTGCCCTGCGGGCGGCACGGTCTTCGCGCGGGATGGACGAAGCACCGTGCCGCTCGCGCCGGCAATACGTTCGCAGCGTTTCGACGCGGCATGTCGAGCCGCGCGTCGAGTCACGCTTCGAGCCGTATTTCAGGCCATATTTCAACCCGCAGCCGCAGCCGCAGCCGCAGCCGCATACCGCGGCGCCGGCACGTTGCGCGACAGCTCGTTGAACATGGCGAGACGCGCCGCGTGGTAGGCGTCCCACTTTTCTGCCGCGTGCAACGACGGAATGGTCACCAGCTCGCCGCGGTCGAAGCCCACCAACGCTGCGTCCACCATGTCCGGCGCGGGCATCACGATGTTGCTGTCCAGATGTTCGAGCGGCAGGCCGCCGGTTTGCCAGAATTCCGTCGCGGTGGCCCCGGGCAGCACGGCCTGCACCTGCACGCCCCTGCTCGCCAGCTCGTGGTGCAGCGACTGGCTGAATGCCAGCACGAAGGCCTTCGTGCCGCCATACACGCCGTTGAGCATCTCGGGCGCAATGGCCACGATCGACGCGATGTTGATGATGGCGCCCTTGCCGCGCGCAACGAAGCCCGGCACGGCGGCGTAGGTAAGGCGCGTCAGGGCCGTCACGTTCAGCTCGATCATCTCCGTCATGCGCTCGACGTTGCTCTCCAGCAGCGGCGTGTGCGTGCCGATGCCCGCGTTGTTCACGAGCAGATCGATGCTCGCGTCTTCCTTGAGCTTCGCTTCCACGGCCGCCAGTGCGGCGCGATCAGCAAGATCGGCTTCGATCACTTCCACGTTGCGGCGCGTTTCGGTGGTGATGCGGTCGGCCAGCGCGACGAGCCGCTCGCGATTGCGCGCCACGAGCACGAGGTCGTAGCCGCGTCGCGCGAGGCGGTCCGCGTAAATGGCGCCCATGCCCGACGATGCGCCCGTCACCAGTGCCGTGCCTTGATGTGCCTGCGTCATGATTTGCTCCTTGCATTTAAGTGGTGTGGATTCGGCAAGGCAAATCGTAGGCGTCGCGGCGAGTGGCGTAAATGACGTTTATAGGCAGGTTTCAGGACATCGAGCCTGAAGGCGTGAAGGCTTCAACTCCGTTCAGTAGTGCACCGTCAACGGCTCGGGGTAGTTCTGCGTGAGCGGATACGTGCTCGCGGGCGTCCAGCCTTCTTCGGTAATCACGGGCGGCACCGACGGGCTGCTGCCCAGCGTGCTGCACGACCCTGGCTGTCCGTACGAATGCAGCGTGAGGGTGGACGACGGCGTGTCCGCCGCAATGTACGTGGTGGCAACGCTGCCTGACCGCAGGGTCACGGCAGGCCGTACCGGCGCGTCGCCGCTGATGAAGGGCGGCCCGCTGCAGTCGCTGGTGGGATAGTAGGTGCTCGGGAAGAACGACGAAGCCCATTCGTATTGCGTCGATGAAAACTGGTCGTCCGTGTAGAGCCGGCTGAGCGGCACGACGATGACGGCGCCGTTGACCTCGATCACCGTGGCGACCGGTTCGTTGTCGAAGGCGACGAGCGGTCCGACGTACCTTCCTTGCGCGTCGAACACTTTCAGCACGGCGGCGTTGTTCGCGGGGGCGCGGCTCGTCGGGTCGTCACCGTGTGCCACGAGCGGCGTCAGACAAAGCGCGAGCAGGACAGCGGCATGTGAGGTGCGCATTTCGAATCTCCTGTTCCGTCACATCGCGGATGCGGCGCTCAGTGGCGACGCTGGCGGTTGTCGAAGCGGACGGTAAGCGGCTCGGGGTAGTTCTGCGTGAGCGAATAGGTGCTCGCAGGCAGCCAGCCCGAGGTCGACGTACTCGTCGCGATGCAGCCGAAATGCGATTCGACCTGCGACTGTCCCGCGATCGTCGTGGACCAGGTGTCGGGTGCGATATAGGCCGTCGCGACGGAACCCGTGCGGATGGTGAGCGAAGGGCGCACCGGCGCGGCGTCGCCGCTGCCCACGAAGTTCGTGCTGGAGACGATGGGCGGACCGCTGCAGTCCGTGGAGGGATAGTTGGGGAAGGCCGTGCTGCTGCTCCACTCGAACTGCGAAGCCGAGAGGTGGCCACCCGCCGATGCGCGGCTGAGCGGCGCAACGATGATCGCGCCGTCGACGCTCACCACCGTCGCCACGGTTCTGTCGGTGAACGAGACGAGCGGGCCCACGTCGTGGCCCTGGGCATCGACTACTTCGAGGGCCGCGCCCGCGTTCCCGCCGGGATCGCGGCCCGGGTTCGCACTGTTTCCCTCACCCGCGTCACCCCCATAAGCGGAAGACGCAAGACACACGGCACAGAGCGCAGCCACTATCGAGTAGTGCATTTCATGTCTCCTGTTTTGTGCAGCGGACGACGTCACGGCGAAGCGTGGTGTCCGCGTCGTGTCGACACGCCCCGCGTTCAATAGTGAATCGCGAGCGGTTCGGGGTAGTTCTGCGTAAGCGGGTAGGTGCTTTGAGCCAGCCAGCTCGGCGCGGGCGAACCTTCGCCCGTGCATTGACCGTTGGGCGGCGTGGGCATGGAGTAGCCGACGGGCGCCACATAGGCCGTGGCCTCGGTCCCCGAGCGCAGCGTGAACGACGGCCGCAGTACGCCGGGCCCCGTGAGCGCACCGATGACAGGAAAGCCCCGGCAATCGAGCGTGGGCGGCGCGGCCGTAGCAGGCAGGGTGTTCGCCCATTCGTATTGCGAGGCCGACGTCTGGCCGTTCACCGAGACGCGGTGAATGGGTGCGACGATGAGAACGCCGTTGGCGTTCACGACCGTGCCCACCGTGAGCTGATCGATAGCGACGAGCGGGCCGATATATTTGCCCTGACTGTCGAACACCTTGAGCGTCTGCGCGTGACGCGTCTGACTTTCTCGGGCCGTGTCGTCGGCATGAGCGAGCGGGATTGAACAGAGGGCAAGCAGAACAGCGACGGTTGCGTTACGCATTTCACGTCTCCTGTTTCAGGCAGGCATGCATGCCGCGCGCGAAGCAGGGGCTTCGTGCGATATCGATGAAATGAAAAGCGTCCGCTGGAGGCCCAGGGAGAGAGAGAACGGCTGTCGCCGTTGCGGCGGGATTGGTGCGGGACTTGAGCGTTACGCGTCGCCTGCACCAGATGTTTAACCATAGTGCAGCGAATGCGCGCTTTCAACCGCGGCGAGGCGCTTTGCGTTGCGTTGACGTCGGTTCGCCGAAATGCCTGCGCACAAGTGCGAGAGCGTACAGACGGGCGCCGTCAGCAGAGCGAAGGGCGCGCTTCGTTTCGAGGTCACGGCGCGCGCGTTCAGCGGCGCCTTGTTCGTTGCGCGTGCCGTGTTCAGGACGCGATACGGGCTATCCCTTGCTTTTCGTTCGCGGCGGTTTTGCTCATATCAATACGGCCTGTTTTCGATCAACCGTCCCCAAAAGACGGGTCTCAAGTAATGCGTCCGTCTGCCGTTATGCCTTTTGTTCCCCCACGAGAAAAGAGACGGAGAGGAGTTCTGCATGATCGATAAAGCCCAGCAGGACATTGAGCAGCGCGTCAGGTTAGCCGGCAACAACATGTTCGAGCTGCTGCTGTTCAGGCTCGGCAGTGCGCCCGGCTCCGAGCAGCGCGAACTGTACGGCATCAACGTGTTCAAGGTACGGGAAATCGTGGAGATGCCGCCGATTACCGCACTCGCAGGCGCACGCCCCGAAGTGATGGGCGTGGTGGACATTCGCGGCCAGGTGATGCCCGTCATCGACCTTGCGCAGACCATCGGCTGCCGCACCGCGGGCGGCCCGCGCATTCTGCTCGTAACCGAATTCGCCCGTACCACGCAGGGCTTCGCCGTGGAAGAAGTGGACGACATCGTGCGGCTGGAATGGAATAACGTCATTCCCGCCGATGCCTCGCTCGGCAACGGTGCCGTGACCGGCTTCGCGCGACTGGACGGCGACACGCCCGACAGCCGCCTTGCCCAGGTCATCGACGTCGAGCAGATTCTGCGCGACGTGATGCCGGACCACGGTGCCCAGCCCGAACAGGAGACGGGCCGCATCACGCTGCGTCCCGGCGCGAAGGTGCTGGCCGCCGACGATTCGGGGCTCGCGCGCAAGCTGATCGAACAAAGCCTCGACGAAATGGGCGTGTCCTACGTCACGACCAAGAGCGGCCGCGAGGCCTGGGACTTCCTGCAGGGCGCCGTGCAGCGTGCGCGGGACCACGGCGGCCGCGTATCCGACGAAATCGCGCTCGTGCTGACGGACCTCGAAATGCCCGAGATGGACGGCTTCACGCTCACGCGCATGATCAAGTCCGACGACGAATTACGCGCCATTCCGGTGGTCATTCACTCGTCGTTGTCGGGCAGCGCGAACGAACAGCATGTGAAGAAAGTGGGTGCAAACGGCTACGTCGCCAAGTTTGCCGCCGCGGAACTGGCCGACGCCATGCGCCACGCGCTCGCCGAGGCATAAACACGAAATCCTGAAATGCAGACGTCTTCTCTTTCCATCCGCTTTCCCATCTCGGTCGGATCGACCACGGAAATCGTGGTCTCGCCGGGCAAGGTTGTTCGAGTGTTTCTGGTGGATTCGCTCGTGCCGCTCTACAACGTCGTGTATGCCGGCTCGCGTTTCATGGCGAACCGCGAGCAGGTCAAGCGGCAGATCGAGGCGCTCGCCGCGCACGGCAGCGAAATGCCGGCGCCCACGTGGGAATGGAAGCTCAACACGGGCTTCGACCGTTCCGTGGACGGCAATGCGAAGAAGGGCTGGATGCTGATCGAGCATCAGGCAAGCTGACGGCTGTTACGGCGTGCCGAAGCCGGCACGCCGCGTTGCATGCAGCCCGCTTCAGACGTCCGGCGGCACGCCCAGCAACTTGAGCGTGCCTTCGGTCACGCCCGCGAAGACGGGCCCCGCCACGGTGCCGCCGTAGAAACCCTGGCCTGCGGCGGGGTCGTCGATCATCACGGCGACGATCACGCGCGGGCGGCTCATCGGCGCCATGCCGACGAAGAGCGACCGGTAGCGGTTCTTCGCATAGCCCTGGCCCACGTGCTTCCTCGCCGTGCCGGTCTTGCCGCCCACGCGGTAGCCCGGCACGTTCGCGGCGCGGCCGGTGCCGCCGTCGCCCGTGGCCATTTCCAGCATCGAACGGATCGCAGCCGCCGTGGCCGGCGTGGTCACGCTGCGTGACTGCGCGGGGGTCGTGGCCCCTGCCGTGCCGTCTGCCTGAGACGCGGTGCCGTCTTGCGTGAGGCGCACGGGATGCAGCGTGCCGTCGCCCGCATACGCGGTGTAGACCTGCGCGATCTGCAGCAGCGACATCGACAGGCCGTAGCCGTAGGCCATCGTGGCCTGTTCGATGGGCCGCCAACGAACGTACGGCCGCAACTGCCCTGACGCGGCGCCCGGAAACGCGAGCGCCGGTGGGCGGCCGATGCCGTAGTCCTGATACTTGCGCCAGAGGGTCTCGGCGGGCAGGTTCAGCGCGAGCTTGGCGAGCGCGACGTTGCTCGACTTCTGCAGCGCCTCGGCCACGGTCACGCGGCCATGATTGGACGTGTCGTGAATCACGGCGGGACCGATGCGCCAGGTGCCCGGCGACGTATCCACGATGGTCTGCGCACGCACCTTGCGCTCGTCCAGCGAGAGCGCGACGACGAGCGGCTTGATCGTGGAGCCGGGCTCGAACGTGTCCACCACCGCGCGGTTGCGCAACTGGCTGCCCGTGAGCCGCGCGCGGTCGTTGGGATCGAACGACGGCCAGTTGGCGAGCGCGAGAATCTCGCCGTTGTGCGCGTCGAGCACGACCACGCTGCCCGCCTGCGCGTTGTGCTTCGCCACCGCGGTCTTCAATTGCGCGTAGGCCAGTTGCTGGATGCGCCGGTCGATGGTGAGACGAACGGTCTCGCCGTTGCGCGCGGGCACGGGCGGACGCGTTTCCGACACCACGCGCCCCAGCCGGTCGCGAATCACTTCGCGGTGCCCCGGCGTGCCCGAGAGCTGCGCGTTGGCCGCCAGCTCCACGCCTTCCTGTCCCTTGTCTTCGATGTCGGTGAAGCCCACCACGTGTGCCGCGGATTCGCCCTCGGGGTAGAAGCGCTTCGTATCGGCAATCTGCGTGATGCCCGCAATCGAAAGGCGGTCGATGTGCTGCGCCGTTTGCGCATCCACCTGACGCTTGAGCAGCACGAACGAGCGGTCGCTGCGCAAACGGCGGCGCAATTCGTCGAGCCGCATGTCGAGCAGTTCCGCAAGCGGTCCATAGGCGGCCTCGTCCACGAGCTTCGGCGTGGCCCAGATCTCGTAGGTGGCGAGGCTCACGGCGAGCAGGCCGCCGTTGCGGTCCACGATGCGCCCGCGTGTGGCATCCAGTTCGACCGTGCGTTGATAACGCTTTTCGCCTTGCTCCACGTAGAAGTCGCGATGGGCGACCTGCACCCACAGCGCGCGGCCCGCGAGGGCGGCGAAGGCCGCCGAGGCGAGCAGCACGACGAACTTCGAACGCCACGCGGGCAGGCGCGCCGCGAGTGCGGGATGAACACTGTTGCGGGCATAGCCGGCCGCGCGCTGCCGGTTCTTCGTGTAGGTCATGAACGAGAGCGGACAGCGGTCGCCGTCACGAAGGGAATGAACGGCCTGTAATCATAATGTAATGAGCGTGCGCCGTGACAGGGCGGCGTGGCGTCGCGACGCGGCCGATGCCCGCGACGGCGGTGTTTTGCTGGGAAGAGAGAAGGCGCACCGCGCGACGGCGCGGCCGTTTCAAATTCCGCGCGGCCCACTCGTCTAGTGAGTGCGCCATTCCGGCATGGCGTGGTTTCGAAGACGTCCGGCGCACGCGCCGGCGTCTTCCTTTTTTTGCAGAGACCGGCGGGCCCGGCCTCTGTACCTGGTCGATCCCTGCTCGATCAAGCCGGCAGCTGGAAGCTCGCAATGGCGTCGCGCAGCGCGCTCGCCTGGTCCTTGAGCGAATGGGCCGCGGCGGCAGCCTGTTCCACGAGCGCCGCATTCTGCTGCGTCACCTGGTCCATCTCGCCCACGGCGCGATTCACCTGCTCGATGCCCGCGCTCTGCTCGCGTGACGCATGGCTGATCTCTTCGAGAATCTCGTTCACGCGCTTCACGGACTGCACGATCTCGGTCATGGTGGAGCCTGCGTTGCTGACGAGTGCGGCGCCGCCTTCCACAGTGTCCGTCGACTTCTCGATGAGCGCCTTGATCTCTTTGGCCGCCGTGGCCGAGCGCTGCGCGAGGCTGCGCACTTCCGCTGCGACCACCGCGAAGCCGCGGCCCTGTTCGCCTGCGCGCGCCGCTTCCACTGCCGCGTTCAACGCAAGGATATTGGTCTGGAACGCGATGCCGTCGATCACGCCGATGATGTCGCCGATCTGCTGCGCGCTGTGCGTGATCTCGCCCATGGTGCGCACCACGTCGTCCACCACGCGGCTGCCGCGCGTGGCGATGTCCGCCGCTTCGCTGGCGAGCGTGGCCGCCTGCGTGGCGCTGTCCGCGTTCTGCTTCACGTTGCTGGTCATCTGGTCCATGCTCGACGCGGTCTGCACGAGCGCGGCGGCCTGTTCTTCGGTGCGTTGCGAGAGGTCGGTGTTGCCCGCCGCAATTTCGTTGGCGCCCACGTTGATGTTCTCGGCGCCGCTGCGCACGCGCCCCACGGTATTCACGAGCGAGTCCTGCATGGCGCGCAGCGCGAAGAGCAGGCTGCGCTCGTCGTTGCCTTGCACGGTGATGTGCGCCGTGAGGTCGCCCTGCGAAATGCGGTGCGCCGTTTCCAGCGCCGCTTCCAGTTCGCCGCCCAGGCTGCGGCGCACGCTGCGCAGCACCAGCACCATCACGACCGTGGCGATGGCGCCCAGCGTCACGGTGATGACGAGCCAGCGCGCGAGGCTCGCGAAAAACGCCGTGCGCACGTCGTCCATGTACATGCCCGTCACGGCGATCCAGTCCCACGGCGCGAAGCGCAGCGCGTAGCTCGTCTTGGGCACCGGCTCCTGGCTGCCGGGCTTCGACCACAGGTAGTCGACGAAGCCGCCGCCTTCCTTGCTCGCAGCGTTCACGATGTCCGTGAACATGTGATGGCCGGCCGGATCGGTGAAGTTCGCCATCTGCTTGCCGACCAGTTCAGGCTTGATGGGATGCATCAGCATGACCGACTGCGAATTGTTGATGGAGATGTAGCCGTCCGCGCCGTAGCGCATGGCCGCGACGTCGGCGAGCGCCTGTTTCTTCGCCTCGTCTTCGGTCATGACGTGCTGTTCGGAGAGCGCGTAATAGTGCTTGATGACGCTATTCGCCTGCTGGATGAGCGAGACGAGCTGGGTACGCCGTTCGGCGATCATCGACGTGCGGCTTTGCCAGGCGCCGAACGCACCGATCAGGATCAGACCGATCCAGAGGACGACGATCATCGACCCCAGTTTCTGGTTGAGAGTTCGCTTGTGCATGGTGGGCTCTTTGTTTTGTCAGGCCGCTCTCGGGTAACACGCGTCCCCGGCGGGGTTCACCTTTCTAACGGCATGGGAGATACCGCAGCGCAGCAGGGGAAACCCGTAATTTTCTGACTTGAGCCCAGCCCGGTTCGTCGCACGCTTGCCCGCGGTGCGAGTGTGTGCCGCGTGGTTTGCAGCGGCTGCGATTCGTCCGTATTGGCTGCGTTCGCCGCTATGAGGGCGCTATCGGCACAGTGCCGCGACGCATTCGTCTTCTTCGTGATGCGGCCGACGTGCGCGATGCGCGCCCGGACGCGAGACCGGATCTTTCTCGGGCGGTCCTTCGGGGCGCTGAGGTTCGTCGTTGTGATGGCCCGGCGTGGGCGGCGACGTGCGCTCGCTGTCGGGGTCGCGCGTGGGGTCCGCAAGCGGATCGGGAATGGGAGCGGTATGCATGCGGATCATCAACTCACCTCGCGGGAAGGAGCGGGGCCGGCGTGCTTCGAAAGCACGAGGGAAGCAGCCGGCGCTCGTCGGTCGTCGTCTTTCATAGCGTAGGCGATAGCGCGCGGCGATGCAGGCACTTCGATGCGCCCGCACGCGGCTCATGAAGCCGCTTTTTTTGCGCGCTTGCCGTGGTCGCGTACGGCGTCGAGCTGCCAGTAGCGTTCGGGCGCGAACACGTCGTCGTAACCGTTGGGCAGCGCGCGCAGTTGACTCTCGTAGGCGTGTACCGCTTCGCGTTTGGCGAACGCCTGGCGCGACGCGTCGAGCGTGTGGTCGTGTGCCGGATGCGCGGGCGTCGCGGTAATGCCGCGTTCGAGCAGATCGGCGAGACGTTCCTGCACGAGCCCCGGCAGGCGCCGGTAAATGGCTTCTTCATAGGCGAACCACGAGAGATGCGCGAGCCGCGGCAGCACTTCGCAACAGGCCTCGAACACGAGCGCGTGATCGCTGTGAAAGAGCCCGAGCGGCATCAGCAGCGTATTGGCCGTGGACCCGTAGATCACTTCTTCGAGCGCCGCGGCGAGCGTGCTCACGGTGGGCGAGTTCAGGTATTGCGCATCGAGAAACGGCATGCGGACCGGAATCGCATCGAGCACTTCGAGCGCGCGATCGTCCTCGCCCGCGCGCATGCGAATGGCCTCGTGCGCGCCGCTGAAACCGGACTGCTTGTCCCAGGGCGTGGACATGTCGTGCTCGGGCGCACCGGCAAACACGGTGCAGACAGCCGCGTCGGGATGCGTGGCGAGCAGGGCGCCGCATCCGAACACGGCATCGTCGAAGTGAGGGGAAACGATAAAGAGGCGCGGGCTGGTTTCGCTCATGGGCGTCGGAACGGGTGAGGGCAACATCGGGCCATGGCGGCGGCCGTTGTCGCAACGACGACACTGGCCGCCATACCGGCCATACGTGTGATACGTGCCATACGCGTGATAGCGGCGGTCACATCAGCTTAGACAACGGCACGCCGCTTTCGTAGGACATTTTCGCGGGCGAGGGGGCAGCGCAAGCGATGTGCCTGCACGCGCGTCGTCTCATTCGCCCTTGAGGTCGGCCGGCGTGTCGACGTCGCGCAGGATGCCGGGGTCGTCCACTTCGATGCGCGTCACCGCGTGCGACGAGAGCAGGGCGCGCGCGCCGGTGTCGCCGTCCAGCGCCACGAGCGCTTCGCGATGCACCGCACCGAAGCCCACCGGATGACCGCGCTGCCCGCGATAGTAGGGTGCCGCGAGCGGCGCGCCCTGATCGACGGCACGCGCGACGGCTTCGACGGTGGAGACGGCGATCCACGGCATGTCGGCGAGCGAGACGACCCAGCCTTGCGCGTCGCCGGTCGCCGCGATGGCAGCGGCGAGGCTCGCGCCCATGCCGCGTTCGGCGGCCGTGGAGAAGATCACGTCGCAGCCTGCTTCGTTGAGCGCACGCGCGAGCGCATCCGCGCCGGGGCGAACCACCGCGACCACCTGAGGCACGACGAGCAGCAGACGATGCGCCGCTGCGTGCGCGACCGTCGTGCCGTCGGGCAGGGGCGCGAGCAGCTTGTTGCGCAGACCGTCGGGATCGAAGCGTGAGCCCGTGCCGGCGGCGAGCAGCACGCCGGTCGCGGACGATTCGTAGGAAGGCATGGGAACGGCCAGGTGGGGAATGAGGCCGATTGTGCGGCGCAACCGGTCGTGAGGCAAGCGTGGCGAACGGCGAGCGGCGATGTGCGGTCGCGTTGGCGCTGCGATACGCATTGGGCGCCGCGATATGGCGTTGGACGCTGCAATGCCGGCTCGAACACGCGCTTCGGCGCCGTTCATGCCATGCGGCCTCGTGCGCGTTTCATCCCGCCACGCACGTCCCCATGCAAGGACCGATGTGCTTCAACTGGACTGCGCACCGGTACCGGTCGACGCGGGCTGCGACGGCGTCGACCGTTGCGACGGCTTCGAAAACATGGCCTGGCACGCGGGCTTCAACTCGTCGTAGTGCGACTGCAGGCAATGCGCGATCTTCTGCCTGTTCGGAATGTCTTCCGCGCAGAAGTGAAACGCGTCGCCCTTGCAGGCGCTTTCTTCCTGCTTGCGCGACTGCGCATGGGACGAGCCGCTGAGCGCGAGCCCTGCGACGAAGAGCGCGCAGGCCAGCACGGCGTTTGTCGAGACGCGAATATTCATTGTTCCTCCCGGGCGTCTTTGCGGTGGCTGAAGTTCGAGTTGCGGCGTTCCTGTCGCCGGTGGCGCGGATGCCATGCAACCCTTGGCCGCTTCGCACGTAGCGTGCCCGGCACGACGCTTGCAGCGCTGCATGCACGATAGGGAGGAACAGTCATGACACGCTCTCGTCTCAGGCCCGCCATCGTCGCCACGGCGGCAACCATGGCAGCGGGCCTCGCGCTTCCCCTCGCGGCGGCGCGAGCCGACGATACGCCGAGCCCTTGCGCGGCGCTCAAACGCATCGTGGCGGCGGCGCCCCAGGGCTTCCAGTCGCTCGGCCCCGACGACGGACGCGCCGTCGCACAACCCTATGGCGACGACGCGCGCTGCACGCCGTCACGCTCGGCGTATCGATGCGAATGGACGCCGCGCGACGCGGGATCGTCGGCGGCTGCGTTGCAGGGCGTGGGTGCCGACATCGCCGCGTGCCTGCCCGATGCCACGCACGACCAGAACTCGCCCGCGCGCCAGCATTTCTATCTGGGCGCACGCAGCGATCGTACGGAAATTACGGCAGCGGCAGCGGGGGCTTCGCGGGTCACGCTGACGGTCTCAAAGCCGTAGCGGTGGCGTGAGGCAAGGGGCAGCGGACGTCGACGCAAGGGCGCCCGCTTGTAATTTCTTCCGTGCGGCTGCGCTCGCGTTCGCGTTGCGTCGCTTCTTGCGAGCGGGCCACAACGCGAAGCAAGGGCGCTTGCAAAAACACAAAGCGACGCCGAAAGACCTCAGCCCTGCGCCGCGGTCATATCGACGAGACCCGGAATGGCCACGTCCGGATTCACGTCGGCGTTGTAGTTCACGGACTCGAGGCCGAAGCCGAAGAGCCGCAGGAACTCGTGCTTGTAGCCTGCGAAGTCCGTGAGTTCGTAGAGGTTCTCTTTCGTCACGTGATTCCACAGGTCGCCGATGCGCGCCTGCACCTCGGGCGCCAGTTCCCTGTAATCGGCGCGCAGACGGCCCTCGTCGTCCAGATGCGGCGCGGCGCCGTAGAGGCTCTCGCGATACAGCCCGTCGACCTGCTCGATGCAGCCTTCGTGCGTGCCGTTTTCCTTCATCACCTTGAGCAGCAGCGCGAGGTAGAGCGGCATGACGGGAATGGCCGAACTCGCCTGCGTGACCACGGCCTTGAGCACGGCCACGCGCGCATCGCCGCCTTGCGCGGCGAGCTTCGCGCGGATGTCGAGCACCTTGCGGTCCAGGTCCTTCTTCGCGGCGCCGATGGTGCCGTTCCAGTAGATGTCGTGCGTGAGCGTGTCGCCGAGATACGTGAACGCCGTGGTCTTCGCGCCGTCGGCGAGCACGCCGGCATCGCTTAGCGCATCGATCCACATCTGCCAGTCTTCGCCGCCCATCACGGCCACGGTGTTGTCGATCTCGGCCTGCGTGGCAGGCTGGATCACCGTTTCGCCGATGGTTTCCTTGTCGGTGTCGAGGCCGCGCAGCGTGACGGTCTTGCCGATGGGCTTGAGCGTGGAGACGAAGGTTTCGCCGGTCACGGGGTGCGTGCGCCGCGGCGCCGCGAGGCTGTAGACCACGAGATCGACCTGGCCCAGATCGCGGCGAATGGTGTCGATGGTCTGCTGGCGCACGGCGTTAGAGAACGCGTCGCCGTTGATACTTTTCGCGTAGCGGCCCGCTTGCCGCGCGAACGTTTCGAACGCGGCGCTGTTGTACCAGCCCGCCGTGGCCGGCTTGCTCGCGCTGCCGGGGCGTTCGAAGAAAACACCGAGCGTGTCGGCCTCGTACCCGAATGCGGCGACGATGCGCGCGGCGAGCCCGTAGCCCGTGGAGGCGCCGATCACGAGCACTTTCTTCGGCCGCGCCGCAACCTCGCCCGCGGCGCCACCGCGGCGGTGCGCCGTCACGTAGTCGATCTGTTCCTTGACGTTGGCTTCGCAGCCGGCGGGATGGGCCGTGACGCAGATGAAGCCGCGCACGCGCGGTTTGATGATCATGTAATCCCCTTGTCGAGATGCCGGCCGTGGCCGCGGACGCAAAAAATCACGGCATTTTAAAGGAGCCGGCGAAGAGCCTGCCGCGAGGTGGCCCCGGCCCGCTCCGCGATGTGTCTGTCCGGCGCGCCGCCCGCCCACTGCACACGCCCATCCATGCCCTGCTGGCCGATGCCTTCGCGCATGGCGCGGTAGACTGCGGCAACTTCGATAAGGGGCTTCGACGCGCCAGGTCGGCAGCTAAGGTAGCAACTACGGCAGCAGCTCAATCAGGCGCCGGATCGGCGGCTGGATCAGGGACTACATGGACAGAATCGACGCCATACGGGTGTTCGTTGCGGCGGTGGACGAAGGCAGTCTCGCGGGCGCGGGGCGCCGGCTCGGCCGCTCGCCCGCGGCCGTGAGCCGGGCCGTTGCGTTTCTCGAAGAGCACACGGGCACGGCGCTGCTGCATCGCACGACGCGCACGCTGCGCTTGAGCGAAGCCGGCGAACGCTATGCGGGCGCGTGCCGACGCATTCTCACGGACCTCGAAGAGGCCGACCTGCTCGTCGCGGGCGAGGCCGCGGCACCGCGCGGCCTGCTCACGGTCACGGCGCCGGTGGCCGCGGGCGAGGAACTGTTGCAGCCCGTGCTGGAAGCGTTCATGGCGCTTCATCCGGACGTCACCGTGCGTCTGCAGTTGCTCGACCGTCCCGTGAGCCTCATCGACGAAGGCGTGGACGTGGCGCTGCGCATCGCGCATCTGCCCGACTCGTCGCTGATCGCGATTCCCGTGGGCGAAGTGCGGCGCGTGGTGGCGGCGGCGCCGGGTTATCTGGCCGGGCATGCGCCCATCGCGCAGCCTGCCGATCTTGCGGGCCATCGCATCATCGCGATGACGCATTTCGGTCTCGACTCGTGGAGCTTCCCGCCTGCGGGGCGCTCCACGGTTCCCTTCGTCGTGCCGTTCACGCCCTGCTTCACGGTCAACACGGTGCGCGCGGCGGTGGCGTTCGCCGCAGCGGGGCATGGCGTGACACGCGTGTTCTCGTATCACGTCGCTCAGGCGGTGCACGACGGCGCGCTGAAAATCGTGCTCGAAGACAACGAGCACGCGCCGCTGCCCGTGCATCTCCTCACGCCGCAAGGGCGGCTTTCGGTGCCGAAGGTGCGTGCGTTCGTCGACTTCGCGGCGCCGCGTCTGCGCGAACAGTTCGCGCAGCGGCAGCGGATGACCGACCGCCGTTGACCTTAACGCGCCGCCCGGCGCGCTCACGTGCGGGGCACGGATTCGATCGGTACGCGGAAGAATGTCTTCCGTAGCGAGGTCATTCAGTTGCAAAACGATTCAATCTAGACTGCCTTCCAGCGAAAGCCGGAACCCATTTCCGGCGGGAAGGAGTCGACGATGGATTACGCAGCAACCCGGGGCCGGGCGCAAGGCGCGGCTTCCTTCAATCTCTGGCGCGGCACCGTGGCGGGGGCGAGCGCGAGTCTGGTCGGTATCGGCCTCGCGCGTTTCGCGTACACGCCGCTCCTGCCCGCCATCATCGGCGCGCACTGGTTCGATGCTTCGAGCGCCGCGTATCTGGGTGCGGCGAACCTGGGCGGCTATCTGGCGGGCGCCCTCGCGGCGCACGCATTGGCGACGCGGTTTCCGGCCGCCACGGTGCTGCGCGCGATGATGGCGCTCGTCACGCTGGCCTTCGTGGCGTGTGCGCTGCCGGTGTCGTTTCTCTGGTTCTTTCTGTGGCGGCTCGCGTCGGGCGTGTCGGGCGGCGTGCTGATGGTGATGGCCGCGCCCACCATCCTCGCTCACGTGCCGCCTTCGCGGCGGGGCTTTACGAGCGGGGCCATCTTCACGGGCATCGGGCTCGGCATCGCGGCCTCGGGCACCCTCGTGCCGCTGCTGCTGCATCAAGGTCTGGCGCAGACCTGGCTCGGGCTTGCCGCGGTCTCGCTGCTGCTCACCATCGTTGCGTGGAACGGCTGGCCGCATGAGGAGCCGGCGGCGCCTGCATCGACAGCCACGCACGCTCACCACACGACGCACAAGACCCAGCCGGTGCGCGGACTGCGCGCGCTGTACGCGGGCTACGGTCTGAACGCAGTGGGCCTCGTGCCGCACATGATCTTCCTCGTGGACTATGTGGCGCGCGGTCTCGGCAAGGGCGTGGACGGCGGCGCGCAGTACTGGGTGCTGTACGGTCTGGGCGCGATGGTGGGGCCGCTCGTGAGCGGCCATCTCGCGGACCGCGCCGGTTTCGCACGGGCGCTGCGCATTGCGTATGGCGTGCAGATCGTCGCGGTGGCGCTGCCGCTGCTCGGGCTCGGCCCCGTGCCGCTGATGGCATCGAGCGTGGTGATGGGGGCCTTCGCGCCCGGCATCGTGCCCATCGTGCTGGGCCGCGTGAACGAAATGCTCGCGCATCACCCGGCGGCGCAGAAGGGCGCATGGAGCAGGGCCACCACGAGCTTCGCTGTGATGCAGGCGGTGGCCGCGTATGGCCTCTCGTTCCTGTTTTCGAGGACGGGCGGCGGCTACGCGATGCTGTTCGCCATCGGCGCAGCGGCACTCGTGCTGGCGCTGGTACTCGACCTGATCGTGGCGGCAAGGGCGAAATGAGCGGGCTGACCGACATGGAGGGCACGGTGGAGGAGAGCGGCACGGCTGCCGACGTCACCGCGGCCGCGCGCGCAACAGCCCTTCGCAGCTATGCCGGGCGCAACGAGCGTTACTGGCGGCGCAATCTCGCCGTCTGCGTGTTCGGCTCGTTCACCACGCTCGTGAGCCTCAGCATGTTGCTGCCGTTCCTGCCGCTCTACGTGCGGCAACTCGGCGTGAGTTCGCAGGCCGCCGTGATCCAGTGGTCGGGCGTCGCGTTCGGCGCCACGTTTCTCGGCACGGCGATCACGTCGCCGCTGTGGGGCCGGCTGGCGGACCGCTACGGACGCAAGCCGATGCTCGTGCGCGCCGCCATCGGCATGGCCGTGGTGATGTCGTTGATCGGCGTGGCTCACACGGTGCATCAGTTGGTGGCGCTGCGGCTCGCCGCGGGGCTGGTGGGCGGTTATGCGTCCGCGTCCACGGTGATGGTGGGCACCCAGGCACCGCGCGAGCGCGCAGGCTGGGCGCTCGGCGTGCTCTCGACAGGCGCGCTCGCGGGCAATCTGATCGGGCCGCTCGTGGGCGGCCTGCTGCCGGGCTGGATCGGCATTCGCGGCACCTTCTTCGCGGGCGGCGCGATGATCGCCGTGGCCGCGCTCCTCACCCTCTTCGTCGTGAAGGAAGACTTTCATCGCGGCGACGCCGGGGCACGGGCCGGGTCTCGTTCCGCCGCCGCCGGGCACGACGGCGCGCGCTTGCCCCAGCGCGCCCACTACGCGGTCATCGCCGCGCTGCTCGTCACGGCAATGATGGTGCTGCTCGCGAACATGTCGATCGAGCCCATCATCACGGTCTATATCGGCGGGCTCGGCGTTGCTGCGGATCGGCTCGCGCGCGTGGCCGGCGTGGTCATGGCGTGCTCGGCGCTGGGCAGCATGTTGACGGCGGCGCGTCTCGGCGCGCTCGCGGATCGCATCGGCAGCTGGAACGTCATCATCGGCTGCCTCGTGGCGACGGCGCTCGTCATGATTCCGCAGGCCTTCGTCACCGAGTGGTGGCAGCTTGCGGGGCTGCGCGTGCTGATGGGCATGACGCTCGCTGGGCTGCTGCCCGCCATCGCGAAGCTTGCCCGGCACGCCGTGGACGAACGCAGCACCGGGCAGATGCTGGGCTACCTGCAGTCCGCGCAGTTCAGCGGCCAGGTGGCGGGCCCGCTGATGGGCGGGCAGATTGGCGTGCTGTTCGGCTTGCACGCGGTGTTCTTCGTCACCGGTTCGCTGCTGATGCTCTGCGCGGGGCTTGCGCACTGGGCACGCAGGGCGTGAAGCGCGCGGCGGCGTTCGACGCGCTGCTGCGCTCGAGCGCGTTGCTCACGCCTGGGTCGGACGCATCACCTTGTCGAGCGTGATGGGCAGATCGCGCACGCGTACCCCCGTGGCGTGATAGACGGCATTGGCAATGGCGGCGGGCACGCCCGTAATGCCGATCTCGCCGATGCCGCGAATGCCGAGCGGATTGAAGTGCGCGTCGTTTTCGTCCACGAACGTGACGTCGATGTCGTGGATGTCCGCGTTCACCGGCACGTGGTACTCCGCGAGGTTCGCGTTCGTGAAGCGCCCATAGCGCAGATCGAGTTGCGTGCCTTCTTCGAGCGCGGTGCCCACGCCCCACACGATGCCGCCTATCAACTGGCTGCGCGCGGTCTTCGCGTTGAGCAGCCGTCCTACGCTGTAGACCCCTACGATGCGCGCCACGCGAATGGTGCCGAGGTCCGCATCCACGTGCACTTCGGCGAACACGGCGCCGAACGAATGGAACGAGTAGCGTGCCTTCTCTTCGCCGGGCTTCGTGGTGCTCTGCGCTTCGATGGGCTGGCCGCCCGCCCGCGCGATGACGGCCGCGGCCGGGTCGCGTCGCGAAGCATCGCTGCGGCTCGTCACCCAGCCGTCTTCCACGGTCACGTCTTCGGGCGCGGCGCCGAAGAGCGGCGAGCCCTTGTCGGCAACGGCGGCGGCGATCAGCTTCGCGCGCGCCTGCAACGCCGCGTCACGCACCGCGGGCGCGACGCTGGCCGCCGACTGCGAGCCGCCCGACACCGGCGCGCGCGGCAAGGTCGAATC
This sequence comes from Paraburkholderia kururiensis, assembly GCF_034424375.1. NCBI lineage: Bacteria > Pseudomonadati > Pseudomonadota > Betaproteobacteria > Burkholderiales > Burkholderiaceae > Paraburkholderia > Paraburkholderia kururiensis. The sequence goes on along the minus strand of NZ_CP139965.1, from coordinate 6,488,057 downwards.
GCCCAGCGCGAAGCGGATGTTCCGCGGGGAAAAGCCGAGGGCATCCGCGGCCACCTGGGTCATCACCGTGTAGGTGCCCGTGCCGATGTCCTGCGTGCCCGAGGCGACCATGGCCGTGCCGTCGGGCAGGATGCGCGCGATGGCCGACGCCTCGCTGCGATTCGCGGGATACGTCGCCGTCGCCATGCCGAGCCCGACCAGCGCGTCGCCGTTGCGCATGGAGCGCGGCGTGTTCGTGCGGCGCGACCAGCCGAAGCGCTGCGCGCCTACGCGGTAGCACTCGCGCAGCGCCTTGCTCGACCACGGCTTGCCGTCCTGCGGATCGACCTCGGCGTAGTTGGCGAGCCGCAGCGCGATGGGGTCCATGCGCAGGCGCCACGCGAGTTCGTCCATGGCCGATTCGAGCGCGAACGAGCCCGGCGTTTCGCCCGGCGCGCGCATGAAGGTGGGCGTGCCGACGTTGAGCGGCACGAGCCGGTGCGTGGTGGCCTGATTCGGCACGGCGTAGAGGATGCGCGTGGCGAGGCCGCACATCTCGGTCCAGTCTTCGAAGGTCGAGGTGTTGGCGAGCGAGTCGTGACGCATGCCGGTGAGCGTGCCGTCGTGACGCGCGGCGAGCACAAGGCGCTGCTCGGTGTGCGGGCGGCCGCCCACGGGGCCGAACATCTGCGGGCGCGTGAGCGCGAGGCGCACGGGCCGGCCTGTCTGCTTCGCGGCCATCGCGCACAACGAGACGTGCGACCACGACGACCCCTTGCAGCCGAAGCCGCCGCCGAGGAACGGCGAGATCACGCGCACGTTGTCGGGCGCGATGCCGAACACGGCGGCCACCGCCGTACGCGCGCCCGAGACGCCTTGCGTGGAATCGTATAGCGTGAGCTGCGGGCCGTCCCAATGCGCCATCGTGGCGTGCGGCTCCATGGGGTTGTGGTGCTGCATCGGCGTGGTGTAGGTCACGTCGAGCACGGCCGCGCCTTCATGCAGGCCGGCCTCCACGTTGCCGCGCTGCGTGGCCATCGGCCGGCCCTGCTGGTCCGGCGGCGTGTGGGCGGCGGCCCTGGCGCGCTCGAAGTCGAGCGCGGCAGGGCTCGCGCGGTACCGGATGCGCAGGGCGTTGGCAGCGTCCGTTGCGTGTTCGAGCGTGTCGGCCACCACGACCGCGACGGGCTCGTTGCTGTAGCGCACCTGGTCGTCCTGCAACAGCGTGAGCCGGCGCCCCGCGGGCGGCGACAACGGCGAGCGCCCGCCGTTGGGCAGACGCATGGCGTTTTCGTGCGTCATCACGAGCAGCACGCCGGGCATGGCCTGCGCGCGGCTCGCATCGATGGACGCGATGCTGCCGCACGCAATCGTGCTCGTGACGAGCACCGCATGCGCAAGACGCGCCTCGGGAAACTCGGCGGCGTAGCGTGCCTCGCCCGTCACCTTGAGCACGCCGTCGATACGATCGAGCGGCTGGCCGGTCAGGTTGTTCATGCGAAGTCTCCGATCTGTCCTGCGGCGCGCTTCACGCAGCGCACGATGGCGCGTTGTGCGAGCGGCACCTTGAAGGCGTTGCCCTCGAGCGGCTGGGCGTCGCGCAGGGCGAGGGCAGCGGCGTCGCGCAACGTGGCATCGGTGAGGCGCTGGCCCGCGAGCCGCTGCTCTGCTGCCGTGGCGCGCAGCGGCTTGTGCGCCACACCGCCCAGCGCGATGCGCGCTTCCTTCACGGTGGGGCCGTCCATCTGCAACGCAGCCGCGACCGAAACGAGCGCGAACGCGTAGCTCGCGCGGTCGCGTACCTTGAGGTAGTACGCGTGATCGGCAAAGCGCGGCGGCGGCAGATCGACGGCGGTGATGAGTTCGCCGGGGTCGAGCGTGGTATCGAGATCGGGACGGTCGCCCGGCAGACGATGAAACGAGGCGAACGGTATCTGCCGCTCGCCGCTCGGACCGCTCACGAGCACGACGGCATCGAGCGCCGCGAGCGCCACGCTCATGTCCGACGGATTCACGGCCACGCATTGCGGGCTCGCACCGAGTATGGCGTGCATGCGGTTGTGGCCGCCCATCGCCGCGCAGCCGCTGCCGGGGTTGCGCTTGTTGCACTGGGCGAACGCGGGATCGTAGAAGTACGGGCAGCGCGTGCGCTGCATGAGATTGCCGCCCACCGTGGCCATGTTGCGCAACTGTGCCGATGCACCGGCGAGCAGCGCCTGCGAGAGCAGCGGATAACGCGTGCGAACGAGCGCATGGTTCGCGGCGTCGCTGTTGCGCACGAGCGCGCCGATGCGCAGGCCGCCGCCCGGCCGCGTATCGACTGAATCGAGCCCGCCGATGCGCGTGATGTCGATGAGCTTGACGGGATGCGCTACGCCGCCCTTCATGAGGTCCAGCAGATTCGTGCCGCCGCCGATGAACACCGCGCCCGGCTGCTGCGCGGCACGCACGGCGCTCGCGACGTCGGTTGCGCGTTCATAGGAGATCGCTTCCATGTGGGCTCGCTCCTGTCGGTTGTCTGTTGCGTGGATCGGTGCGTGAGTTACGTCCTGGCCGTATGCACAGCGCGCACGGCGGCCACGATGTTCGGATACGCGCCGCAGCGGCACAGGTTGCCGCTCATGCGTTCGCGGATCTCGTCGTCCGAAAGTTGCGTGGGACGCGCGCGTACGTCGTCGGTCACGGCGCTCGCGGTGCCTGCCGAGAATTCGCTTAGCAACGCCGTGGCCGAGCACAGTTGGCCCGGCGTGCAGTAGCCGCACTGAAACGCGTCGTGTTCGATGAACGCCTGTTGCATGGGGCTCAGCACGCCGTTGTTCGCGAGGCCTTCGACAGTGGTGATGCGTTCGCCATCGTGCATGACGGCGAGCGTGAGACACGCGTTGATGCGGCGTCCGTTGGCGAGCACCGTGCATGCGCCGCATTGACCGCGATCGCAGCCTTTCTTGGTGCCCATGAGTCCGGCGTATTCGCGCAGCGCATCGAGCAGCGTGACGCGCGGTTCGAGTTGCAGCGTGTACTCGCGGCCGTTGATGTCGAGCCGCACAGGTTGCGGCGGGACGGCTGCGCGCGGCGGCGTGGGCGACGTCGACGGCGGCACGGTGGAGGGCGCCGCCGCCTGAGGCGCCTGCGCACGGAGCGCCGGTGCGGCGCCTATCGTTGCGGCCGCCGCTGCCGATTGCAGAAAGCGGCGTCGGGCAGTGCTGGGTGGCGGGCTGGGCAGACCGGAGGCGTCGGGCCGATGAGTCGATGCCGTCGCCTCGTGCTCAGGCGTGTCGGTCTCGCCGGGTGTCGTGATGGATCGATCGCTTGACATGACGTTCTGCTCGCTCCATGAAAGATGGACGCAGAGGGCGCGCCGCGCACGCCGCTCGCATTGCGTTTCACCGCGAACGGGGTGACGCAGGCACGTGCATCGGATGATGCCAGCCGCCTTCATGGCCGCTTTCACCGCTGTTTCTGCGGCTACTTTTACAGCGTGATAGCCGCTTCGCAGCACGTTCCGATGCAGCAATTTCAGTGCCGCGCAGACGTTGCGTGCCCGCGCGTCAACGTCGGACGTTGCACGGATCGCGCGCGAAAGTAAAGCGGATGCAGCGGCTTTTTTTCGACATGACGGCGGTGTGGCGCGAGGCTGTCACGCAGATGGCGGCATGCTGGCGTGATGGACAGAAAACGTCGCGGAGCTGAGTGAGCGGCGAATGAGCGGTGAATGAGCGACGTTGCACGGGCAACGTGCGATTTGTCTCTACGCTCTCTCGTTCACTGCTTCGCGTTTCGCCTGCGTGCGCCATTGCGCGGGCGTCACGCCAACGTAGCGCTTGAATACGCGCTGGAACGCGGCGTCGGATTGATAGCCCACCGCTTCGCCGATCTCCGCCACCGGAAGCTGCGTTTGCGCGAGCTTGCGGCCTGCGAGCGTCATGCGGATTTCGGTCAGCACCTCGGCAGGCGAGCGACCCAGCGCTTCTTCGAAGTGGCGCACGAACGTTGCACGCGACATGTGGCAGCGCGCGGCGAGGGCGGGCAGGGTCCACGGTTGCGCGGGCTCGTCGAACATCGCGGCGATGGCCGGTTGCAGACGCGGACGCTGCGCGAGCGCGAGCAGGCCGCGCGGCGCGTCGGCAGATTCGCTCGCGCAGCGCAGCGTCAACGCGAATAGCGCGCCGGAAAGCTGATTCACGATCGTTGCGTAGCCTGGGCGCTGTTCGAATGCTTCTTCCCGCATGAGTTCGATGAGTCGCGCGAGACGGCTGGCCGCGAAGGCGGCATCGCGCTCGTCGGGCTTTTCTTGCTCGATCGTCTCAGTCACGCTGCTGACCACGAGGCGCTCCGGCAGATGGTCGCGTAGCAGCTGCTGCGGCACGACAGGCAACACGAAGCGTCCGCAGAGGAGGTCGGCGCCGTCGCGCGTGCTGGCGTTGGTCGCGATGGTGAGTCCATCGACGTGCTTTTCACGCGCGGCGCGCGGCCGCTTGCCGCTGCCGTCGTGCACGACATGCGCGCTGCCGGATGGGAACAGCACGATGTCGCCGGCCTTCATGCGCCATGCGGATCGGCCGCGCCCGGCGCCCGGTATTTCGACGATGGCTTCGCCGCGCACCAGCACGTGGTAGCGAATTTCCCACTCGCCGGCGCGCGGCTCGTCGAGCCGCCACGGCGAGCCGAAGTGGCAACGCACGTCGAGCCGTCCTGCGACGGGCATCAGCGAGAGGAGTCGGTCGAGTAGTTCCATGTGAGACGTTTGGGCATGAATGTGCGCCATTGTGGCATTAAACGGCTCGCCATGTGCACCTACACTGACGTCCATGCCATACGACATGGCACACCCCCTCAACTCAGGAGCACATCATGACCCGTCTCACCAGCATCCGTCCCGAAGCCGCCACCGGCGCCGCCGCCGAAGTCTTCGCGAAGATCAAGAAGGCTGTGGGCAAGGTACCGAATGCCTACGTCACCGTCGGTTCGCACAGCCCGGAAGCGCTTTCCGCAGCGCTCGCGTTCGATGCCGCGGTGGCCGCGAGCACGCTCGGCAAGTCCGATATCGAAGTCATCAAGCTCGTGGTGAGCGAATACGCGGGCTGTGATTACTGTGTGGCTGCACACACGCTGATGGGCAAGCTCGCGGGATTGTCGGCCGAACAGACGAAGCAGGCGCGTTCGGGTGCAGCGACCGGCGACGCGAAGCGCGACGCGCTCGTGACATATGTGCGCACGCTGGTGGGCACGCGCGGCACGGTACCCGCCGAAGCGGTGGAAGCGATTCGCGCCGCCGGCTACACGGAACGCCAGGTGATCGAGATCAATCTCGCGATTGCGTCGATCACGTTCACGAACCTCGTGAACCGCGTGAACGACACGGTCATCGATTTTCCGGCCGTTGCCTGACCGTAGCGCGAAGGCGCCGATTGTATCGATCGCAAAAACAGTGATTTCAGGCGCGGCCCGTTTAACGCGGACCGCGCAACTCCTACACTGGCATCCAACAGCTTCAGACAAACACGGTCTGCGGCTTACCTGATAAACAAACTTTGGAGGTTCATCATGAAATCGCTCATCAAGTCCGTGGTTATCGCCCTTGCTGTCGCCGCTCCCGTGGCTTCGTTCGCGCAATCGAATGCGCCCGTCACGCGCGCTCAACTTCGCGCGGAACTGGTGCAACTGGAGAAGGCCGGCTACAACCCGGTTTCGGACCGCGTCGACTATCCGGCACGGCTGCAGGCAGCGCGAGCGCGCGTGGCCGCGCAGAACGCCGATGCGCAGGGTTATGGCGGCACGGTGACGGGTTCGTCGCAATCGGGCCAGGCCACCGACATGCAAGTGTCGTCGTACTCGGCGCCGATCTTCGTGCGTCATTGATGCACGAAGCGCCGGCCGGATGAATCGGCCGGCGCTTGTGTTTGTGCGGTATTGGAAGGCGCAGGCTGAAGGATCAGGCCCGTCACTCCCGGTTATCGGGAGGGACGGGCTTTTCCGTTTGAGGGCTCGTTTGGGGGCTCGTTTGCAGGCTATTTTGCGCGACGCGATTATCTCGCCACGCAAAATAGTGATTTCAGCGAAGGCCCGTTTAACTGCGATGGCTCAACTCCTACACTGCTATCTAACAGCTTCAGACAAACAACGAACGGTCTGGAGCTTGCCGGACAACAAACTTAGGAGGTTCATCATGAAATCGCTCGTCAAGTCTGTAGTAATCGCCCTTGCTATCGCCGCGCCGGTGGCTTCGTTCGCGCAATCGAATGCGCCTGTGACGCGTGCGCAGGTTCGCGCCGAACTGGTGCAACTGGAAAAGGCCGGCTACAACCCTTCCGGCGACCGTACCGACTATCCGTCGCAACTGCAGGCCGCTCAGGCACGTGTAGCCGCGCAGAACGGTGACGCGCAGGCTTATGGCGGCACGGTGGCGGGCTCGTCGCAATCGGGTCAGCCTGCTGAGCGGCAAGTGTCGCCGTACTCGGCTCCGATCTTCCTGCATCACTAAGCAGCGAGCGGGGCGCATCGAAGCGCCCCGCCTAAGCCAGGTGTCAGTCGATGCCGTGGAAGATGGCGTCGTCGGGCCCGAGCCACGCGGGCCGCTTCCACGTCGCATCGCGCATCGAATGCTGGACCAGTTTCTCCACACCAAGCAGCACCGCGAAGATCGCCATGCGCACCGGAATGCCGTTGTCGGTCTGCCGGAAGATGGCGAGGCGCGAGTCGTGGTTGAGGTCCGTTGAAAGATCGTTGGCGCCGGGTCGGCTGTCGCGCGGCAGCGGGTGCATGATCAGCGTGTCCGGGCCGCACACGGAATCGACCAGCGCCTGGTTGATCTGGAATTCGGGCGTGTAGCCTTCGAACGATTCGTCCGCGAAGCGTTCTTTCTGGATGCGCGTGGCGTACACGACGTCGGCCCCGCGCAGGCCGTCCGCAAGCGCGTGAGTTTGTTCGACCATGTGGTCGTTGCGCGAGATCTGCTCGATGATGTAGCTCGGCATTTCCAGCGTGGGCGGCGAGATCAGCGTGAACTTGATGCCGCGATACAACGCGAGCAGCTTCACGAGCGAATGCACCGTGCGGCCGTATTTGAGGTCGCCCACCAGCGCGATGTGGGCGCCGTCCACGATCTTGCCGAGGCGCGAAAACTCGCGCTGGATGGTGTAGAGGTCGAGCAGGGCCTGGCTCGGATGCTCGCCGGGACCGTCGCCGCCGTTGATGACGGGAATGTTCGTGGCGCGCGCGAATTCAGCCACGGAGCCTTGTTCAGGATGCCGAATTACCATCGCGTCGACGTAGCCGCTCATCACGCGGCTCGTGTCGTAGATGGATTCGCCTTTCGCCATCGACGAGAACGTGAAGCCCGTCGTGTCGCATACCGATCCGCCCAGCCGGCAGAACGCCGCGCCGAAGCTCACGCGCGTGCGCGTGCTGGCCTCGAAGAACAGGTTGCCCAACACGGCGCCTTCCAGCACGCGCGAGATTTTCCGGCGCTGGGCGATGGGCTGCATGATGTCGGCTACGCGAAAGAGCGCTTCCACGGCGTCGCGCGAGAACTGATCGACGGAAAGCAGTTGCGGCTTGCCTTCGAACAACATCTGGCTGGCAAGCGACTGCGAATCTACGCTTTGCGTATGGCCATCGCCCGGCTCGGCGTTGACCACGATCTCCGAAACGAAGCGCTCCACGATTTCAGGCATGCCGCGCGACTCCTGCGAGTCGTCGGGCAGAAGCCACGTGTCCAGCGCCCTGCGGGACACACCGATGCGGCTCGCGAAGGAGTCGCGGGTCATGTTCAGACGCCGCATGGCGTCGCGAAGGAAGGCTTGTTGGGGGACGCTCATGGTGGCACCGTGCGGTTGGTCGGTAGGGGAAATCTATACGCGATGCGTATATTAATTCGCCGGCGGGGGAAGTCAAGCGGATTCGGCCTGAGTTTGCGCGTACACACGGCGTCGTCTGTTCGCCCCTGGCGCCACTGCCGTCGAAATCCGGTTAAACTGCCGCCCATGCATTCCGCCGCCCTTATCCAACATCGTGTGTTCGTGCCCGCCGGTTTCGCCGCGCGGGCCGCGGTGGCGTGCATGTTCGCCGGTTCGAAAGCCAAAAAACAGCTGCTCATCTGACCGGAGCCTGCTGTTCCGTCAGATGTGCGACGGAACAGTTGGCAGCCCCGGCCCCGCAATATCCCCGCAGTTTCTGTCGTCCCCGGGTCTTCACCACCTCCCCCGCGCACCGCTCTGCGGATCTTCCATACGGTCGCGTTCGAGGTCATGTCATGTCGATTTTTTCGGGTATCTGGATTCCTGTTGTCACGCCGTTTGCCCATGGGGCGGTGGATCACGAGGCGCTTGCCGCGCTGATTCGTGGTCAGGCGCAAGCCGGGGTAGCGGGCTTTGTCGCGCTGGGCACGACAGGCGAGCCGGCCGCGCTCGATGCAGCGGAACAGGCCGGCGTGCTCGCCACGATCCTGCGCACCGCGGGCCCGCTGCCCGTGGTGGCCGGCGTGAGCGGTAACCACGTGGCGAGCGTGCTCGAGCAGATTGCGATGCTCAACGAGCAGCCCATTGCGGGCTTGCTCGTCAGCGCGCCGTACTACGTGCGGCCGTCGCAAGCGGGGCTCGTCGATTACTTCTCCACGCTCGCCGATACCAGCGCAAAGCCGATCCTGCTCTACGACATTCCGCAGCGCACGGGCGTGCGTATCGAGCTGCCGACGCTGCTCACGCTCGCCGAACATCCGCGCATCGTCGGCGTGAAGGATTGCGCCGGCTCGCTCGAAACGACGCTGGCGCTGATTCTGGATGGCCGGCTTCAGGTGCTCTGCGGCGAGGATTTGAATCTGTTCGGCACGCTGTGCATGGGCGGTAGCGGCGGCATTGCGGCGTCCGCACACGTGCAGCCGGAGCGCTTCGTGGCGATGTATCACGCGCTTGCCGAGGGCCGGCTGGAGGAGGGGCGCGCCCTTTGGCACGCGCTCGTGCCGCTCGTGCGGGCACTGTTCGCCGAACCGAACCCCGCGCCCGTGAAGGCGGCACTCGCCGCGCTCGGCGTCATGCGCAACGAACTGCGCGCGCCGATGACGCCGGTCAGCCCGGCATTGCAGCGTCAGCTGGAGACGCTGCTCGCGGCGTAGTGGCGAGCGCGAAACCCTCGTCGAGCCAGCCGGTGATGCCGCCGATCATGATCTTCACCGGCCGGCCCAGGCGCGCGAGGCGGATGGCGCCACGCGCGGCGCCGTTGCAATGCGGGCCGGCGCAGTAGGTGACGAAGAGCGTGTCCAGCGGATAAGCGGCGAGCTTCGACGTCACGATCTTTCCATGCGGCAGATTGATGGCGCCCGGCACGTGGCCGCTGGCGTAGAGCGCGGGGCTGCGCACGTCGAGCAACACGAAGCCGGGCGCGCCGGAAGCGAGCGCATCGTGGACGTCCCAGCAATCGGTCTCGAAGCTCAACGATGATTCGAAGTGCGCAAGGGCCGCGGCACTTGCTGCGGCGGGCACGGCGGTGACGGCGTTGACCGCTGCTCCGGGCGTGGCATCGATGGCATCTGCGGTGTTTGCGCTGGGGGAAAGCTCGGGCGGCATGACGGTGCTCCTCGTCGGTTGCGATGGAGCGCACATGGTGCGATGCCGATGCCGTACCGGTAAGTGGCGCAATCGACAATCTCCGGTAACATCGCGCCATGCCCAACCATCTCGTCGTCGCGCTGGTCTACGACCGGCTCTGCACCTTCGAATTCGGCTGCGTGACCGAGGTGTTCGCGCTCGAGCGGCCGGAACTCGGCGTGGACTGGTACCGCTTCGCGGTGTGCGCCGTGGAGCGCGGACCGATACGCGCGGCAGGCGGCATCACGGTGGCCGCGCCTCACACGTTGAAGTTGCTCGACCACGCGCACACCGTCGTCGTGCCGGGCTGGCGCGACGCCGCCGAAGTGCCGCCGCCCGCCTTGCTGAAGAAGCTGCACGCCGCGTGGCGGCGTGGGGCGCGTCTGTGCTCGATCTGCTCGGGCGTGTTCGTGCTCGCGGCCGCCGGCGTGCTGGACGGCAAGACCGTCACGACGCACTGGCGCTACGCGCAGCAGTTGCAACAGCGTTACCCGCAACTGCGGGTGAAGCCCGACGCGCTGTATGTCGATGAAGGACAGGTGATGACGTCGGCGGGGTCGGCGGCTGGGCTCGACATGCTGCTGCATCTCGTGCGCCGCGACTACGGTCCGGCGGTGGCCAATCGCGTGGCGCAGCGTCTCGTCGTGCCGCCGCATCGCGACGGCGGGCAGGCGCAGTTCGTGCCGCGACCGATGCCGCCCGACAACGGCAGTCGTCTTGCGAAGCTGATGGACTGGATGCGCGCGAACGCGGCGCAGACGCATACGCTCGCCTCGCTTGCCGCACGCGCTGCGATGAGCCCGCGCACGCTGCAGCGGCAGTTTCGCGAGGCCACGGGTCTCGCGCCGGTGGAGTGGCTGATTCGCGAGCGCGTGGCGATTGCGCGCGAACTGCTGGAAGCGTCGAGCGAGATGCCGATTGCGCAGGTGGCGCAACGTGCAGGTTTCGGCTCGGAGGAGTCGATGCGCCGACACTTCAGGCTCATTGCGCTGACGAGTCCTGCCGAATATCGCAGAAGATTCGGCGTTGCAGCGTCGGTGCGGCGTACGGCGGCGTGACGGCTGCCGCAGCGCACATCGAGCCGCAAATCAGGCCAGCCGCAATCATCTTCGCGACATCAAGCTTCGCCGTTCTGAAGAACCCGCCGACCCGGAATGTGGGACGCCACCACGCGCGCGATATCGAGCGCGCTGCTTTCGGCCGGTACGACTTGACGCCGCGCGTCTTCGTCGTCGGGCAGTGTCCATTCGACAAGCCGGTACGAACGTCCGAACGGATGTCGCTGCGGCGCCGATATCCGGCAGCTTTGCACAGGTTTTACCGCGGTATCGCGCTGCATGCTGTGAAGCAGTTGAAGCACCGCGCTCTCGTCCAGCACCGTTTTTCTGGTCATTGTGGTTTCTCCCCACGTGTCAGTGACCCTGGCACGCCCTGTGAGGGCTGCAACAGCCCAAAAAAATGCCGCCGATGCTTTGGCGGCCGAACAGGGGATGGTCGTATGGTTGCAGCGAAGAATTAAACGGGCCTTAAAGCAGGCGGCGAGGTTGTATCAGTTCATTTCGCGCGAGGAAAACGCGGGCAGGCGGCGACCGTGCGTGACAGGTGCGTCAGGAAGTGGTGCCGTGTATCGGACGAAGACGGCGTGCAGGTGTGAAGCGCGTGCAAAAAAATGGGTGCAAAAAGTCGCACGCCGTCAGTCAGCGCGGTTGACGCAAGATGCACGCTCGCGCGGCGCTACTGCCGCAGCGTCGACATCGAAAGCGTGGGGAGGGGATGCGGCGCGACTTACTTCGCGCTGCGCGTGTGGCTGTGCCGCAGCGTTTCGCGAACTTTTTTCGCGACGAACAGCGGCACGTAGTCGAGGATGCGGGCGTCGGCCCGGTAGTCGTCCCACGTCTCTTCGTACATCTTTGCCACCGTTTCTTCCGGCGTATTGGTTTCAGCTGCAATGGCGTGGACGACTTCCGCTTTGTTGGGCTGAGCCATGTTGCTCTCCGGGGCGACGGGACATGGGGAGAAAGACGCGCAGGTCTGATTAGAGAACAGCCGGTGCCACGATGCAAATTGAATCGCGCTATCGGTCTGACGCCGGCTAAAAGAAGTGGATACGGTTCCCCTACGCGGCCGCTGTGTACGCAAGATGCGCGCCGCGCGGGGAGTATGGCGACGCGGCATGGTGGCACGGTGTTCCACTCATCGTTTTGCCATATTCCCTGCGCACGGCCGTGGTATATATGGCGGCATTCCCACATTCTGGCGGATACCAACGGTCCGCTATATCAGTCCCCCGCTTTTGACGGAGCGTGACGATGAAAATGCTGAAAATCGCCGGGTATTGCGTACTCGGTGTCGTGGTGGTCGCATTACTCGTGAGCCTGAGCGCTATTTTGCGCGACAGCGTCATTAACCGGCAGATCCACATGCAAGGTCCGCTCGACAGCAGTGTGGTGGCGCAGAGTACCGATACGCCCGCGTCCGCCGTTATCACGTCTCGCTAATCGACGCTGTTTTGTTTTTTCGCCATGCACGTGCGGCATTGTTGCCGCGCGGCTTGCATGGACGCGTCATTTCGAATCTGACGATCTTTGACATTTGCCGACGTGACGTTCCAATAGAATCGACTCGCAGGAGAAACCGGTCGCCATCGTAAGCGTTAATGCGCTGAGTTTTTTGGACGCGAAATCGATTGCGCCGTTTCGATTATCGACTTTATTCCCCAACGTCAGCGCCTCGCGCTCATGCATCTGTTCGGCGCGACCGGCTGAAAGAACGGCCAAAAGCACGGCAAAACCAGATGCAAACGAATGAGACGTGTCAACGTCCGTTTTGGTTTGCCGCGGCGTGTGCATCACAGTTGTGCACCGCTTGCCGTCTTCAGCCACGCCGTTGCAGCAGCGCGGATATTTCGCCCACGCGACACGGCCCGCCCGATCTGCATCGTTGTCAGGTTCACAGTTGCGGGGCGCCGAAGGCACCGGGAACAAAGCCGCCATGTTGCAGCATTGCGGGGGGAGCATGAAGATAGCGATTCTGGGCTCGGACGTGGCGCGCGCCGACTTTGCCGTTCAGGCATTGTTGCGCGGCGGCCATACCTGCCGGGCTTTTTTCGACGGCGTGACGCTTGCGAACGCACTCGAGCAGCAAGCCATCGATCTCGTGGTCATCGACTGGGACGTGTCGCGCATGCGAGGGGAGGCGCCGTTGCATTGGGCGCGGCAACGCGGTCTTCTCAGGGTGCCGGTGCTGTGCATCGTGCCAGAAGGAGCCACTGCACCGCTCGGCGCAATCGGCAACGCTCCGGTGGGCCGTTGCGTGTCCGGGCCACTGTCTGCAGCGGCGTTGCTGGGCGAGGTCGATGCCCTGCTGGCCCACGCATTTGCCGAGCGGCCCGTTGCGCTGGCTACGCACGAGGGGAACGGCTACGCGGGCGTGAACGGCCATACGCATGGCCACCGGCAGCGGCACACCGACGGACACACGATCAACCACAAGATCGACCTCGAACTCGAAAAGAGCGCGGGCAGGGCCGTGTTCGGCGACTTCGAATTCGATTTCCGGGCACGTGCGGTGTTTGTGAAGGGGCGAGCCGTCACGCTCACCCAGAAAGAGTTCAGCCTCGCCTTGCTGCTCTTTCAATGCATCGACGCATCGCTGTCGCGCGAGCAGATCTTCGAAGCGGTGTGGCCGTCTTCAGCCGGGGCGCCGTCGCGTACCATGGACACGCACATTTCCGTCGTGCGGACCAAGCTGGGGCTGCGGCCGGAAAATGGCTACCGGCTCTCGCCTATCTACGGCTACGGCTACCGTCTCGAACAGCTCACCAATCGCGACAACAAGGCATGATTGCTTGCGGCCGCGCGCGGCCTAAGCGCGCCGGCTGCGCACCTGATTCCTTTCCTTCCATTTGCTGCACGATGTCTCACACCGTGCGCAGCATCCCGCCATCCACGAAGTAGGTCGCCCCCACGCTGTAACTGGCGCGCGGCGAGCAGAGGAACACGATGAAGTCCGCGAGTTCCTCTGGCGTCGCGAAGCGCCTGATCGGCGCGTGCTCGTCGGCCACGCGTTGTAGATAGCCTTCCCAGTCTCCACCGTCCTCTGCGCTTAGCTGTTTCGCCGTCTTGATCCAGTCCGGCGTCAGCACGAGCCCAGGGTTGATGGTATTCACGCGAATGTTGTCGCCGACGAGTTCGTTCGCGAGATTCTTCGAGAACATCATGAGCGCCGCCTTCGTGACGTTATAGATGGGCTCGTAGCCGAGCGGCTGCACGGCGCAGATCGACGCGTTGTGCAGGATCACGCCGCCGCCGCGCGCTTTCATGCCCGGCGCGAGGCCGCGTGCGAGCCTGACCGCGGCCATCACGTGCAAGTCCCAGTACGCCTGCCATTTCTCGTCGGGCGCGGTCATGATGGTTTCGTTGCTGCCCGTACCCGCGTTGTTGAAGAGGATGTCCGCGCCGCCGAACGCTTCGAGCGCACCGCGCACGAGCGCATCCACGCCTGCCGATGTGGCCACGTCGCAAGCAATGGGCACCGTCTTGACGCCGTGTTTAGCGGCGATCTCGTGTGCTGCCCCCGCAAGGCGCGCTTCCTGCCGCGCGGCCAGTACGAGGTTCACGCCTTCGGTCGCGAGCCCTTCGGCCACCGCGAGCCCGATGCCCACGCTTGCGCCCGTCAGCACCGCCACCTTGCCGCGCAGTTTCAGGTCCATTGCTGTCTCCTTGTCATGAAAAGGTCATCGGATAAGGCTCGGGTCAGCAGGCCATCATTCTTCTGCAACGTCTGACGGCGATCAATTATTTCGGGAGCACGTCATACAGACTTTCTCGTGCCTCGCAACTCGCACTGACTTCCCGCTCCCGACCACCTTCTGACGACGACAGGAATCCCATGAACACGCCTACTCACGCGCCTGGATCCGCTCACCGCTCGCATCGCAAGGACCGCGCGCCGGCGCTGCCGTTCTTCTGGCCCATGGCCGCGGCGGCGGCCATGGTGCAAACCGGCATCGAACTGTCCGCGAAGAACCTGGCCTTTCTCGCCGAAGAGGAGAAGATCCACTTCGGCCTGCATCCCGCGCTCGCGACGCCGAGCCAACCGCTGCTCGATCTGCGCACCATGGTGCTGCGCGACTACTCCGTGGTGCCGCGCGCGAACCACGGCGCCGCTGCGTCGCATGCCGCTACCGTTCTGCCGACCATCGTCGACGCACCCTACGCGGGCCACAGCGCGATGATCGCGGACTTCCAGCCCGGCCAGAGTCTCATGGAAACGCTGCGCAAGCACGGCCTCACGCGGCTTTATCTAACCGACTGGAAAGCAGCGACGCCCGACATGAAGGATCTCGAGATCGACCAGTATCTCGCCGAACTCAACGTGTGCGTGGACGAGCTGGGCGGCCGCGTGAACCTGATCGGCCTGTGTCAGGGCGGCTGGATGGCCGCGATGTTCGCGGCGCGCTTTCCCCACAAGGTGGCGAGCCTCGTGCTGGCCGGCTCGCCCATTGATACCGACGCGGGCGATGGTCCCATCAAGCAGATGGCCCACACCTTGCCTCTGTCGTTCTACGAAGACCTGGTGCGCCTCGGCGACGGCCTGATGCGCGGCCGGTTCATGCTGCGGGGGTGGAAGAACATGCATCCGGACCAGCACTACATCACCGACCACGTGGACCTCTACGAGCACATCGACGACCCCGTCTATCTGAAGAAGGAAGAGGCATTCGAAAGCTGGTACGAGAACCCCGTCGATTTGCCGGGGCGCTGGTACCTCCAGGCCATCGTGCAGCTCTTCAAGGAGAACCGTCTCGCGAAGGGCGAGTTCGTGGCGCTGGGCAAGCGGCTCGATCTGCGCACCGTGACGTGTCCGGTCTATCTGCTCGCGGGCGAATCCGACGACATCACCACGCGCGAGCAGGTGTTCGATGCCGACAAGTACCTCGGCACGCCGACGGCCGACATCGTGAAGAAGCTCGTGCCGGGCGGCCACATCGGCCTGTTCATGGGCTCGCGCACGCTGCGCGACGCGTGGCCCGGCATTGCGGCCTGGGTCGCGAATGCCTCCGCGAAATCCGCTTCAGCCTGATTGTTTCGGCGTGGGAGCCGGCCACGTCAGCGTGACGCTGACGGCGCCGTGGCGAGGAATGTCGATGGTGCGGGCGCGTTCGATCCGGTCCGACGTGGCGATCAACCGATAGTGGCCCGCAGGCAGCTTCGCGTACAGAAACGGACCGTCCGAGCGCGTGGTGAAGAGCGTGGAGCCGTCCGCGTTTTCCACGCGCACCGCGACGTCGGAGAGATACGTGCCATTCGCCGTCGCGAACGTCGCGCGCATGCTGTAGTTCCCGCGGATGGCGCGCATGGCGTCGGCCTCGTCCTGGCCCACGCCGCCCGACACGTAGGCAACGCCGTTCGCGTAATGCACTTCCACGCGAGGTGCCTGAGCCGCCACGGCGCCGGGCTGGCTGCTGTCCACCATGAGTCCCACCTTGCCGCAGTCCATGCCGTAGCTGCGCATGGCCGCTTCGCCGTTCGGGTCGCGGCAGGCGTTGCCACCACCCATGCCGCCTCGCATCCCACCCCGCATGCCGCGGTGCATGGGCGACGGTAACGTCACGCCTTTTTCTTTTGCGCGGGCCACCAGCGTGTCCCGCATGCGGCGCGCGATGGCGAGGCGCTCGTCGAGCGTCGAGGCGTTGTGCATTTCGTTGCAGTAATCGAGCCGCTCTTCCGGCGAAACCAGGTCGCGCGGCTCGACGACGGGCGGCTTGCCCGGCCCCTGGGCGACGCTGGCGGACGAAACGGCAAGAAGTGCGCCGATCAGCAGCGCGGCCCTGAAGAAGGGACTTCGAACAGCGGACATGGACATTTCCCCAACGACGGATGCGAACGCGAGTGCGTTCCATCGTGCCGCCGGGGGGCGCTGCGGCGTTGATTTGGGTCAAGCGCGGGCCGTCGTGCAAGAGGCGTCCTCAAGATGGCCGGACACGCGTGCTTCGGTGCCCCGCGGGCGAAAAAGTCGACGATGCCGGCCGCCACTGAGCGATTCTCATCTCGCAGAAAGTTCGCATCACGTGAAGTGATTTATCATCGCCGACTTGCGGATCCCCAAAGCGAATACTTGCCGTGAACCGGGCGCCCGCAGGAATTTTTATTGCGTCATCCGCAAAAAGAGGCATATTCAGTTCGCATAGATGCCTCTGGTTTGCCGCTATCGATGTCGTCGCTCACAACCCTTGCTACGGCACCGGCGCCGGCCACGCCCCATCAGGGCGTCCCTGGGTCCGACCTCATTGCGGCGATGGCGGGTCGGCTCGATAGGGATTCCCTCAAGTAATCTAAAGAATTGCCGATAAACGGACACTGGCTGTCAGTCCAGGCTGGATCGGCCGGCTATGCGAGTGCATCGCCAGAATGCACCGCGCGCATGCACCCCGGGCGGCGTCCACGTTCTGAATGGATTGCGCATCGCTCTTTTTCGGTTTGCGGCTTTCCAGTCGTTACTCGGCGCCTACACAAGAGATGAACAAAGCAATGTCATTCAGTGGATTCAGGCTGTACAGCGGACGTCGGAGAACGCCGGATCACACAGCCTCGCGCGCCGCGGCGCGCAGATCGGTCCGGCAAGCCATGGGCTCGGTCGAGGAATATTCGATTTACGAACTCGACGCCCGCGGCCGCATCGTCACCTGGAACAGCGGCGCCGCCAGCCAGATGGGGTATCGCGCGAGCGAAGTCGTGGGGCGCCATTTCGGGCAGCTGTTTTCGGCGCAAGACGGACGCGCGGAGCTCGCCGAACGCAGCCTGTCGAGCGCCACGGCCGAAGGCCGCTTCAGCGGCGAGCTGTGGCTGCGCCGCAAAGACGGCACGCAGTTCTGGGCGCGCGTGGTCGTGACGCGACTCTCGCACAGCACGCGCCGCGCTGCCGGCTATCTCGTCATCACGCACGACCTCACCGATCTACGGCGCCGCGAGGAAACCGTGCAGTTCACGCTGGACAGCGACGAACAGGCCGTGATCCGCACCGACGTCCATCAATGCGTGACCTTCATGAACCCCGCCGCGGAGCGCACCACGGACTGGTCTTCCGAGCGCGCCATCGGCAAGCCGCTCAAGGAAGTGCTGCGCATCGTCGACCGGCACGGACGCCCCTGCAATTTCGACCCGCGCCAGTGGAGCTCGCGCGGTGCGGCGGCGGAGCGGCGCGAATTCAACAGCATGCTGGTGAGCCGTCACGGCAAGAGCTACGACGTCGACGTGTCCGTGTTCGCGATGCCCGACACGACGGGCCGTCATGGCGAAGCGCTCGTCGTCTACTCCGACCGCACGAAGCACAGGCGCTTTCATCGCGAACTCGTGCGAGCGGAGATGCACGATCGGCTGACCGGCTTGCCGAACCGCACGGCATTCGAGGCACGGCTCGACCAGGCGTTGCATCAGCATGTCGAGCATGGCCGCGTGCATACGCTCTGCATGATCGATCTGCACGGCTTCGGCATGATCAACCAGGCCGACGGGAGCCTCGCGGGCGATACGCTGTTGCGTCAGGTCTCGCGGCTCCTCGCGCATGAACTGCGCGATACCGATCTGCTCGCGCGCCTCGGGGCCGACGAGTTCGGCGTCTTGCTCTACGACTGCCGCATGCACCAGGCGCAGAAAATCTGCGGGCGGCTCCTGCAGGAAATTCGTGCGCTGGAATTCGCCTGGGGCGATCACGTCTACGACCTGGGCGCGAGCTTCGGGCTGACCGAGTTCGCGGACCGCACGCGTTCGGTGAGCGACCTGATGAGCGAGGCAGGCATCGCGCGTTCTTCAGCGAAGGCTGCGGGACGCAATCTCATCTTCACCTACACGCCCGGCGTGGGCGACGCCGCGCGCCAGCATTCGGCCCTGCTCATCGCGTCGAGCATCAAGTCGGCGGTGAAGGCGAACCGTTTTCGGCTCTACGGGCAGGAGATTCGCGCCCTGCCGGCATCGGGCGATGCGCGGCCGCACGTCGAAGTGCTCGTGCGCATGGTGGACGAGGCGGGGCAACTCGTGATGCCCGGCGCCTTCATTCCGGCTGCCGAACGCAACAACCTGATGATCGACATCGACCGCTGGGTGATCGGCGCCGTGATTCGCGACATCGGGCCCACGGTGGCGGATCTGCCCAACGTGATGCTCTCCATCAATCTGTCGGCCAACTCGCTGAGCGATCCGTCCACGGTCTCGTTCGTGCAGGATCTGCTGGACGGCTCCGCGTTGCGGCCCGAGCGGCTCTGTTTCGAAGTGACGGAGACCGCCTTCGTCACCAATCTCAAGCAGGCGATGGAGTTGATCGAGTTCCTGCGCTCGCGCGGCTGCTCGGTCATGCTGGACGACTTCGGCGCAGGCGTGAGTTCGTTCGGATACCTGAAGCAGTTTCCCGTGGACTACATCAAGATCGACGGCCACTTCGTGCGCGACATCGTGAACAGCAACGTGGACCGCGCGATCGTGGAGTCGATTCACGAGATCAGCGGCAAGCTGGGGGCGCGGACCATCGCGGAGTTCGTCGAGTCGCCGGCGATACTGGGTGTGCTCAACGAGATCGGTATCGACTATGCGCAGGGCTACGCGATTGGACGGCCCATGCCGTTCGCCGATCTGCTGCAGACGTTGCGCGGCGGCGTGGCCTGAATGGCCGGAGTGGGGCGCGTGCCGCTCACTCGTCGTCGCCGTCTTCGATGGCCTTGCGCTCGCGCCTTTCCTCGTTGCCGCGCCTTGCACGCAGCCGCTGACGCGAGAGCTGGACGATCACCTCACCGGTGCTCGCGCCCGGGGGAATCTCGTTGCGAATCACGTCGGGCACCATAGGCAGGCCCGAACGCTGCCGCCGCAGCGCCTTCGCAATGGCTCTGCGGCACTCGTATCCGTGGCAGTCCCATTCGTCACGGATTTTTCCGCAGTAACGGCACTTGTTCATGACGAACAGTCTAACCGCATTCGCCCATGTTGCCTCCCGCGCGCGGGTACGGCCGTTGCTGCGGTGGGTGCATGGATACAGTACAGCGCACGTCCCCTTTCCCTGTGGACCACGCGAACCACGCGAACCGTGCAGACCACGCGAACGCGGAGCGAGGCTTACCTTTCCGTCCCGATTCGCCGACGCAAGGTCCGTTAGCGCGCGTCGTCGTCGTGGCGCACACTCGCGTGCCGCCGCCTTCGGGGCCGGGCCGTCAGCCGCCGCCGGGCCCGTTGCCCGAAATCGATCCGGACCGTATGCCGCCTCCCGGCGACGACGACAACGTGGAAATCCCGCCGGACCCTGAGCGTCTGCCCGAAGTCGATCCGCCTTCGCGCGAGCCGCCCGTGGGCTTGAGCTGAGCTCGCGCGCGAAACCCGAGCGGACCGCCATCCCGCCGACGTTCTGATTCGCTCAGGTCGTCGCGGGTCGCGGCTTGCCGGTCCAGCGCGCGGCGGCGTCAGCCGTGTCCGGCGCTGCGGTGTAGCTCTGCTGCGCAAGCGCTTCGATCGGGTCGTAGCGCCGCCGCACGAGATAGATGGGGCGATGCTTGGTCTCGAAGTACACACGTCCCAGGTACTCGCCGATCACGCCGATGCCGATGAGTTGAATGCCGCCGAGAAACAGGATGATGCTCGCGAGCGACGCATAACCCGGCACCGCATTGCCCTTGAGGAGCGTGCGCACGACGATGAACGCGCCGTACAGCACCGCGAACGCGGCGACTGTGGATCCCACGTAGGTCCACACGCGCAGCGGCAGGGTGCTGAAACTCGTGAAGCCTTCCAGCGCGAAATTCCACAGCTTCCATCCCGAAAACTTGGTGCGGCCCGCTATGCGCGCATCGCGCACGTACTCGACCACGGTGGACCGAAAGCCCACCCACGCGAAAAGCCCCTTCATGAAGCGCTGACGCTCCGGCAGCAGCTTGAGCGCTTCCAGCACTTCGCGCGTGAAGAGCCGGAAGTCGCCCACGTTTTCCGGTATGTGCTGCGGTGCGAGCGCGTTGTGCACGCGATAGAACATGGCCGCGGTCTTGCGCTTCGCGAAGGTGTCCGTGTTGCGGTCGACGCGTTGTGCGAGCACCACGTCGTAGCCTTGCCGCCATTTTTCGACGAGCCGCGGAATGACTTCGGGCGGGTCCTGCAGGTCGGCATCGAAGGGAACGATGACGTCGCCGTTCGACTCGTCGAGGCCGGCCGTCAGTGCGGATTCCTTACCGAAATTGCGCGAGAGTTCGACCAGCTTGACCTTGCCGAAGCGCCGCCGCTCGATCTGCAATTTGCCGAGCGTGGCGTCGCGGCTGCCGTCGTCCACGCACACGATTTCGTAGTCCAGTCCGTCGAGCGATTCGAGCACGGGGACCACGCGCGAGAACAGATGGTCGACGGTATCTTCTTCGTTGTAAAAGGGCACCACCAACGAGAGGAGCATGGTTCCACCTGGAAGTTCGGGCTGCAAGTTCGGACGATCGGCGCGCAACAGCGTGCACCGCGTTTTGCGTATTACCGTGCGCCTCATGCGCCGGGCCTTCGGTGCGAAAGCACACATACGCTCGGGTGGCGGGTCTTTACGGTGACCTCTGCACAGGCTTGCGGCAATCCTCTTGCCACTCGCCGGCAGACAATGGATCGCGCCTCGCGCGCACAGGGACCCCATCGATGAACACGACGAACCCGGGCACGGCACCCGACCATGCAGCCCGCGAGGACGCTGCGCGCGCACTGCGTGCCCAGTTCACGCAGCGCTCCGTCGCCGATACGCTCTTCGCCCCCATCGCGCTCGCCATCTTCGCGATTGCGGTGTTGCTTCGCGTGTACCACCTCGACTACCTGCCGTTGTGGAACGACGAGCTTTTTTCGCGCTACTACTACGACCTGTTCGGCGCGAAATTTCTCGTCACCACGGGGCTCACGCTCGAGCCGACACCGCCGCTCTACTACTTCATGCTCGAGCCATGGATGGCACTGTTCGGGCACAGCGAAGCGGCGCTGCGCTCGCTTTCCGTGGTCGCGTCGCTCGTGGCCTTGCCGCTCGTTTATGCGGTGGCGCGCGAGCTGTTCGCACGCACGTCGATTGCGCTCACGTCGGCCGCGCTGTTCGCGGTCTCGCCGATGGCCGTGTATTTTTCGCAGGAAGCGCGCGTGTACATGTTCACGCTGATCCCGGCGGGGATGATGCTGCTCGGCATTGCGCGATATCTGCGGCAACAGCGCACCGGCGACCTGCTGCTCTACGCGGCGGGCGCCGTGGTCTCGCTCTACAGCCACGCCACGTTCACGCTCGTCGTGGCCGCATGCAACGTGGTGGTGCTCGCGTGGCTCGTGTTCGGCGCGGTGCCGGCTTCGGTTCCCGTCGTGTCTGCCGCCGCCGCAACCGCACGTGCGACGAGGCACGCCCGCGCGAGTGCTATCGTCCGCTGGCTCGCGGCGAACGGGGTCGTGGGCGTGCTGTGGCTGCCGCTTTTCATGGCGATGTTTTCCATCGGACGACACGGCACCGGGCTTTCGTGGATTCCGCCGCTTTCGTTTCGCGATCTGCTCGTCGTGGCGAGCGGACTCGTGGCTGGCCCCATCGCCCGCATGCGTTTTCCCGGTATCGAAGTGGCGGCACTGCTGCTCGCGGTTCTCGCTGTAACGCTGTGGATGGCGCGCATGCCGCGGCGTGCCGTGGCCGTGCTGGTCGCGATTCCCGTGCTGTTCGTCGTGCTCGCGACAGCCGCGAGCATCAAGCAGCCCATCCTGTTGCCGCGCATTCTGTGCTGGATCACGCTGCCGCTTTCCGTGGCGCTCGCCTGGGCCGTCGTGGTGCCGTCGAAGCTGCGCCTCGCTGCGCGCGCGGCCACGCTGATCGCATTCGGCGTGGGCCTCTACTGGCAGATCGCCCTGGCCGATGGCGCGAAGGCCCCGTTGTGCGCGGTATTCGGCGACACGCGCGCAGAGCTGACGCAGGCCGACGAAGTGGTGCTCGCGCCTTATACATCCGCGGTGCTGCTCGCGTATTACGGGCCGCCGCTACACCAGCTGGTCAAGTGGCATGACCCGGCAGTGACCGGCATCGAGAATCAGGAGATGATCGAAAAACTCGGCATTCCTAAGCGCGACGTGCAAGCGGTGGCCAACGACATTCGTGCCGGCAAGCCGGTCGTGCTGGTTTCGGCATCGCCGGACGCGCGCTTCATGCCGTCGCTGATGGACCAGGTGCCGGCGCCCGAGCGCCGCGTGGAGTCCACCTGCAACGTGGTGCCGCTGCATGGCGTGAAGCCGCCGCCGTGCATTGCGGTCTACGCCTGGAATACGCGCGCCACGCCGACGCGGGACAACTCAGGCAACGCAGGCAATTCAGGCAACGTAGGCGATTCACTCCACGGACCCGCTCAATGAGCACACAGGACAAGACCGTGCGCGACGGGTCTGCCCGCCAGTCCATCGACGATCGCGGGAAGAGCCGCTTCAAAGCCCGCGCGCTGCGCTTTGCGCGCTACACGCTGATGGGGCTCATGGGCACGACCGTGCAATACGCGCTGCTCGTCGCGCTCACCGCGACGCACGCGGCGAGTGCCGTCATCGCGTCGACAGTCGGCGCGGCGGCGGGGGCGGTGGTCAATTACGTTCTCAATTACCGCATCACGTTTCGCAGCAACGCGAAGCACACGCATGCGGCGCCGCGCTTTTTCGTGGTCGCGGCGGCCGGCATGGCGGTCAATGCGTGGGTGATGCACGCGCTTGTCGAGCGCCTGCATGTCTATTACCTGCTCGCGCAGTGCGTGGCGACCGGCGTGGTGTTGCTGTCCGGCTTCGTCGTCAATTCGGTGTGGTCGTTCCGGGCACGATATTCGGGCTGAAGACTGCCGGACTCGACGCGCGCGGCGTCCACGCACGCTTCGGTCAGCGCCGTGAAGGAAGCGGACGCGCGCGGTAGCTCGTCCTGATTCGAAGTATTGCCGTCGCGCGTCGGCGGTGCGAGATCGGGCACGTCGGGGATGCCTTCGGTGTCGTTCGGCAACGCGATGCCGAGGACCAGCTTCGTCGCGCGCGGCTGCACGCGCCGCACGAGATTGCGCAGCCAGGGCGGCGCTTCGCGAGCGTGCAGCGTAGCGATGCAGATCACGGTGTCGCGAGGCAGCTTCGCCTCGTCCACGCGTGTACGGGAGAAGCGGTCCGCGCCCGTCACCGTGGCTTCGATGCCGCGGCGATTCAACAACTGCGCCGTGGCGACCGCGACGATGCCGTCGTACTCGCCGCGTCCGCGAACGCAGAGCACCGGCATGCGCGTGACGTCATGGGCCGACGTCGATGGCGCGGCACTGGCTGAGCGGCCCTGTTGTCCCGGTTGCTCGGGGCGCCCCTGGCCGCGTTCCGACGAAGCAGCCGACGTCGAGGCGGAGGCCGCCACGCCGGCCGCGGCCTCGGCGCCGTCCGCATGCGATGCCAGCCCTTCCATCACCGTGAACGCCGTGCGGCGCACGCGCGTGATCTGCTCGGGCGGCACGACGCCGCGCTCGACGTCGTCGTACGCAAGCCGCAGGCAATCGAGCAGCACCTCGTCGTACCAGGCCTCCAGCGGCCGGCCCGCGAGCACGGTATCGCCCTGCACGAGCGCGTCGGCGGCGTCGCCCGCCAGCAAGCGGTGATAGAGATTTTCGCCGGGCGTGAGCACGGGATGGTCGCCGAACAGCACGTCGAGGAACTCCACGCGCTCCACGTGTCGACCCAGCGTGACGAGACACAGCGTGAGCGGCGTGGAGAGCACGAGTCCAACGGGCCCCCAGATCCAGCTCCAGAACAGCGCGGAGACGATTACCGCAAACGGCGAGAGTCCCGTGCTGTTGCCGTAGAGCACCGGCTCGACGAACTGTCCGGCTGCGAGTTCCACCGTCACGAAGAGAATCGCCGTCCACACGGCCATCCACCATCCCGCGCCGACGGCCGCGGCCAGCAGCACCGCGAGCAGCCCGGCGATCCAGGCGCCCACGTAGGGCAGGAAGCGCGCGAGCGCCGTCACCACGCCGAACAGCAGCGCGCCGGGCACGCCGATGATGGCGAGTCCGATGCACACCAGCGCGCCCACGCCCGTGTTGATGGCCACCTGCGCCAGAAAGTAGCGGCTGAGGCGCCGGGCGGCTTCGTCCATGGCGGTCGTCGTGCGATGCAGGTCACGCGCGCCGAACAGGCGGATCAGCCGGTCGCGCAGATCTTCCCGCTGCAACAGAATGAAGATCGCCACCACGGCCACGATGCCGGCCGTTTCCAGCGGACTCACCACCGGCGAGGCGAAGCGCTGCATCAACTGGAGCGGCGAAGGCGTGGGCTCGTGGACTTCCACGGGCATGGGCGGCCGGTCGGACGGACTGGCCGAGCGCTCGCGGTTCGCTTCCTCCTCGCGCGACGGCGCAACGTGGTTGAGCGCGCCGGAGGCGCGGCGCAGCAACGCGTCGGCGCGGCCGATGGTCTGCTCGTGCAGCACCTGCGCCTTGTGTTCGAACGCGGCCTGATAGCGAGGCAGGTCGCCGGCAAGCTGCGCCACCTGCGCGCCGATCAGCACGCCCGTCGCGGCGATCACCGAGAGCGCCACGAGCACCGCGGCGATCACCGAAGGAACGTGGCGAAAGCCCACCCGCTTGAGCGCGGTGGCGAAGGGCGCGAGCAGGAAGCTCAACAGCACGGCGAGCGTGATGGGCATGAGCACGGCGCGCCCGAAGTAGAGCGCGCAGATCGCGATGACGCCCGCCACCATCGAGGTCAGCGTGCGCAGGCCCGGCACCTCGGGCGGCCGCACGCGGGCGTTCTCGCGCCGCGGAGGAAATGACGGATTCATGATAGGGCTGGGCGAGCAAGCGGCATGCCGCCCCTGCACAAAAGGCCGCCGAACACCACAAAAAGGCGCGACGACGGGCGGGCGGCTCACTTACAATGGCCTGCGCCAGAGCTTGCCGGTCGTGTTTCGACTGCGTTTGCGGCGATGTCCCAGGCCATGTCGTCTGCCGCCGGCATGCGGGCGTACCGGCATCAAAACTGCGTCACCCACGAGAAGCACAACGCGACGGTACACATGTACTCCATCCTGCCTGCGTTCGTATCCGCTCTGTTTCTGGGGTTCGGGCTTTATGTGCTGCTCACCGAAGGCGTGACGCGCCTCTCGGTGCCGTTCGCCTTGATGTGCCTCACCACGTTCGCCTGGCAGGGCACGTGGGCGTTCCTGTTCCAGACGTCCAACCCCGAAGTGGCCGGCGTGCTGGTCAAATGCGGGTACTTCTTCATCCTGTTCCTGCCCACCACGTACTACCACTTCGTGACGGAAGTGGCGGCGCGGCGCGGGGAGCAGCCGGTGCTCATCGCGTCGTATGGCGTCTCGTTCGTGCTCGCCATCCTGCTGCTCGCCACCGACGAAGTGATCTCGGGCTACGGCACCTTCTTCTTCGGCGACTACCCGCGCGCGGGGCGCCTGCATCCGGTGCACGTCGTGCAGACGGTGCTGCTCGCGATGCGCAGCGCATGGCTGCTGATCTCGGCGCGCAGCCAGTCGCGCGCCCGCGCACGGCGCCGGCTGCTCGATCTGAGCCTCGTGAGTCTGGTTTTCTATTCGATTGCCGCCGTGGACTACGCCGTCAACTACGGCTGGCCGTTCTATCCGCCGGGCGTGCTGTTCATCGCGGCGAGCCTCGGCATTCTGGCCGTCACCATCGTGCGACATGGGCTGATGCGGCCGTATCTGATTGCGGCCACCGTTGCCCACGAGGTGGCCACGCCGCTCGCGGCCATCGGCATGCACGCCGAGGAACTGGGCACCGCGTTGCCCGAACTGCTGCGCGGCTACCAGCTTGCCGTGCAGCACCAGTTGCTCGTGAACGGACTGTACCCGGGGCAGTCTGAGCGGCTGCCCACGCTGGCCTCGGCGATTCAACGCCAGGTGGACAGCACGAGCACGGTGGTGGAGATGTCGCTTGCATCGTTCACGCTCGACCGGCTGGACCGCCGCAGCTTCGTGCCGCATGCCATTCGCGAGTGCGTCGAGGCGGCGCTCGACCGCTTTCCGTTTTCGGCCCCGGACCGCGAGCGCGTCGTGGTGACGCCTATCGATCCGTCGCTGCGCTTTTCCGGCTCGGATTCGCTGATCATTTTCGTGATCTTCAATCTGCTCAAGAACGCCTTGCACGCCATTCAGCAGGCGGGCAGGGGGACGATCGAGATCAGCGCCATGCGCGAGGGCGGCTATTGCGTGCTGCGCTTCAGCGACACGGGGCCGGGCATCGCGCCTGAAGTGCTGCCGCATATCTTCGACCCGTTCTTCTCCACCAAGGGCCACGGCAACGGAGCCGGCATGGGGCTCGCGTTTTGCCGGCGCGTCTGCGAGGTGTTCGGCGGCGAGATCGAATGCGAATCGGTGCCCGGCGAGCGCACCACCTTCACGCTGCGCCTGCCGGAGCCGGGCTCCCCGGCGGACCGCGCGCTGCACGATCCGCCGGGGCGGTCCCGGCGCTGGGGCACGGGGCAGGGGTATGCCGGCTAGGACGGCTTCATAGCTTCATGCCGTCATTGCCTCCACAGCTTCCCGCCTTCATGCCTTTGCGCCTTCCGGCTTCGGACCTTCGGGCTTTCAGGCCGCCATGCTTGACGCCGTAGCGGGCGGCGCCCTCAGTTCGCGAGCGGCGGCAGGATCAGCTCATATTCCTTGACGCGTTCGATGATCCCGGCGGGAAACCGCCGGATCCGCTTGTTCGTGTCCGAGAACAGAATCTGCTGATAGCCGAGCGAGACGGGACGCCCGTCCACGCAGAAGCGAAACAGCAGATACGCCGAGCACTGCCGTACCTGGAACGTGTTGAGGTAGCAGTCCACCCGCTGAAACGGGAACGTCTCCTCGACGTATTCCTGGTGCGCGCGCTTGGTGACGAAGGCGCCGCCCGCGGCGAGCAGGTTGTTGTGCACGCACTCGTGGAACCAGCGCTCGCGGCACACACCTTGCCACTCGAAATAGCGTGCGAAGTAGGTGTTCTGGAAGGCATTCGAGTCCTTGAGGTAAATGTCGATGACGTGATGGAAGGTCTTGCAGGGACCGGCTTCCATCATTTCCGGCGAAAGCGTCGCGATACCGCGCGTGAGGGCCGGGGGAATCGTGTCTCGAACCAGCATGGGGAAACTCCTGAAACGAAGGCTGCAGGCGGCAGCCGCGCGCTCCTTCCATATGGAGGAACGCCCCATTCTGGCTTCCGAAAGCTCTGTCAAAATTTCTGAACGCGGCGTGAATGGCGCGGCCACGGCGTCGCGCGCGGCATGGCGCACACCCCTGTCGAATGGGGAGTTGCGCCGGGCGACGGAGCCGCCGGATAATCGGAGCGGTTTATCCGTCATTGGGCGGCAACGGCGTACTAAAACGACCATCGCCGGCTTGCGCGCCCCGTGACGTCCGTCCGGCGGGGGCAATGCGTGCGGTCCTGCATGCGCTCACAGGCACGTCGAGCGGACATTTACGTCAATCGGGGCATGCATGAACTTCTTCACCAGACAACCGCTGTTCTATCCCACCTCTGTCGTCTTCGTGGACGACAGCGCCGACTTCCTGCACGCGTTGCAGGGCATCTTCGCCGACCGGCACCTGAACCGCTTTTTCACGCATCCCGCGGCGGCACTGGACTTTCTCTCCTCGCGTGTGCACGAAGCGCCGCAGGAGCGGTTCTCGGGAGCGGCCTATTCCGAGTTCGAAAAGAAAGGAGGCAACGCGTTCGGTCAGGACGCACTGCATAACAAGACGCGCTTCGAAGAGATCGCGGCAATCGTCGTGGATTACCAGATGCCGGGCATGGACGGCATCGAGTTGCTCTCCGCGCTTTCCGGCATGGCGTGCGCGAAGGTGCTGCTCACCGGCACGGCCGACGAGCCGCGCGCCGTGGACGCCTTCAACGACGGCTTGATCGACTTCTATCTGAAGAAGTCCGATGCCGGCATGTCGCGCAAGCTCACGTCGGCCATCGAGCAGGCGAAGCGCAAGCACTGCGCGCAGCGCGGATACATCAGCGTGCACGACGTCGGTGCCGCGTATTGCGACGCGCGCACGCAGACCGTGCTGGGCGAGATCGCCGCGCGCGAGGGCATTGTCGAGTATTACTGGCGGCCTGAGCAGAACGCGGTGCTGATGTTCGACGCGGCCGGCACGCCGAGCGTCTTTCTGGCCTGGGACGTGTCCGAATGGCAGTTCCAGTGCGAGGTCGTCACGGACGAGGGCGGTCCTCAAGCGTTGCGCGACGCCATGGAGACGCGCCGCCGCATGCCGGTGTTCTGGCCGTCGCAGGCGTATCGGCCTGGACTGATCGAGCCGCGCTTTGTCACGCCCGTTCCCATTCCGGGCTGGGAAGGCGCGTTTTACGGCTGGATACGGCTGGACGCCGCGGCACTGGAGCCCGGCGTCATGACGTTCGCGCGCTGGCGCGAGACGAGCGCGGCGACGCTGGCGTCGTCGTAACCGGTGCGTGCCACGCGAGGCTCAACGCCGCGCGTGGCGCTTTGCGTCATCGGTGCTGTGCGGCGCGCCGACCCGAAACGTGGCCGGCCGCCGTTCGCGTTGAGGTGCTGCGGCCCACATCGGCTCGCTCAGCTGCCGAAGTAAAGTTGGCAGAAGCTGACCGGACCCACACACGCCGACATCGGCATCTTCGTTTTCATCGCGGTATCCGGCACGCCTGCGGCGCTCGATCCCGATACCGTGCCGCCCATGCTGCCAGCGACCTTCGCGTCGCCGTGGCTGTTCATTTGCGCGACCTGCTGCTGGTAGATCGGTGCGACGTCGGGGTAGGAGGCGTCGGTGACGAAGCGCAGGCCGTTCTGCTCGGCCTGGATCAGTTCCGCGCGTACTTCTGCGCGCGTCTTTTCTGCGGCGGACGCTGTCGTGACAACGCCGGCAGTGGTGAAGAGGGCAAGTGCAAGGGCGATGAGAGAGTGCGTTTTCATTTCGGTATCCTTAATGAGTGGATGAAGTCACGACGGTGTTCGGTGCCATGCCCGGTAGAACT
Organism: Paraburkholderia kururiensis; assembly: GCF_034424375.1. Classification (NCBI taxonomy): domain Bacteria; kingdom Pseudomonadati; phylum Pseudomonadota; class Betaproteobacteria; order Burkholderiales; family Burkholderiaceae; genus Paraburkholderia; species Paraburkholderia kururiensis. The sequence continues at coordinate 6,458,507 of NZ_CP139965.1, read as the reverse complement.
CGGGCGACTCGGGCTTTATTCCCGCGACGCGTTTTCAGGTTGGGCAGCGTGACGCCTGCGCGGGCAGCATGGCGTCGGACATGAGGCGCCGGGCAACAGGCGCTCATGCAACTGTGAACACGGCTTCGCGGCGGTTATTCCCGGCGTGTGCATCGGCGAGAAAAAACCTGGCGTTCTCGATGGCAGCGCGCATGAAGCGCCGTAGCAGAGGAGGGGAAGCGGAGGGAAATGAATGCGATGGGAGCGAGTTGCGGCCTCGCCCCGAAGCGGAGCACCAGGCGCGCAAGCCGGGTCGCAAGTAGGGGCGTGCTAACGGCGTTCTATTGGGCTGGCTAGCGGACCGGCAACGGTCCGCCCACCAGGCCCGAGCAACCCCAATGAAACGAAGCCGCGGCCGTTGCCGGAGCCCCCAGGCAGCCTGGGCGGCAACCGGCAAACCGGCAACCGGCCGCGTCAACTCTCGTCGCGCCGGCTCAAACCGCGTGAGCCGCCGTGAAGTTCTTGTACGCCGCGTACGACGACTTCTTCGTCACGCCGTCCGAAAGCAGCACGCCGAAGTCGTCGCCGCCGCCCATGTCGATGAGTTCGTACATCATCACGCACTGCAGGTTGTACGTGCTGCGCAGCGAGTAGTACTCCTGCAGCGTATTGCTCACGTAAGCGGCCTGGTTGGCCGACGTGTCGCCCGTGTAGTAGCCCCATTCGGTGATCCAGATCGGCACGCCGAACGAGGTCTGCAGGATCTGCAGCACGTTGGTGAGGCCCTGCGAGCCCGCGCGCACGATGTCGCCCGAGGTTTCGTACCAGTGGAACATCGTGATGTCCCAGCGTACGGGCGTGGCGCCCGAGGTCGGCGTGGCCGAGCCGTTGGGCGTCTGGCCGTTCCAGAGCATCTGCAGCGCGGTGTAGGCGAGCGGCACGCCCACGTTCACGCCGCACTTGATGTTCGGATCCACGGACTTCACGCCGTCGATCATGCCGCGAATGATGCCGCGGAACGCCGGCCAGTACGACGGGTTGTAGTTCGACGGCGAGTTGCCCGCGCCGTTGCTGATGAGCCCCGTGGCATCGAGTTCGTTGCCGCATTCGATATAGCTGACGAGCCCTTTCAGCACCTGCGCGATGGATTGCGCGAGCTGGTACCCGTAGCTGTACGCCGTGCTTTCGGACACCGTGAGGCTGTAGTTCATCGGGTTGATGCACGGCAGGATCGAGATGCCGCTGCCCTTGAACGCGCCGTTCAGCGCGTTGGCGACCGTCTTCGCCATGCCGGCATCTGCGACGTCCGCACGATAGTTCGTCACGCCCAGGTCCTTGAGGATGGAGACCTGCTGCGCGGCCGTCATCGATGCGTACACGCCCGAGGTCCACGCCATGTGGCCGTTCATGCCGAAGAAGATGGGGCCGGGGGCCACGGCGGCGGCCGCGACGGTTGAGGCGTTGCGCGGGTCGGTGGTGGCATTCCATGCGTTGTTCTGGTTGATGTACCAGTGGCCGCTCGCGTCGGCTGCGTAGATCGTATGGTTCCAGTACAGCAGCAGCGACGCCGCAACCGGGCAACCAGTGTTCGCGCCGTTGCGCAGCACCGCGCCGCTGGCAACGGTCCAGGGCACGCTGTTGCCGTCCGTGATGGCGCGTTGAGGAGGCACGGTCGTGCCCGAGGCGGATTCGCGCGGGTCGTAGGAGGCAACCCACGCGCTGTTGCGGTTCACGTACCAGAGGCCGGAGGCGTCCCAGGCGTAGATGGTGTGGTTCCAGTACAGGATCCACGAGGCGAGCACCGGGCAACCCGTGTTCACGCCGGCACGCAGCACCGCCCCGCCGTTCCAGGTCCAGCTCACGCCGTTGCCGTCGGTGATCGAGGCCGCGTTGGTCGGCACGACCGTGCCCGATGCCGATTCGCGCGGATCGTTCGACGCCTGCCATACGTTGTTGACGTTGATGTACCACGCGCCCGACGCGTTCGCCGCGTAGATCGTGCGGTTGTAATAGAGCACGACGGTGGCCGCGACGGGGCAGCCGGTGTTGGCGCCCGCGCGCAGCACGGCGCCGTTCGAGAGCGTCCAGGCCACACCGTTGCCGTCGATGATCGAGGCCGCGGGCGGCACCGTGGTGCCCGAGGACGACTCGCTGGGCGTGGCGGCTGCGATGCGCTGCGACATCGACGCGTTGGTGGCCGACGCACCGCTGCCTGCCGACGTGCCGCCACCACCACCGCAGGCCGCCAGCGCGAGGCTGCCGGCACCGGCGAAGAGCCCGGCGAGGAAACGGCGGCGCGTGGCCGGGCGGTTTCCGTCGATGGCGAAACCCGGAATTGCCGGGACGACCGGAAGCGCTGCGCTTCCCCCTACCTGTTCTACCGATTGACCTGCCTCTAATGTCTTGCCCACTTTCCGCGCCTGTCATGAAATTACCGAAGGCGCGCAGTATAGGGTCATCCTCTTTCTATTTATTACCGAGTTAATAAATCAAATAAAATGAGTAAAAGAAGTCTCGGATCGGCACGCTTCGCGAAATGTTATTTCTCCGGTAGAACTTGCTAGATGGTGTTTGAAAACTAAAATAAGCTATTGATGTGTAAAGAGAAAAATAGAGTGATTCGTTCGTTGTTACCTGTCACTTTTTTGCGTGCGGCAGAAATAACGTCCCTCGGCTGTTTTCCTGTTCAATTCGTACGAATAAAGTAAATTGATGTAACTTTATGTAAATGATGGGTTCAAGTCGCCGGCATGCATGGCAGGCGAATTTATGCACGTCCCTACGCTCGGCGGTGTGGGGCCGCGCTAAATGGGACTTGACTCGCGCGGCGTCGTCCACCAACCTCGTCGCATCGTTTGCATGAGTTCCGCGCATGGCACTTCCCCTCGTTCGGCTGGCTTCCCTCGATCCGGTGCGCGGCTTCGTTGCCGTGGGCCGGCGCATGAGCATCACGCTCGCGGCACAGGATCTCTGCCTCACGCAGTCGGCGGTCAGCCGGCAGGTGCAGGCGCTCGAACAGATGCTGGGCGTCGCGTTGCTCAAGCGCGGCCATCGCACCGTTTCGTTTACGCCGGAAGGCGAGCGGCTTTTTCGCGCGGCGGACAGCGCCGTGCAGCAACTCCAGGATGTGTTCGAACTGCTGAGCCAGTCGAAGCAGCGGCGCCCCGTCACCATCACGGCGAGCATCGGCGTGGCGTCGCTCTGGCTGCTGCCGCGGCTGGGGCGCCTGCAGCAGCGCCATCCCGGCATCGACGTGCGCTTCGCCGCCACGGACAAGCCGCTCGATCTCCAGGCCGAAGGCGTCGATCTCGGCATCCGTTACGCACCCGTGGCACGAGCCCCGGCCGGCGCGCAACGTCTTTTCGAAGAAGCGATCGTGCCGGTGGCGCATCCGTCGCTAGCCGTGACGCAGCTGGATGCGGGCACGCTTGCGCGGCACGTGCTGCTCGAATTCGACGGCGCGCGCCGGCCGTTCCTGCAGTGGCGCGACCACCTCGGCTCCGTCGGGCTTGCCGACGCGCCCGTTCGTAGCATCGTGCGGTTCAATCAGTACGATCAGGTCATTCAGGCCGCGCTTGCGGGCCAAGGCATTGCGCTGGGCCGCGTACCGCTCGTCGGACCGTTGCTCGCCGAAGGGCGCCTTGCGGCGATCGGACCCGACACGAACGGGCGCGCCACCGATTACGGCTACTGGCTCTACCAGGCCGACGAACATCCGCGCGACGACGTGCGGGCCGTCGCAGCGTGGATCGCGAGCGAGGCGAAGTCCGCAGAAGCGCCGGGCACGGCCGGGCTTTGAACCGTCGCCGCAGGGGTGCGCTTCACATGCATGCGGCGCATGCGGCACATGCCAAAGAATCGGTTGAGACGTGTGGCTCCCAGGGCTCTAATGCGCCGATGCGTATCTGAGCCCTGAACGAACCCTCAAGGAGACCACTGTGATCGAACCCGAAGACGCCTGGCGGCGGCGCTGGCTGCTCGTGCTGGCGGGCGGCATTGTGATGGGCGCCGCGCTCGGTGTGCGCAACGTGCAGGGCCTCTTCCTCATGCCCGTGACGCTCGACCACGGCTGGTCGCGCGAAGTCTTCGGCTTCGCGCTCGCGCTGCAGAACCTGCTTTGGGGCGTGTCGCAACCCTTCACCGGCATGGTGGCCGACCGCTTTGGCTCGGCGCGCGTAATTGCCGCCGGCGCCGTGCTCTATGCCGCGGGGCTCGCTGTGATGGCGTATTCCGCGACAGCCGGCTTCTACACGCTCGGCACGGGCCTGCTGGTGGGCGTGGCGCTTTCGGGCTGCGCGTTCGGCGCCGTATACGGTGCCTTGAGCCGGCTCTTTCCCGCGGATCGCCGTAGCTGGGCACTGGGCGTGGCGGGCACGATAGGCGGGCTCGGTCAGTTTTGCATGGTGCCGCTCGCGCAGGACATGCTGACGGGCCTCGGCTGGCGCAATGCGACGGTCGTATTTGCGCTTGTCATGCTGAGCACCGCGCCGCTCGCGGCGTTCCTGCGCGACCGCCCCGTTGCCGTTCCGAAAGCGAAGACCGACGGCGTCCCCGACCGCGCGGCCCAAACCATTGCGGCCGCCGTGCGCGAGGCGCTCACGCATCGCGGCTACTGGCTGCTCAACGCCGGGTTCTTCGCGTGCGGCTTCCAGCTGGCTTTCATCGCTTCCCACATGCCGGCGTATCTGCTCGATCACGGTCTCACGGCACGTCATGCGAGCACGGCGCTCGCCATCATCGCGCTCGCCAATACCGCGGGCACGTTCCTGTGCGGCTACGCGGGCGGCTTCCTGCGGCGCAAGTATCTGCTCAGCGCCATCTACTTCGTGCGCGCGGCGGCCATGCTGATGTTCGTCGTGTTGCCGCTCACGCCGGTGAGCCTTTACGTGTTCTCGTTCGTCATGGGGCTCATCTGGCTCGGCACGGTGCCGCTTACGAACGGCATCGTCTCGCAGGTGTTCGGCGTGAAGTACATCACCACACTGTTCGGCTTCGTGTTTCTGGGCCACCAGCTGGGCAGTTTCTTTGGCGTGTGGCTGGGCGGCGTGGTCTACGATGCGACGCACTCGTACGACATGCTCTGGTATGGCGCGGCGGCGCTGGGCGTGGTGGCCGGCGTGCTGCATCTGCCCATCGACGATGCGCGTGTGGCACAACGCGCACGGCCTCTCGTTCAGGCGGCGTGATGAGAGCGGCCGCACGCATCGTGCGGGACGGCCGCGCGCCGCTGGCGGCGATCGGCTTCGCGGTTTTCGTCGCCTTCATCGTGTGGTGCTTCGAGGGCTACCTCACGCCGGCCGCGCTCGTTTCGTTGCTGACAGGCCTGTCGTTTTGCGGATGAAGCCGCGCGTTCGCGCGGCCGCCCGATTCATGCCACGTGTTTCTGCTCGCGAATGGCCGGTCCTTGTTCGGCGAGGTCCCAGAACAGTCCGGCCATGATCTGCAACGACTGGCGTGCGATGCTGGCAAGCAGATGCTCGTTCGGCGCGTGCTGTGAGCAGGCCGCGTACGAGTGCGGCACCCACAGCGTGGGCAAGCCGAGAATGTGCGCGAAGACGTCGTTGGGCAGCGACCCGCCCAGGTTCGGCAGCAGTGCGGGCGCTTCGCCCGTGGTGTGCTGTATCGACGCGAGGCACCAGCGTACCCACGCATCGTCGGGGTCGAGCCGCGTCGCGGCCATGCGCGTGCCGCGTTCCGAGACGTCGATCTCGGTGAAGCCGTAGGCGTCCAGGTGCTCGCGAATGTGATGCACGAGATTGGCGGTGTCCGTGCCCACGACGTAGCGCAGCTGGCAATACGCGACGGCGTGGCCCGGTATCGCGTTCACGGGCGCGTCGGGATTGCCGGTGCGAAACGCCAGTATTTCCAGCGAATTCCACGCGAACACGCGCTCCGCGGGCGTGAGGTCCGGCTCGCCCCATGCGGGATCGATCTCGGGGTCGTTCGGGCCGCCGCCCACTTCGATCGTGCGCAACGCTTCGCGCACGCTTTCCGGCAGCGTTTCGGGCAGAAGCCCTTTCACCAGGATGCGGCCGTGCGCATCGACCATCGTGGCAAGCGCGTTGGCGAGGCGAATGCCGGGGCTGCGCAGCAGCCCGCCCCAGTTGCCCGAATGATGCGCGCCGTCGCGCAGCTTGATTTGCAGCGTGAAATTGAAATTGCCGCGCGAGCCGAGAAAGAGCGTGGGGCGCGTGGCTGCCACGCGCGGACCGTCCGATGCGATGAACACGTCCGCGGCGAGCGCTTCGCGGTGTTGCGCGCACACTTCGGCGAGACCGGGCGAGCCGGTTTCCTCGCCCATTTCGATGATGGCCTTCACGTTGTAGCCAAGGCGCCCGCCGCGTGCTTCGATCACCTGTTCCAGCGCGGCGAGGTTGATCGTGTGTTGCCCTTTGTTGTCGGCCGTGCCGCGTCCGTACCAGCGGTCGCCGTCCACGACGACGCGCCAGGGCGCGAGCCCTTCGCGCCACTGCGCGTCGTGTCCCGGCACGACGTCGCCGTGCCCGTAGGTCAGCACGGTGAGCGCGGCCGGATCTTCGATACGCTCGGCGAGCAGGAAGGGGCTCTTGCCGGGCACGGGGTTGTCGACGATGCGCGACGTGAAACCGAGCGCCGCGAGCGCGGGCACCATCTGCTCGCGCAGATACGCGTAGAGCGCGGGCTGCGAATCGGGCAACTGGCTTTCGGTGCGCATGGCGACGCGCTCGTCCAGCACGCGCATGAATCGACCGTCGTCGAAGTAGGAAGTGGCCATGTCGATGGCGCGGCTACGGCTCATCGTGTCAGTCTCCAGAGAGGGGCGCTGCGTGAAGCGCGCCGGGGCTGGGCAGGCCGAGCCCCGGCACGGGCGTCAAAACCGAGGAAAGCAGCGCACGGGTGTACGGATGCGTGGGGTTCGAGAAGATCTGCTCGCAGCTGTTCTGCTCCACGATGCTGCCGCGATACATCACGGCGACGCGGTCCGCCAGATGCTCCACCACGCCCAGGTCGTGGCTGATGAACAGATAGCTGAGCCCGAACTCGGCTTTCAGATCGAGCAGCAGATTGAGAATTTGCGCCTGCACGGAGACGTCGAGCGCCGACGTCGGTTCGTCGCAGATCAGGATGGCGGGCCGCAGGATCAGCGCGCGGGCAATCGCCACGCGTTGCCGCTGGCCGCCCGAAAGCTGATTCGGATACTGCCCGTGCGTGCGCTCGGGCATGCCGACGAGGTCCAGCATGCGTTTGACTTCCGCAGCCTGTTGGGCGGCCGTGCCGCGCTTGTGAAGCCACAGCGGCAACCCGACGATCTGCGCCACTGTCTTGCGCGGATTAAGCGATGAGTAGGGATCCTGAAAAACGGGCTGGATGCGCTGCGCCAGCTGTCGCACGCCGCGCGGATCGATCTGTCGGCCGTCCACGAGAATGCTGCCCGCGGTGGGCGTGACGAGACCCAGCAGCATCTTCGCGAGCGTGCTCTTGCCGCAACCCGATTCGCCGACGAGGCCCAGCGTTTCGCCGCGATAGAGCCTCAGCGAAACGTCGTCGACCGCCTTCAATACGCGCGGTGCGCGAAAGAAGCCACGGCCCAGTTCGAAGGTGCGCGTAAGTGCGCACAGTTCGAGCGCGATGTCGCGGTTCGCGATGGCCGCCGTATTGGCCTCGATTGCGTGAGGCAGCCGGTCGGCTCGGGCGGGGATGGAGGGAAACGAATGTGCGACGGCGTTCATGACGTCACCTCGGCAGGTGCGCGCGCGGACAGCACGCAACGCGAAAGATGCTGCGCGTCCACCGCGGCAAGCGCAGGCGTTTGCAGGCACGCCTCGTGTGCCTGCGGACAGCGATTGCGGAATGCGCAGCCCGAAAATTCGCCCACGAGCGACGGCACGACGCCGGGTATCGCTTCGAGCCGGCTGCCGGGCCGCGTCTTGCCGCGCACCGGAATGCAATTGAGCAGCCCGCGCGTATAAGGGTGGCTGGGCTGCGCGAAGAGATCGCTTGCCGAAGCTGTTTCGACGATCTGCCCCGCGTACATCACGGCGACGCGATCCGCGATGCGCGAGACCACGCCGAGGTCGTGCGTGATGAAGAGCACGGCCGCCCCCATTTCCTGCTGCAACTCGCGCAGCATGTGCAGGATTTGCGCCTGAATCGTGACGTCGAGCGCGGTGGTGGGCTCGTCGGCCACGATCAGGTCGGGCTCGCACATCAACGCCATGGCGATCATGACGCGCTGGCGCAAGCCGCCCGAGAGCTGGTGCGGATACTGGCCGAGCCGCTCTGCGGCGTTCGTGACGCCCGTCCGTTCGAGCAGGTAGACCGCGCGGTCGCGCGCTGCGCGATGCGTCACCTTGCGGTGCTGGCGCAACGCTTCGCACAACTGGTTGCCGAGCGTGTACGACGGATTCAGCGATGTCATGGGCTCCTGAAAGACCATCGCAATGCGGTTGCCGCGCAGGCGGCCCATGGCGCGGTCGTCGAGCGCGAGCAGATCGGTGCCGTCGAAGGCAAGGCGCGTCGCCTGCCGCGTCGCGCGGCGCGGCAGCAGACCCATCAGCGCGAGCGACGTCATCGACTTGCCGCAGCCCGATTCGCCCACGATGCAAAGCGTCTCGCCGCGCGCGATGTGAAAGTCGATGCCGCGCACCGCGTGCAGTGTGCCGTTGGGCGTGGGCAGATCGACCCGCAGGTTTTCGACGTCGAGCAACAGGCTCATGGCGCGTTCCTTTATGAGTGATCGCCTAGCGGCCGTCGGGCGTGGTGAGGTCGCGCATGCCGTCGCCCACCAGGTTGATGGCGAGCACGGTGAGCGCAAGCGCCGCGCCCGGAATGAGGATCACCCAGGGCTGAAAGAACATGTAGGCCTTGCCCTCGGAAATCATGAGGCCCCACGACGGCATGGGCGGCGGCACGCCGAGACCGAGGAACGAGAGCGTGGCTTCGAGCAGGATGGCGTGTGCCATTTCGAGCGTCGCCACGACGATCAACGCACCCGCGATGTTCGGCAGCAGTTCGCGCAACAAAATGTACGGCATGGACGCACCTACAGCACGCGCGGCCGCGATGAATTCGGCGTCGCGCAACTGTTGCGCAACGGAGCGGGACACCACCGCGAAGCGGTCCCACAGCAACAGCCCCAGCAGCAGGATCACCGTTTTGAGCGACCCACCGATCAGCGACGACATGGCGAGCGCCACGAGCACCACGGGCATGGCGAGCCGCGTGGTGATGACGTAACTGATTGCCGCATCGACGCGTCCGCCGAAGTAGCCTGCCAGCACGCCGAGCGTGGTGCCGATCAACGCGGAAAGCGACGCCGCGCACGCGCCGATCACGAGCGAAACGCGCGCGCCGTAGAGCAGTCGGCTCAGATAGTCGCGGCCCAGCTTGTCCGTGCCGAGCACGTGCAGCCAGCTGCCGCGCGGATTCCAGACGGGAGGCAGGAGGCGGCTCGCCAGGTCCTGCGCATACGGGTCGTACGGCGCGAGCACGGGCGCCAGCGCGGCCCCGGTGACGATAAGCGCGAGCAGCACCGCGCCGAACGCAAGGCTGCGATGACCGAGCAGCCGATGCAGGGTGTGCCGGCGCGGCGGCAGGGCGAGGGCAGCGTCGGCGGCGAGTGCGGGCAGTCGCGAAGGCGATGACATGGGCGGCTCCTAGCGCGTGCGAAGGCGAGGATCGAGCGCCGCGTTGGCGACGTCGGCGAAAAACGTGAGGCCGATGTAGAACATCGCGATGATCAGGACAACTGCCTGAACGACGGGAAAGTCGTTGCGCGCAATGGCGTCCCAGGCAAGCTGGCCGAGCCCCTGCAGCGAGAACACCGATTCGATCACGACGGACCCGCCCAGCATGAAGCCGAGTTCGACGGCCGCGAGCGCGACAACGGGAATCAGCGCATTGCGCAACGCATGGCGGATCACGACGCGTGCCGGCGTGAGACCTTTGGCGCGTGCGGTGCGGATGTAGTCGGCGCCGAGTACGTCGAGCATGCCCGTGCGCGTCAGCCGCATCATGGCGGGCGTAGCGTAATAGCCGAGCGCGATGGACGGGAGTACGAAATGTTGCCAGCTGCCGTTGCCCGCCACGGGCAGCCACTTGAGTCCGACCGCGAAGACAAGGATCAGCGTGAGGCCGAACCAGAAGCTCGGCATGGCCTGGCCGATCACGGCGACGAACAGTGCGAGCCGGTCTACCCAGGTGTCGCGATACAGGGCGGCCGCTACACCGAGCGGAATCGCAACCAGCACGGCGATAGCCAGTGCGATGCCGCCGAGCTTGAGCGTGACGGGCAGCCGCTCCGCAATCAGATCGACCACCGACGACTGGAAGAAAAACGAGCGCCCGAAGTCGAGATGAACCGCATGCCAGAGCCAGTCGAGATACTGCGAGGTGACGGGGCGATCCAGCCCGAACTGGTGGCGCAGCGTTTCCACCTGAGCGGCCGTGGCTTCCGGTCCCGCGATGGCCGTGGCGAGGTCACCGGAGAGATGCAACAGCGCGAAGCTGATGATCGACACGGTCAGCGCGACCGCGATGGCAAGGGCGAGGCGGCGAAGCGTGTAGGCGAACATGGCTGGACTTGGCGGGATGTCGAATGGTTGACCGCTGCGGCGATTGCTGTCGCGCGGCTATTTCCAGGAAGCCTCGTAGAAGCGCGGCAACTCATCCGGGTATGCCTTGAAATTCAGCGACGAGGTGAATGCGTAGTTCGTGGAGTACGAGAAGAGCGGAGCCCAGTAGGCCTGTTCGCTGATACGCGCGAGCGCCTTCGAGTAATTGACCTTGCGGAGGCCCGCGTCGTTCGACGAGTCCGCGGTGTCGAGCCACTTTTCGACCGTCGCGTCTTTGGCGCTGTCGTCGGGGCCGCCCTTGAAATAGACACTCGTGAACGCGGAGACGTCGTTCACCGAGAACGAGCCCCAGGCCTGGAACGTCATGGGCGTCTTGCCCGCGCGTTGCGCGGTGCGCAGCGCGGCGTATTGCAGGTAGTGAAGCCGCGCGTTGATGCCGACCTTGCGCAGGTCGCCGATCATCGCTTCGGCGTATTCGCGTTCGCGATACGCGTAGAGGTCCGTGTCGAAGCCGTTCGGATAGCCCGCGGCCTTGAGCAGTTCGCGCGCCTTGGCCGGGTTGTACTCGTATTTCACGACGCCTGTCGTGTCGCAGCCGAACTGCGTGCGAAAGCAGGCCGAGTAGACGGGCTGACTGCCGCCGCGAACCAGATTCTTCGTGAGCGAGGCACGATCGATCGCGTAGTTCACGGCCTGGCGCACACGCACGTCCTTGAACGGCGAATTGGCTGCCGAGGTGCCTTGCGCGTCCATGGAGAGATAGCCGACGCGCATCGTCTCGCCGCTCAGCACGGTGATGTTTGACATCGACTTCAGCGAATCGGCCTGGTCCGCGGGCACGCGCCAGATCCAGTCCACCGCGCCTGTCATCAGCTGCGCCGAGCGCGTTTCCGGATCGGGAATCACGAGGAACTTGATCGTGCCGATTTTCGGTGTGCCGAGCGGGCTGCCTTTGAAATAGTTCGGATTCTTGACCATCGTCACGCCCACGCCGGGCGTGACCGCGGTAATGCGATAGGGTCCCGTGCCGACAGGCGCCTTGCTGAATCCTTCGAGCCCGACCTTCTTGAAGTACGCGGCCGGATAGATGGGCGTGGGGCCCGAGAGATATTCGAGCGCGGCGGGGAAGGGCGCCTTCAGGTTGATGCGCACCTGGTAGTCGCTGATCTTCTCGGCGTTCTTGATCCAGTCCGTGTTTTGCCGCGTCACGACCTTCGAATCGGGCGACACGACATAGTTGAAGGTGAACACGACGTCGTCCGCGGTGAAGGGGTCCCCGTTCTGGAAGCTGACGTCGCGGCGCAGGTCGAGCACGAGCGCGGTGGGCGATTCCCACTTCCATACCGTAGCGAGTTCGGGCTTGTAGGCGCCTGTAGTGGGGTCGCGGTAGATCAGCGTGTCCCACACCATGTGCGCGACGATCACGCCTTCACGCAGGTTGTTGTGATAGGGCGAGATGTTCTCGGGTTCGCTGTCCGACGCGTAGACGAGCGTGTCGTTCGCCTTGCCGGCGTACGCGCCGGGAGGCAGGCAGAGCACGACGGAAAGAGAAAGGCATCGGGCGGCGGCGAGTGCGAATGCCCGGGTGCGACGGGTCATGGCGAGGCTCCTGTGAACGCGGTGAATGTCCAAAGCGTTGCAATGACGCACCGGCGTGCCGGCGGGTCATACGACCGTGCACCAAGACTAATCTGCGAATTTTGTTGCGACTATTATGGAAACAATAAATCTGCGTTGCCGAAACGGCATGGTCCAGGTATCCCGCGGCAGCGACTGCGTTCGAAGCACAGGCAGGTCGCCCGCGAACGACGAGCAAGGGACACGATGAAACATCACCACCTTCAGGAAACGGCGCTCCGTTACTTTCTCGAAGTCGTGCGGGCCGGTTCGATCAGCGAGGCCTCCACACGCCTGAATGTTGCGGGCTCCGCGATCAGCCGGCAGATCGCGCACCTCGAGGACGTGCTGGGCACGCCGCTGTTCGAGCGGCGTTCGCGCGGCATGGTGGCGAGCGCAGCGGGGGAGATGCTTGCGGTCTATGCGTTGCGCACCGCACTGGAGGCCGACCGGCTCGTTCAGGACATCGACGCATTGCAGGGATTGCGGCGCGGACAGGTGCGGGTCGTGACATCGGAAGGGTTTGCCATCGAATTCCTGCCGCACACCATCGCGGAATTTCGCAAGAAGTATCCGGGCATCGTGTTCCATACGGCTGTGTGCCCGCCCGCGACCGTCTCGCGGCGCGTGCGCGAAGGCGAGGCCGACATCGGCGTCACCTTCAGCCGCACGCCGCAAAGCGACATCAAGATCGAGCACCGCGAGCCTGCTCCAGTGATGGCCGTGATGCGGCGAGACCATCCGCTTGCGCGCTTCACGCAGGTGTCGCTCTCGCAGCTTTGTGCATGGCCGCTGGCGTTGCCCGATACGAGCACGACGATCCGCCAGCTTTTCGACGTGGTGTCGAGCCAGCAACGGCTCGTTATCGAACCCGTGATGGTCAGCAACTACATCGTGTCGCTGCACAACTTCGCGCTGGCGTCCGACGCGGTGTCGATTTCAGGCGAAGTCACGGTTCGCTCGCGTCAGGTGCGCGGCGAGATGGCGCTGGTGCGCATCAGCGATCGCGGCATGGACGCGCGCAGCATCGAACTGCAGACGCTCGTGGGGCGCACGCTGCCCAAGGTGGTGCAGTTGTTTCTCGAGTTCCTGCGCGCACAGCTTGCCAACATCGGCGCGAAGGCGGATAGCGTTGCGTAAGTGCGCGGCCCGCACAAGGGCATTGGCCATGCGGGCGTGGGCGATGCGTTGAAGTTGCTTCGCCGTACGGCGGCTATCGCGTGGCGATGGCTGCGGCCGCGCCCGCCATCATCGTGGCGCTGGCACGGTTCGCGATTTTCACGGCGCGGCGGTTCGTCAGCAGCTTGCGCGCGCGAGCCGCGACCATGGCCCACCCGAAGTCCACCGTCATGAGCACCATCAGCATGGTGCCCGTCAGCTCCAGCCACGCCACCGTGCCCACGCGCGAGAGGTCCACGATGGTGGGCAGCAGCGCGAGATAGAACACCATGATCTTCGGATTGCCGAGCGTTACCATGAGCCCCGCCACGAACATGCGCCACGGCGACTGACCGCTCGGCAGCGCACCTTCATGCACGTCGGCGGGCGCGCGCCACATCTTCCACGCGAGATAGAGCAGGTAGGCGACGCCCGCGAACTTCACGACCATGAAGGCGAGAGCGAACGTATGCGCGAGCACGGCGAGCCCCGTCACCGCGCAGGTGAGCCACAGCGCTTCGCCAATCCACATGGCGGCTAAAAAGGGCAGCACGTCGCGTACGCCATTGGTGAGTACGCGTGCGACGAGCGCAGCGATGCTGGGGCCCGGCGAGCCGGCGGCCACGATCAGCGCGAGTGCGAATACGGACAGACCTGAGAGTGTCATCGAGGTGTCTCCATGCCGAACGCGGCCTGACTGGGCATGCGGTTATGGATACCGCTTCGAGGCCGTGGCGAAATGGTAATACACGTTGCGCGCAGGCGTCTTGCCGGGCTGGTGTGATGGTGCGGCCGGCGAGGTGCGGCCGGCGAGGTGTGGCCGGCGAGGTGCGCATTCTCGCAGCGACGTGCTTGCCTGTCCGCGAGCAAGCAACCTCTGTCCGCTCAGTACAGCTTCTTCGGCGGCAACGACCGTTTGATCTGCTTTCGCAGGCGGGCCACCGCGGCGCCTTTTTTCCGTTTGCGCTTTGCCGTCGGCGTTTCGTAGGCCATTCTGGCGCGCAATTCCTTGAGGAGGCCGGTGTTGTCGATGGAACGACGGAAGCGGCGCAGCGCGACCTCAACGGGTTCGTTCAACTTGGGGGTGACGGTAGTCAATTCTTTCCTGAGAGTGAGTTCGCGTTATGAGCCGCGGGACGTTGGCAGCGCGAGGCGCCGTATTGTTCCGCCGGCATCGAGCGACGTGTGAAGGGAGGCGAGGGCCTGCAGGGCACGCTTTGCGCCGGTGCGTTTCAGCCTTTTTCAGGCACGCGAGATTTTTCGTCGTCGCCCGGAATGAAATTCGTATTCCATCGAACGGTGCGTAGCATGGCCGCCTGCTGGAAGGCACTATACGCGTGATGGCGGGACGTGTAACGCTATTTCCTGCTCAAATTACTGCCTCTTCCGCGCTTTTCGTGCTGTTACGTTTGAGCGTTCGAAATGAGTTGACCGGGGCGCACTATCCGCGTATCGTTCGCCGCTGAAGTATTCAGGAAGTTCAATTGGTGTCGTCTCTTGTCCGCCATTTGCGCGGAGTTCGTTGTCCTCTTTCTCCCTCTTGATGCTTCCCCGTCGCCATGTGGAACGGGAATGATCAATTTATTTTTTTGAGGGATTCATATGAATACCGGTACCGTCAAATGGTTTAACGAAGGAAAGGGTTTTGGCTTCATCACTCCGGATGAAGGTGGCCCCGACCTGTTCGCGCATTTTTCGGAAATCTCCGGCGACGGTTTCAAGACGTTGGCCGAAAACCAGAAAGTGAGCTTCGAAACGAAGCGTGGCCCGAAGGGCCTTCAGGCGTCGAACATCAAGCCGCTGTAAGTCTTTCAGGCGTTTGCCGCACTCGCGGCGGACGCTGCCCCATCGCACTGTCCCACCGGTTTTCGGTGGGCAGTGCACCTCAGGTTGCATCCCCCAGGCTGGTTCTCCGATCTGAATAGATCAGCGTTCCTTTACGGAAAGGCGCGGTCCTGCACTCATGTTCAATTTCAACACCCATCATGCAAATTTCTTCCACCAAACAATACCGCGGTTATGCGGTCTCGCCGTCTGCTCACTCTTTGCCTGACGGCTGCTTTTCCTCGAACGTATTGCTCTCGCGCCCCGACGCTCATTCCGGGTCTGCGCTTTACGAGTTTTATTCCATCGGATATTTCAGCTGCGAAGAAGACGCCATCGTCTATTCTGACCGATGGGCGCGCGACTGGATCGATACACGCGGCTAACGCGTCACCACCGGCGTGAATGGCTGCCCACACGCCTCACGTTCAACTACCTCCAGTTTCCTCAGCCAAAGCGGGCATCCAGCCACTCCTGGGCCCAGTTTTTTGCGTACGCAACGGCGTCTTCGCGTACGTCGAAGCCCGCCAGATCGCCACTCAGATGAATGTCGCACGCGCTGCCGTCCACACCGTGGGTGCTGATACGTGCGTGTGCGATGTATTCGCCGTCGGCTCGACGTGGCGTGGGATCGATGGTGAATCGCGTTGAATTGAAGTGCATCTTCTTTCCTTGTCTGGCTGCTGCGGCGCCAAGGTCCGCCTTGCAAATCCACCCGTCTATTTCAGCGCAGCGGCCGAAGGGGATACATGAAACTAGATAGGTATCCGTATCGATTGCGCAAAGAACACGGCACTCAGGCTTGCAGATCGAGGACGTGCGTGTCCCGCGGGCAGGTATCGATGAGTCGTTCCGCGTAAGCCGTGGAGGCGCGCCTCGCATCGCCAGCGTTGCGGAAGGGCTTGGCGCTCGCCAGCCTGAATACGCGGCTGCGCGATACACCGTCCGCACTGCCCGGCTCCTGGATGCGCACGGCGGCGTCGAACCCTTCGTCGTAGTTGTGCCCAAACCCGGGTTCGGTTGCGCGATGCGGGTAGACCAGCGGATAGATTTCCAGTCCGCGATAGAGACGCAAACCTGTTGTCATGGGATACCTTTGATGCCGCATCAGCATGCGGCGAAACGGAGGGAGGTGTGATCGACTGGATTCAGTGTTCACACGATCAGCCGGGTTGTTCGGCCCGCGATGAAGGCGTGTGGCCGGGCCCCATTGAACAGGAGACGGCGAGGCGCCGGGAACGGACGTGGGGCAATCGACGGCCTCATGCTACGCCTATTGCCCGATTTGTACAGCGGAAATTCTGGAGCGATCGCGATCGCCGCGAAGCGGGAGAGAAGCATCGATTGCCGGCGCGCGCGCGGCGTGATGCGCGCGAATGAGGTAGCCCGCCGGCGTTCTCGCGCCGTCGTGTCAGCGGCGGCGAAATGCGGCGCGTTGTGTCGTGCCGCCGGCGCGTTCGTCTTTGTGGCGGAAATTGATTCGGCCCTTCGTCAGGTCGTACACCGAGAGTTCCAGCGTGACGCGGTCGCCCGCCAGAATGCGGATGTGATTCTTGCGCATGCGGCCGGATGCGTAGGCACCCACCACGACGCCGTTGTCGAGCGTGACGCGGTAGCGGCTGTCCGGCAGTACTTCATCAACGATACCGTCGAGTTCAAGCAGTTCTTCTTTAGCCATTCAAGGTCTTGTTCAATGGGCGCGACACCGTTTCTGATGCCTCGCTGGGGAAGATGCCGCGAGCGTTGTACAACAGGCGCTCGCACGGGAATGGAAAGCCTGCGGTCCGCTGGTGCTCCCAGCGTCCTGAATGGACTTCACGGGCGTCGCCTGTTCAGGTGGCGAGGTACGTGCGCGAGAGAACGGGAAACCGCGGCGGCCCTTGATACCGGGCCAGTGGAAGTTGGGGCGCACAGCTTTGAGGGGCGGGTATCGCCGGCCTCACTGCACGATCGTTCAAGAGGAAATTCGCGACGAACTACGCACGTTTTGTGGTGGGCTGTTCGAAGCAACTTGAGCACGTATTGTAACCGAAGAGCGTCATTTTCACCGCGCTGTGGCCCAAAGGCCCGCGGGGAGCGCCTGTGGGCGAGGGCACACAAACGGAAGACCGGTCACGCGACGAGCAAAAAAAGCGCGGCCCAATACATCGAGCCGCGCCTTTCTTGCATGACAAACCGCTTCGTATCGAAGCGGACTTCGCGTTCTGTTGCGGCCGTGGTGCTTATGCCGCCTGTTCGTCCAGCGACGGGTAGTCGGTATAGCCCGTCTCGCCACGCGCGTAGTAGGTCGCCGGGTTCGGCGCATTGAGCGGCGCATCTTCCGCAAAGCGTCGCGGCAGATCCGGATTGGCGATGAAGAGCTGGCCCCATGCCACCGCGTCGGCCTCGCCTGCATCGAGCACCTGTTGTGCAGTTTCCTTCGTGAATTTCTCGTTGGCGATGTATGGACCGCCGAACGCTTCCTTCAATACGGGGCCGAGCCGATTGTCGCCCAGCGATTCGCGTGCGCAGATAAAGGCGATCTTGCGCTTGCCGAGTTCGCGCGCCACATAACCGAACGTTGCCGCGGGGTTCGAGTCGCCCATCGTGTGGATGTCGCCACGCGGCGCGAGGTGCATGCCCACACGCGAGGCGCCCCAGACGTCGATGCAGGCGTCCGTGATTTCCAGCAGCAGGCGTGCGCGGTTTTCGATCGAACCGCCGTAGGCGTCGGTACGGTGATTCGTGCTGTCTTGCAGGAACTGGTCCAGCAGATAGCCGTTGGCGCCGTGTATTTCAACGCCGTCGAAGCCGGCAGCCTTCGCGTTTTCCGCGCCCTTGCGAAAGGCGGCTACGATGCCCGGAATTTCGTCGAGCGAGAGCGCGCGCGGCGTCACGTATTCGCGAATGGGCCGCACGAGGCTGACGTGGCCTTGCGGTGCGAGCGCGCTCGGTGCAACGGGCAGCTCGCCGTTGAGGAAGATCGGGTCCGAAACGCGGCCCACGTGCCACAGTTGCAGGAAGATCTTGCCGCCGGCTGCATGCACGGCTTCGGTCACGAGCTTCCAGCCTTCCACCTGTTCCTGCGACCAGATGCCCGGCGTATCCGCATAACCGAGGCCTTGCGGCGTAACGGACGTAGCCTCGCTGATGATCAGCCCAGCCGTTGCGCGTTCCGCGTAGTAACGGGCCATGAGCGCGTTCGGCACGCGTTCTTCACCGGCGCGCTGACGCGTGAGCGGCGCCATGATGATGCGGTTGGGCAGGGTGAGATCGCCGATCTGGATCGGGTCGAAAAGAGTTGCCATGTTGTGTTCACCTTTAGGGCGGGCACGTGGCCCGCGGCTGAGGAAAAGTGATGAAAGCGATGAAACCGACGGAAGGCCCCGGCGATACAGCGTTACCAGACAGGCCATGCGCGGCGATGCGTGCACGTGTGCTCAGAGTTCCGTATTCATGCGTTTGATAAAGGCCTTGATGACCGCGTCATTGCGCTTGAAGAACACCCATTGGCCCACGCGTTTCGACGTTACGAGCCCCGCGCGCTGCAAGGCAGCGAGATGGGCCGATACGGTGGATTGCGACAGGCCGCAGCGCGCGTCGATCTTGCCCGCGCACACGCCGTGATCGAGCGGCAGTTCCTGATCCGCGAAATGCGCATACGGATCGCGCAGCCACCCCAGAATCTCGCGGCGCACGGGATTGGCGAGCGCCTTCAGAATGGCGTCGATATCGGGAACGGCTGCTGCGGGCTTTCTCGAACTCATGAAAGTACGTACCGGTGGCACACGAAATTAGCATCGCTACGGGACGAATTTTATATCGGAAAACGACGATATATAAAGTAGCACTACTGCCGGAAGGGGATGGTGGTGTGCGATGAAATAGGACCGTCATAGGGACAGACCTTGTCGGCGTGCGAGTACAGCCTGCATGCGTCGCCCGGACCAAAGACGGAAGCACCCATATTGCCGGCCGAAGCCCGCCCGCTGTACGGCATGTACATGCAGGACCAGGGAGCGTGTCCGCCCCGAACCTCTTCGACCGGCAACTTCGCATACGAGTGCGCAGGACGAACGCCGCGTCCGCAGTTTTCTCGACGCCGCGTGTCCATCTGCATCGGAAGAAAACCGCTGGAGCCAGATGACCGACGGCGAGCGGCAGCAAGGCGTTGCCGCGTATCAGGCGTACACCGAATCGTTGAAGAAGGCAGAGGGGCTGGCGGCTCCCACCGACCGCAGCCCACCGGCACGGCGACCGTGGTGCGGGTCGGTACTGTTTCAGGACATCGCTGTTTTTGACGCCGCATTACAGCCGTTTGCTCGTGATGGCGCAGGGGACGCTGACGAACCTCCTGCCTTCTGCCGGATACGCCTTCTACAAAAAGAACCTTGACAGCGTGCCTTGCTCTATCCATCATCATGTAAATGATAATGACTTGCATTCGTATTTCATAGAAACATGCGGAGGTCGGAAAGATCATGAGCTGGGGCGACGAAGACACGCGGTTTGTCGTGGTGATGAACGACGAAGAGCAGTACTCGATCTGGCCGGAGTACAAGGCGATTCCTGCGGGCTGGCGTGCCGCGGGCAAGTCGGGTTTGAAGGACGAATGCCTTCGGTGGGTGGACGAGGTGTGGACCGATATGCGTCCGCTGAGTCTGCGCAAGGCGATGGCGCAAGCCGAAGCGCAGGCGGAAGAGGCGACGCGCGGCGCCGGAACGGCCGCCGTCTGAGCGATGCGCTTCACGACGCAAAGGGCCGCGGCCACGCCGCGCATCACGCTCGTTTGCCTGGCACACGCGGGCGGCAACGCAGCGCTCTATCGGACGTGGTCGCGCCAGTTGCCTTCGTTCACCGATGTCATGGCGATCGACTTGCCGGGCCACGGCGTGAAGCGCAACCAACCACCCCTTGCCGACTGGCCGTCCCTCATGAATCGGGTGGCTGACGACGTGGCGGGCGCGCTCGATACGCAGACACCGTTTGCCATATTCGGCCACAGCATGGGCGCTCTCGTGGGCCTCGAACTGGCTCATGCACTGCGGCAGCGCGGCTTTCCCGATCCCGTCTGGTTGGGCGCTTCGGGGACCGTTGCGCCCGCGCGTCGAGCAATCGAAACGCACTGGCTCGCGTCGGGCAGCGAGGTGCTTGTCGAGCGTCTGCGTGTGCGCGGCGGAACGCCCGCAGCCTTGCTCGACGACCACGAGTTCATCGATTTCATGCTGCCCGCCCTGCGTGCCGATTTCCATTTGTGCGGCGTGCATCCCGCTTATCTCGCCGCGCGTGTGGCCTCGGGCAGTGAGCCGCTCGATTGTGCGATCGATGTCTTCATCGGACGTGACGATCCGGCGACATGTCATGCAGCGGACGTCGAAGCATGGTCCGACGAGACGCGCGCCGGTTGTACGGTTCATCGCTTCCACGGCGGGCATTTCTTCTTGACCGACGACGCAGACGCCGTGCTGACGCGCATTGCGGACGGGCTCGCGACCGCGCTGCCGCGCGACGTAAGTGCGGCCACGCAAGCTGCGCCATCTTTCGTGAGAGAGCCTTCATGACGTCATTGACCCATACGCTCCCGCTCAAGGAACAGGTGTTCGAACGCAATGGCACGCGTCTCGCCGTGATCGAGGCGCAAGACGGTCGCTCGCTCGAAGAGAGTCTTGCGGTTCTGCGCGCACGTATCGAATCGGCGTTGTCGAGTGACGGCGGCGTGTTGTTGCGCGGCTTTCAGCCCGCGGGCGTGAGCGGCTTCGATCGCTTCGTCTCGCATTTCGGCCGTGCGCTCGACTATGAATTCGGCTCCACGCCCAGAAGCCGCATTGAAAATCGCGTCTACTCCTCCACCGACTATCCCGCCGATCAATGGATCGATCAGCACAACGAGCAGTCCTATACGCGTCATTGGCCCGCGCGCATCTGGTTTTATTGCGACGTAGCCTCGACACGTGGCGGCGCCACGCCCGTGGCCGACAGCCGGCGCGTGTACGAGCGACTGTCGCCGTCGCTGCGCCGTCGCTTCGCCGAACGCGGCGTCATGTACGTGCGCAACTATGGCAATGGTCTTGACCTGCCGTGGCAGCAGGTGTTTGGCACCACTGATCGATCGAACGTCGATCGCTACTGCCGCGAGCGTGGTATCGAATACGAATGGCTCGACGACGGCGAGGCGCTACGCACGCGCGAAGTCTGTCAGTCGGAGCTGTCGCACCCTGTGACCGGCGAGCGCGTCTGGTTCAACCAGGCGCATCTCTTCCATTTCACGAACCTGCCGCAGGGACTACGCGAAGCGCTGCTCGATGTGGTCGACGAAGACCGCTTGCCGCGCAATACCTGTTTCGGCGACGGCACACCCATCGAAGCCACCATGCTCGACGAGATTCGTGCCGTCTATCGCGACACGATGCTCTCGTTCGACTGGCACGACGGCGACCTCATGGTGCTCGACAACGTGCTGATGTCGCATGGCCGCGCGCCATACGAAGGCAAGCGCCGCGTGCTCGTCGCCATGACCGGCGAGTCCGGCGCGGGCAAGGCATAGGCCCCTATGCGGCCAACACGACCTCACGCGCTGTAGTCGAGATTGACGATGGCAACCTGGAGAACTGGAGAAGGACCCAATGACCACGCATTCCGATTCGCTTCCGCTCTTCGATTTCTCGCCGTTCGAGGGCAAGAGCGAGCACTACGTCTCGCTCATTCAGGCCTTTGCAGCGGCTGCGCCGTATCGCAGCGCGACCGTGGATGAACTCGTGCTCGACGACGACTTTCATCGCCGGCCGCTGCGTCCCGAAGACTTCGCGTTCCTGAAGTTCATGAAACCCGTGCGTCCACATAACGTGAGCCGTCTGGCGGCGCTGGCCTCGGGCCGCACGTTGATGTCGATTTACGAGCTGGACATTGCGCGTGCGCCTTCAGGCACCGGGGCCGATTCATGGCGGCGTTTCACCGAATTCCATGACGAGCACACGCGTCTGCTCGGCGCCCAGATCGCCCCTTTCCTGGAGGCCTACGCGTTCGAGTATCTGGGCAAAGACGTCGATGCACATGAGCCCGCGGATGCTGCCGGTGCACGGCTTGCCGCTATCGTGGACGGCGAGCTGGCGTTCTGGAACGACACGTTCGCGCGCCTTGTCGCGAACGACTATCTCGAAGAAGGGCTGCGCTTCGTCATGGTTCAGCGCTGGGCGCTCGCGGAGTCGAAGCGCCGTGCGCTGGCCCGAGCGCAGGCGAGCGGCTTCTTCGATCTGCTCGCTCCAGCGGAGCGTCCCACGCTGCATGCCGAGACACCCGACGACGCCCTGCTGGAACGCGTTGCGGCGGCCATGGGTGTGACGGGACGTCAGCATGCCTACTGGCAGTTCTATTTACCGACGAGCACCGCGAAATGCAATCTGCTCTATGCGCTCGCACGTCGCCCCGATCGCGCGTTCGGGCTCATCGGCGCCGCATTCGGCGCCGAGGCCGAGTGGCTCGCGTTCGGTCTCGCGCTGGAACGCGCCTGCGCCCATCTGCAGCCTGCGGGCAGGGCGCCCGGTGACGCGCAGGCGCTCAAGAACGCGCTCGTCCAGCGCGCTGCGAAAGCGCTGCGGCGCCTTGCGGTAGAAGTCGGTACGCCCGCGCACGAGCAGTGCGTGCAGGGCATCGTCGCGGCGCAGCGGCTGGCCGAACGCGCGCGCTGGGACCTCGGCGAACAACTGCGCTGGCTGTCCTCCATTCGCCGTTACGTTGCGTTCGCGCATCGCATCAGCGCGCGCATCGATGCGGAATGTCCCGACATCGATCGCGAAACCTTCGTCGAACCGATGGAGATGTGTTCGACCACCCACGTGCACAACGATCATCGGCTCGTCACGATCGAGGAAGGCGACATGCTGTTCTGGGGCAATGTCGGCATGCAGCTGGAAATGCACATCGGCGACAAGGTGCTGATTCCCGATGGCCGGCTGCACGGCTCCACCGTGACTTCGCGCGAATGCACGTACCACCAGCCCATCATTCCGGACGAGTGGGTCGACGCACTCGTCGCCGAACTCGATCAACCGGCAACCGTTTAAGCCCCTCGACAGGGCATGTGTCTTATCCACGGCGCCACATGAAAGACATCGATACGAAAGGCGTCGCTTCCCCACGATTGCAGCATCGACGTTCCCGGCCTCATGGCCCGGGAATGCCCGCGCGTAGGTCGCGCTCAACCGTGGAGCAGGAAGCGAATGATGGAAAGAGGCAATGCAGGCGCGTTCGGCGAGGTGCGGGACAGCCGCCCGGATCCCCTCGCGTTCGAGGCGGGCGATTGGCGCAGCCGTGTCATCGCGGGGCGCAGAACGGGCGCTGCGGTGTCGATTCCGGCGTGGCTCGCCACATCGTATTCGACGCTGCGCGCACAGGTGCTGGACCCGGCGTACCCGTGCTTTTTCGGCACGATAGCCGAGCGGCGCGGCGAAATGTTCTACTCGTTCGTCAACGGCAAGGACACGTGCGAACTGCCCGCGACAATGCAAACGTTCGCGACGCTCGCATCGCAGCCGCAGTACCGCAGAAACAATCTGGCCGTGTTCTTCGAACCCGACGCACAGCCGTTGTCGCACAGCGCCTACCGCGAGTTGTTCTGGGCCATCCTGCAGCAGTTGCACGACGTGGATCCCGACGCGCGAGCCGACGAGCAGCCGGACCCCATGGAAGAAGCATGGGAATTTTCATACGCCGGCGTGCAGATGTTCGTGGTCTGCGCGTGCCCTTCGTTTCGTGCTCGCCGCAGCCGCAACCTGGGGCCGGGCATGGTCTTGCTGTTTCAGCCGCGTTCGGTCTTCGTCGACACGATCACCAACAAGGTCATCGGCCGCGAGGCGCGCAACGAAGTGCGCAAGCGGCTCGATGCGTGGGACGAGATTCCGGCGCATCCCGATCTCGGTTTTTTCGGCGATCCCGGCAATCTCGAATGGAAGCAATATTTTCTCGAGGATGCGAACGTGCCCGCGGGCGATCGTTGTCCGTTTCTCAAACGCATGCGGCAGACGCATGAGCGCGACCATGCCGCCGCTGCCGCGAACACACGTGAGGAAGAGGGTGCGTAAGGGCACGTCGTGCGGAACTGGGACGGCAGCGGGCGCTGGCGCTTCCACGAAACCGCAGGCGCCTCGGGTCCGCGCGCCTCTCGTTATCAAAGGAAATACATGTCCTTACTTTGGCATCTGGTAAGCAAATCGCGTTGGGCACTGGCCGTTGCGCTTGCGGCGAGTATCGCGGGCGGCCTCGGCAATGCGGCGCTACTCGCACTCGTCAATCAGGCGCTCGGCGCGGCGCCCGCGCAGTTGGCGCGCCTGGGCTGGCAGTTTCTGGCGGTGGGCGTCGTGGTCGTTGCCATGCGCACGCTCGCCCAGTCGCTCTTCATGTGGCTGGGGCAAAAGGCGAAGGCCACGTTGCGCATGCGTACCATCCGGCGCATTGGCGACGCATCGTATCCGCATCTGGAAAAGCAGGGCGCCGCGCGCTCGCTCGCTGTGCTCACACAAGATCTGGATACGATCGTCGTGTTCTTCGTGAGCCTGCCTGCGCTTGCGATGCAAAGCGCCGTCATCGTGGGCTGCCTCGTCTATCTCGGCTATCTGTCGTGGCCCATTCTGGCGGTGGCCGTGGTTTCCATCGTGCTCGGCATGGCCGGCTTTCGCTATGCCCATACGCGTGCAATGTTTCATCTGCGCACATCGCGCAAGCGCGAGGACGATCTCGTCAAGCACTTTCGCGCGCTCTTCGACGGCGCGAAGGAACTGAAGCTGCACCGCGAGCGCAAGCGCGCCTTCATCGACGACACGCTCGAAACCAACGTCGAAGCCGTGCGCGTACAGCGCACGCGCGGTTACATGCTGTACGCGGCGGCCTCGAGCTGGGGCAACTGCATTCTCTTTGCCTTCATCGGCCTCACGCTGTTCGTGTTCGCGCGGCACATTCAGGTGGATGCGCACGTCATGTCGGGCTATGCCATTGTGTTCGTCTACATGATCATGCCCATCGAGGCGGTGCTGTCCGCTATCCCGAATCTCAGTTCGGCACGCGTGGCGCTCGAACGCATCGAACAGGTGAGCGCGGAATTGCCGCCTGAAAAATCGCTCGCGCCGGTCGCCGTGAAGCCGTTCACCTCGATTGCGCTGCACGCCGCGACGCACCGCTATTTCCGCGAAAAAGAGAACGAGGTCTTCACGCTCGGTCCCATCGATCTGGCGTTCAAACCCGGCGAGGTGGTCTTTCTGATCGGCGGCAACGGCAGCGGCAAGACCACGCTCGCGAAGATGCTGGTCGGGCTGTATGTGCCGGAGAGCGGCCACGTGCTGCTCGACGGCCATCCCGTCGACGACGCGCAACGCGACCTTTACCGTCAGCAGTTCTCGGTGGTTTTCAGCGACTTCTTCCTGTTCGAGAACCTGCTGGGTTTGCCGCAGCACGGCCTCGATGCGCTCGCGCAGCAATTGCTGGAAGCGCTTCAACTGGCCCACAAGGTACGTGTGGAAGACGGCGTGTTCTCCACGCTCCAGCTGTCGCAAGGGCAGCGCAAGCGGCTCGCATTGCTGGTCGCGTACCTGGAGGACCGGCCCTTCTACGTGTTCGACGAATGGGCCGCCGACCAGGACCCGCTGTTCAAGGACGTGTTCTACCGCCGCCTGCTGCCTGGATTGAAGGCGAAGGGCAAGACCGTGCTCGTCATCACGCACGACGACCGCTATTTTTCGCTCGCCGATCGCTACATCAAGCTCGATTTCGGCCGCATCGTCGAAGAGGGGCCGGGCGCTGCACTCGCACGCGTGCCGCTGGAAACGGCGCATTCCGCTGATCTCGCGGCGGCCCCTCAACCTGGAATGTCCGCATCATGAATGCCAACGCTTCGATCCTTGCTCTCAGACAACCGCAGCGCGAACCGATGTACGCGCTGCACGACGTGTCGTTCGCAGTAGCTGCGCGCGTGCTGCTGCAGCCGCTCACGCTGACGCTGCCCGCAGGGCGCGTATGCGGGCTCATCGGTCACAACGGCTCGGGCAAATCGACGCTGCTCAAGCTGCTCGCGCGACAACAGGTGCCCACGTCCGGTTCGCTCTCGTTCGAAGGCCGCGCGCTGCCCGAATGGGACAACCGCGCGTTTGCGCGACGCGTGGCGTATCTGCCGCAACAGCAGCCCGGCGCCAACGGCATGACGGTGCGTGAGCTGGTCTCGCTGGGCCGCTATCCGTGGCACGGTGCACTCGGCCGCTTCACGGGCACGGACCGGGACAGGGTGGACGAGGCCATGGAATTGACGGACATCGCTCACTTCGCGGACCGTCTCGTGGACAACCTCTCGGGCGGCGAGCGGCAGCGCGCATGGATCGCCATGCTGGTTGCGCAGGACAGCCAATGTCTGCTGCTCGACGAACCGATCTCGGCGCTCGACATCGCGCATCAGATCGAAGTGCTCGATCTCGTGCGCACGCTGAGCCAGCGTCGCGGCCTCGGCGTCGTAGTGGTGCTGCACGACGTCAACATGGCCGCGCGTTTCTGCGACGACCTCATCGCGCTCAAACGCGGCACGCTGCTCGCCAGCGGTGCCGCGCAGACACTCATCGAAGAAACGACGCTCGCCGAAATCTATGGTGTGCCCATGGGCGTCATGCCGCATCCGCGCGGCGGCGCGCCCATCAGCTTCGCGTACTAGCAGAAGCCGGCCGGCGCGCGAGAGAGGGCACGCCGCCGAATCCGTAGTCAGGCAGTTCATGTGCAGGCGTTCCGCAGAAGCGCCGCGCCGTTCCCCCGCAATGACGATGTTGTGCCGCGGCCCGTGCCTCCCAGGCAAGGGCCGCGGCTCGAATTCGCATGTTCTTTGCCGTGTCCCGACGAACTCGCGGCAAAACCCAGGAGGAAAGGATGACTGTGATCGAAGCGCGGCGGTCTGAGGCAACGGTTGCGAGCCCTGACGGGAACGCGTACGCATCGGCGGCCCTCGCCGTTCCGGCACACGACCTGGTCTCGGCGCTGCACGCTCATGTGGCGCAGCGCCCCGACCAGGTGGCGGTGCACTTTCTCGCGGACGGCGAATCGGATGCGCACGAACTCACC
The DNA here is from genome assembly GCF_034424375.1 of Paraburkholderia kururiensis. Lineage (NCBI taxonomy): Bacteria > Pseudomonadati > Pseudomonadota > Betaproteobacteria > Burkholderiales > Burkholderiaceae > Paraburkholderia > Paraburkholderia kururiensis. Next base: position 6,431,313 of record NZ_CP139965.1, on the reverse strand, counting down.
TACGCAGCGCTGCACGCCCGCGCGCGCCGTCTCGCCGCCGTCTTGCGCCGGCACGGCACGGCAGGGGATCGCGTGCTGCTCATGCTGCCGAGCGGGCTCGACTACGTCGTCTCGTTTTTCGCGTGCCAGTACGCGGGCATGATCGCGGTGCCGGCCTATCCGCCCGAGGCGCAGCACAGCGCGCATGTGGAGCGGTTGCGGCGCATGACGTCGGATTGCGCGGCGCGTATCGCAGTGCTCGACGAATCGTCGCGTGCTGGGCTGGCCGCGACCGTGGCAGGCAACGGGCTGGGCGATGCCGTGCTCGTCGATGCTTCCGCGCGCGACGTGGACCCCGCCGCGGCGTTTTGCGTCGAGCATGTCGACCCGCAGGCGATTGCGTTTCTGCAGTACACGTCGGGCTCCACGTCGTCGCCGAAGGGCGTCATGGTGGGCCATGCGAATCTGTGCATCAACGTCGCGGTGATGGCACACGCCATGGACTGCCGGCCCGGCGACCGCATGTTCTCGTGGTTGCCGCTCTATCACGACATGGGTTTGATCGCGGGCGTGCTGATGCCGCTGCTGTGCGGCTTTCCGGTCACGCTCGTTTCGTCGCTGCATTTTCTCGAACGCCCGGCACGCTGGCTGACGGGCGCGGCCAAAGAGCGGGCCACCCACACAGGCGGCCCCGACTTCGCGTTTCGGCTGTGCACCGAGCGCGTGCGCGACGCGCAACTGGATGGTCTCGACCTGTCGTCGCTGCGCGTCGCGTTCTGCGGCTCCGAGCCGATTCGCCAGACTACGTTCGATCACTTCGCGGCACGCTTCGCGTCGCACGGGTTCGACGCGCGCGCCTTCTATGCCTGCTATGGCCTGGCAGAAGCGACGTTGTTCGTCTCCGGCGTGAAGGCCGGTGCAGGCGCCGCCGAACGGCGCTTCTCGGCGTCCGCTCTCGCGAGTCTCACGCCGCTTGCATTGCCGCCTGCGCGCGCCGCGGATGCGAAGGCCGTGGTCGGTTGCGGCGGACCGGCACTGGCCCACACGTTTGCGATCGTCGACCCGAACACGCGCGAACGGCTGCCCGATGGACGTATCGGCGAAATATGGTGCAGCGGGCCGAGCGTCGCGCAGGGCTACTGGCGCAACGCGCAGGCCACGGCGGACACGTTCCTCGACGAGACGCCGGGCTTTCCGGGCCGATGGCTGCGCACGGGTGATCTCGGCTTCATCGACTCGGGCGAACTCTTCCTCTGCGGCCGACGCAAGGACATGATCGTGCTGCGCGGCGAGAACGTGTATCCGCAGGACCTCGAAGCCGTGCTGGCCGACCGCGTTCAATCGCTGCGACGCGGACGCATTGCGGCGTTTCCCGTCGAAGGCGCAGAAGGCGCGGATGGCGCCGAAGCGATCGGCGTGGCTGCCGAAGTGCCACGCGGCCGGGGCAGACGCATCGCGTCGGAGCGCATTTTCGCGGCGATCTCGAACGCGCTGGGCGAGGCATTCGGCTACGAAGTCGCGCTGATTCTGTTGCTGGAACCGGGCGATCTGCCGCGCACGTCGAGCGGCAAATTGCAGCGCAGCGCCTGCCTGAACGCGTGGCGTAGCGCAGCCGTTGTGCCGTTCGCTGTGCACGACGCGCGCCATCGCCGTCGCGACGGCGTATCGGCAGGCACGCGACGCGACGAGCCGCTCACTGCCACCGCGCGCGTTATCGCAGAGGTCTGGCGCGACGTACTCGACGTACCGTTGCCCGCACCCTCCGATGACTTCTTTTTGCTCGGTGGCCGCTCGCTGCTCGCGTTGAAGGTGGCCGCCAAGCTGCGTGAGCGATTCGCGCGTGACGTGCCGGGCGGTCTGCTGTTCGCGCACACGACACCGGCCACGCTGGGCACCGCGCTCGATGCGCGATGGGCCGCAGGCGCAGGCGACGTGCCGCCGCCCGCAGCGCTCGTGCGCCGTAGCGCGAGCGAAGCGCCGCTCTCGCTGCCGCAGGCGCGCCTTTGGGTGCTGTGGCGCCTCGATCCCGGGAGCGCCGCGTACAACGTGCCCATCACGCTCTCATTCGACGGGCCGCCCGACGTCGAGGCCACGCGTATCGCCATCGACGCACTCGTGCGCCGGCACGAAGCACTGCGTACGCGCTTCGTGGAAATGGACGACGTGCCGCGTCAGCAGGTGGTGCCCGCGGGGCAGGCGGCTTCGGCATGGACGTGGGAGGTGATCGATCTGGACGAATCGGTTTTGCAGCACGGCGCGCTCGATAGCGTGTTACGCGAACGCACGCGTGCACCGTTCGACCTCGCCCGCGGTCCGCTCGTGCGTGCGGCGCTCGTGCGGTGTGCTTCGCGACACGTGCTGCATTTCGTCATGCATCACATCGTGGTAGACGGCTGGTCCATCGACATTCTGCTGCGCGAATTCGCCGCCGCGTATCGCGCGGCGCGACGTGGCGAGACCTACGCGCCTCGGGCATTGCCGGTGCAGTACGCCGACTACGCCGCATGGCAGCGCGAATACTTCGCGGGCGACGGCCGTGCCGTGCTCGATGCGCAGCTCGACTACTGGCGCACGCGCCTCGCCGGCTACGATCAGTTCGTCGATCTGCCCACCGATCATGAGCGCGGCACGCCATGCGATCCGCGCGCCGCCTGCACACGTCTGCGCATTTCGCCTGCGCTCAGTGCGCGTCTCGAAACACTCGCACGCTCGGAGCATTCGACGCTCTTCATGGTGCTGCTCGCGGCCTTCTATGCGCTGCTTTATCGCTACAGCCACGCGCGCGACATCGTGGTCGCGGTGCCGGTGGCGGGCCGCGACCGCATGGAAACCGAGGGCTTGATCGGCTTCTTCGTGAACACGCTCGCCATGCGTGCCTCGGTAAAGGGCTCCGATTCGTTCGCCACGCTGCTGCGCGCGGTGCGCGACGACAGCATCGAGGCACAGGCCAACGCGGACGTGCCGTTTGATCGCGTGGTGGCCGCGCACGGCGAGCGGCGCGAACACGCGGGCGCGCTGGCCGCGCATCCGCTCGCGCAGATCAAGTTCGTGCTGCACGAGGAATTTGCCGCGTCGCTCGATCTGGACGGCGTGCGCGGCGCGCTCATCGACACCGATGCCAATGCCATCGAAGCGCGTTTCGAACTCGCGCTCGACGTACTGCGCCGCGGCGACGAAGGGCTCGATTGCGTATTCGCCTACGCCGCCGCGCTCTACGACGATGCGTTCGTCGCACAGTTCGCGGCGCACTACGTGGCGCTGCTCGACGAGGCATCCGCGCAGCCTGCGCGCGCGATCGCGCAATTCAGCCTTGGCGAATGCGAACAGCGCCACACGGAACCCAACATCGGGCGGGACAGCGCGGCGCAGCCCGCTGCCGGCGCGTACCAGCACTAAGGATGGGGCTCATGCAAGCCAATCAACTCGATTTCGATATGCACTTTCTGCCCGCACGTGTGGCCCGGTTCGCCGTGGAAAGACCTCATGCAACTGCCGTCGTGGATCGCGATGGAGCGCTCAACTGGCGCGACCTGTGGACATGGTCGGGCCGTCTTGCGTCGCAGCTTGTCGCCACGCATGTTCAGCCGGGCGACCGCGTGGCTATTGCGTCCACGCGCAGCGCCGCATTCGTCGCGAGCGTGCTTGCCGTGTGGCGGCTGCGCGGTTGCTATGTGCCGCTCGATCCTGCGCTGCCCGCGGCGCGTCTGCGTTGGCAGGCGCAGGACTGCGGCGCGCGCGTGGTCGTCGGCAACGGCGTGGCTCACGGTGAATGGGTCCCCGCAGGCGTGACGTTGCTCGACGCGCAGGCGTCGCGCGTTTCACGCGACATGGACACCGCCGTCGCGGCGTCACCCGAGCGTGCGCCCATGCCCCACGCGAGCGCTGACGGCAGCGACTTCGTCTGGCCCGCCTACGTGATCTACACCTCCGGTTCGACGGGCCAGCCCAAGGGCGTGGTGTTGAGCCACGCGGCGCTCGCGGCGTATCTGCGCAGTCTCTCCGAACGCTTGCCCGATGGCATCGCCAGCGCGGCGTGGCTATCGACACCCGCCGCGGACCTCGGGCATACGTCGCTCTTCGGCGCGCTCTGGCACGGCTGGACGCTGCACGCCATCGACGCCGAAGTGGCCGGCGACCCCGACGCTTTCGCAACGTACATGGACACGCACGCGGTGGACCTGCTGAAGATCGTGCCCAGCCATCTCGATGCGTTGATGCAAGGCCAGGCCCCAGCATCGGTGTTGCCGCGCCGCTGCCTCGTGGTCGGCGGCGAAGCGGCGCCCGCCCGGCTCGCGGCGCGCGTGGCGTTGCTGCGTTCGGGCTGTGTGCTCATCAATCACTACGGGCCCACTGAAACGGCGGTCGGCGTGCTGACCCACACCGGCGAAGCCGGGCGAACGACGACGCTGCCGCTCGGCACGCCGCTTTCGCACGTCGAGGCGCACATCATCGATGCGGACGGCAATGCGGTGCCCAAGGGCGTGACGGGCGAACTCTGCATTGGCGGTGCGAGCGTGGCCTACGGCTACCTGGGGCGGCCTTCGCTGACTGCCGAGCGCTTCGTGCCCGATCCCGCAGGCCACGGCGCGCGGCTCTATCGCACCGGCGACAAGAGCCGACGCTTGCCGGGCGGCGAGTTCGCGTTCCTCGGCCGGCTCGACGATCAGGTGAAGATTCGCGGCTTTCGTGTGGAGCCCGAAGAAATCGCGGCCCGCTTGCGTGCGGAGGAAGGCGTGCGCGACGCGATCGTCGTGGCGCGTGCGGACGAAGAGGGCGCGCCGTTGAAGCTCGCGGCGTATGTGACGTCGTCGGCAGCGCTCGACATCGAGGCCATTCGCGCGCGGCTTGCCGCACAGTTGCCGGACTACATGGTGCCGTCGTCGTTGCAGGTGCTTGCCGCGCTGCCGCTGACGGCCAACGGCAAGGTGGATCGCGCGGCGCTGCCGGCGCCCGGCGACGACGCAACTGCGCAGCGCACCGCATGCATCGAGCCGCGCAACGAAGCGGAGCGTACGCTCGCGGCGATATGGAAGCAGGTGCTCAAACGCGAGGACATCGGCGTCTCGGACAACTTCTTCGAGATTGGCGGCGATTCGATACTGAGTCTTCAGATCATCGCGAAGGCGCGCCGCGCAGGCCTCAAGCTCACGCCGAAGCAGATGTTCGACTATCCGACCATCGAGGCGGCAGCCCGCGTCGCCGTTGCGTTGCCTGCGGATGCGCAGGCAACGCATGCCGCGCAGCGTCCCGCCGCGGCTCCGGATCAACGTGAACGTGCGCCCCATGCGCACGATGCAGCGGAGGAAGACGCATGGTTCACGCGAGCCGGCGTGGCGCGCGACACCGTGGAAGCCGTCTATCCCGCCACGCCGATGCAGCAAGGGCTGCTCTTTCACGGCATGTTCGAGGGCGACCCGGGCCTCTACGTTTCGCAATTGCGGCTGACCATCGCGGACCTGGGCGTGGAGGCGATGCGCCGTGCGTGGGCGAGCGTGGTGGCACGTCACCCGGTGCTGCGCACGCGTTTCGTTTGCCCGCCGGGTGTCGAGCCGTTGCAGGTGGTCGAACGACACGCGGCGTTGCCGTTCGAGCTTCATCCACACCTTGCCGACGCCGCCGATGCCTATGAAGCAGCGTTCCAGACCGCACGCGCCACGATGGCGGCACGCGGTTTCGATCTGCAGACGGCGCCGCTCATGCGTGTCGATGCGTTCGTGCGTCCCGACGGCGCGCATGACGTGCTGTGGACACACCATCATGCGTTGACCGACGGCTGGAGCACGGCGCAGGTCGCATCCGAGGTGGCGCGCGCCTACGCTGCATTGATTGGCGGAGGCGAGCCGGATAGGACGCCTGGACCACGTTACGCGGACTACGTGCGCTGGCTGCGTCGGCAGCCCGACACGAACGCATTCTGGCGCACGCGCCTCGCGTCATTCCAGACGTCCGCGCGTCTCGCAGACGCGATCGGGAGCCGCGCGTTCTTCGATGCGCGCGACGCTTCCGAAGCGGACGCAGGGAACCACGCGAACGAGGCCGGGCGCACCGTGCGCGAGATCGGCGCAGCGCAGTACGCACGCGCTCAACGTGCGGCCCGGCGCGCACAGGTCACGCTCAACACGCTCGTGCAGGCGGCCTGGGCGCTCGTGCTCGCGCATTTTTCGGGACGCAGCCAGGTGCGGTTCGGCACCACGATGTCGGGGCGGCCCGTCGAGTTGCCCGAGGCGCAGTCCACCATCGGGCTCTTCATCAACAGTCTGCCGCTCGCGGTCGATGTCGAACCCGCCGCGCCCATCGCCGCGTGGGTCGCTGCGCTTCAACGCACGCACGCCGAATTGCGCGAGGTCGAGCACACGTCGCTCGCCTCGTTGCAGCAGGGGGCGGGGGTGCGTGACGGGGCGCTGTTCGACAGCCTCGTCGTGTTCGAGAACTATCCGCTCGATGAAGCGCTCCACGCGAAGCGCGAAGCCATAGGTCTGCGCGCCATCGACGCATACAGCCGCACGCATTTGCCGCTCACGCTGGTGGCGGCGCCGCGCTGCATGGGGCCGCAAACGGCCGAGGGGCTCCGGCTCGAATGGCATTGGCACGCGGCACGCGTCTCCGCCGATTCAGTATCGCGGCTCGCCGTGCATTTCGAACGCGTGCTCGAGCGCATGACCCAACTGCTCGAAACATCGGACGACGCACGGCTACGCGATATCGCAACCGACGACACGTCCGTGCAACATGCGCCCGCGCCGTGCGCGTTCCCTTTCGAGCCGGTGACCGCGCGTATCGAAGCGCAGGCCCAGGCGCGGCCCGACGCCGTCGCGATCTGCCTGACCGGCGGCGATGACGTGCGCGTGTCGGTGACGTATCGCGAACTCGACGCATGGTCGGCGCGCATCGCGCAGCAATGCCTGCATGTGTGTGGGCGAAGTGGCGAGCGCCGCATCGGCGTGGCGATGACGCGCACGCCCGCGCTCGTCGCCACGCTGCTCGGCGTGCTGCGCGCAGGCGCTGCCTACGTGCCGCTCGACCCGGCTTATCCCGACGACCGCTTGCGCGAGATTGCGCGCGATGCGGAGCTCGACGCGGTGCTCACGGAACAGGCGCTGATACCGCGGCTCGCTGCGTTGTTGCCGGGCATCGCGTTGCTCGATGAAAGCGCGTTGCAGGTTCAGACCGAGGCATCGCCGGCAGATGCGGGTCTTGCGCCACCTCAGCCGCTACCTCAGCCACACCCGCAGCAGCTTGCGTACGTGATCTACACGTCGGGTTCGACAGGGCGGCCCAAAGGTGTCGGCATCACGCATGCTGACGTGGCCCGGCTCTTCGACGCCACACACTCGCACTTCGGCTTCAACGAGCAAGACGTGTGGACGCTGTTCCACTCGTACGCGTTCGACTTTTCCGTGTGGGAGATGTTCGGCGCGCTCGTGCATGGCGGGCGCCTCGTGATCGTGCCGCACTGGACGGCACGCGAGCCCTCGGCCTTTCACGCGCTGCTGAAGCAGGAGGGCGTGACGGTGCTGAACCAGACGCCGTCGGCCTTCGCGCAGCTGACGCAGGCGGACCGCGACAACACGCTGACGACGCTGCGCACGGTGGTCTTCGGCGGCGAACGTCTGGAGCCTGCAACGATTGCGCGCTGGGCGCAGGGCGCGAAAGAGAAGGGTGTGCTGCCTTCGCTGTTGAACATGTACGGCATCACCGAAACCACGGTGCACGTCACTTGCCGGCTGCTCGACGAAGCGGCACTGAACGCGGGGCGCAGCGTGATCGGCGCACCGCTGGATGACCTCACGCTGCACGTGCTGGATGCTGACATGAACCGCGTGCCGGTGGGGGCCGTGGGCGAACTCTATGTGGGCGGCGCGGGACTGGCCCGCGGTTATCTCGGCAGACCGGGCCTTACGGCGGAACGCTTCGTGCCGGATCCGTATGGTGCGCCGGGCGCACGTCTGTATCGCTCGGGCGACCTCGCGCGCCGCCTGCCCGACGGCGATCTGGAGTACCTGGGACGCAACGACGACCAGGTGAAGCTGCGGGGCTTTCGCATCGAACCGGGCGAGATCCGCGCGGCGCTGCTGTCGCATGAGGCGGTGCGTGACGCGGCGGTGATCATCGCGGGCAACGAAGGCGCAGAGAAGCGGCTGGTGGCATACGTGGTGCCCGAAAGCGGCACGGACAAGGGCAATGTCGAACGCTGGCAGGCGTGGCTCGCTACGCGTTTGCCGGCGCATATGGTGCCCACGTCGTATGTGGAACTCGACCGTCTGCCGCTCACGCCGAATGGCAAGCTCGATCGCCGCGCGTTGCCCGCACCGGAATCCACCGCGACGTCGTCGCTTTCGTTCGTCGCGCCACGCGACGAAACCGAAGCGAAGCTCGCGGCAATCTGGCAGGACGTGCTAGGCGTGGAGCGGGTCAGCGCGCGCGACGATTTCTTCCGGCTTGGCGGCCATTCGCTGCTGGCCGTGCGGGCGATCTCGGCCGTGCGCGAAGCATTCGGCGATGCCCCTACGCTGCGCTCGCTATTCGAGCACCCTGTGCTCGAAGACTTCGCCGCCATGTTGCGCGCGACATGGGCTACGCAGACAGGCTCGCCCACGCTCGCCGGTCGCGACGACGACTCGCACAAGGCGCGCCTTGCCGATGCCGCGCTGGGCGAACCGATACCGCTCTTCGCATCGCAGGAAAGCCTGTGGTTTATCTGGAAGCTCGAGCCGCGCAGTAGCGCCTATCACGTGAGCGGTGCGCTGCGTTTCGACGGCCGCCTCGACGTGGACGCGTTACGTGCCGCATTCGCCGCGCTGAGCGTTCGTCACCCGGCACTGCGCATGCGCTTCGGCGAAACGGGCGGCGTGCCGTATCAACGTGTCGATGCCGCGCACGCTGCCCAGATCCGTTTGCTCGATCTACAGCAGCCCGACGCAAGCACAGACGAATCCGCGTTGAGCACACTTCTGACCGCGCGTCTGACCACGCTCCTGAGCGAACTTGCGAGCGAACCGTTCGATCTCACGGCCGACCCGCCCGTGCGCGCCACGCTCGTTCGTCTCGCCGACAACCGGCATGTGCTGCATCTCGTGCTGCATCACATCGTTGGCGACGACTGGTCGGTGGGACTGCTGTTCGACGACTTCTCGCGGCTCTATCGCGCGTTCGCATCGGGCCGCAATGACGATGACCGCGACGCCACGGCCGTGGCCGCTGCTGCATGGGTCGCATATCGCGACGTGATGCTCTCACGTGCTGCTCAACTCACGCCCGAACGCGAGCAAGCGCAACTGAACGCGTGGCGCACTGAACTGGCCACCGACGATGACACGGCGCATCGGCTCGCGCTGCCGTTCGACCGTACGCGCAACGGTGTACGCCGCGCGCCGGGCGCGCGGCTTCACATGCAGGTGTCGGCTGCGACGACGAACGCATTGCGGACCCTGGCCGACAAGCGTCAGGCCACGCTCTTCATGACGCTGCTCGCAGCGTTCGACGCGTTGCTCTACCGCTATACCGGACAGCGCGACATTCGCATCGGCGTGCCGCTCGCGGGCCGCGATCTGCCAGGCGCCGCGAAGGTGGCGGGCTTCTTCGTCAACACGGTCGTGCTGCGCACGGCACCGCGCGGCACGACACGCGTCGCGCAATTGATCGACGCGGTACGCGAGCGTTTGCTGTGTGCCTACGCGAACCAGGACGTGCCGTTCGCGCGAGTCGTGAAGGCGTTGCAGCCGGAACGCGACCTCTCGCACACGCCGCTCTTTCAGGTGCTCGTCAATCAGCAGCAATACCACGATCTGAGCGAATCGTTCGGCGAGGCGTTGCGTGTGACGGTGCAACCGACAGGCAACGGCGAGGCGCAATTCGACTTGATGCTCAACATCGCGCAAATGCCGGATGCCGGGCTCGATCTCACCTTCACGTATGCCACCGATGTGTTCGACGCCGCCACCATCGAACGCATGGCCCGCAACTTCGCAGGGCTGCTCGAGGTGTGGACCGAGGACGAGGCGCGGCCGCTTGCATCGCTCGAATTGCCGGAACTGCGCGATGAGCCGGCACCGCGCACGAAGGCATGTTGGCCCGACCCGCTCGACGTTGCTTCGCGTGTTGCGCTGCAGGCGGCGCAGCGCGGCGACGCGATCGCGCTGGTGGACGGCGAGCAGCGCACGACCTACGCGCAGCTCGACGCATGGTCGCGCGCGATTGCGGTCGAACTGAAACGGCGCGGCGTGAAGGCCGAAACACGCGTGGGCGTTGCCATGCAGCGCTCCGCCGCGCTCGTCGCTGCGCTGCTCGGCGTGCTGCGGGCAGGCGGAACCTATGTGCCGCTCGATCCTTCGTATCCGCAAGAGCGTTTCGCGCACATCGTCGAAGACGCGCGGCTGGGGCCCATCGTGGCCGATGCCGAAAGCCTCGCGCAACATGCGGACCTGTTCGCGTGGCGGCCGGTGATCGACGTCGCGACGCTGCGCAACGTGGCGGTGGACATCGAAGCGGAACGTTTCGTGCGTCCGCACCCGCAGCAACTGGCATACGTGATCTACACGTCGGGTTCGACAGGGCGGCCCAAAGGTGTCGGCATCACGCACGCTGACGTGGCCCGGCTCTTCGACGCCACACACTCGCACTTCGGCTTCAACGAGCACGACGTGTGGACGCTGTTCCACTCGTACGCGTTCGACTTTTCCGTGTGGGAGATGTTCGGCGCGCTCGTGCATGGCGGGCGCCTCGTGATCGTGCCGCACTGGACGGCACGCGAGCCCACGGCCTTTCATGCGCTGCTGAAGCAGGAGGGCGTGACGGTGCTGAACCAGACGCCGTCGGCTTTCGCGCAACTCACACAAGCCGACCGCGACAACACGCTGACGACGCTGCGCACGGTGGTCTTCGGCGGCGAACGTCTGGAGCCTGCAACGATTGCGCGCTGGGCGCAGGGCGCGAAAGCGAAGGGTGTGCTGCCTTCGCTGGTGAACATGTACGGCATCACCGAGACCACGGTGCACGTCACTTGCCGCCTGCTCGACGAAGCGGCACTGAAGGCGGGGCGCAGCGTGATCGGCGCACCGCTGGATGACCTCACGCTGCACGTGCTGGATGCGGACATGAACCGCGTGCCGGTGGGGGCCGTGGGCGAACTCTATGTGGGCGGCGCGGGACTGGCCCGCGGTTATCTCGGCAGACCTGGGCTCACGGCGGAACGCTTCGTGCCGGATCCGTATGGTGCGCCGGGCGCACGTCTGTATCGCTCGGGCGACCTCGCGCGCCGCCTGCCCGACGGCGATCTGGAGTACCTGGGACGCAACGACGACCAGGTGAAGCTGCGGGGCTTTCGCATCGAACCGGGCGAGATCCGGGCGGCGCTGCTGGCACATGATGCGGTGCGTGACGCGGCGGTGATCATCGCGGGCAACGAGGGCGCAGAGAAGCGGCTGGTGGCATACGTGGTGCCCGAAAGCGTTTCGGACAAGGGCAATGTCGAACACTGGCAGGCGTGGCTCGCTACGCGTCTGCCGGCGCATATGGTGCCTGCGTCGTATGTCGAACTCGACCGTCTGCCGCTCACGCCGAACGGCAAGCTCGATCGCCGCGCGTTGCCCGCACCCGAAGCGACGAATACGGCGCGCGCAGCGGCGCCCTCGAACGCCGACGAACAAGCGCTGCTCGCGATCTGGCGCAACGTGCTGCGTCGGGACGATATCGGCGTGACGGACAACTTCTTCGTCGTGGGTGGCGATTCGATATTGAGCTTGCAGATCGTCGCGAAGGCGCGCGATGCAGGGTGGCATTTGACGCCGCGCATGGTGTTCGAAACGCCGACGGTCGAAGGGTTGGCGCGCGCCGCGCGTGCGGCAACGCCGGTGCCGGCACACCGTGACGCTGAGCCGCGCCGTGCAGTCACATCGGATTCGACCGACCTCTGGCGCGCGCTCGGTCTCACGCCAGAGCACATCGAAGACGTCTATGCGGCTACGCCGCTGCAAAGCGGGCTGCTCTATCACGCGCTTACTGCGGAGCCGACGCAGCACGCTTACCTCAACCAGATGCGCGTTACGCTCACGGGCAGCCTTCACAGCGATACGATGCGTGCCGCGTGGCAGGCTGTACTCGAGCGGCACGCCATCTTGCGCACGCGCTTTGCGTGGTCACACGGCGGTGCGGCGATGCAGGTGGTGCATCGGCGGCTCGCACTGCCGTTCGAGACGCACGATTGGTCCGCGGCCAGCGACTACGATGCGCGTCTTGCCGCCTGGCGCGAGCGCGATCTCGCTGCCGGCATGGCGCTCGACGCGGCGCCGTTGATGCGCGTCGCGCTGTTCGTGCGCGATGCGCGCACAGTCGATCTCGTCTGGACGCACCATCACGTGCTGCTCGACGGCTGGAGCGTAGCGAGTCTCGTCGGCGAAATTCTGCGCGACTATCGGGCGCATGTGGCGGGCAGAGCGATCGCTTTCGAGCCTGCGCCGCCGTATCGACAGTACGTGGAATGGATGCGTGCGGCCGCGAGCGATGCCGCGACGCAGACCTGGTGGCGCGAGCGCATCGCGCAGGCCTTCCGCGCCGACGACCCGGCGACGCTCATGGCGAGCCTTCCCGCACCACGCACGCGCGAACACGGCACGCATGCGCGCCGGCAACGGCTCGACGCCATGCTGGCTGAACGGCTGTACGCGGCGGCGCGCCGCTACGAAGTCACGCTCAACACGTTGATGCAAGCGGCGTGGGCCGTGGTGCTCGCACGCCACGGGCATCGACGCAGCGTCGCGTACGGTACGACGTTTTCGGGGCGTTCGGCGCCGGTGCCGGGCATCGACCGCATGCTCGGCCTCTTCATCAACACGCTGCCCGTGTGGGTCGATGTGAAGGCGGACGAGGGCGTGGGCGCGTGGTTGCGCGGCGTGCAGCACGCGTTCGCGACACTGCGGCAATACGAGCACACGCCGCTCGCGCAGGTGCAACAGTGGGCGGCACGCAGCGGCGATGCGCTGTTCGACAGCCTCGTGGTGTTCGAGAACTATCCGCTGGACGGTGCGCGCGAGGGCGACGGCGATCTCGAGATTGGCGCGGTCGAATCGGTGGACCCGACGCATTATCCGCTCGCACTCGCGATCATTCCGCGGGCGCAGACGTTGGCGCTCGAATGGTCATGGGATGGGGAGCGGATCGATCGCGTGACCGTCGAGCGCCTGGCAACACACTACGAGACGGTGTTGCAGCAACTGTCGGAGGAGGGTGAGCGTCGTGTTGGAGAGCTCGAACTGCTGCCGCGCGGCTTAGATGAAGCACCGTTGGCGCGGTATCCGTTCGACTCTTTAGGTGCCGCGCTGGTGGCCCAGGCACAGCGCACGCCGTTAGCCCTGGCGGTGCGCTGCGAGGAGGAATCGCTGCGTTACGGCGAACTCGATGCGTGGTCGGCCCGCGTGGCACGTGAACTCGTGGTGCGCGGCGCAGGCGCCGAGCATCGCGTGGGACTGTGCGTGCGACGTGGCCCGGCGCTGATCGCGGCACTGGTGGGCATCGTGCGCTCGGGTGCAGCGTTCGTGCCGCTGGACCCGGAGTATCCGGCGGCCCGTCTCGCGCAGATGATCGACGACGCCGGCATCACGCGCGTGGTGGCCGATGCGGCGAGTGCGGAGCGGATGGCCGGCGTGCTGGCGGGGTGCGAGGTGATCGGCATTGAGGTGAGTGATGTTGAGGCGAGCGATGTTGAGGCCGGCGCCTTCGCCGCGCCGCTGCATCCGCACCAGCTTGCCTACGTGCTCTACACGTCGGGCTCGACAGGCCGCCCCAAGGGCGTGGCCGTGAGCCACGGCTCACTGTGGACCCACCTCCAGGACTTCCTCTCTACCTACGGCATCAGTGAGGCCGACACGGTGCTGCACTCGTCGACGGTCAACTTCGACGTTGCACTGCACGAGATACTGCCGGCGCTGCTGACGGGCGCCACCGTGGAGATGCGCGGCGAGCAGCCGTGGGACCTGCAGGGCCTCAGCGAACGCCTGGTGAGCCGCGGCGTGACGTTCGCGCGTATTCCCACGGCGCTGTGGCAGCAGTGGCAGCGGCATGCGCCCGCGCGTGAGACGTTGCGCCTGCGCCAGGTGACGGTAGGCGGCGAGGCGCTGCCAGGCGATGCACTCGCGCTGTGGCGCAAGGGACCGCTGGGAGACATCCGGCTCGACAACCTGTACGGCCCCACAGAAACGACGATTGCAGCGCTGTACCGCGAGACCTGCGAGCAGGACAGCAGGGAAGTCACGGTGCCGATCGGCCGGCCCTATCCGGGCCGCACGGCACGCGTTCTGGATGCATTCGGCGATGAGGCGCCGGTGGGTGGACTGGGCGAACTGTGCATCGGCGGCCCGACCGTGGCACGCGGATACCTGGGGCGTGCGGCGCTCACGGCCGAACGCTTCGTGCCGGACCCGTACGGCGAACCCGGCGCGCGGCAGTACCGCAGCGGCGACCTGTGCCGCATGCGCGGGGACGGCACGGTGGAATTCCTGGGCCGCCTCGACCAGCAGGTGAAGCTGCGCGGCCAGCGCATCGAGCCGGGCGAGATCGAGGCCGTGCTGCGGCAGTGCGAAGGCGTGCGCGAGGCCGCCGTGGTGGTGACGGGCGAAGGGGACAAGCGCAGGCTGGCGGCCTACGTATCGGTATCGGGCAAAACGCAGCCCGATGCGGTGCTTGGCACGCTAGAACAGAAGCTGCCGGGCTACATGGTGCCGTCGTCGGTGACGGTGCTGGAGCGTCTGCCGTGGATGCCCAACGGCAAGCTGGACCGTGCCGCGCTGCCGGCGCCACGTGAGATGCAGCGTGAACGCGTGGCTGCGTCGAACGAAACCGAGGCGTTGCTGCTGTCGATCTGGTCGTCGGTGCTGGGTCGAGACGACCTGGGCGTGACGGAGAACTTCTTCGAGGCGGGGGGCGATTCGATCCAGAGCCTGCAGATCATCGCGAAGGCGAGACAGGCCGGGCTGAGGCTGACGCCGCGGCAGGTGTTCGAGCATCCGACGGTCGCCGCACTGGCGCAGCGGGTGGAGCGGGTGGAGCAGCTCGACGCGAAGCCAGGCGACGAACAACCCGAGGACGATGAACCGCTTGCGCTCACGCCGATCCAGCAGCTGTTCTTCGAGCGCTATCCCGAGGGGGAATCCCACTGGAACCAGGCGGTGCTGCTGAAGGTGCGCGGCCGGCTTGACGTGCCGGCGCTGGAGCGTGCGGTGCGGGCACTGGCGCAGCGTCACGATGCGCTGCGGCTGCGGTTCGTGAAGCACGACGATGGCTGGAAACAGATTGCGGTGCCGGCACAGGACGCCGGTCAAGACCTGGTGCGTTGCGACCGGCTCGCGTCGCTGTCGGCGCTGGAAGCGGCGTGCGAAGGCATCCAGTCGAGCCTGGACATCGAGCGCGGGCCGGTGTGGCGCGTGGGCTATTTCGAGGCGCCGGGTGAGGCACAGGACGAAGCACGGCTGCTGGTCGCGATCCACCATCTGGCGGTGGACGGCGTGTCGTGGCGCGTGCTGCTGGACGAACTGCAGACGGCCTACGAGCAGGCTGCGCGCGGCGAGACCATCGCGTTGCCGGCCGCCTCCACGCCGTGGCGCACGTGGGTGCGTGCACTGCTGCGCTATGCGCAAACAGAACCTGTGCTGGCCGAGGCAGCGTGGTGGCGGCAGGCGCTCTCCGCAGTGGATGCCGCCGCTGATCTACCGCTGCGCCCCGCCGCGGGCACGCGCATGGCGCACAGCGCGACCCTGGACTGGACCCTCGACGCTGCACGCACACGCGATCTCCTCCACAACGCGTCGCGCGCATACCGCACGCGAGTGGACGAATTGCTGCTCGCGGCGCTCGCGCGCGCGCTCGGCACATGGAGCGGTGCAACGGAGGTCGCTGTCGAACTGGAAGGACATGGCCGCGAAGACGTGATCGACGACGTGGACCTGAGCCGCACCGTCGGCTGGTTCACCACGCGTTTTCCTGTCGCGTTGCCGGCTATGCACGCCGCGCCGGGCGAGGCGCTCGTCGCCGTAAAAACGCGCGTGCGCGCCATGCCGCACAAGGGGCTGCATTGGGGCTTGCTCCCTGCGAGCCGCGAACGTCGGCGTCCGGCGGTGAGCTTCAACTATCTGGGCCGCTTCGACCAGTCGCTCGATGCCGATTCGCGCTTCGCGTTCAGCGCCGAACCGGCAGGCGCCACGCACGGCGATGGCGCGCGTCTCGATTACGCGCTGGACCTCAACGGCATCGTGACGGGCGACACGCTGCTGCTGCGCTGGCGCTTCGATCCGGCGAGGATCGATCGCGAAACGGTGGAGCGGATCGTGGCCGACTTCGGCCGCGAAGTCGACTCGCTCCTCGCGCATTGCATGGCCGCGCCGCCCGGCGCGAGCGCATCGGACTTTCCGCTCTCGGGTCTCGACGACGCGCAGTTGCGCGCGCTCGGCCTCAAGCTGGGCGGCGTGGCGGACATCTATCCCGCCACGCCGCTGCAACAGGGCCTGCTTTATCACAGCGAACTCGCGCACGGCCAGGGCGTTTACGTGAATCAGCTTCAACTGACGCTGGCGGGGCCTTTCGATGCCGATGCGTTGCGTGCCGCCTGGCAGGCCGCCATTGCGCGACACGATGCGTTGCGCACGCGATTCGTACGGCATCCTGACGGTACGGCGTTGCAGATTGTCGAGCGTGAAGCGGTGCTGCCGTTTGCGGTGCACGACTGGCGCGATATCGCGCCTGCCGACGTGGCGGACGACAGCGTGTCCGACTACGACGCTCGCCTTGCCGCGTGGCGCACCGCAGACATCGCCGCGGGCATCGATACCTCGCAGGCGCCGCTCTTGCGCGTCAACGTATTCCTGCGTCCGGACGGCCGCTTCGATCTCGTGCGTACGCATCATCACGTGCTCACCGATGGATGGAGCGGCGCGCGCCTCTTGAGCGAAGTCTTCGACGATTACGAACGCGCGCTGGGTGCAAGGCGAGAGCCGGTTCGTGTGGCGACAGTGCCGCCGCCTTACCGCCGCTACGTGGAGTGGCTCGCGAAGCAGCCCGACCCGCGCGACTGGTGGGTCGAAAGGCTCGCGGCGCTCGACGATCCAGGCACGCTCACCGCGAGCCTCGCGGCACCGCGAGCGCACGCGGCAAGCGAGAAGCAAAGCGCTGTGACGCACAAGACCGTGATGCGACTCGACACCACGCTCGACCAGCGCGTGCGCCGCGCGGCGCAGCGGCATCGCGTGACGCTCAACACGTTGATGCAGGGCGCGTGGGCGGTGCTGCTCGCGCGGTTGAGCGGCAAGCCGTCCGTCGCGTTCGGCGTGACGGTGTCGGGCCGTCCCGCCGCGCTCGAAGGTTCGGAGCAGATGTTCGGTCTCTTCATCAACAGCCTGCCCGTGTTCGTGCAGGTGCCGGGCGACGCAGCGGTGTCGGACTGGCTCGGCGGGCTGCAGCGCTGGAACGTGGAGATGCGCGAAGTCGAACACACGCCGCTCGCTTCGTTGCAGCAATGGGCGGGCCGAAGCGGCGATGCGTTGTTCGACAGCCTCATGGTCTTCGAAAACTATCCCATTGCCGCGCGTGCCGAAAGCCTGGCGGGCAGCGAGGCGAACCGCTTGCGCGTGGAGCGGGTGGATGCGGTCGAGCGCACGCACTATCCGCTGACGCTGACCATCCTGCCTGCAAGGCAGCTCGAGGTGCATTGGAGCTGGGACAGCCGGCGGCTCGACGAAACGCAGATCGAGGCATTGCAGCGGCACTATCTCGCGCTGCTCGATGCATTGGCCGACGAAGGGGAGCACGCGGCGCGCTTTGTCGGCGAACTGGCGGTGCGGCGTGGGGCGCCTCATGCCGAAGCGTTGCCCGAAGCGACGTGGCGCGCCTGCCATGAACGCTTCGCGGCGGAAGCCGCACGTGCGCCGACGCGCATCGCGCTGCGCCAGCACGGCGCGACCTTCGACTACGCAACGCTGGCGCGCTGGGCGGCCACCATCGACGCGCGGCTGCGCGCAAGCGGCGTGGCCTGCGAAGAACGCGTGGCCGTCTGCATGCGGCGCTCGCCCGCGCTGATCGCGAGCATGCTCGGCGTGTGGCGCAGCGGCGCGGCGTACGTGCCGCTCGATCCGTCGTTCCCGGCCGAACGTTTGCGCTTCATGCTCGACGACGCCGGTATCACGCGAATCGTTTCGGATGCCGAAGGAATAGAACGGCTTCAGGGCGGACTCGATGACCGCATCGTGATCGATGCGAGTTTGCCTGCGAGCGCGGAAGCGGTGCCGTCGCCGGCGCGGCCCGTCGCGGCGGATCAGCTTGCCTACGTCATCTACACGTCGGGTTCGACGGGACGACCCAAAGGCGTCGCTGTTTCGCACGGCGCACTGGCAAGGCTCATCGCAAGCGTGAGCGTGGCGCCGGGGCTATTGCCGGACGACGTGCTGCTCTCGGTCACGACGGCTTCGTTCGACATCTCGTTGCTCGAATTCTGTCTGCCGCTCACGAAGGGCGCGTGCATCGAGTTAGCCGACACGCAGACGGCCGGCCATGGCGAAGCGCTCGCGGCGTTGATCGAAACGAGCGGCGCCACGGCGATGCAGGCCACGCCGAGCGGCTGGCGCCTGTTGCTGGAAGCGGGTTGGCGCGGTCCGTCCGATGGTCGTGCTTTCGCGGCCCTCGCAGGAGGTGAGGCGTTGCCCGACGATCTTGCCGCGCAACTGATTGCGCGTGGCGTTTCGCTCTGGAACCTGTACGGGCCGACCGAAACGACGATCTGGTCCACGTGTGCGCGCGTTTTGCGAGGCGACGCCGTCACGATCGGTCGCGCGCTGCATGCGAACGCGCTGCGCATCGTCGATGCGAGCGGCGCGCTGACGCCGCAGGGCGGCATCGGCGAGCTTTGCATCGGCGGTGACAACCTGGCGCGCGGTTATCTCGGTCGCGCCGCGCTCACGGCCGAGCGCTTCGTGCCGGACCCGTGGGGGCCGCCCGGCGCGCGGATGTATCGCACCGGCGACCTTGCGCGCGAACGTGGCGATGGCGACATCGCGTGCCTCGGCCGCATCGACCAGCAGGTGAAGCTGCGCGGATACCGCATCGAGCCTGGCGAGATCGAAGCAGCGCTGCGTGCGCTCGCCGGCATCGACGATGCGGCGGTGGCGCTCGTATCCGGCGTGGGCGGTGCGGAGCCGCGGTTGATCGGCTATGTCGTGGTGAGTGACGGTCAGGCGTTGCCCTCGGGATGGCGCGCAACGTTGCGCGCGCGCCTGCCGGCCTACATGGTGCCCGCCGCGCTGCACGCCGTCGACGCGTTGCCGCGTACCGCGAACGGCAAGCTCGATCGTCACGCGCTTGCGCGCCTCGGCGATCCGGCTGCCGACGACGTGTCGTGGATAGAACCTTCGGGCGAAGCCGAGACGCTGGTTGCGCAGGTATTCGGCGAGGTGCTGGGCGTGGCACGCGTGGGCGCGGACGACGACTTCTTCGCGATAGGCGGTCATTCGCTCGCGGCGGTGCGCGTGATCGCGCGGCTCTCCGAGCGGCTTGGCAGAAAGGTGGCGCTCGCGATGCTTTTCGACGCGCCCACGCCCGCGCGATTGGCCGCGGCACTGGCTGCCGGCTCGCCACACGAGCACGCCGCCGCATTGCAGGCACTCGACGGACTGTTCGATGAACTCGATTGAGGCGCTCCACGATATGTCGATCAGGATGACCAATGAACCCGGTGCGAGCGGAGTGGCGGGCCTTGCAGCAGGGCACGATGCTGATCTTGCGGCGAAGCGAACCGAGGCCGCCTTGCTGCGGGACGAGCCCGGCAAGAGCGGGGACACGGCGAGCCAGGCGCTCGCCATCTCGCGCAAATACGCGGCGTTGCCGGCGCCACAGCGGCGCCGCTTTCGCGAGAAGGTGAGAGCGCAGAGCATCGATACGGCGCGTTTGCCGGTCGTGCCGCTTTCGCGCGATGCGTCCGAAAGCGGTGAAGAAGGGCATGACTATCCGTTGTCCGCTTCGCAGCAGCGGCTGTGGTTTCTGTGGAACGTCGATCCATCGAGCCCTGCCTACAACCTCTCACGCGCCATGCGGCTGACGGGTGCGCTCGACGTGCGCGCGCTGCGTCGCGCCTTCGATGCGCTCGTCGCGCGGCACGGCGCGTTGCGCGCGACGTTCGTGGAGCGAGACGGCGTGGCGCGTCAGCGGATCGCCCACGCCGGGTGCTGTGCATGGCGCGAACGTGTGCTCGATGACCCGGCTGCGTTGAGCGAGACGTTGCGCGAAGCGGCACGCGAGCCGTTTGATCTGAGGGCGGGCCCCCTGCTGCGTGTCGATCTGATTGCACTCGATACGGACTGCTACGTTTTGATTATCGTCACACATCACATCGTTTCGGATGGCTGGTCGCAGTCGTTGCTCGTGCGCGAACTGGCCGCGCTGTACGCGGCCGCGATCGAATGTGAAGACGGCGATATCGCGCGGTCGTTGCCGCCGGTCGGGATCCACTTTGGCGATGTCGCGGCGTGGCAGGGCGAGTGGCGCGACGGCGCGCCCGACGACGATCTCGCCTACTGGACCGCGCGGCTCGGCGTGGAACGGCCTGCGCTGGAATTGCCGCTCGATCGTCCGCGGCCTGCGGTGCGCGGCGTGGACGGAGGGCGCTGTACCGTCGACCTGAGTGCCGGACGCGCGCGACCGTTGCGCGAGCTGGCGCGTCGGCGCGGCACGACGCTCTTCACGGTGCTGCTCGGCGCCTATGCGGCGCTGCTGTATCGATATGGCGGGCAGACGTGCATACGCATCGGCGTGCCGTCGGCGGGCAGGCAACGGCGCGAAACGGAAGCGCTGATCGGCTATTTCGTGAATACGCTGGTGATCGAGGCCGACGTTGCGGGCGCCATGCCGTTCGATGCGCTGCTTGCCGGCCTGCACACGCGTGTGCTGGAGGCGCAGGCGCATCAGGACATATCGTTCGGCCGCGTGCTCGATGCGCTTCATCTCGAGCGCGACCTGGGCCGCGCGCCGCTTTTTCAGGTGATGTTCAACCTCGAGCAGGCGACGAGCGAGGCGTCGGTGGCGATGCCCGGTCTCGTCGTGCAGGCGGAGGGAAGCGGGACGGGCACGGCGCGCTTCGATCTGGTGCTGAACGTGGTGGACGACGGGCAGGGACTGCGGCTGATGTTCAACTACGCGGCCGATGTGTTCGATGCATCGACGGTGGAGCGCCTGGCAACGCACTACGAGACGGTGTTGCAGCAACTGTCGGAGGAGGATGAGCGTCGTGTTGGAGCGCTGCAACTGCTGCCGCGCGGCTTCGATGAAGCACCGTTGGCGCGGTATCCCTTCGAGTCTTTAGGTGCCGCGCTGGTGGCCCAGGCACAGCGCACGCCGTTAGCCCTGGCGGTGCGCTGCGAGGAGGAATCGCTGCGTTACGGCGAACTGGATGTGTGGTCAGCCCGCGTGGCACGTCAACTCGTGGTGCGTGGCGCAGGCGCCGAGCATCGCGTGGGACTGTGCGTGCGACGTGGCCCGGCGCTGATCGCGGCACTGGTGGGCATCGTCCGCTCGGGCGCGGCGTTCGTGCCGCTGGACCCGGAGTATCCGGCGGCCCGTCTCGCGCAGATGATCGACGACGCCGGCATCACGCGCGTGGTGGCCGATGCGGCGAGTGCGAAGCGGATGGCCGGCGTGCTGGCGGGATGCGAGGTGATCGGCATTGAGGTGAGTGATGTTGAGGCGAGCGATGTTGAGGCCGGCGCCTTCGCCGCGCCGCTGCATCCGCACCAGCTTGCCTATGTGCTCTACACCTCGGGCTCGACAGGCCGCCCCAAGGGCGTGGCCGTGAGCCACGGCGCACTGTGGACCCACCTGCAGGACTTCCTCTCGACCTACGGCATCAGTGAGGCCGACACGGTGCTGCACTCGTCGACGGTCAACTTCGACGTGGCGCTGCACGAGATACTGCCGGCGCTGCTGACGGGCGCCACCGTGGAGATGCGCGGCGAACAGCCGTGGGACCTGCAGGGCCTCAGCGAACGCCTGGTGAGCCGCGGCGTGACGTTCGCGCGTATTCCCACGGCGCTGTGGCAGCAGTGGCAGCGGCACGCGCCCGCGCGCGAGACGTTGCGCCTGCGCCAGGTGACGGTAGGCGGCGAGGCGCTGCCAGGCGATGCACTCGCGCTGTGGCGCAAGGGACCGCTCGCGGACATCCGGCTCGACAACCTGTACGGGCCTACGGAGACCACCATCGCGGCGCTGTTCAGACAGACCTGCGAGCAGGACAGCAGGGAAGTCACGGTGCCGATCGGCCGGCCCTACCCGGGCCGCACGGCACGCATCCTGGATGCATTCGGCGACGAGGCGCCGGTGGGTGGACTGGGCGAACTGTGCATCGGCGGGCCGACTGTCGCTCGCGGGTACCTGGGGCGTGCGGCGCTCACGGCCGAACGCTTCGTGCCGGACCCGTACGGCGAACCCGGCGCGCGGCAGTACCGCAGCGGCGACCTGTGCCGCATGCGTGATGACGGCACGGTGGCGTTCCTCGGCCGCCTCGACCAGCAGGTGAAGCTGCGCGGCCAGCGCATCGAGCCGGGCGAGATCGAGGCGGTGCTGCGGCAGTGCGAAGGCGTGCGCGAGGCCGCCGTGGTGGTGACGGGCGAAGGAGAGAGGCGCAGGCTGGCGGCCTACGTATCGGTATCGGGCAAAACGCAGTCCGATGCGGTGCTTCGCACGCTTGAACAGAAGCTGCCGGGCTACATGGTGCCGTCGTCGGTGACGGTGCTGGAGCGTCTGCCGTGGATGCCCAACGGCAAGCTGGACCGTGCAGCGCTGCCGGCACCACGTGAGATGCGGCGCGAACGCGTGGAGCCATCGAACGAAACCGAGGCCCTGATGCTGTCGATCTGGTCGTCGGTGCTGGGTCGAGACGACCTGGGCGTGACGGAGAACTTCTTCGAGGCGGGGGGCGATTCGATCCAGAGCCTGCAGATCATCGCGAAGGCGAGACAGGCCGGGCTGAGGCTGACGCCGCGGCAGGTGTTCGAGCATCCGACGGTCGCCGCACTGGCGCAGCGGGTGGAGCGGGTGGAGCAGCTCGACGCGAAGCCAGGCGACGAACAACCCGAGGACGATGAACCGCTTGCGCTCACGCCGATCCAGCAGCTGTTCTTCGAGCGCTATCCCGAGGGGGAATCCCACTGGAACCAGGCGGTGCTGCTGAAGGTGCGCGGCCGGCTTGACGTGCCGGCGCTGGAGCGTGCGGTGCGGGCACTGGCGCAGCGTCACGATGCGCTGCGGCTGCGGTTCGTGAAGCACGACGATGGCTGGAAACAGATTGCGGTGCCGGCACAGGACGCCGGTCAAGACCTGGTGCGTTGCGACCGGCTCGCGTCGCTGTCGGCGCTGGAAGCGGCGTGCGAAGGCATCCAGTCGAGCCTGGACATCGAGCGCGGGCCGGTGTGGCGCGTGGGCTATTTCGAGGCATCGGGCGAGGCGCAGGACGAAGCACGGCTGCTGGTCGCGATCCACCATCTGGCGGTGGACGGCGTGTCGTGGCGCGTGCTGCTGGACGAACTGCAGACGGCCTACGAGCAGGCTGCGCGCGGCGAGACCATCGCGTTGCCGGCTGCATCCACGCCGTGGCGCATGTGGGTGCGTGCACTGCTGCGCTATGCGCGATCGACCGAACTCATGCACGAACTGGCGTGGTGGCAAATCGCGCTCGATACGCCTGCCTCATGCGCGGGTCGCGTCTTTCCCACACGCACACCGGACATTCAAGCGCAAAAGACGCTACGCACGACCCTCTCCGCCGACCTCACGGCGCAGCTGCTGCGTGAGGCGCCGCGCGCGTACCGGCTGCGTGTGGACGAGGTGTTGCTTGCCGCGCTATCTCGTTCGGTATGCGAAATAACGTCGCGAGACGAGGTGCTGGTCGAACTGGAAGGCCATGGTCGCGAGGACTTCGTTGACGGCGTGGATCTGAGTCGCACAGTCGGCTGGTTCACGACGCAATATCCGCTGGCGTTGCCGGGCGCATCGGCGTCGCCGGAAGAGGCGCTGCTGCGCGTGCACGAACGCCTCGCCGCAGTTCCCCGGCGCGGCTTCGGCTGGGGACTGCTTGCACGATGTGCGGACGAAAGCGCCAAGGCCGCATTGAGCGCACTGCCGGTTCCTGAGATCGCGTTCAACTATCTGGGGCGCTTCGAGCGGACCTTCGGTGCAGACGGTCGGTTCGGCTTTGCGAGCGAATCGTCGGGGGCGGCGATTGCGGCTCGCGCACGCACGCCGGATCGCGCGCTCGACGTCAACGCCTGGATCGCCGGCGACTCGCTTTCGCTGAGCTGGGGCTACGCACCGCAATTCATCAGCGATGCGCTGGCTGGGCAGATCGTGGCGTCGTTCGAATCTGCGCTCGTCGGACTGCTCGAGCATCTGTGCGCGGCGGTTTCGCCGGCGGGCGAAACCGCGTTGCAGCGGTTGCCGCCAGCGTCGGCCGCGCTTCTGGACCAGGCACGAAACGACGACGTGGCCGCGAACTGGGTGGCGCGCGCGGTCTACGAATCGGCTTTGCCGATACCGTCCGCGTACGCGTTAGCGGACTGGCTCGCCCGTCGCCGTAAAAGTGGGCAGACCATCGGGCGGACCCGCACGCTCGCCGCATCGTCGGTTGAACCATGGCCGAACGATGCGCTGCTTCCCGCCGTGCCGCTCAATGCGCTCGGCGCGCCCGTGGCGCTGTTCGTGTTGCATCCGGGCTACGGCATGGTGGGCGAATACCGCACGCTGGCGCAGGCGCTGAACGGCCGCGTGTCCGTCATCGCACTGCAGGCGCCCAGGTTGCGCGGGGCGCCGTGGCGCGGCGACACGTTCGAGGCGTTGGCTGCCCACTACGCGGCCTGTATCGAAGCCCTTCAGCCAGACAGCCCGTGTGCCCTGCTCGGATGGTCGTTCGGAGGGCGGCTGGCCGTGGCAATCGCCGACGTGCTGGAGAGGCAGGGCAGGCACGTGCCGTTCGTCGGCATCGTCGATACGGCGACCCATCGCGAAGACGGACCCGAGCCGTCGAACCCGGACGGCAAGCCTGTGGCGTCGTTCGACGAAACCGCCGCGACGCGCGGCGAGCGCACGCTGCTAGGCGAGGCGTTCGCCGCCGATGCCCTGCACGCCGCGCTCATGGCCCGTCACACGTTGCCGCACATCGAGGCCGACCTGCACGTCTGGCGTGCCTTGCGCACCCGCGACCCGCGGCGCCGCATGGACTGGGCGCAACGGACGTCGGGGCAGGTGCACTGGCGGGACCTGGACGCCACGCACACGAGCATCGTCCATCACCCGGCGTTGGCCGCGCAGCTTCTGGAGGCGCTTCGGGCTGCGATGACCTGACGGAATACGGCTGGGACGACGAGGCACGAAGCGCGACGGAGCAGCCCTACAAATCGCCGACAAGACCAGCCTTTTACGTAATGAGATTGATTTGCGTTTACATTTGTGGCGAATTTTGAGAATATTTCGCGACATCAAGATCGGCATCGAACGGGGAAAGCGAGTGATGGGAACGGGAAGAAACAAGAAAAATTCGCGGATAGCCGCGGCACGTGGTCAACATCGCGGATTGCGCCTGCGGCCTCTTTGCGCCGCGTTGACGTCGGCCATGCTGGCCATCACGGCGCACGCGGCGGGCGAAGAAAGCACGCCTGCTGCCACCGGCGCGGCTTCGGACGCGCAGGTGCTGCCCGCGGTCAACGTCCGCGCGCAGTCGGCGCAGACGCCGGACGGCCCGGGCGTCGGCTATGTCGCCAAGCGCTCGAAGACGGGCACCAAGACCGACTCGGCGCTGCTCACGAACCCGCAGAGCATCTCCGTCATCACGCGCCAGCAGATGGACGATCAGGGCGCGCAGACCGTCGATCAGGCATTGCGCTACACCGCCGGCGTCTACACGCAGGACGGCACCGACGTTCGCTTCGACCAGCTCTACGGGCGCGGCTTCACGCTGGACTCGTATCTCGACGGACTTCACCTCTATCAATCGCCGCGCTTTGCCACGCCGCGCATCGACCCGTATTTCATCGAGCGGATGGAAGTGCTGCACGGCCCGGCCTCGGTGCTTTACGGCCAGGGCAGCCCGGGCGGACTCGTGAGCTACGTGAGCAAGCTGCCCACCGAAACGCCTTATCACGAAGTGATGATGCAGATCGGCAACCACAACAACTACCAGCTCGGCTTCGACTTCAGCGGTCCGGTCGACAAGAACGGCACGGTGCTGTACCGGATCACGGGCCTCGGCCGCACCGCCGAAACGCAGGTGAGCGACATCAAGGACCAGCGCATTGCGATCCAGCCTTCGGTGACGATCCGGCCCGACCGCAGCACGACCCTCACGCTGCAGGGCAGTTTCCAGCGCGACCCGAACGGCGGCCTGTTCAATCCCGTGCCGGCCGGTGCCACACTGTTCAGTAATCCGAATGGTCGTCTCGGACCCGATCAATATTTCGGCGACCCGAACCGCGACGGCATGCACCGCACGCAGTACTGGTTCGGCTACCAGTTCGAGCACGCGTTCAACGACACGTTCAGCGTGTCGCAAAACGTCCGCTATCTGCATATCGACGACCACTACTATCAGACCTCGGTCACGAGCGCGCTGGCGGCGAACAAGCGCACGGTCTCGATGTGGGCGAACGTCGACAACGAGCACTACTCGCAGTTCGAAGCCGACACCCACGCTCAGGCGAAGTTCGCGACGGGCAGCGTCGCGCATACGGTGCTCTTCGGCGTCGACTACCAGCGCTCGATGCTCGGCGACACGGAAGGCAACGGCGTGGTGGGCACCGTGGACCTCTACAACCCGAACTTCTCGTCGCTGCCCACGCAGCAGGCCAACACGCGGCTCGATTATTCGCTGAGCCAGGTGGGCCTCTACGCGCAGGACGAGGCGCGCTGGCGCAAATGGGTTCTCACCTTCGGCGTGCGTGAAGACTGGGCGGGCGGCAATCAGCAAACCACATCGCTGACGACCGGCAGTTCCACCACGTACCACGTGAACAACCATGCCTTCACGTGGCGCGCGGGCCTCGCGTATGAGTTCGACAGCGGGATTGCGCCGTACGTCAGCTACGCGAAGTCGTTCCAGCCGGTACTGGGCGCGACGTATGCAGGCGCGCCGTTTGCGCCGACCACGGGCAAGCAGCTGGAAGCGGGCGTGCGCTATCAGCCGCGCGGGTTCGACGGCTACTTCTCCGTGGCTGCGTTCAACCTCACGCAGAACAATGTCTCCGTCGTCGATCCTTCCCACGCCGGCTTCACCATCCAGACCGGCCAGATTCGCTCCCGCGGCATCGAAGTCGAAGCACATGCGAACGTGACCGAAGAGCTCAAGCTCATTGCGTCGTATGCGTTCGTCAATCAGATCGTGACCGAAAGCACGCGGTCGACAGGCAATTACGGCAAGCGTCCGACCATCGCGCCGCGTAACACGGCCTCGCTCTGGGCCGACTACACGTTCCACCACGGGCCGCTGCGCAACTTCGGCGTGGGTTCCGGCGTGCGCTACATGAGCAGTTCGGCGGGCGATGCCGCCAACACCTTCACCGTGCCGGGCCGCGTGCTGGTCGATGTCGGCGCGCATTACGACATCCAGAACTGGCGTCTGGCGCTCAACGTGTCGAACGTCTTCAATCGCGAGTACATCTCGTACTGCACGTCGTCGTCGGTGTGCTACTGGGGCGCCACGCGTACGGTGCTGGGCACGGCGCGGTATCAGTGGTGAACAGGGTGCCGGACACGAAGCGCGCTGCCGGCACGAGGGCCCATGCCGCGCCCCGTCATTCAAGGCGACGTGCGCTCTTGCGCCTGACCGCGGCGGCCGCAACGCTGGCTTTGCCGGCGGGCGTCGTGCGGGCGCAGGCGTCTGCTCGTGCCTCCGCGCCCAAGATCGTCGTGCTCGACTGGCCGCTCACCGAGATCGTGCTGTCGATCGGCGTGGTGCCCGTCGGCGTTTCGCGGCCGCCGTGGTATCGGATGCTCGACGGCAATCCGCCGCTGCCTGATTCGGTCGCGGATACGGGGCTGCTCTATCAGCCGAACTTCGAAGTGATCGATGCGTTGAAGCCGGACCTGATCGTCGTGACGCCGTGGCACGCGCCGCTCATGAGCCTGCTGCAACGCATCGCGCCCACGCACGTGGTTCCGCTTTTCGGCCCCGGCATCGAGGTCTACCCGGCCGTGCGTGCGGCCACACGCGAGTTGGCGCAACGGCTCGATCGCGCAGCCGCGGCGGATGCGCTGTTCGCACGCGCCGATGCCGCGCTGGAACACGCATCGCAACGGCTGGCACGCTTTCGCGCGACGCGCCGGCCCGTGTATCTGCTGCATCCCATCGATGATCGCCATATCTCCGTGTTCGGAAAAAACAGCCTGTTCGGCGGCGTGCTCGCGCAACTCGGCATCGACAACGCGTGGCGCGGCCATGCCGATCCGCAAGGCGCGACGCAAGCGGATCTCGCTGCGCTCGTGCAGGAGGGGGAGGCCGAGGCCGTGGTCATCGGTGTGCCGCCCGGCGTGGCGATGCAGCTCGAGCAGAGTCCCGTCTGGCACGCGCTGCCCTTTGTTCAACGTGATCGTGTGCAGTCGATTGCACCGTTGCCGGCGCTCGGCGGCCTGACGACATCCATGCGCTTTGCGAATGCGCTTGCAGATGCGCTCGAGGGAGTGCGCTCTTGAACCACCGCTATACGACCGTCCCACATACCGACCGTGCACCGCGTGCGTGGTACCTCGCCGCGTTCCTCGTCCTCGCGACGGTTGCGTTGGTTGCGTTAAGCGCTCGCACGCTCTCGATGCAACTGCCCTTCGCGCAGTGGCCGGGCATCGTGTCGATGGGGGACGATGCGTCGCTCGCGCAGATCGTGGCGCACTACGCGTGGTTGCCGCGCGTGGTCGTTTCGCTGATGGCGGGTGCTGCGTTGTCGCTTGCGGGCGTCGTCTTCCAGCAAGTCTTGCGCAATCCGCTCGCGGAGCCGTTGACGCTCGGCGTCTCCGCAGGCGCGTATTTCGCGCTGACGGTGGCCTCCATCGTTGTCCCGTCGCTTGCGCTGGACGGGCGCTTTTCCATTGCGTTCGCGGGCTGCGCGCTGGCCATGCTCGCGACGATGGCGCTCACGTGGCGCAAGGGCTTCGCCGCGGTTTCCGTCGTGCTTGCCGGCATGATCGTGAATCTCTATTGCGGCGCGCTCTCGGTGTTGCTCACCATCGTGTTCGAGCGTTCGTTGACCTCGGTGTTCATCTGGGGCGGCGGGTCGCTCGTGCAGGGCGGTTGGGCAACGGCCGCGTGGCTCGCGCCGCGTGTGCTCGTCTGCGCGATCGGCGCTGCGTTGCTCGTGCGGCCTCTCACGCTGTTTTCGCTCGACGATCGCGGCGCGCGGCAACTGGGTCTTTCCGTTGCGTGGGCACGTTTCGCGGCGCTCGCCATCGCCGTGCTGTTGAGCGCGTTCGTCACGAGCGCAGTGGGCGTGATCGGTTTCATTGGACTGGGCGGCCCGGCATTGGCGCGCGCAATGGGCGCGCGCCGGCCTCAGGAACAGATGTTGTGGGCGCCCCTCGCCGGCGCCATGCTGCTTACGCTCGCCGATCAGGCCGTGCAATCTTTGCCGGGCATGGCGGGCGAAATGCTTCCGACAGGCGCCGTGACGGGATTGCTTGGCGGGCCGCTTCTGCTTGGGATGCTGTACCGCATGCGCGTACCAGGCCCACAGCCCGTGCTGTCCGAAAGCGAGCCTGCGCGCGGTTCGACGCCACGCGCTGCATTAATGCTTGGCGTTTTGCTCGTCGTCGCCATCGTGGTGTCCTTGCGCTTTTCGATGTCGATGCACGGCTGGCAGTGGACCCGCGCGCAGCAATGGGCGGACGTCGACTTCTGGCGCGTGCCGCGGCTCGTCGCTTCGCTGGGTGCCGGCGTGATGGTCGCGCTCGCGGGTACGCTGCTGCAACGTGTCACCGGCAATCCGATGGCAAGCCCCGACCTGCTGGGCGTAAGCGGTGGTGCGATGCTCGGCATGCTCGCTGCCGCGATCCTGGTTGGACCGTCCACGCCGGCATTACTCACGGGCGCATCGGCGGGTGCGCTGGGTTGCCTCGTTGCACTCGTCGCCATTGGCCGGCGCAGCGGCTTCGCGCCCGAGCATCTGTTGCTCGCGGGCATTGCGATCAGTGCGTTGTCCCAGTCGGTCGTCGTGCTCGCGACCGCAAGCGGCGGCGCCTACGCGAGCGTGCTGCGCGCCATGCTGTACGGCTCCACCTACGCGATTCTTCCTGCGACGGCCATCGCCGTGACGATCGCCGCAGTGGCAGGCGCCGCCGTCGCATCGCTCGGCGTGCGATGGCTCGACATCCTGCCGCTCGGCGGCGCGGTGTCGGATGCGCTCGGCGTTCGCACACGCCGCGTGCGACTGTGGCTGCTCGCTGTTGCCGCGGCGCTGACGGCGGGCGCGACGGTCGTGATCGGACCCATGTCGTTCGTCGGGCTGATGGCGCCGCATCTCGCGCGGCTGTTGGGCTTCTCGCGAGCGCGCTCGCAGATGCTCGTGGCAGGGCTGGTCAGCGCGTTGCTGATGGTGCTTTCCGACTGGCTGAGCCGCAACGTCGTGTTCCCGCAGCAGATGCCGGCCGGCATTGTCGCGACGCTCATTGGCGGTCCGTATCTGATGTGGCTCTTGCGGCGAGCCCCATGACGACGCTGCGCGCCGCGACGCAGGCGTTGTGGCAGGAAGCTCGCCACGCCTGCGACGATGCGCTCGCACGCGGCTTCACTTTCGTGCTCGTTCTCCACGCGGCCGAGGCTTTCGCCGACGACCGCCTGCTGACGGACGAGGACCGCGAGCGTTCAGCGCGCTTTCATCAGCCTTCCGATCGCCACAACTTCGTGCTGGGGCGCACGATGGTCCATCAACTGGTCCGCGCCCGCGGCGCCTCCACGCCCTATGCGTTCTGCCGTGGCCCGTACGGAAAGCCGTTCCTGCCCGACGCACCGGCCTTCAGCCTCTCGCACTCTGACCGATGGATCGCCTGCGCCGTCAGCGTGCGAGATCCAATTGGTATGGATATCGAAACATTTTCGCGCGTGGGCGATTACCGAACTCTGCAGGACGATGTCACCCATCTCGCCGAACGACGTTGCATCGAAGAGGCGATGCCTCATGAACGGCTGCCCTTGTTCAAGCGCTGCTGGACGCGCAAGGAAGCGGTGCTGAAAGCCGTCGGCAAGGGGATTGCCGACGACCTGAAAGGCATCGACGTGCGCCTGAACCACGACGAACCGCTGCTCAGCCACCCGGCGCCGTTGCGCGTGATCGATATGCGCTTGCAGGACGACCAGGTGACGGCCGCGCTGGCACAAGCACCGTGGGTCACGGGAACAGTGGTGATGGTGGTGCGCGACGGCGTGCACGCGCGAAAAACGGTCCTGCAATGGCGCTGATCGACAGGGGCTAGAAGACCACGTACGCGAGTCGGCGCCTCGCCCGCCAACGTCAGCCCGAAGGCTCCATTACCGAAAGCGCAATCTCCTTTTGCGCGTCGAGCATGTGCAACTGGTTCACCAGCGTCGCGCGAATCGACTCGTACGCAGATCGGCCGAGCGCGAGGCGAAAGGGCGGCGAGGCACTGTCTATCGCAGCGATCATCGCGTCGACGGCTTTCGCGGCATCGGCGAACTCGAAGTAGCCGGCGTCGAGCGCACGCCGGATCTCGCCTGCCGGCGTGGCGTCGTAGACGCTCATCGGCGCGGCGCGATCCAGTCCTGCGCCGAAATTCGTGCGCGTCGCGCCCGGCTCGACCAGCATGAAGTCGATACCGAACGGACCGACTTCCTTCGCGACCGCTTCGACGAACCCTTCGATTCCCCACTTGGTCGCGTGGTAAGCGCTGAAGCAGGGATAGCCTATGCGCGCGCCCTCTGACGACACTTGCACGATGCGTCCGCCCCCTTGCTCGCGCAAACGCGCAATGACCGCGCGGATCAACTGGATCGAGCCGGTCAAGTTAGTCGCGATTTGCCGGTCGATCTGCGCATCGCTCAATTCCTCGGCGGCGCCGAACAGCCCGTAGCCCGCATTGCTGACCACGATGTCCACGCGCTCGAATGCGGCAAACGCTTGCGCGACCGCTGCGCGGATCGCATCGACATGGCAGACGTCGCACTCCACCACATGCAGTCGCGCACCATGCCGGGCCTTCAGATCGTCCAGTGCGTCGGGTCTGCGCACCGCCGCCGCGACGCCGTCGCCGCGAGCAAGCAGTCTTTCAGCGAGTCCGCGCCCAAGGCCGCTCGACGCGCCCGTGATCAGCCAGTTCTTTGCCATCGTCGCTCTCCGTTCAAACGATTCACGGTTCATGCTAGAGGGCTATCATTCGTTCGGGAAGCACCGTCAATCGGCACGATATGGTGAAGAACACTCAACAATGAGCAAACCCACACTGTCCGACCTGCAAGCGTTCATGATGGTGGCCGCGCGGCGCAGCTTTGCGCAGGCCGCAGGCGAGCTGGGCGTATCGCGCTCGGCGCTCAGTCACGCCATGCGCGGTCTCGAAAGTGCGCTCGGCGTGCGCCTCTTGCACCGGACAACGCGCAGCGTGTCGCTGACGGAAGCAGGGGAGCGCTTGCTGACGCGGCTACGGCCCGTGCTGACCGACCTCGATCGCGCACTCGACGACGTCGCGGCCGACGACAAAGGCCTGCGCGGCACGCTTCGCATCAACGGCAGCGAAGGAGCCATCCGGCATCTGCTGCAAAGCGTTGTGCCGCGCTATCTCGCCATGTACCCGGACATGGAGCTGGATCTGGTCGCCGACGGTCGGCTGGTGGACGTCGTCGGGGAGGGCTTCGACGCCGGTGTGCGGCTCGGCGAAGCGGTGCACAAGGACATGATCGCCGTGCGCGTGAGCGAAGATCTGCGCTTTCTCGCAGTGGCGTCGCCGCGCTATCTGCGCCGTCACGGGGTGCCTGCCGTTCCCGACGATCTGCGTGCGCATCGCTGTATCCGGCAACGCCTGCCGAGCGGAAAGCGCTATCGCTGGGAGTTCGCGCGCTACGGGCAAACCTTCGCGATCGACCCGCCGGGCGCGCTCACACTCGATAGCAACACGCTGATGGTCGAAGCCGCGCTCGACGGACTCGGCATCGCCTATGTACCGGAGCCTTATGCGCGCGAAGCGCTGGCCCGCAAACGGCTCGTCGCCGTGTTGAGCGACTGGTGCCCCTTCATTCCGGGGCTATTTCTCTACTTTCCCGGCAACCGGCACATTCCGGCCGGCTTGCAGGCGTTCATTCAATTGCTGCGGGCGTCAGGCTCATGCGGTTGACATCCTTCAGCGGGCTACGACTGACAAGGATCAAATTGCCCGTTGCCTGTGTGGCTAAGGTTATGTCGACGTACGAAGCCAGGGCAATGCCGCCGCTCGCTTTCATTCTGGTCGATGGCGGCAGACATCATGGACGTTCGTGCGTTGCGGACGAAGCGCGAGACGCGAGACCTGCGCGCAAGCAAGGAACCACCGACATGGGTCTGTTCAACTGGATGTGGCATCGAAACGAAGAAGCGGCTGCGCCGCCCGCAAGCGACGAGGTGCGCGAAGCGGTGGCGCGTATCGTCAAGCTGCACCCGCAATTGCGGCTTGTCGAAGAGTACGAGGCGCACCTGACGCGCGCGGCGAGCGTCTCGTTCGAGTACGTCGACCGTCTGGTCGAGGCATTGCCGCCCGCGCGCGAGGCGAGCGCCGCCGCGTGGTCCTCCGATGCCTGTATCCATGCGTTCTTTACCGCGCCCGACGACGTGGCGCAGGCGCTCAGTCGTTCGACGGATGTGCGGCACTTCTTCGACGAATGCCCGGATGCCGGCGAGGTCTTCGCCGTGCTCGGCATGGCGATGACCGAACGTCGCGTGCTGGGCGCGAAACAGGAAGGTGTCGACGTTCGCTCGGACGTCATGCGTACCACCGTGAGCTTCGGCGATTATCAGGTCCGCGTATGCGGACTCACCGAAGCACTGCTGCGGCGCGAAATCGTTCGACGCGTGCTCGATCAGCTCGCGCTGGAAGGGCTCTCGCACGTCGAGGCCGATGCGGCACGGCGCGACGCACTCCAGCAGGAGCGTGCGCTGCTCAAGGCGCGTATGCAGCTGCTCGAGCGCGGCGGTGTGGGCATGAGCCACATGGTGGGCAGCGGCGCGGTGCCCGACCTTGCGGAGCGCGCGAAGATTCAGCTGGAGATGGACGAGAACGAGCGCAGCCTCGCGAGCCTGGGACTGAAAACCGACGCCTTGCAGCGCGAACTCGACGTGATCTGCGAGGTACTGTCCGACCCGGCTTCGCATCTCGACGTGATGACAAAGCGTGTGCGGCTCAACGCGATGAACATCGTGCTCGAAGACAACGACCCGGCACAGGGCCAGCAGATCGAATTTCGCCTCGCGCGTTTTCCGGCGGGTCTTCCTGCGGCGCCCGGCGATTGGCGTGCATTTGCACTGGTGCGCTTCGCTCGCGCCGATCTGTTGCCGCCCGCGAGCCTGCGCGACGAGACGCGGCATCTGGTGATCTGACCCGCTCGCAGCAGTCCCTGTTTTCTTCGCAACGCTCGGCCGGTGGTCCTTCGTCAAGCCAGATTCGAAATATCGATATACGAGCGGGTTATGTGACATGCGGCCCTGAACGGTGCCGCTTCCCGCAAAGCCCCGCCCGGCGGGCCTCTCAGGCTCGCGGTACGACGCTCGAGCGGCCTCGTCGGCAGGCCGCGCGACGCAGGGTGCGTCCCAGCCGCATCGTGATATTTCGATATACTCGCGAACTTTCTCCCAACGACTTCGCGGCCTTTCGCCCGCGCGACGCCCGCCCGTTTTGACCGGCAGGCCGCTCCTGTGCGCAGCGCACGACCGCTTTCGCTCACCATGTCCGATCTATCCACGCCGTTCGGCGGCACGTCCCGCCGGCTCGTCAACATCAATCCGAAGCCGCTCGCCGTGGCGCTCGCGCTCGTCGTACTGGGCGCGATCTATCTCGCGCAGGCCGTCAGCGCGAAGCAGGCCGCGCTGTACGTGCTGGGCGCGCTGCTCGGCATCACGCTGTATCACGCCGCGTTCGGCTTCACGTCCGCGTGGCGCGTGTTCATCGCGGACGGCCGCGGCGCCGGTCTGCGCGCACAGATGCTGATGCTCGCGGTGGGCGTGCTGCTGTTCTTCCCCGCGCTTTCGGCCGGCACGCTGTTCGGCCATCCGGTGACGGGCGAAGTGGCGCCTGTCGGCATGTCGGTGCTGATCGGCGCGTTCATGTTCGGCATCGGCATGCAGCTGGGCGGCGGCTGTGCCTCGGGCACGCTCTACACCGTGGGCGGCGGCAGCACGCGCATGGTGGTCACGCTGATCGCGTTCGTGGTCGGCTCCGTGGTGGGCACCGCGCACCTGCCGTTCTGGAGTGCGTTGCCGCATCTGCAACCCATCTCGCTCGTGAAGACGCTGGGCGCCGGCCCGGCCATCGCGCTGAACCTCGTGGTGTTCGCGTTGATCGCCGCGCTCACCGTGTTGATCGAAAAGCGCCGTCATGGTCGCCTGGTGAGCGACGCCGCGAGCAACACGTCGTCGTGGCTGCGCGGCCCGTGGCCGGTGCTCGTGGGCGGCGTGGTGCTCGCCGTTCTGAACTTCGTGACGCTTGCGATCTCGGGCCGTCCGTGGGGCGTCACGTCGGCGTTCGCGCTGTGGGGCGCGAAGGCGTTCTCGGCGATGGGCATCGACGTCGCGAGCTGGCATGTGTGGAGCACCGGCCCGAACGCGGCCGCGCTCGCCGCGCCGGTGAGCCACGACGTGAAGTCGGTGATGGATATCGGCATCGTGATCGGCGCGATGGTGGCCGCTTCGCTTGCCGGCCGCTATGCGCCCGTGTGGCGCCTGCCGCTGCGCTCGCTGATCGCGGCGGTGGTCGGCGGACTGCTGCTCGGCTACGGCGCGCGTCTCGCGTACGGCTGCAATATCGGCGCGTACTTCAGCGGCATCGTGTCGGGCAGCCTGCATGGCTGGCTGTGGCTCGTTTCGGCGTTCTTCGGCAACGTGGTGGGCACGAAGCTGCGTCCGGCGTTCGGCCTCGCCGTGGAGCGCGTGAAGCAGACGGGTTGCTGATCGCACCTTATGCACCTTGTTCGGCTGCGGATCGAAGCGGCCGATGCAGCAACGAAGGCAACGCATGGCGCGTTGCCTTTTTTATTCAGCGGGAAGGCGGCAGGCGAGACCTTCCGTCTACCTTCATCGATGATGCTAAGGAACCCGAATGTACTCTTCCACCTTCGTTTTCAAGGCAGGCCAGTTCGACGACGCATTCCATCGCCTCGATAAAGAGATCGCGGAAGCGGCCCGCGCGATTCCCGGCTATCTCGGCGAGGAGACCTGGGAGAACGCGAGCGCGGGGCTCATTCAGAACATCTACTACTGGGAATCGGAAGCGGCGCTGCTGCAATTGATCGAGCATCCCGCGCATCTCGCAGCGAAATCGCAGCAGGCGCGCTGGCTCGACGGCTATCGCGTGGTCATCGCGAAGGTGCTCAGGCAGTACGGCGATGGCGGGGTGTGAGGCGAGGCCGCGCTCGCGTGAAGCATCGCGCCGCTACTCGAGCGTTCGTATCGAATTGCTGATGCCTCTCGCGCAATCGATCACGGCCGGCGCGAGCTTTAGCCGCGCCTCGTCGAAAGTCCATCGGCTGGTGGGCGCCACCACGTGTACCGCGGCGACGGGGCGCCCCTGACTTCCCACCACGGGCGCCGCGATCGACATATCGCCGATGAACAACTCTTCGCGGTTCGTGGCATAGCCGTTCTGGCGTACTTCGGCGAGCAACTCGCCGAGCCTCGCCACGTCGGTGACGGTGTTGGCGGTGAACGCGACGCGGTTCATCTGCTCGAGGCGCACGCGTGCCTCGTCGGGCGGCAACGCGCTCAGGAATGCGCGCCCGCTGCCCGTGCAGTACATGGGAATGCGGCTGCCGATGGGCATGTGAATCGGCACGAACTTCGTCGATACGAAGCGCGAGACGTACACCATTTCGTCCTCGTCGGGCTCCGTCAGGTTCGTCGTCTCGCCCGTGATGTTCGTGAGTTCCGAGAGGAACGGATTCGCGACGTCGATCAACGTGTCGGCGGCCAGATAGTTGAAGCCGATCTGCATGACGCGCGGCGTCAACTGGTAGCGGCGCGTGAGCGGATGTTTGCGGATGTAGCCCAGCTTCTCCAGCGTGTAGACCATGCGCTGCGCCGAGCTTTTGGACATCGACGCCGCTTCGGCCACCTCGGCCAACGTCATGGTGCGGCGCTTCGCGCTGAACGCGCGCAATACGCCCAGCCCCTTTTCCAGCGACTGATTGAAGAGCAGATCGGCGCCG
Source organism: Paraburkholderia kururiensis (assembly GCF_034424375.1). Taxonomy (NCBI): domain Bacteria; kingdom Pseudomonadati; phylum Pseudomonadota; class Betaproteobacteria; order Burkholderiales; family Burkholderiaceae; genus Paraburkholderia; species Paraburkholderia kururiensis. Next base: position 6,393,950 of record NZ_CP139965.1, on the reverse strand, counting down.
TTTCCGGCGCCATTGTCGGCGGGCGAATTGTCCATCGGGGTCTGTCCGTTGAGCGCGCGTTGAATGCGATATCGCATCATATCGTATCGAATATCGATACTCAAAAATCTATTTGCGATTTTTTTGATTCGACTATCATGGCTTCGCAGTCACAAAACAACATCGCCGACGGCTCACGCCAATCCGCCGGCGCTTCGCCAGGAGAAACGCATGGTCTCGTTCGTCAAACGCCTCATCTTGCTTGCAGCCGGTTTTGCCGCCTGTTTCGCGATCTCCTCGGGCGCCGCGCGTGCCGAGCCCACCTGGAAGGTGGGTGCAACCGCCACGGGCGTGCCGTTCACGTTCCTCGACGTCAAGACCAATTCCATTCAGGGAATGATGGTGGATGCTATCGAAGCGGCCGGCCGCGCGGGCGGCTTCAAGGTCGAGGTGCAGCAGAGCGTGTTCTCCGCGCTGATTCCGTCGCTGACCACCGAGAAGATCGACATCATTTCCGCGGCCATGCTGAAGACGCCCGCGCGCCAGCAGATCGTCGATTTTTCCGACACCGTTTATTCCTACGGCGAAGGGCTCGTCGTGCGTGCCGACGACAAGGGCCACTACACCTCGATGGACGATCTCAAGGGCGAAGTGGTGGGTGCACAGGTGGGCACGGCGTTCGTCGATGCGTTGAACAAGAAGGGCATCTTCAAGGAAGTCCGCACCTACGATTCCGTCGCGGACATCATGCGCGACGTGGCGCTGGGCCGGATCAAGGCAGGTTTCGCCGATCAGCCCATCGTGGCCTACCAGTTGCAGCAGGGCGCCAATCCGCAGGTGCGGCTCGTGCCCGAGTATCAGTCGGCGGTGAAGGGGCAGGTGTGCTTCGTCGTGCGTAAGGGCGACACGGCGAAGCTCGAACAACTGAACTCGGCCATCAGAAAGATGAAGACCGACGGCACGCTGCAGCAGATCCTGCAGAAGTGGCACATGAGCTGACCGGCGGTGCATTGCGCTGTATTCGAAGCTGTCCGCGCCCAATAGCGGCCAGGACCCTCTGCGAAGTGTGTCGGGAGGCGCGATGTTTGTGCAGAACGCAATCGACTTTTTGCCGATCCTGCTGAAAGGCGCGGTCATCACGATCGAGATCACGGCCTGTGCATTCGTGCTCAGTTCCATCCTCGGTCTGGTGCTCGCGCTGCTCAAGGTGTCGCGCAACCGCGCCGCATCGGCGTTCGGCAGCACCGTGATCAATCTGATCCGCGGGCTGCCGATCATCGTGCAGCTCTTCTACATCTATTTCGTGCTGCCCGACCTCGGCGTGCAACTGTCGGCGTTTCAGGCCGGCGTGATCGGGCTGGGCATCGCTTACTCGGCGTATCAGGCGGAAAACTTCCGCGCGGGCATCGAGGCCATCGACCATGGGCAGATCGAAGCCGCGCACGCCATCGGCATGCGCGGCCCGCTGATCATGCGCCGCGTGGTGCTGCCGCAGGCCTTCAGAATCGCGCTGCCGCCCTACGGCAACACGCTCGTCATGCTGCTGAAGGATTCGTCGGTGGCCTCCACCATTACCGTGGCTGAAATCACGCGCGCGGGGCAGTTGATCGCGTCGTCGACGTTCCAGAACATGACGGTCTACACGCTCGTCGCGCTGCTGTACCTCGTGCTGAGCCTGCCGCTGATGTTCGGCGTCAACCAGCTTGGCAAGCGCCTCGCCGTGAGGAAAAGCCGATGATCGAGATCAACGCGATACACAAGCGCTTTCACCACCAGGAAGTGCTCAAGGGCGTGAGTTTGAGCGTCGGGGCAGGCGAAGTGGTGTGCCTGATCGGACCGTCCGGGTCGGGCAAGTCGACCGTACTGCGCTGTATCAACGGCTTCGAGACCTACGACGCCGGTTCCATCACCATCGACGGCGTGCGGGTGGACGCGCACGCGAAGAACATTCACGAACTGCGCATGCGCGTGGGCATGGTGTTTCAGCGCTTCAACCTGTTTGCGCACCGAACGGCGCTCGAAAACGTGATGGAAGGCCCTGTCTATGTGCGCCGCACGCCGGTGGCGCAGGCGCGCGAGCAGGCGAGGCAACTGCTCGAGAAGGTCGGCCTCTCGCATCGGATGAATGCGTACCCTGCGGAGCTTTCGGGCGGCCAGCAGCAGCGCGTGGCGATTGCGCGGGCGCTTGCCATGGAACCCGCCGCGCTGCTCTTCGACGAGCCCACGTCCGCGCTCGACCCCGAACTCGTGGGCGAAGTGCTGGCCGTGATGCGCGCGTTGGCGCGCGACGGCATGACCATGGTGGTGGTCACGCACGAAATGGCCTTTGCCCGCGAGGTGGCCGACCGCGTGTGCTTTCTGCACGGCGGCACGATCTGCGAGACGGGCCCCGCGCGCGAGGTCCTGAGCCATCCCCAGCATCCGCGCACGCAGGACTTCCTGCGGCGCCTGCTGTCTCCTGACGGCACGCCCGCCGGCGTTAACCCGAACTGAACATGATCGAAGTGAAAGAAGGTGCAGTGCTGCCCGATTCGTTGTGGGCCGCAACGGCGCAGCCTGCGCCCGATACGCCGGCCTTGCGCGAGTCGGCATCGTGCGACGTGGCGATCGTCGGCGCGGGGCTCACGGGCCTTTCGACCGCGTTGCATCTGGCCGAACGCGGCGTGAAGGTGTGTGTGCTCGATGCAGCGGAGCCGGGCTGGGGCGCGTCGGGCCGCAATGGCGGCCAGGTGATTCCGGGCCTCAAGTACGACCCCGACGAACTCGTGCAGCGGTTCGGCGAGACAGCGGGCAACCGTCTGGTGGAGGTCGTGGGCACCGCCGCCGACACCGTGTTCGAGCTGATCGAGCGGTACGGCATCGAGTGCGAAGCCGTGCGCGGCGGCTGGATCCAGCCGGCGCCGTCGCGTGCCATGCTCGAAACCGTGACGCGGCGTGCGCAGCAGTGGGCCGCGCGCGGGGCCCGGGTCAGTCTGCTCGATGCGGCCGGCGTTTCGCAGCGGCTCGGCACGCGCGCCTACGTGGGCGGATGGATCGATCATCGCGCCGGCAGCATCCAGCCGCTCAGCTATGTGCGAGGTCTCGCGCGCGCGGCCCAGAATCTCGGCGTGGCCGTGCATGGACACACGTCGGTCACGCGCCTCTCGCGCGACGAACGCGGCTGGCACGTTCAGACGCACGGCGGCGCGAACATCGTCGCGCAGCGTGTCGTGATTGCGACCAACGGCTATACCGGCGCGCTTTGGCCCGGTCTGCGGCAGTCCGTGATCGCGGCGAACAGCTTCATCGTCGCCACGCGGCCGTTGGCGCCCAGCGTGGGCGACGCGATTCTGCGCGGCGGCGAAGTCGCTTCCGACTCGCGCCGTCTTCTGCTGTATTTCCGGCGCGACGCGGCGGGGCGCCTCCTGATGGGCGGCCGCGGACCGTTCTCCGAGCCGCGCGCGACGAGCGACTGGGCGCATCTGGAGCGCGCCGTCGAGCTGATGTATCCGCAACTGAAGGGCATCGAGTATGAGTATCGATGGGCGGGGCGCGTGGCCATCACCGCCGATTTTCTGCCGCATGTTCACGAACCCGCGCCGGGGCTCAGCATCGCGCTCGGCTACAACGGCCGCGGTATCGCGATGGCCACGACGCTCGGCAAGCATCTTGCCGCGCGCATGGCGGGCGACGGCCGGACGCCGTTTCCGTTTGCCGTCACGGCTGTCAAACCGATTCCGCTCCATGCGCTGCAACGCTTTTACATCGCTGCGGGCGTTGCGTGGTACCGGCTGATGGATGCCATCGGCTGAACGCCGGAAGACCTTCCTCCAGACCCAACAACACCGGCGCACCTTTCTTGCTACACGGGAGAGCCCGCGGATTGTGCTGTATGCGCCGCGGGTGCGTGGGCACGCCGCCCGTCGCCTGAAAGCCGCCGTCTACTGGAGGAAAGCCATGCAACGCATGAATGGAAGGGTAGGTGCCGCAATGCTTGTCGCGATGACCCTGTTGCTCGCCGCATGCGGCGGCGGAGGCAATGGCCCGGGCAGTAGCGGCGGCGCGGCGGCCCCGGCCGGCGGCGTGCATCTCCAGGTGGTGTCGTTCGGCGACAGCCTCTCCGACGTCGGCACCTATGCGCCGCTCGCGAGTGCGCTGGGCGGCGGGCGCTTCACGACGAACCCCGGGCAGGTGTGGACGCAGGACGTCGCGCAGTACTACGGCGACACGCTCACGCCGGCTTTTTCGATCGACGCCACCCGCAAGCTCAGCGCGCAAAGCGGCGTCGGGTACGCGGAGGGCGGCGCCACGGTGGCCACGCCCGCGAACCTGAACGACTATCTGACCGATGTGCTGGGCGACGTCGAAATGCCCATGAACCAGCAGGTGTCGAGCTATCTGGCCGCGCACGGAAGCTTCAACGCGAACCAGCTGGTGCTGGTGTGGGCCGGCGCGAACGACGTGCTGCGGGCCGGGTCGCTGCCCGCCGCCGCGCCCACGGTGCAGACGGCCGCGAACACGCTGGTTCAGCTCGTCGCGCAGATCGTGCAGAGCGGGGCGACGCACGTCGTCGTGGTCAATCTGCCGAACATCGGGCTGTCGCCCAAAGGCGTGACGTCGTCGGACGGCGGCGCGAATCTGACGCAGCTTTCGCAACTCTTCAACGACACCTTGAACGCCGGCTTGCAGAGCAGCGGCCTTCAAGGCAAGGTCATCGAGATCGACGCCTTTACCTGGCTCAACCAGGTGATCGCGAACTTCCAGGCCAATGGTTTCGCCGTCTCGAACACCGGCACGGCCTGCGACCCCGCGAAGACGCCGCACGACACCGCGTTGCTCTGCTCGCCGCCCACCTACACGACGCCCAACGCCGACCAGACCTACATGTTCGCCGACGATCTGCATCCCACCACGCGCCTGCATACGCTCTTCGCGCAGTTCGTGGAACAGCAGATCGCGAAGAGCGGACTCGGGCGCTGAACCGTCCGCGGGACTACTGCGGCGCGCCGTCCCAGGCGGGCAGGGTCGCGCCGTGATAGACCTTCAGGATCGCGGCCGATACGTTGGGTTGCTGATAGCTCTGCACGAGGTCGTGGACCCACGGCGCGTTCGCATCCTGCTCGTTCACGGCGATGAAGTTGCGATACGGATTGTTCGGCACCTTCTCCTGCGCGATGCGTTCCTGCGGAATCTTGATGCCGGCCTTGATGGCCCAGTCGGTATTCACGACGGCCGCGTCGAGGTCGCCGATCGCTCGCCCCACGATGCCCGCATCGAGTTCCTTGATGTGCAGATTCTTAGGATTCCGTTCGATATCGCGCGCCGTCGGCAGGAGACCCACCGCGGGCTTCAACGTAATGAGGCCGAGCGATTGCAGCAGAAGCAGCGAGCGTCCTTCATTGCTCGGGTCGTTCGGCACGCCCACCGTCGCGCCTTGCGGAAGGTCGGCAACCGACTTCACCTTGCGTGAATAGAGCCCGATAGGCTGCACGTAGGTGTAGCCCACCGGCACGATCTTGTAGCCGCGCGCCTTGATCTGTGCTTCCAGATAAGGCTTGTGCTGGAACGAGTTGGCGTCGAGATCGTGCTGCGCCAGCGCCTCGTTGGGCTGCGTGTAATCGGCGAACGTGGTGATCTTGATGGCGAGGCCATGCTTCGCTGCGTTGGCCGCGACCACTTTCCAGACGTCTTCGTCCTCGCCCGACATGATGCCGACGCGCAGCGTCTTTTCCGCGGCCGATGCCGCATTCGCGAAGCCCCAGCCGAGAGCGAGCGCAGCGAGTGCCGCGCCAAGCAGTTTTCGTTTTTGCATGTGTGGTTCGTTCATGTTGTTCGACAGGACTCGATGCTAGAGAACGGCACGACACGCTGACAAATATTTTTGTCTGCGTTGGTCATGCCGCGCGAAGTCATATCGATGGGGCGAATCGTGAATTGGTGCGGCAATTGTCCCCCGCCCATATGCCCACCCCTTCTAAGCATTCGACATCCTGACCACGACACGCGCGCGGCGTGCTCTTATGATGGCGGGTTGAATCCGTTCCCCATTCCGTGCTGGAGGCAAGCGCCATGTCCACATCATCCGAGTCCGGCTTTTCTTCGATTCAGCGGACCCTCGACCGTCTCGTGCAAGACTTCGCCGCGACGGCTGCCGAGCGCGACGCGCGCGGCGGCACGCCCAAAGCGGAGCGCGATGCGATTCGCAGCAGCGGTCTGCTTGCGCTTTCCATTCCGAAGCCGTACGGCGGGCTGGGCGCGAACTGGATCGAAACGCTCGATACGGTGAGGCAGTTCGCGCGCGTGGACAGTTCCATCGCGCACGTCTACGGTTTTCATCACCTGCTGCTTGCCACGGTGCGACTCTTCGCGCGGCCCGATCAGTGGGAACCCTGGTTCGAACAGACGGCGCGCCACAACCGCTTCTGGGGCAACGCGCTCAATCCGCTCGACAAGCGGACCGTCGTGCGCAAGGTCGATGGCGGCTATGAATTTTCGGGGCGAAAGAGCTTTTGCTCGGGCGCTTTCGATTCGGACATGCTGATCGCCTCCGGTGTAGACGAAACCAGCGGCAAGCTGCTGATCGCCGCGGTGCCGACTGCGCGCGAGGGCATCACCATTCCGTCGGACTGGGACAGCTTCGGTCAGCGGCAGACCGACAGCGGCAGCGCCGCGTTCGATCAGGTACGCGTCCAGGAAAGCGAAATGCTGCTCGACCCGGGCCCGCTCAGTACGCCGTTTGCGTGCCTGCGGCCGCTGCTCGCGCAACTGATCTTCGCGCACCTGTTTCTCGGCGTCAGCGAAGGCGCGTTCGCGCAGATGAAGCACTACACGCTGCACGAGTCGCGGCCGTGGTTCAAGTCGCCCGCGAAGAGCGCGAACGAGGACCCTTACACGCTCTTACGCTACGGCGAGTTCTGGGTGGGGCTGGAGAGCGTTCGGCTGCTCGTGCAGCAGGCCGCGTCGCGATTCGACGCGGCCTGGAACGAAGGCACGGCGCTGGACGAAGCGGGGCGAGGGCAGGTGGCGGTCGCGGTGGCCACGGCCAAGGTGGCGGCGACGCGCGTGGGGCTCGACCTCACGAGCCGGCTTTTCGAAGTGGCGGGTGCTCGCGCCACGCAGGGCGCGCTGCGGCTCGACCGCTTCTGGCGCAATCTGCGCACACAGACGCTGCACGATCCCGTCGATTACAAGCTGCAGGAACTGGGCGAGTGGGCGTTGAACGATACGCTGCCGGCGCCTTCGTTCTATTCGTAGACGCGTCCCTCGCGAAATCGCTGCATCGTTGCGGCCCCCTATACGGGCACGCCGGCCGTTGCCCGTCATGTTCGCGCCCCGCTTTTCGCATGCGCCCGCCGGCCCTTGCGCCAGCGGGCGATTGCCCATCGCGATGACGGCTTCCCCTCAAGTTTGTGTCGCGCCCGACGATAACCCGGACATACAGGTTGCTGGAACGGACCGCAGCAAGCGAGCACCCCCACCATCGTCCTGTCGTCCCAAACGAATCCATAGAGGAAGCCATGCTGAACATCAACACCAACATTCTGTCGCTGACGACGCAGACCAACCTGTCCGGCTCGCAAAGCGCTCTTTCGCAAGCCATTACGCGTCTGTCTTCGGGCAAGCGCGTGAACACCGCCGCCGACGACGCCGCCGGCCTCGCCATCGCCACCACGCAAACCGCCGCCATCAACGCGCTGAACCAGGGCGTGATGAACGCGAACAACGGCATCTCGATGGTGCAAACGGCTTCGGGCGCGATCTCGTCGACCGTGGCCAACCTGCAGCGTATCCGCCAGCTGGCCGTGGAATCGGGCGACGGCTCGCTCGGCTCGGCAGCGCAAGCGAACCTGCAGACCGAAGTCACGACGCGTCTGACGGAAATCAACCGCGTCGAAACGCAAACCACGTTCAACGGCCAGAGCGTGCTGGGCGGCCTCGGCAGCGTGAACTTCCAGATCGGCGCATCGGCCAACCAGACCATCACGGCGAACTTCGGTTCGACCACGTGGAACGCGTCGGGCCTGGGCGTATCGGGTATCGACATCTCGACGACGTCGGGTGCACAGAACGCGATCACCGCAATCGACGCCGCGCTGTCGCAAGTCAACAACTTCCAGGCAACGCTCGGTGCAACGCAGAACACGTTCCAGTCGGCCATCAGCAACACGCAGACGGAATCGACCAACCTGAACGCCGCACAATCGCAGATCGTCGACGCCGACTTCGCTTCGGAAACGGCGAACCTCTCGAAGGCGCAAGTGCTGCAACAAGCCGGTATCTCGGTGCTCGCGCAAGCGAACTCGCTGCCGCAGCAAGTGCTGAAGCTCCTGCAATAAACGTCCACGCAGTACCTTCCGTGACGCGCCTCTTGCGGGGTGCGTCACTTTTTTTGTGTTGGGCGAAAGTGGGCCATACATCGTCGTCACGGCGGGTATGGCCTGCTTTGTTTGGGCGCCCGGCACGACCGCTGTGCGGCCTCTCCTGCTCATGGGCAAGCAGCAAAAGAGGCCCTGAAAAAGGGGACTTTAAGAAAAAAGGGCTTTAAGCAAAAAGGCTTTAAGCAAAAAGGCTTTAAGACAGCGCCCGGTACGCCAATTGCTCATTCCCCGTGCCGAAGTGTGGCGGCGGACGCTGCATCGGCAAGACACGCAGTCTTCGCGGCTTGCCGGCCGCGCGGGAGACGCCCATGCCATGCCCGATCCATCGCCCATCTGCACCGGCCCGTGCTACCGCGCGCCGCAGCACGTTCTTCGCGACCGTGGCATGCCTCGTCGCCGCCTTCTGCGCGTCATGCGGCGGGGGTGGTGGCAACGGCGGCGGATCGGGCAGCGCAGCCACGCCCGCGCCGTCCGCGCCGGCCAACACCACGGTGTCGTCGCCCACGGACGTGCTCATGTATCACAACGACGCCGCGCGCACGGGCCAGTACCTGGCCGAAACCACGCTCACGCCGGCCAACGTCAATCCCACGCATTTCGGCAAGGTCGCGTTTCTCTCCGTGGACGGCAAGGTGGACGCGCAGCCGCTCTACGTGAGCAGCCTCTCGATTGGTGGCAAGCCGCACAACGTGGTCTATGTGGCGACGGAGCACGCAAGCGTCTACGCCTTCGACGCGGACACCAACACGCCGCTCTGGCAGCGCTCGCTGCTGGGCTCCGGCGAGACCACGAGCGACAACCGCAATTGCCAGCAGATCACGCCTGAAATAGGCATTACCGCGACGCCCGTGATCGATCGCACGCGCGGCGCGAACGGCGTGCTCTATGCCGTGGCGATGAGCAAGGACGCGAGCGGCGCCGTTCATCAGCGCCTGCATGCGCTCGATCTCACGACGGGCGCAGAAGCGCTGGGCGGCCCGACGACGATCGCCGCGACCTATCCCGGCACGGGTGCGAACAGCAACAACGGCGTGACGGTGTTCGATCCGCAGCAATACGCGGAACGCCAGGCGCTCGCGCTCGTCGGCGGCAACGTGTATCTGGGGTGGACCTCGCATTGCGATCAGGGCGTCTACGGCGGCTGGGTGATGGCATACAGCGCCGACACGCTCGCGCAGACCAGCGTGCTCAACCTCACGCCGAACGGCAGCGAAGGGTCGGTGTGGATGAGCGGCGCGGGCATGGCTTCGGACGGCACCTCGCTCTATCTGCTCGACGCGAACGGCACGTTCGATTCCACGCTGAATGCGCAGGGTTTTCCGTCGAGCGGCGACTATGGCAACACGTTCCTGAAACTCGCGACCGCGCCGGGTCTCGCGGTCGCGGACTACTTTGCGACCTTCGACACAGTGGCGCTTTCGTCGCAAGACCAGGACCTGGGCTCGGGCGGCGCGCTGGTGCTGCCCGATCTCGCGGACGCAAGCGGCGCCGTGCGCCATCTTGCAGTGGGCATAGGCAAGGACGCGAAGATCTACGTCGTGAATCGCGACGCGATGGGCAAGTTCAACAGCTCCGCCAACCTGATCTGGCAGGAGATAGACGGGCAACTCGCGGCCGGCGTGTTCGGCATGCCGGCGTTTTACGGCAACACGGTCTATATCGGCGCGCTGGGCGACCACCTGAAGGCGTTTCCGATTACCGCCGCGCGTCTTTCCGGCACGCCGGCCTCGCAAAGCGCGGGCACGTTCCAGTATCCGGGCGCGACACCCAGCATCTCCGCGAACGGATCGGGCAACGCCATCGTCTGGGCTGCCGAGAACGGCAGCGTGGCCGCGCTGCACGCGTTCGACGCCGGCAATCTGGGCGTCGAGCTGTACAACAGCAACCAGGCCGGCTCGCGCGACACGTTCGGCGCCGGCAACAAGTTCATCACGCCGATGATCGCGCACGGGCACGTGTATGTCGGCACGACCAACGGCGTGGCGGTATTCGGCCTGCTGCCGTAATGCTTTGCAGCCCGTCACGCCGGGCCGGGCACGCGGCATGCGCGCCACTCACGACAACGTACCGACGACGATTCAAGTACCGTGAGGTGAATATGCAGAACGCCGAAGCCAATCCTACCCAGAAGCAGCAAAAAGAGATGGCCGCGAAGAGTCCGGCCAAAACGCCCGCGGCCGGGAATTCCCCCGATGCCGCCACGCAGGCGAAGGAGTTCGGGCAGACGAAGCACGCCGGCTCCGCCGAGGCGACGTCGAGCAACGACAAGTCGACCTTGCCGCCCATCGACGTGGACAACGTGACGCGCGATACCGAAGACCCCGTGCAGCGTGCGAACAGCCGCATCGTTTCCGTGGACAGCGCGGGCATGGACGCCACCGACAACACCGTGGACACCGACGGCAAGTCGCTCGAAGCGAAGCGCGACGCGTCGGTCTGGCACGACAACGTCATCACGTCGAACGCGACGCTCGACAACAACGTTCCCACGCCCGCAGCGGGGCTGGGCGGCGTGGACAGCCGGCCCGGGGGCAACCTGCCGGAAGTGCGCGCGCGCGACGGTTATCGCGTGGTGTATTGCGGCACGGTGTACCGCGAAGCATTGAACGGCACGAGAGGGGAACAGATGATCCGGTTCGAGCGCATCGGCGGCGACCCGGAATAGGGGTTCGCGTGAAGCGAACGCGGCGCGCAGTGGGGACGGCGAGCGCAAGGCATGTCGCCCCCGCCGCTGCGTTTTTCTCGCGTTTTCGCCGCGTTTTTCCGCTTTTTCCTTTACTCCGACTGAGCCTGATCGCCCGTCGCAAGCCCGCGCCGCAGCAGTTCGTCGACGAGGCCGTTCATGCCTTCGGGGTGCGCAGCTGCGCGTGCCTTGAGCGCCTCCACGAGTTCGCTGTCCAGCTTGCACGCGAAGGGCACGAGCCCCTTCGCCTGGTCGAGCTTGCGCTGCTCCTTGCGGCTTACGGGCGCTTCGGCGGCACCTTTGCCGAAGCGCTCGGAGTGCGCCTGTTTCATCGAATGAGTCAGCTTGAGCGCCTTGTTCTTTTCAAGGTCGGTTTTCTTCATTGCCATACGAGGGCTCTTTTCGGGAATCGGAGAGCTCGTATTGTACGCACCGGCCGCGCGCGGCAGCCTTCTTCAGCTTTTCGGCAGACGTTGCATGAAGCGGCCGATCAGCGCGGCCACTTCGTCCGCGCGTTCGTCCAGCGCGAAATGACCGGCGTCGATCACGTGAATGTCCGCGTGGGGCAGATCGCGCCGGTACGCCTCGGCCTCGGCCGCCTGGAACGACGGATCGTAGCGTCCCCACACCACGAGCGTGGGCGGCTGCGTCTTCCTGAGCCACGCCTGCCACGCGGGATACGACGCCACGTTGGTCCGGTAATCGTAGAAAAGGTCGGTCTGGATTGCCTTCTGGCCGGGGCGCGTGAGAAACGCGTATTCGTCGGTCCACAGGTCCGGGTCGTAGCGTTCGGGGTGCGGGCTCGTGCCCACGTGGCGCTGCTTCGTCGTTTCGAACGAGAAGAACGTGTTCTGCAAGGCGGCCTCGTTGGCCGCGCGGTCTGCCCAGAAGGCGCGGCGTTTTTCCCACAGCGGCCCGAGGCCGTCTTCGTGCGCCACGGCGTTCTGCACGATGAGCGCGGTCAGGCGCTCGGGATGTGCAAGCGCAAGGCGAAAGCCTACCGGGCCACCGTAGTCCTGCACGTACATCGCGTAACGCCGCACACCCAGCGTGTCGAGGAAGTCGTTCGTGACGGCCGCCAGATGGTCGAACGTGTAGGCGAAGTCCTGCGGCGCGGGCGCGTCGCTATGGCCGAAGCCGGGGTAGTCCGGCGCGATCAGATGGTAGCGGTCGGCAAGGCGCGCAAAGAGCGGCTCGAACATGCGCGACGACGACGGAAAGCCGTGCAGCAGCAGGATAGTGGGCGCGTTGCTCGGGCCGGCCTCGCGATAGAAGATGTCGAGGCCGTCCACCTTCACGGTGTGGTACGTGGTGGGGTAGCGCGGCGCGCCGGCATTGGCGGCGCGTGCAGGGTTGGCTGAACCCGAGGCCGAGGTCGAGGTTGAGGCCGAGGCCGATGGCGACGCAAATGCGGCAGAGGCGCCCAGCGTGGCGAGAACGGCAAGCAGAATCTTCTTCATGATGGGTCCCGGTCGTTGATGCAGGTGAAGCAGGTGAAGTCGAGTCTAGGACCGGGACCCGTGCGGCGGAAGTCGGCGCAGGTTTTAAAGTCAGTTCACTGTGAGTGGACAATGCGAGTGGCCAACGCGAGTGGACAACGCGCGGCGCCCTCACTTGCGCTCATCCTCCACGTACGCGCGAATCACGTCGACGAAGGACGCATCGCCGCGCAGTCCCAGCCGTTCGGCCCGCGACGTGTCCCAGCGCCCCGGCCAGCTGCCCACGATCTTCACGATGCGGTCGTCCGGTTCATGGCGGATGTGCTTCACCGCTTCGTCGCCGGCCACTTCGCGCAGCGCCGCGATCATCTCGTCCACGCTGACGGAGATGCCGGGCAGATTGATGACGCGCCGGTTGCCCGGCAATGCGTCGAGCACGGCGGCATCGAGTTCGCAGCCGGCCACGAGCGCTTCGATGGCGCGGCGCGGCGAAAGCAGCCACAGGCGCGTGCTGCGCGGCACAGGGCACACGCTCGTCTCGCCGTTCAGCGGTTCGCGGATGATGCCGCTCGCAAACGACGACGCCGCCGCGTTCGGCCGTCCCGGCCGCACGCTGATGGTGGGCAGGCGCAGCACGCGGCCGTCCACGAAACCGCGGCGCGTGTAGTCGTTGAGCAGCAGTTCCGCAATCGCCTTCTGCGTGCCGTACGACGACTGCGGGTTCAGGGCCGTATCGTCCTCCACCACGTCCGGTAACGTGCCGCCGTAGACCGCAACCGAACTCGTGAACACCACGCGCGGACGGTGCCCGCGCGCGCGGCACACTTCGAGCAGCGTGCGCGACGCGTCCAGGTTGATGCGCATGCCGAGATCGAAGTCCGCTTCCGCCTGGCCGCTCACGATGGCGGCGAGGTGGAACACGGCGGTCGTGTCGGTGTCGATAGCCTGTTCCAGCACCGCGCGATCGGCGATGTCGCCCACCATCGCCTTCACGCGCGCGTCGCCGAAATCGGGCGCCGCGGCCACGTCGAGCAGCACGAGCGTCGAGATCTTTTCGGCGCGGCCGTTCGGACCCGCGAGTTCGCCGCGTTCGAGCAGCCTGCGTGCGAGGCGCTGGCCGAGAAAGCCCGCGCCGCCGGTGATCAGTACCTTCATGTCATGTGCCTCGTTGGAATGGCTGAAACGGCAAGCGTGATGAATTCCGTATGCGAAGACCGGACCCTCGCGTCACAGATAAGGCTTGAGCCAACCGAGTCCGTCGGACGTGCCCGCCTTCGGCCGGTACTCGCAGCCAATCCAGCCGTCGTAGCCGAGCGCGTCGATCAGATCGAACAGGTACGGGTAGTGGAGTTCGCCGATGTCGGGCTCGTGGCGCTCCGGCACGCCCGCAATCTGGATGTGGCCGATGCCCGCGAAGTCGCGCTTGAGCTTCATCGCGAGGTCGCCTTCCACGATCTGGCAGTGGTAGCAGTCGAACTGCACCTTGAGATTGGGCGCGCCCACTTCGGCGCGAATGGCGTGCGCGTCGTCCTGGCGGTTGAGGAAGTAGCCCGGCATGTCGCGCGTGTTGATGGGCTCCATCAGCACCGTGATGCCGTGCGCGGCGGCCGCCTGCGCGGCATAGGCGAGGTTCGCGACGTAGGCGGCGCGATAGCGCGCGCGGTCCTCGCCGGCGGCCACGAGCCCGGCCATGACGTGCAGCTTCGTGTTGCCGAGCACGCCTGCGTAGCGCAACGCCGTATCGATGCTGCGTTTGAACTCGTCTTCGCGGCCCGGCAACGCGGCGATGCCGCGTTCGCCCGCGGCCCAGTCGCCGGGCGGCGCGTTGAAGAGCGCCTGCGCGAGACCGTGTTCGTCGAGCTGCGCGCGCAGCGTCCCGACTTCGAAGTCGTACGGGAACAGATACTCGACGGCCTTGAAGCCGTCGCGCGCGGCAGCGGCGAAGCGGTCGAGGAACGCGTGCTCGTTGTACATCATCGAAAGGTTGGCAGCGAAGCGAGGCATGGCGGCGAGTCCTGAAGGATGAAAGTGGAAGAGTGGCGAAGTGACAAAGGGCACGCTCACGACGTGCCCGCATGGATTAACGGTTGACCCGCTGCGCCGGCGTGAGCCATACGGCGACGGCGCCGGTCGGATCGGGGTTCGCGAAGGCGGCGTTCATACCGTCCCGCGACGCCGCACGTCGCAGAGCGCACATGGGGAAAAAAACGGCTACCAGCGCGCGCCGAAGGTGGCGCGCAGTTCGTCGATGGCCGCTTCGGGAAGCGGCTCGGGCTTCGGTTGCGTCATGAGCCAGAGCCGCGCCGTTTCTTCCAGTTCTTCGAGCGCATACGAGGCCTGCGAAACGGACTCGCCCCACATCACGGGGCCAAGGCGTTCGAGCAGCACGCCGCGCACGCGGTCCGCGAGTGCCGCCACCTCGGCGGCGACGGCGGGGTCGCCGGGGCGGCGATAGCGAATGAGCGGCACGTGTCCCACTTTCATGACGTAGTACGGCGTGATGGGCGGCACCACGTCGGTCTCGCGCCACACGCCCGCCAGCGTGAGCGCGACCAGATGCGTGGAATGCGTGTGCACGACGCCGTTCGCCCCCGCGTTGCGCGCATAGATGCCGCGATGCAGGGTCAAGGTCTTCGACGGCTTGCCGCCCGACACGGCCACGCCGTTCGCGTCCACCTTCGCGATCTGCGCGGGGTCGAGGCGGCCGAGGCACGCGTCCGTCGGCGTGATGAGCCAGCCGTCCGCGAGGCGCGCGCTGATGTTGCCGGCGCTGCCCACCGCGTGGCCGCGTGCATAGAGGCTTGCGCCCGCCGTGCAGATTTCTTCGCGCAGTTTCGCTTCGGCGCTCATCAGCGGGCTCCTTGCAGTTCGCGCAGCGCCTTCTCGAAGAAGTCCACGGCGCCGAAGTTGCCCGACTTCAGCGCAAGGCCCAGCGGCCGTGCGCCGATGGTCGCGGTGGCCGGCACGCCGGGGTCGATCTGCGCGCCGATCTGCAACGACTTCACGCCGAGTGCCTGCACGACCGCGCCCGACGTCTCGCCGCCCGCCACGACGAACTTCGTCACGCCGGCTGCGCGCAGGCCCTGCGCGATGGCGGCGAGCGTGCTTTCCACGAGATGGCCCGCGGCCTCCACGCCGAGCGCCTGCTGCACGGCCTTCACTTCGTCGGGCGTGGCGGTGGCGTAGATCAGCACGGGCTCGGGCAGATGACGGCGCGCGAACTCAAGCGCCTCGTCGACGACAGGCTCGCCGCGCGAAGCCGCGAGCGGGTCGATGCGAAACGCGGGACGATGCGCGCGCCACGCGGCCACCTGGGCATTGGTCGCCTTCGACGCGCTGCCGGCCAGCACCGCGGCGTGGCCTTCGACGCGCGGCAATGCGTCTGCGTCGTCGCGTTCGGGCAAGAGCCCGGCGCGGCGGAAGTTGGCGGGCAGGCCGAGCGCCACGCCCGAACCGCCGGTCACGAGCGGCAGGTCCGCGCACGCTTCGCCGAGCACGTAGAGATCGCGGTCCGTGAGCGCATCCGCAATCGCGAGGCGCACGCCTTCGGCGCGCAGCTGGTCGATCGACGCGCGCACGGCCGCGGCACCCAGCGCAATGGCGTCGTAGCGAACGAGCCCCACCTTCGATGCCGTCTGCCGTTGCAGCACGCGCACGAGGTTGGCGTCTTTCATCGGCGTGAGCGGATGGTGCTCCATGCCCGACTCGTTGAGCAGCGCGTCGCCCACGAAGAGATGGCCGCGATACACCGTGCGTCCGTTTTCGGGGAACGCGGGGCAGGCAATCGTGAAGCCGCCGCTTGATTCGTCGCTCGAGGCATCGCTCAGTGCATCGAGCAGCGCATCCGCCACGGGGCCGATGTTGCCGGCGTCCGTGGAATCGAACGTGGAGCAGTATTTGAAGAAGAACTGGCGGCAGCCCTGGGCACGCAGCCACGCGAGCGCGGCGAGCGACTGCGCGACGGCGTCCGCGGCGGCAACGGTGCGCGACTTCAGCGCGACCACGATGGCGTCGGCGGCGACCATCTGCGCGCCGTTTGCCTTTTCGTTTGCGCCGGACTCCGGCACGCCGATGGTCTGCACCGTGCGCATGCCGCTCTTCACGAGCATGTTGGCGAGGTCGGTGGCGCCCGTGAAATCGTCGGCGATGCAGCCGAGCAGGGGACGGGAAGTAGTCTGGTTATCGGTGTTCATGAGGGTGTTCATGAAATACGCTCTTTGCCGGCCTTCACGACACTTGGGGCGCTGCGATCAGGCCCTGCGGTTGCAGATCAACGGGCACCCGGCAGCGTGATGCCGGGGAAGGTCTTGATGACCGCGGCGTCGTCTTCGCCGCCGTGGCCCGCGCTCGATGTGCTCATGAACATCTGGTGCGCGGTGGCCGAGAGCGGCAGCGGGAATTTCGTGCGGCGTGCCGTATCGAGCACGAGGCCCAGGTCCTTCACGAAGATGTCCACGGCGGAAAGCGGCGTGTAGTCGCCGTTCAGGATGTGCGGCACGCGGTTCTCGAACATCCACGAATTGCCGGCGCTGTGCGTGATGACGTCGTAGAGCGCGTCGGGGTCCACGCCTTCGCGCAGGCCGAGCGCCATGGCCTCGGCCGCGGCCGCGATGTGCACGCCCGCGAGCAGCTGGTTGATGATCTTCACCTTCGAGCCGGCGCCGTGCGCGTCGCCCAGCCGGTAGACCTTGCCCGCGATGGCGGCGAGCACGTCTTCGCAGGCCGCGTAGGCGGCGGCCGGGCCCGAGGTCATCATCGTCATCTCGCCCGATGCCGCGCGCGCGGCGCCGCCGGAGACGGGCGCGTCGAGCATCAGCAGACCGGCGGCTTCGATGCGTGCGCCCAGCGCCACGGCGAAGTCCGGCGCGACCGTGGCGCTCGCAATCACGACGCTGCCCGGTTTCATGGCGGGCACGGCGCCGTGCCCGCCGAACAGCACCGTTTCGGTCTGCGCCGCGTTCACCACGAGCGTGACCACCGCGTCGCATTGCGCGCCCAGCTCGGCCGGCGTGGCGCAGGCCACACCGCCTTCAGCGGCGAACGCTTCGAGCACGTGGGTGCGCACGTCGCAGGCGTGCACGCGAAAACCGGCGCGCAAAAGCGAGCGGGCAACGCCCAGGCCCATCGCACCCAGACCGATGACTCCAACATTTCGTGACATGGCAGATCCCGATCGATTCGCAAGAGTGAGGGCGGCGCGTCGTCGCCGCCGGATTGGGCGGGTTTCGTGCGCTCAGCTGATGCCGGCTTCCGCGAGGCGGCGCGCTGCGTTGTACAGATGGGTGCGTGCGGCGTTGCGCGCGGCCATGGGGTCGCGCGAGCGAATCGCGTCCACGATGGCCGCGTGCTCTTCGCGGACCTGCCGCGAAAAGTCCTCGCGCGTGGCTTCGTTGCCGCGCGTCACCTTCATGCCCGCTTCGAGGTATTGGTTCAGAAACGAGAGCGTCTTGAGGAAATACGGGTTGCCCGTCACGACCGCGATGGCGCGATGAAACGCCATATCTTCGGCCACGCCGTCGCGGCCTTCGGCCACGGCTTCTTCGATGCGATGCAGGGCGGCGTCGATCTCGTCCATGCCCGCGGCGGTGCAGTGGAGGGCCGCCTCGGCGGCCACCTCGGCTTCGATGGCGCGGCGCACGGCGAGCAGATGCGCGAGCGACCCCGACGACTCCACGGCTTCCGCGTAATCGATGCGCAGCGGCCGGATGGCTGCGTGCCGCGCGATATAGACGCCGCTGCCCTGGCGCGGCTCGACCACGCCTTCGCTTTTGAGCCGCGAAACGGCCTCGCGGATTACCGTGCGGCTCACGCCGAATTCGCGCGCGAGCACGGCTTCCGTGGGCAGCTTGCCGGTGCTGTTGAAGCTGCCGGCGTCGATCTGCGCGAGCAGTTGCTGGGCGACGCGCTCGCTCATGGCGGGCGACGAAATGGTTTCGAACATGGTGCTCAGGTGATCGGGTGATGTGGTCATCATACAAATTTGTACCCACGACGACATTCGGGATAACCCTTTACGGCGGGGCTTGACGGAGGAAAGGGGGAAGGGAGAGGAAGAGGAAGGCGAGGCGGCCCCGGCTATCGGGCCGCCTCGAAGAGGCTACGGCGTGAAGGGTGATTCGCGCGGCGGCGGGCGCGAGGCCGGTCGCCGCCAGCGGCTAACGGTTATCGCCTATCGGCAGCGTGACGACACATCGACGCTGCCGACGACGTCATCCGTGCCGCGCCTCAACCGTCGATGCGCACCGACACGCCGCCCGAGTTGTAGAGCGGCGTCACCTTGAAGCCGTCCACCACGACCGAATCGAAGCGCCCCTGCAACTGCGCGCTGTCGATCAGCGGAACGATGTCGCCCACCTTCGGCGCGGCACCCGCCGCGAACTTCACGTGCAACGTGCCGCCCACGAAGGTGGTGAGCCCCGCCACGGCGAGCCGGCCCGTGTCGCCCGCGCCGCGATCCAGTTCGAGCGTGGCGTTCTTCAACTGCGTGTACTGCCCGTTGATGCTCATGCGCGTGCCCGTCCGGATGACCACGGTGCCGCCGCTCGCGTAGACGTCGCCGGCGCCGAAGGCCTGCGGCGACGCGGCCGCGAGCGTGCCGCCCTGGACTTCGGTGCCGCCGCTATAGCTGTTCGTGCCCGCCAGCGTCAGCGTGCCCGTGCCCGCGAAAGTGAGCTTGCCGCTGCCGCCGATGTCGTTGCGCCAGGTGTCGGCTGCGTTGAAGCCGCCCTGGCTTGCGTCCATCGTCACGCTGACGTTGCCGGAGAACTGGCCGTATCCGTCGGCCGCGGCGAAGAGGTTGAGGCGGCCCCAGCCTTCGGCGTCGTCGAGGAGCGGGTAGCCCGAAGCGAGTTCGGTCGTTTTCAGCACCACGCGGCGCTGGTCGGCGCTGAGGTAGGGCAGGCGCGTTTCCAGCAGCACTTCGGCGCCCTTCGGCACGACGGGCGCCGAAGTGGTCGCGGCGATGGGCGTGAAGCCGTAGGTCAGGCGGCGCAGATAGTTGGCCTTGTTGGTGGCGTAGTCGGCGAAGCGGTCCGTGGCCGTCGTGCCCGACTCCGCGAACGCGGGGAAGGTGGCCGCGGTCGTGCCGGTGGCCGCGTAGAGCGTGGCATGCGCGAGCGAGACGGCCGTCTGCTTGAGCGTGGCGTTGGTCGGATCGGAGAGATTCGCCGCCACCACGGCTTCGGCGAGTATGCGTCCGCCCATCACGTCGAGCGGCGAATGCATGCCCGCGAAGATGCGGTTCTCGCCCAGCTCGAGCCCGCGGCTCAGCATTTCCTGGTAGCGCTCGGGCACCACGTAGGCCATGGCGAGCGCGTCGCGCATGGCTTCCGCAGCGTGGCCGCTCGGGAAGCCGCCATCTGTTGCGGGCGTGGTGCTTTCCGCCGGCACGAGCGCGGGCACGACGACGACACTCGAACTCCAGCGGTACGGCCGCTCGTACTTGTAGAAGCGCTTCGCGGGTTCCGTGGAACCGTTCGTGCCCATTGCGTTGACGAGGTCCACCACGGCGCCGAACTGCGCGTTCGCGCTGCCGCCCACGCCCGTGTTGTTGCCGCTGTCGTTGTAGAGCGTCGTGGTGGCGTCGGCGGGAATCGTGGTGATGCTCGTGGTCTGTTGCGCTGCCGTGCGCCACGCGGTGGTGAGCGGACCCATGCCGTCCGTGACGCTGTAGCCCTTGCCGCGGCGGTCGTCGAAGTAGGCGGCCGAGGCTTGGGCCGCGGTGCGCTGCGTGGTGGCGCCCACCACGTACTGGATGTTCGCGTTGAGCACCGTGGGATTGAGTGCGGTGCCGTTCGGCGTGCCGTCGTTCGGCAGGCCCGTCCACGTGGAGGCCGTGATGGCGGGGAAGCTGCCGACGGCGGGCGCCGTCACGCCGGCATCCACCAGATCCGTGAGCGGTTGCCAGAGCGAGCGGAAGCCGTTCAGCACGCGCACGCCGGCGTTCGTGCTCATCGTGGCGTAGCGCGCGTCGCCGCGCTGGTTGGTGGCGGCGTTGTCGACGAAGGCGAGCACGTTGGCCTGCACCGGCGCGCTGTCCACGAAGCCCGGGTCGGCCGGCGGCGACGGCACCTTCGCGACGGTGGCGGGCGGCGCGTTGTCGCTTACGCCGCTCCCGCCGCAGGCAGCGACGAGAAACGAGACGGCGACAGCGAGTGCGAAAGCGTGAGGCGAAAAGAAGCGTGGCGTGCGGTGCACGGGCATGGTGTGATTCCCGGGTCGTTGTCAAGAAAGCGAGCAAGATACGGTCGCTTTATGAAAGATTCGAGAAAGACATGGGAAACATTGAATAAGCCGCAGGGCGAAAGCTGTAAAAGTACGATGGCAGGCGGCGGGAATGGCGTCGAATTTGCTCAGAATCTGGGATGAGGTCCCTATATGACAATTCGGTTAAACGCTTTAAGGGAGAGGTTAAATGCGACAAGGCGCCGGCGAGAAAAGACGCCATTTGTCTGCCTCTATTGTCAGGGGCCGATGTGAGCGGGAGCAGTGGTGGTGGATGGCGCGGCAGTGCATCGGCAAGCCGTTCTGCGATTCCGCTTGCCGCGACCTGAAAACGTGGCGGCTGCCATTTTCATCGGCGCGGAAATGGCGCTTGGGAATTCGATATGGCATGGGCGACTGCCATTTACGCGGATCATGGCTTGCGCGCGATATACCGGACGCGATTTCCCCACCGCGCTTTTCTTTGAAATCGATGAATCCATGCCGGGTATTCGCGTGATGCCGGTAAAGCGATTCGCCGCGAATTACCGGCCGCCGATTCACCCGCGCATGCATTGAAGCTCGAGTCGCGAGCGCCGCAATTCTTTTCGCCATGCGCTTTCTGGCGACCTACACTGTGCTGCATGGGAGGAAGAAATGCAGCGCGTCTATCAATATCGGGGCTATGAAATTACCGTCGAGGCGGACAGCTTGCCGGACGCCATCGTCGGCGGCACGGTGCTGGTCCGAACGGGCTATCTCGCTATCGTGTGCGTGCGCCACGAAATGTCGTCCCGCGCGTTTCCTGCATGGAACTTGTCCGACGATAACGACCGCCCCTTCGACAGCGCCAGCACGGCGTTGATGGCCGGCTTCACCGCGGGGCAGCGCTTCGTGGACGACCTCTTCGCGGGCCGCCAGGGGCACGACGAGGTGGATGGGCTCGACGCGTGAGCGTGCAGTGAAAGCGTGCAGCGGCTGCCGCCACCGCTGCCGCCGTCAGAACGCCTCGCCTCGAAAGAGCGCAGCAATCAGCGCCGGATTCGACGGCCAGTAGCCATGCATGTAGGTCGCGAAGACGGACCCATGCCGCCATACCGGTTCGCCCTGGGCATCGCTTTGCGCATGGCGCGTGTAGCGCTGCGGCGCAAGCGGCGTCGTCATGCGCGAGTAGTGGAACGTGTGCCCTGTGAGCGTGCCGTGCTTCGTGTCGAGCGCCTGCATGCCGAGTGCCGCGAGCCGCGCCTGCATCGCGGCGTGGCCGGGCAGCAGACCGAGCATGGGCGTCGATTCGCCTTCCACGTCGGTGAGCGTTTCCAGGAGATACAACATGCCGCCGCATTCCGCGACGATCGGCTTGTGTTTTGCCGCGTGCGCGCGAATGGACGCCCCGGTGTACATATTGCCCGCCAGCGTCGCCGCGTGCAGTTCGGGGTAGCCGCCCGGCAGGTACAGCGCATCGGCGGTGTCGGGCACGGGTTCGTCCGCGAGCGGCGATACGAAGCTCACGCGCGCGCCCAGCGCGTCGAGCAGCGCGAGGTTCGCGGGATAGATGAACGAGAACGCGGCGTCGCGCGCCACGGCGATATGCCGGCCCGCGAGCAGCGGCGGCAACGCCTCGCAAGGCTCGGCCGCGAATTCCACGGCGGGCGGCAACTGAGCCAGCGCGGTATCGGCCAGCGCATCCGCCGCACGTTCGATGCGCGCTTCGAGGTCGTCTATTTCATCGGCCTGATGCAGGCCCAGGTGCCGGTCGGGTAGGGCCATCTGCGCGGCCGGCGCCACGTGGCCGAGCCAACGGATGGGGTCGGGCAGGGCGCTTTCCAGCATCTGCGCATGACGCGCCGAGCCCACGTGGTTCGCGAGCACGCCGTAGAACGGCACGTCGGCCCGAAAGCGCGCAAGGCCGAAGGCGACGGCGCCGAAGGTCTGCGCCATCGCTTTCGCTGAAATCACGGCGGCCACGGGCACGTTGAAGGTGGCGGCGAGGTCTGCGCTGGAGGGCGTGCCGTCGAACAGGCCCATCACGCCTTCGATCAGGATCAGGTCGGCTTCGCGCGCCGCCTCGGCCAGCAGTCGACGGCACGCCGCTTCGCCCACCATCCAGAGGTCCAGCGTTTGCACGGGCGCGCCGCTCGCGCACGCGAGAATCATCGGGTCGAGAAAGTCCGGGCCGGTCTTGAAGACGCGCACGCGGCGGCCGGCGCGTCGATGCAGGCGGGCCAGGCCGGCGGTGATCGTGGTCTTGCCCTGGCCCGAGGCGGGCGCGCTCACGAAGAGGGCGGGGCAGCGCGGCCGAAGCTGCATGTCCTGCACAGGCGTCACCTCAGAACTCCACGCCGCGCTGTGCCTTCACGCCCTGCTCGCGATACGGGTGCTTGACGAGCCGCATTTCGGTGACGAGGTCGGCGGCATCGACAAGCGCGTCCGGCGCGTGGCGGCCCGTCACGACCACATGCAGCGCCGCATCGCGCGCCTGCAGCACCGCGAGCACTTCGTCGAGCGGCAGGTATTCGTACTTCAGCACCGTGTTCAGCTCGTCGAGAATCACCATGCAGTACTCGCCGCTTTCGATCATGCGTACGGCCTCGTTCCACCCCTTGCGCGCGGTGGCGATGTCGGCGTCGCGGTTCTGCGTGTTCCAGGTGTAGCCGTCGCCCATCGTGACGAAATCGCACTGCGGATGCGCGCCGAGGAAGTCGCGCTCCGACGTGTGCAGCGCGCCCTTGATGAACTGCACGACGCCCAGGCGCTGGCCGTGGCCCAGCATGCGCACGCCCATGCCGAAGGCGGCGGTGCTCTTGCCCTTGCCGTTGCCGGTGTGCACGATCAGCAAACCCTTTTCGACGGTGGCCGCCGCCTGCTTCTTCTCGTGCCCTTCGCGGCGCCGTTGCGTCATGCGCTGATGCGAGTCGGGATCGGTCTTCATGGTGTCCTCATGGGTGGCTGGATGAACTGCTGTGCCGCGATGCCTGCTTGTCGGCGAGTGTCGGCAATGGCGACGGTCACGCCGTCGTAAGCGCGCTTGGCTGCAACGAGGCGCCCGCCCGGCGCGGCGAGCAGCGCGCACGGCTCGCACACGCCGGCCACGCTGGCATGGGCGAGCACGACCGGCGACTGCACGAGACCTGGATGCTTGCGCAGACACGCGGCGATCTCGTCGGCGCAAAAGACCTTCAGCGGCAACGCGTGGCGCGCGCAGAACGCGAGCAAGGCAGGCTCGTGTGCTTTCGTGTCGATGGTGGCGATGCAGGCGACGTGTTCGGCGATGTATGTCGAAGCGCGATGTGCAGCCTCGTCGTGCCGCGCTACGTCGGCCAGCACTGCCCACACCGCCACCTCGATCTGCTCCAGCGACACCCCTCGCCGGCAGCCGATGCCGAGCACGAGCGAGCGGCCGCGTGTGGCGCCGTCGCTGGCGTCGGTCGACGAATCCGGCATTGCAGGGCGGCTCATGCTGGGTTGAATCGGCTGGGTTGATGGCTGGATTTCGATGGGCCGGCGTGGACGCCCGATCGACCACGCGCCCCTTCGCAGGCGGGCGCATACGATAGCACAGGCCCTTCGCCGTCCCCTCCGGCTTCCTTGACGCGGCCCGTCGCGGCACCTACACTCCGTGGCGATCTGGTGCTCGCGCGCGCGTTCCTTGCGCGCGCAGTTAAACGGGAAACAGCGGTTCGCCGTCTATTGACGCACGGTCCGAACCAAACTGTGCTGCCCCCGCAACGGTAAGCGAAAGCATCGCGACATGCGATGCGGAGCCGGCTTCGATGCATGCGCGCAAGGCCACGCATGCAGGCAACCACTGCGCGAGAAACAACATCACTCGCGTGGGAAGGTGAAGCGGCGCTTTCGCCAGCCCGGATACCGGCCAGAGCGAAGAGTGGGCGCTGCGGGTGAGCGGCGTTCCGCTGGGTCGGCAGCGTTATGCGCATGCCGGCCGTTGCTCAATCGGCTCGACCCGCCAGGGCGCCTGACTGCTTTCCAGCGTGGCTTCGTCGGCTATCGGCAGTCTGGTTGCTTCATGCACCTTCCATGCGACGCCTGAGGCGCGCATCGTGCGGCGTGGCACGGCCACTACCCGAACCCTCGAGGCCCCGCATGTCAGAACCCATGCGCAAGATTCCCGTCACCATCGTTACGGGCTTTCTCGGCAGCGGCAAGACTACGCTGCTGCGTCACATTCTTCGCGAGGCCAACGGCCTGCGCATTGCCGTCATCGTGAACGAGTTCGGCGAACTCGGCATCGACGGCGAAATACTGAAGGGCTGCGGCATCGGCTGCGACGAAAGCGGCAACGAAAGCGCAGGCCAGCTCTACGAACTCGCGAACGGGTGCCTCTGCTGCACGGTGCAGGAAGAATTCTTCCCCGTGATGGAAGCGCTCGTGGAGCGGCGCGCGCAGATCGACCACGTGCTGATCGAAACGTCCGGGCTCGCGCTGCCCAAGCCGCTCGTGCAGGCCTTCAACTGGCCAGCCATTCGCAACAGCTTCACCGTCGACGCCGTCGTGACGATGGTGGACGGACCCGCCGCCGCGAGCGGTCAGTTCGCCGCGGACCCCAACGCCGTGGACGCGCAGCGCCGCGCCGATCCGAATCTCGATCACGAGTCGCCGCTGCACGAACTGTTCGAAGATCAACTGAGCGCCGCGGATCTCGTCGTGCTCAACAAGATCGACCTCATCGGCGAGGCGCAGCAGGCCGCCGTGGAGGCGCTGATTCGCGAAGAACTGCCGCCGCACGTGAAGATTCTGCGCGCGCAGGGCGGCCAGCTGGCGCTGCCGGCGTTGCTCGGGCTCGCGGCCGCCTCCGAAGCGACCATCGATCAACGCCCCGACCATCACGGCTCGTCGAACGACCCCGATCATCACCATCACGACGACTTCGATTCCGTCGTCGTGACGGGCGCGCCGGCCACGCGCGACGCGGCCATCGCGGCGCTGGGCGCGCTCGTGGAGCGCCACACCATCTATCGCGCGAAAGGCTTCGCGGCGCTGCCCGGCGCGCCGATGCGGCTCGTCATTCAGGGCGTGGGCCGCCGCTTCGACAGCTACTTCGACCGCCGCTGGCGTGAGGACGAAATGGATCACCAAACGCGTACGAGCCGCTTCGTCTTGATTGGCGAAGACCTCGATCAGGCCGTGCTGCAAGCAGCGTTCGATGCAGCGCTCGCGTCGGCCGCCGCCGAAGCCACGGGACGCTAGACCGCCATGCATCTGCTGCGCACCGTACCCGGCGGTTTCGTCGACGACACGGCGGGCGTGATCCGCATCGATCAGCGCCCGGCCGACATCGTCGTGCTCAGTTCGGCCGACACCACGCTCTCGCTGCTCGCAAGCGTGATCGAACGCATGGGCGCGGGCTTCCCGAGCCTGCGGCTCGCGAACGTCGCGTTCCTGCGCCAGCCGGCGTCGGTGGACTTCTATATCGACGACGTGTTGCAGCATGCACGCGTGGTCGTGGTGGACCATCTGGGCGGCGAGGCGTATTGGCCTTACGGCATCGAGCGTGTCGTGGAACTCGCGCAGCGCAAGGGCCAGACGCTCGCGATGTTTTCGGGCGATTTGCAGGAAGACCCGAACCTCATTGCACGAAGCACCGCCGACGCCGCGCTGTGCCGGCAACTGTGGCGCTACCTGCGCGAAGGCGGCCTCGCGAATGCCGAAGGGTTCTTGCGCGCGATTGCCTGGCACGCGCTCGGCTGGGGCCGCGAGCCGGCGCCGCCCGTGCCGCTGCCGGCCGCGATGCTCTACTACCCGGCGAATCTTGCAGACGCATCCCGCAGCGCAGCCACCGTGCCGACGGTCGCGGACTGGCAGGCGCGCTGGCGTGAAGGCGCGCCGGTCGTCGCGTTGCTGTTCTATCGTGCGCACGTGCAGGCCGCCAACACGGCGGTGTTCGACGCGCTGATCGAAGCACTCGAAGCACGCGGCATGAACCCGTTGCCCATCGCCGTGACGTCGCTGAAAGACGCGATGAGTCGCGACGTCGTGGCGCAGTTGTGCGCCGACCATAACGTCGCGCTTGTGCTCAATACGACGGCGTTCGCAGCTTCGTCTCTGGACGATCCCGGCGGCCCGGCATCGCCCGCGCTCACCGGCGACGCGCCCGTGTTCCAGGTGATTCTGAGTTCCGGCAATCGCGACGACTGGCTCAAGGACAACCAGGGCCTGCATTCGCGCGACATCGCCATGCACGTCGCGCTGCCCGAGGTGGACGGGCGCATCGTCACGCGCGCCGTGAGCTTCAAGGGCTTTGCTTGGCGTTGCCCGCATACCGAAGTGGACGTGGTGCGCTATCAGCCCGACGCGGAACGCGTGGCGTTCGTGGCCGAACTGAGCCGGCGCTGGTGCCGCCTGCGCAGCCTGCCGAACGGCGACAAGCGCGTGGCGCTTGTGCTCGCCAACTATCCGATGAGCGAAGGGCGCATCGGCAACGGCGTGGGGCTCGATACGCCTGCATCGGTGGTGAGCATTCTCGGCACGCTGCGTGCCGAAGGCTATCGCGTGCCCGAGGTGCCGGCGGATGGCGCCGCGTTGATGGACCGCCTGACTGAAGGCGTCACGAACGACCCCACGGTGCGCGACCTGCGCCCCGCGTTGCAGAGCCTCGCCCTCGACGACTACCTCGCGCACTTCGATGCACTGCCTGCCGACGTGCGGACCGCGCTGAACGCACGCTGGGGCCCGCCCGAGCAGGACCCGACCGTGCGCCGCGGCCGCTTCATGATCGCGGGATGGCGCTGCGGCCACGTGTTCGTGGGCATTCAGCCGTCGCGCTCGCGCGAGGCGGCGGACTACGCGAGCTATCACGACGCCGACCTCGTGCCGCCGCATGCGTATCTCGCGTTCTACTTCTGGCTGCGCCACACGTTCGGCGTGGACGCGATCGTCCACGTGGGCAAGCACGGCAGTCTCGAATGGCTGCCCGGCAAGAGCGTGGCACTGAGCGCGCAGTGCTGGCCCGACCTCACGCTCGGCCCCACGCCGCATCTCTATCCGTTCATCGTCAACGATCCCGGCGAGGGCAGCCAGGCGAAACGGCGCGCGCATGCGGTGATCGTCGACCATCTGATGCCGCCGCTCACGCGCGCCGAAAACTATGGGCCCATGCAGGATCTCGAACGCCAGGTCGACGAGTACTACGAGGCGCTGATGGTCGACGCGCGGCGCGCGAAGCTGCTGCGCGCGAGCATCCTCGACACCATCGCGAAGCATCGGTTGCACGAGGAACTGAGCGTCGCCAAGCCGAGCGGACCCGACGAGGAAGAGGCGCTGCTCGTGCGCGTGGACGCATGGCTCTGCGAACTGAAGGAAGCGCAGATTCGCGACGGCCTGCACGTGTTCGGCCATTCGCCGCAAGGACGCGAGCGACGCGACACGCTGCTCGCGCTCGGCCGCTTTCCATGCGGCGACGGGCAGGGCGCGAACGCGGGCTTGATCGATGCGCTCGCGAAAGACCTGGGCATGGCCGATTGTTTCGATCCGCTCACGGCGGAATGGTCCACGCCGTGGACGGGGCCGCGGCCCGCGTGGCTCGAAGCCGTGAGCGATGCGCCGTGGCGCCATAACGGCGACACGCGCGAACGGCTGGAGCAGCTGGCGGCGGTGTTGCTCGAAGGGGTGTGCGAAGCGACGGCGGGCGATGCGGCTGAAGGGATTGATGCGGCAGAAGCGGCAGAAGCGGCTCGCGCGGATGCGGGGCCATCCCGCGTTGCCGGTTTGCTCGATGCCACGCAGACAGCGCGCGCCTTGCCGCTCGCGAGCCAGGTGCTGCACCGTCTGCGCGACGACGTGCTGCCGCGCCTCGATGCCTGCGGCGGCGAAGAACTGCGCCAGCTCACGCGTGGCCTGGAAGGCCGCTTCGTGCCGCCGGGCCCCAGCGGCTCGCCGTCGCGCGGACGCCCCGACGTGCTGCCCACAGGCCGCAACTTCTATTCCGTCGATACGCGCGCCATCCCCACCCAGGCCGCGTGGGCGCTGGGCGTGAAGTCGGCGCGTCAACTGGTGGAGCGGCATCTGCAGGAGCACGGCGACTATCCGCGAGCCGTTGGTCTCTCGGTCTGGGGCACGGCGACCATGCGCACGGGCGGCGACGACATCGCCCAGGCGCTCGCGCTCATCGGCGTGCGGCCGAAGTGGGCGGCGGGCAGCCATCGCGTGACGGACTTCGAGATTCTGCCGGCGGGCGCGCTGGAGCGTCCGCGCATCGACGTCACGTTGCGCGTGTCCGGCTTCTTTCGCGACGCGTTTCCGAACGTGATGCATCTGTTCGACGCGGCGGTGCAGGCCGTGGCCGAACTGGACGACGAGCCCGAGGACATGAACCCCATCCGCGCCCGTGTGCTGCGCGAGCGCGATGCGTGGATGGCGCGCGGGCTCGACGCGCAGGAGGCCCGCAAGCGTGCCGGCTGGCGCGTGTTCAGCGCGCGTCCGGGTGCCTACGGCGCGGGCCTGCAGCAGATGATCGACACGCGCCAGTGGCAGACCGACGAAGACCTGGCCGAGGCGTATCGCGCGTGGGGCGGCTACGCGTACACGCAGGCGGGCGCGGGCGAAGCCGCGCAGGGCGCGTTCGCCACGCGGCTCGCCGCCATCGACGTCGTGCTCCAGAACCAGGACAACCGCGAGCACGACGTGCTCGATTCGAACGACTACCACCAGTTCCACGGCGGCATGACCGCGGCCGTGCGCCACTTCGCGGGACAGCAGCCGGCGGTCTATCACGGCGACCACAGCAACCCGGCCGCACCGCGCGTGCGTCCGCTCGCCGAAGAGATGGCGCGCGTGATCCGCTCGCGTGTGGTCAACCCGAAGTGGCTGGACGGTGTGAAGCGGCACGGCTACAAGGGCGCCGCGGAGATTGCCGCGACCGTGGACTACCTGTTCGGCTACGACGCGACCGCGCGCGTGGTCGCGGACCATCAATACGCGCTCGTTGCCGACGCCTACGTCAACGACGCCGACACGCGCGCTTTCATGCAGCAGCACAATCCGCACGCGCTGCGTTCGGTGTGCGAGCGGCTGATCGAGGCGATGGATCGCGGCCTGTGGCAGGCGCCCGGCGAACGGCGCGCGCAGATCGAAAGCCAGTTGCTCGCCATCGACGAGCGCATTGAAGAGAGGTCATCGTGAGTTCAAGCGGCGCATGCGTGCCCGGCGTATTGCCGCGGCTCTTTCCCTTCAGCGCGCTGGTCGGGCAGACCGCGTTGCGCGAAGCGCTGTTGCTTGCCGCCGTGGACCCCGGCGTGGGCGGCGTGCTCGTGAGCGGGCCGCGCGGCACGGCGAAATCGACGGCGGCGCGCTCGCTGGCCGAACTGCTGCCCGAGGGCCGCTTCGTCACGCTGCCGCTCGGCGCTACCGAGGAACGGCTTGTCGGCTCGCTCGATCTGAACGAAGCGCTGCGCGGCGGCAGCGTGACGTTTGCGCCGGGCCTGCTCGCGCAGGCCCACAACGGCGTGCTTTACGTGGACGAGGTCAACCTGCTCGACGACGCGCTCGTGGATGCCGTGCTCGACGCGGCCGCGAGCGGCGTGAACGTAGTGGAGCGCGACGGCGTTTCCCACAGCCACGCGGCGCGCTTCGTGCTGATTGGCACCATGAACCCGGAAGAGGGTGAACTGCGTCCGCAACTGCTGGACCGCTTTGGGCTGATGGTCGAACTCGACAATTGCTTCGATGTGGCCACGCGGCAGCAGATCGTGAAAGCGCGGCTCGCATTCGATACGGATCCCGAAGCATTTTGCCGTATCTATGCCGACGAGCAGCGAGCCCTCGCGCAACGTATCCGCGAGGCGCGTGAGGCACTGCCGTCGCTTGCCTTCGACGATGCCGTTCACGCTGACGTGAGCGCGCGTTGCATCGAAGCCGGCGTGGACGGTCTGCGCGCGGACCTCGTCATGCTGCGTGCAGCGCGGGCACTGGCCGCGCTGGAGCGGGCCACGGCGATCACGACGGGGCATGTGGAGCGCGTCGCGCCCGCGGTGCTGCGGCATCGGCGGCGTGAGCAGGCGCGAGCGCAGCATGGCGATGGGGCGTCGTTGCCTGGGGCGTCGTCCGCGCCGCAGGACGACATGGCCGGCGCGGCGCATGAAGGGAAGGGCCGTACCGCGGAAGGCGGCGCCGTTCGTCATGATTCGCCAGCAGCCGGCTCATCGGCTCAGTCCGATGCCGGAGCGCCGGCCGCCGGCACGCCGAACGCAAGCGGCGAGCGCGACTGGGGCTACCTCGCGCCCGAGCACACGGGCATGGCGAACGTGAAGGGTGTGATCCCGCTGTCCGCAAAAAAACGCTGAGCCATCGGGAAGGCGCCGCCGCTGACTCGCGCAGCGGATTCCGATGGCCGGGTGAAGTGGGCGTGAGCGCACGGCGCGATGGCGGACCTCGCACGAGCATCGGCACAGGCGGCAGCACGCGCATCGCGTGGCCCGCCACCTTCGCGCGCAAGCGCAATGTGCCGCTGCGCGCGGACCATCTGCGTTACGTGCACGAAACCGCGCCGCGAGGCGAGCTGCATTGCTTCGTGCTGGACTGCTCGGCGTCGATGCTGGGTGGCGAACGGCTTGCGCTCGCCAAAGGTTTGCTGGTGCGCTGCTTCGATTCTGCCGCACGCGCGCGCGTCGAAGTGGCGCTGGTCTCTTTCGGCGGTATGCGCGCCGACGTGCGCTTCGGTCCCGCCGTGCCGCGATGGTGGAACGAACGGTGGCTCGCGCCGGTGGGCGGCGGAGGCGGAACGCCGTTCGCGCTCGGCCTGCGTGCGGCGGGTCAGGTGCTTAAGCGCGCCGCGCGCAGACAGCCGGCCCAGCACCGCACGCTGTGGATTCTCACCGACGGCCGCAGCAGCGAGCGTCCCGCGAAGCCGGCCTGGGCCGACCGCATCGTGTTCGTGGACTTCGAGCGCCACGTGCCGGCGCTTCAGGTCTGCGGCCGGCTCGCGCAGGCGTGGGGCGCGGAGTGGGTGCGGGCGGAAACGTTGATCGCGTGAGGGCAAGCGGAGCGTGCTCAAGCGCGCACGGCTGAAACGCGGCGCGCGGGCTCGCCATCACGCCTCGTACCACCGCGGCGTATAGATCCACTCGCCGTGCGGGCCGCCCGCCACGCCGCGCGTGGTCGACGACCCGACGATCACCATCGTGCGCATGTCCACCTGATCGGCGCGCAGCGCGCCCAGCGTCGTCGTGACGAGCGTGGCGCCGGGCCGGCCGATGTCGCGGCCCAGCACCACGCGCGTTTGCGGCGCGCGGTAGCCGCGCACGATGTCGAGCGCGCGGTCGAGCTGCCAGGGCCGCGCGCGCGAGATCGGGTTGTAGAACGCCATCACCAGATCGGCCTCGGCGGCGTGGCGCAGCCGTTGCTCGATGATGCGCCACGGCTTGAGGTTGTCCGAGAGCGAGAGCATGCAGAAGTCGTGGCCCAGCGGCGCGCCCGCCTGCGCCGCCGTGGCCATGGCCGCCGAGATGCCCGGCACGATGGCGAGCGCCACCTTGCGCCAGCGCGGGTCGTCCGCGGTATCCAGCGCTTCGAGCACGGCGGCTGCCATGGCGAACACGCCGGGGTCGCCGGACGAGACGATCGCCACGCGCCGCCCCTCGCTCGCGAGCGCGAATGCGTGGCGCGCGCGCTGAAGCTCTTCGCGGTTGTCCGTGGGATGCACGCGCTGATCGTCGCGGAAGGGGCCGGCCATGTTCACGTAGGTCGCGTAGCCGAGGACGTCGGTGGCATCGGCGAGCGCCGCGCGCGCGGCCGGCACCATCAGGTCGGCGCTGCCGGGGCCGAGGCCCACCACGGTCACGCGTCCGCGCGCTTTGCCCGGCAGCGCCGAGGTAACAGACTGTGATGCAACGGCGAGGGCGATACCGTTGCGGTGCGTATGGATGTCGTGAGGCACGCGCAACGCTGCGCGGAGCAGTTGTCCGGCGCGCTCGTGCGGTGCGCTGCCTTGCAGTGTTGCGTCAGCAGAGGCGCTGAACCGAAGCGGCACGCCCAATGAACGCGCCGCTTCTTCGAGGGCCTCGTCGTCCATGCGCTCTTCGGGCGTGAGCAAGGCGGCGAGCGCGAGCGGAGCCAAACCTTGCGCGCGCAGCGCCTCGCGCACGCGGTGCACGATGGAGGCGGCGGCGTTCGTGATGGACGTGCCGGTCGAGTCGCGTTCGCCATCGGAGTTGGAACGGCTGTTGAGTCGTCGTGCTGCGATCGCGCCGTCGGTGGCGTCCAGGTCGTTCTCTTCGCCGCTCGCGTTGTCGTTCGTTCGCAGGTCGTGCGCTGCGCCATCGTTGCAAGCCGCATGCGCGCTGTCCGGCGCGCTCGAAGCCCACACCGCCGCCACCACGCTCTTCGGATGCACCACGAGTTCATCGCGGCGTTCGTCCGATGCCTGCGCCGTCACGCGGATCGTGAGCCGCGCCGATTCGTCAACGGGCAGCGGCACGCGGTCGAGCCAGGGTGCTTCGCCTTCGATGCGCGTATGTTCGCCCGCGAGCAGATCGGAGACGAAACGCTTGCCTTGCTCGAGGCTCGCAAGCGCGTAGCCTTCCGGCGGATTGAGCAGGCACGTGCCGAAGCGCAGCTCGCCGCTCGTCGTGATGGCGGGTGCTACGCCGAGCGCCGCGGCAATCTCGCGCGCCATCACGTTGACGCCCGCAAGGCCGCCCAGCAGCGGCACGACGGCGCTGCCGTCTTCGGCCACGGCGAGCACGGGCGGCTCGCTGCCCTTGTTCGCCAGCGCGGGCGCGAGGCTGCGAATCACGATGCCCGCCGCGCACAGCACCACGATGGGCGTGCCCTGCGCGTAGAGCGTGCGCAGATGGACGCCGAGTTCGGTGAAGGTCACGTCGGCGTCCACGCGCGCATGCAGCCCGTGCAATTGCGCGCCCGCATAGCAGGCCTGAATGCGCCGCGCCGTGCCGAGCGCCCCGGGTCCCAGCACGACGATCGCGGGCGGCGTGCTTACCCTTGCCATCTTTCCCCCGGCACGACGAGCAGCGAAAAATACGGCGACGCCATCGGGTCCACTTCGGCGAGCGGCACGATGCGCTGGTTCGCCATCGTGGCGCGCTCCACGTAGAGCGCGCGGCTCGCGAGGCCCAGTTCGTCCAGCACGCGCCGCACCTTCTCGAAGTTGCGGCCCAGCTTCATGACGACGGCCGCATCCGCATCCATGAGGCGGCGGCGCAGTTCGTCTTCGGGCAGCACGCCGGAGAGCACCGACAGGCTCTGGTTGCGATAGACGAGCGGCGCACCCAGCACCGCCGCGCCGCCCAGCATCGAGCAGACACCGGGCACCACGTCCACGTCGAAGTGGGGCGCGAGGCGATCGTGCAGGTACATGTACGAGCCGTAGAAAAACGGGTCGCCCTCGCATATCACGGCCACGTCGCGGCCCGCCTCCAGATGCGCGCTCACCACGGCGGCCGCCGTGTCGTAGAAGTCGGCGATGATCGCCTCGTACGAAAGCGGCGGGGCGAGCGCTTCGGTCGTCACGGGGTAGACGAGCGGCAACTGGATCTGCTCGCCGGCCAGGTGCGCTTCGACAATGCTGAACGCGTTGCCCTTCTTGCCCTTCGCGACGAAGTACGCCACCACGGGCGCGGCCTTGAGCAACCGCAGTGCCTTGAGCGTGAGCAGTTCGGGGTCGCCGGGGCCCACGCCGATGCCGTAGAGCCGTCCGCGCGGTGTCGTGCGCTCTGTCGTTCGCGCTGTTGTCATTCAGCCTCCGAGGCCAGCGCGTTGACGGCGGCCGCGGCCATCGCGCTGCCGCCGCGCCGGCCTTCCACGATCACGAACGGCACGCCGCGGCTGTCGGCGGCGAGCATCGCTTTCGATTCGGCGGCGCCGACGAATCCCACGGGAAAGCCCAGAATCAGCGCGGGCCGCGGTGCGCCCGCGTCGAGCATGTCGAGCAGATAGAAAAGCGCGGTGGGCGCATTGCCGATGGCGACCACGCTGCCGGCCAGATGAGGACGCCAGAGTTCGAGCGCCGCCGCCGACCGCGTGTTGCCAAGCTCGCTTGCAAGCGCGGGCACGGCCGGGTCGCCGAGCGTGCAGAGCACCGGGTTCGCCGCGGGCAACCGCGCGCGCGTGACGCCTTCGGCCACCATGCGGGCATCGCAGAGAATCGGCGCGCCGCGTTTGAGCGCATCGCGCCCTGCCGTGCCCGCGCCCGGCGAAAACTTGAGCGCATCGACGATATCGACCATGCCGCACGCGTGGATCACGCGCACCGCGAGCTTTTCGAGGTCGGGCGGGATGCGGGAGAGGTCGGCCTCGGCGCGGATCGTCGCGAAAGACGCGCGATAGATGGCCTGGCCGTCGCGGACGTAATCAAGCATGGGAAGAAACTCCGTACGCGAGGCGCGCCGCGTGAAGCACGCGCGTGGCCTGGTCGAGGGTGAGATGGGTGTCGAGGCGTTCGCCGAAGCGCGGGGTGGCGGGGCCTGCGCCGAGGGCGCCGCTTTCGTCGGACGGCGATTGTGCGGCCGCCTGTTCGACGCGCCGATAGACGTCGTAGCGGCCCGGCTCCACGGCGAGCAGCGTGTAGGGCGCGCAGTGCGCGGCGGCGCACGAGCGCACACAGCCGCTCACGTGAACTTGCACGTCGTCTGGCAGATGCGGCGCGAGTGCGAGGGCATCGGCTTTGGTGTCGGCGTGCGCCTTCATGCAACCGGGCGAGCCCGCGCACGCAACGAGTCTTGCGAGCGGATGGCGCGCGTCCTGAATCAGTCCGAGTGCATCCAGAGCGCGTTGGACCTGCGGTACCGCGGACGCTTCGACGTCGACCAGCAGCACGCCTTGCCACGGCGTGGCGCGCAGCGTGGCGGCGGTCTGTTGTGCGAGCCGCGCGAGTTCGCGCAGCGTGGGCGCATCGAGGCGGCCGAGCGGCGGCTGCGCGCCTACGTACCACCGTTCGCCATCGCGTTGCCGGTGAGCGCCGAATCGCAGCGATGCGTCGGCGGGCGCGCGGCGCCATGCGTCGACGGCGGCGTCACGGCGCAGCGGAAAATCGATACGGTATGCCAGGTGTTCGAGCAGCGCGATCTCGCCGTGCGCGGCGACGAGGTGGCGCATGCGCGTCTCTTCGGGGCGGGCGAGGTCGAGGAACAGCGTGAGCAGCGCACGAACCAGCGCGGGCACGTCGACCGCCTGCACGGCGGCGAGCGCGCAACGCTGCGTGCACGACGGTTCGCCCGCCAGGCCGAACGCGAACCAGGTTTGGCCGGCGTGCTGTTCCGGCGCGATGGCCGAGAGCCAGATGTCGTGCGGATGATCGAGCGCCGCGAGCCGTTCGCCGCCGTCGAGCAGCAACGCGAACTTCGGCGAGAGCGCGGCGAAACGCGGCTCGCCTTCCAGCAGCGCGAGCAGTTGTGCGGCGAGATGCCGCGTGTCGACGAGTGCGCCGATGTCGCGGCCCGCGGAGGGACTCGCCATCACGTTGCGCACGTCGTCGGCGGCGGCAAGGCGTGGCGTCGACAACGGCGCGTCGCACGACGCCTTGGACGCAAGAGGCGACGCATCCGGAAACTGCCGCGGCCCGAGCCCTGCCGCGAGCAGCCGCGCAATCAACGCGGGCTCGTGGCCGGCGCGCACGCCGCGCAGTTGCACGTTGGACCGGTTCGTCAGTTCGATCACACCGCCGGCATGTTCGCTTGCCGCCTCGGCAATCGCGATGGCCTGTTCGGCGTGCAGCTCGCCGCCGGGCAGCTTGATGCGGCACAACCCGCCGTCGCGTGCGCTGACGATGCGCGTCAGCGCGGGACAGGCGGAAGGCCGAAGCGAAGGAGTCGGATCGTGGCTCAATGCGCAGCGCTCGCGTTCAGTGAGATCGGTGAAAAAGCTCAGTGAGGAATCAGGCGTCGCGCTGCGGCCAGGTGTTCTCCTTGCGTGGCGAGGAGAGCGCGCGGCACCGGTGCACCCCGCCCGGTGTTGGCTTGCACGAACGGAACGTCCTGGCCGGCAGGTCTCCTGGCTCGCAGCTTGCCGGGTTGCCGCATGGAAGACGCGCGAAAAACGTACGAAAGCGCGTTGAAGACCATGTGCGACCCGGCGTCCGTGCCGGCCTTCCCGGTGGATCGGCTGGCTTGCCCGATCGTCCAGTGGCGCGTGGCGGCGCGGACTTTCTGCTCACAGTTGCGGGGGCAGCCACAGCTTGGCTGTGTTCCCTTTTCAGCCCCGTAGGGCACCGGCGAGGCGGTATTATCCTCTTTTTTGCGACGGGCACGACCGCGCAGGAAGGCCGCAGTAAAGCCTGCAAAGACCGGCGCGAAGCGGCACTGATCAAGCTCAAAGGAAACGATGCAATGCCCGCCTGGCTGACGGTGGTAGGTGTAGGGGAAGACGGATTTGCCGGGCTCGGCCGGGCGGCGCGACGCGCGTTGCTCGAAGCGGATGTGGTGGTGGGCGGCCAGCGCCACCTCGCCATGTTGCCCGCGCGCATTGCGGCGCGGCGCGAGGCCTGGCCGTCGCCGTTCGACATCGCACCGGTGCTCGCGCGGCGCGGCAAGCCGGTGTGCGTGCTGGCGAGCGGCGACCCCATGTTTTACGGCGTCGGCGCCACGCTCGCGCGGGCGCTGTCCGCCGACGAATGGCGCGTGCTGCCCGCGCCGTCGTCGCTTTCGCTCGCGGCGGCGCGGCTCGGATGGGCGTTGCAGGAAGTCGCGGTGGCGTCGCTCGTAGGGCGCCCGCTTGCCGCGCTGAACGCGCATCTTCACGACGGCGCCCGCATCTTCGTGCTGAGCCGCGACGGCGAGTCGCCCGGCGCCATCGCCGCGCTGCTGCGCGAGCGCGGTTTCGGCGCCACGCGCATGCACGTGTTCGAGCATCTGGGCGGTGACCGCGAACGCCGCATCGACGTGCGTGCCGCGGCCTGGCCGTCCGATCAAGCGCGGGACGTGGCCGCGCTCAACGTCGTGGCGCTCGCCTGCGAGGCAACGGAGGCGCGTTCGTTGCCGCTCACGTGCGGCCTTCCCGACGACGCCTTTCTCAACGACGGCCAGCTCACCAAGCGCGACGTGCGCGCCATCACGCTCGCGCGTCTCGCGCCGCGTCCCGGCGAACTGCTCTGGGATGTGGGCGCGGGCAGCGGCTCCATCGGCATCGAATGGATGCGCGCGCACGCCTCGTGTCGCGCCATTGCCATCGAAGCCGATGCGGGCCGCCAGCGTTTCATCGAACACAATCGCGACGCCCTCGGTGTGCCCGGGCTCGTGCTCGTGGCGGGCCGCGCGCCTGAGGCGCTCGCCGGCTTGCCCGCGCCCGACGCCGTCTTCATCGGCGGCGGCGTGACCGTGCCCGGCGTGCTGGAGGCCTGCTGGTCGAGCCTGCGCGAAGGCGGCCGGCTCGTGGCCAACGCGGTGACGTTGCAGGGCGACGCCGCACTCATGGCGTGGCGCGACCGCTGCGGCGGCACGCTCACGCGCATCGCGCTCAACGAGGCACAGCCGCTGGGCGGCTTCGACACGTGGCGGCCGGCGCTGCCGGTCACGCTCTACGAAGTCACGAAACCTCTACGCGACGATGCCGGCGCGGCTACTCGCGAGGGCACGCACCGATGATGCGCGACGAAACGCACGAAGCGCCGCGCCCGCTGCGCAGCGGCTACACCACGGGAAGCTGTGCGACGGCCACGTCGCTGGCGGCGGCGCGTCTGCTGCTGGCAGGCGAGGCAAGCGAGGTGTCCGAAATTGTCTTACCGAAGGGACAGCATGTTCAGATGAAGCTAACGTATTGCCGTTTCGTGAATGGTCGCGATGGCGCCGACGGCGCCGAAGCCGCCACTGTCAAAGACGCGGGCGACGACCCGGACGTGACGCACGGCGCCGTGGTCTTCGCGCGCGTGCGGTCGAGCGAGGCGCCCGGCGTGCGCTTTCACGCCGCGCCCGGCGTGGGCACCGTGACGCGCGCGGGGCTCGTCGTGCCCGTGGGCGAACCCGCCATCAATCCCGTGCCGCGCCAGATGATGCGCGACCACCTCGCGCAACTCGCGGCGCAGTATCGCTACACGGGCGGCTTCGAGGTGGCGATCGGCGTGGAGGGCGGCGAGGCCCTCGCCCTCAAGACCATGAACCCGCGGCTCGGCATCGTGGGCGGCCTCTCGATTCTCGGCACCACCGGCATCGTGCGGCCGTTCTCGTGCTCGGCTTATATCGCGTCGATCCATCAGGGTATCGACGTGGCGCGCGCCAACGGCATCGCGCACCTTGCTGCTTGCACGGGCAACGCAAGCGAAGACGCCATGCGCCGGCGCTACGGCTTGCCCGACATGGCGCTGATCGAAATGGGCGACTTCGCGGGCGCCGTGCTGAAGCACCTGCGCCGCGCGCCCGTGGCGCGGCTCAGCGTGTGCGGCGGATTCGGCAAGTTGAGCAAGCTCGCGGCCGGGCACCTCGATCTGCACAGCCGGCAATCGAGCATCGATTTGCCGCTGCTCGCGCAATGGGCCGCGGCACACGGCGCGAGCGACGAGTTGCAGGCCGCCATGCGCGCGGCCAACACGAGCCAGCAGGCGCTCGCGCTCGCGCAGGCGCAGGGCATCGCGCTGGGCGACATCGTGTGCCGCGAGGCGCTCCGGGTGGCACGCGGCATCGTGCCGCCCGACGTCGCCGTGGAGATGTTCGCCGTCGACCGCGAGGGCCGCTTCGTCGGCGAGGCACGATGACGCGCGTACTCCTGCTCGGTGGCACCGGCGAGGCGCTAAAGATCGCGCGCAGCCTCAAACACGATGACGTCTATAGCCTCGCGGGGCTCGGCAAGGTACCCGTCGATCTGGCGTGCCAGGTGCGCGTGGGCGGCTTCGGCGGCGGCGACGGGCTCGCGCGCTATCTGCGCGAACAGCGCGTGGACCTCGTCATCGACGCTACCCATCCGTATGCCGCGAACATGAGCGGCAGCGCGGTCGCGGCGTGCCGCACGGTTCGCGTACCGTGCTGGGCGTTGCG
Organism: Paraburkholderia kururiensis; assembly: GCF_034424375.1. Lineage (NCBI taxonomy): Bacteria > Pseudomonadati > Pseudomonadota > Betaproteobacteria > Burkholderiales > Burkholderiaceae > Paraburkholderia > Paraburkholderia kururiensis. Next base: position 6,354,361 of record NZ_CP139965.1, on the reverse strand, counting down.
GCGTCCGGCGTGGCAGCCGGGACCGGGCGACGACTGGCGCTTCGTGCGCGGCTGGCCCCAGCTCATGGCGGCGCTCGCGCCGTTCGAGCGGCCGCTCTTCACCACGGGTCGCGAGCCGCTCGCGCATCTCGAGCGCATTCCCGCGCATCAATACTGGACCGTGCGCTGCCTCGACGCGCATCCCGGCAACGAGCGTTGCCGTGTGATCGGCGCGCGTGGCCCGTTCACGCTGGAAGGCGAGCGCGCGCTGTTCGACGCATGCAGTACCGACGTCGTGGTCAGCAAGAACAGCGGCGGCGGCGCCACCGAAGCGAAGCTCGACGTGGCGCGCGAACGCGGCTTGCCGGTGATCCTGTTGCAGCGTCCCACGCTGCCCAACGCGGACCGCACGTTCGACGAACCGGTCGCGCTGCTCGAGGCCCTTCGCGCGTGGCGCACGGCGGCGGACCGCAAACCGACGACGCATCGCGGAGCGAACGCATGACGGTGTACTTCATCGGCGCCGGGCCGGGCGACCCCGAACTCATCACGGTCAAGGGGCAGCGCCTCGTGCGCAGTTGTCCGGTGATCCTGTATGCGGGGTCGCTCGTGCCGCCTGCGGTGCTTGCGGGCAACACGGCCGAACGTGTGGTCAACACGGCGGATCTCGATCTCGATGCCATCGTGGCGTTGCTCGCCGAAGCGCATCGAAACGGGCAGGACGTGGCGCGCGTGCATTCGGGCGACCCGTCGCTCTATGGCGCGATCGGCGAGCAGATTCGCCGCATTCGCGCGCTCGGCATTCCGTACGAAATCGTGCCGGGCGTGACGGCGACGGCCGCCTGCGCGGCGGCGCTCGGCTGCGAGCTGACGTTGCCCGGCATCTCGCAGACGCTGATCCTCACGCGCTATGCGACGAAAACCGCGATGCCCGAAGGCGAGCAACTGGGCGACCTCGCGCGCCACGGTTCCACCCTGGCGATTCACCTGGGCGTGCGCCACATCGCGCGCATCGTGGACGAACTGCTGCCCCACTATGGCGCGGACTGCCCGGTCGCGGTGATCTACCGCGCGAGCTGGCCCGACGAGGAACGCGTGACGGGCACGCTTGCGGATATTGCCGCGAAGGTGCAGCAGACCGACATCGAACGCACGGCGCTGATTCTCGTGGGCCGCGTGCTGGCCGCCGAAGGTTTCGCCGATTCGTCGCTGTATGCGAGCGCGCAGGCCGCCGGTCGATGAAGCCTGCGCGGCGGCTCCAGGCCGCCTGCCTGCGAAGCTGGCGCAATTCGTCATATCCATGTCGGATGCGCGCAAAATTTCCTGACCTGTCCTGACGTCATCCCGATGGGTGGTCCCGGTTAATCGTCCGATGCGTGGCGCGATGGCCGGGCACCGCACGCAGCTCGTCCATCCGAACCGGGGTATCCCGCGCCCAGCCGGCATGCGCCGGCCGGCGCTTCAGGGCACGTCATGCGAAAACAACTGACCATCCGCGGCGGGCTGGCCGCGACCATCGGCGGCTATACCGTCCTGCTCATGCTCGTCGTGGGGGCCTGCATCGCTGGGCTCTATGCGGGCAATGCCTCGCTCGAAGCCATGTATCGCGACGATACGGCGTCGCTGCTGCATCTGAAGACCAGCTCTGAACGCATGCTCGTGCTGCGCGGCGCGCTGGGGGACGTGGGGCAGATGCTGAGCGCAGGGCAGCCGGCGAAAGAGGCCATCGCGCGGCTGCACGAACTGCTCGCGCAAAGCAACGCGGAACTCGACGCCTACACGCGCCTGCATGCCGCCGACGCCACGGAACAGGGGCTCGTTGCCACGTTGCAGCAACACCGCCAGGCGCTGCTCGATCAAGTGGTGACGAAGGCGCTTACGCAGCTCGATCAGGACGACACGTTCAACTTTCTCCAGACTCAGCGCGAGATGCCGCCCGCGCTTTTCGCGGCCTATCAGCAGGCGATCGGCGCGCTCGAAGACTTCCAGGTAGCGCGCGAAAAGGCCCGCTACGAAGCGGCGGATGCGCGCCTGCGTAAGCTCGTGGGCGGCATGGTGGCCGTGGCGCTTGTTGCGCTCGTGATCGGCGTGGTGGCCCAGCGTGCGCTCACGAAGGCGGTGGTGGGGCCCATTCATCTCGCCGTGGATCACTTCCAGAAGATCGCGCAGGGCGATCTCACGGCGCACGTGGTGGCGACGCGCAGAAACGAAATGGCGTATCTGCTCGATGCGCTCAGGCAGATGCAGGCGGGGCTCGCGACGACCGTGCTGCAGGTACGCACGAGCGCGCACACCATCGTGGGCGACGTGCGGGCGATTGCGAGCGGCAACGTCGATCTCTCCGCGCGCACGGAGCAGCAGGCCGTTTCGCTCCAGCAGGCGGCCGCGAGCGTCGAGCAACTGACGGCGGCCGTGCGCCAGAACGCCGACAACGCGCGCGACGCGCGCAGTCATGCCGCGGGCGCCGCGGATCTTGCCTCGCGCGGCGGCGACGCCATGCAGCGCGCGGTCTCGACGATGGGCTCGATTTCGGAGAGCGCGTCGAAGATCGCGGGCATCGTGAGCGTGATCGAAAGCATCGCGTTCCAGACCAATATCCTCGCGCTCAACGCCGCGGTGGAGGCGGCGCGCGCGGGCGAGCAGGGCAGGGGTTTCGCCGTGGTCGCGGCCGAAGTGCGGGGGCTCGCGCAGCGCTGCGCGTCGGCGGCGAGGGAGATCAAGGAATTGATCGGCGACTCCACGCAGCGCGTGGAAGACGGCAGCAAGCTCGTCGCACAGGCGGGCTCGACGATGAGCGCACTCGTGGATGCGGTGGCGCGCGTGAACACCATCATGAACGAGATCAGCCTCGCTTCAGACGAGCAGTCGGCCGGCATCGAGCAGGTGAACGCCACGGTGACGCAGATGGAGCAGACCATGCAGCGCAACGCGGCGCTCGTGGAAGAGGCGTCGGCGGCGGCGCTTTCGCTGGAGGCACAGAGCGCACGGCTCTACGAGGCCGTCGCGCAGTTCAACGTGCGGGACGAGGCGACGGCATGAGCGCTTAAGTGAGCGCAGGGGCTTCAGCGGCCCGCGGCGATTCCGGTTAACCTGTGCGCCTCACGCTGCGCACCGGGCGCGGCCGCAACCGTTTTCAGGAACGCAATGACCCAACCGCTCAGAATCGATTTCGTCTCCGATATCGCGTGCCCCTGGTGCGCCATCGGCCTTTCTTCGCTTGAACGCGCGCTCGAGCGCCTGGGTAACGAGGTGGACGCCCAGATCGTGGTGCATCCCTTCGAACTGAATCCGCAGATGGGCCCGGGCGGTGAGGCCATTGTGGACTACCTCGGCAAGAAATATGGCCGGACGCCCGAGCAGATCGCCGAGACGCAGGCGATGATCGGCGAGCGCGGCGAGAGCGTGGGCTTCACCTTCGGTCCGCGCACGCACGTCTACAACACGTTCGACGGGCACCGGCTGCTGCATTGGGCCGGCATCGAAGGCCGGCAATTGCCGCTCAAGCTCGCGCTGCTGCGCGCGTATCACGGCGAAGGCAAAGACCCGAGCGATCACGAGGTGCTGGTGGAGGCGGCGCGCTCGGTGGGACTCGATGCCGACGCGGCACGCCAGGTCCTGCAAAGCGGCGCCTACGCCGACGAGGTGCGCGCGGAAGAAGCCCAGTACCAGTCGATGGGCATTCAGTCGGTGCCGTCCATCATCTTCAACGGCCGCTACCTCGTGACGGGCGGCCAGCCTGTGGACGCGTTCGAGCAGGTCGTGCGGCAGGTGCTGGCCGAGGCGCAGACGTAATCGCGCGACCTCGGGTACGGCAAATGCGCCTCTCCTGCCGATGCGGCGAGCGCCGTGCGTGGTTTCCAGGGTTCCCGAAGATCCTCAAGCGTCCTCAAGCGTCCCCAAGCGTTCGCAGCCGATTTATCGGGCCCGTGCAAAGTGCGTTAGCGCACAAAGCGCCGGCGGCGACGTTGAATTGTCGACACGGTTTCTTAGAATGCATTGAGCATGACCCGCTTCGGCGGCGACCCTTCGCCGGAGCGCGGTGCCTGTAGTGGGCAGCGGCTCGGCCTCGCGGCGGGCCGCGAGGGTCTGCGCCGCCGGCCTCTGCGGCGCGTGCGCCGGCCCGTCGGGCCGGGCATCACGGACGGGAGCGGCGAATCATGCATGACTTTCCCGACGGGTCGCGCGTGCCTGCCTGGTGCGCGGCCGTTTTCCTCGTTGCCATGCCGGTGACGGACTCCTTCGCCAAATCGGCATGTCCCGCTTACGTCGAACTGCCTTCCGGCAGCGCATTCGACATTGCCCACCTCGTGACGGACGCCGGTTCGCCCGAGGCTGCGCTCGGCAAGGTGCGCGACGCGCTGGCTCGCATCGATGCGAACGGCGGCTGCCCGCGCTCGGTGCGCCCGCTCGTGTGCCAGGAAACGCTGGCCGTCGCCCGAAAAGCGATGGCGGCGCTGCAGGCCTGTGCATCGCCCGTTTCCTCGCTGCCGCCCGCGCAGCAGAGCACGCGCGACGCGGCACGGTAAGCGGGCCGCTTGAAATATTCGGAAAGGCGTGTGATGATAACGATTCTCATCTAGCTGCCGTGCATATTTGCATGGCCGCCCGATGATTCCAACGCAAAACCAACCGTAGCCAGCCTCGCCGCCTTCGCTTCGCGCGCAAGGAAGCCCCGCCAGCCAGCATCACGCCGCCCGCCGGTCTCGTTCGACCGGCCGGAGCGTGTCCATCTTCGACGGGGATTCCATGTTCGACAAGAAGCCGCTGGCCACAGCGATGGCACTGCTGTGCGTCACATCGGCCGCCACGCACGCGTCCGCTCAAACCGCATCCGCACCGGCGGCCGCGCCTGCGGGCGCCGGCAGTAATACCGGCAGCGCCCAGCTTGCCAGCGAAGGCACCTTGCCCGCTGTCGTGGTGTCCGGCACCAGCGACCAGCAGGACTTCCAGGACTTCCAGGCCGACCGCGCGACCGTGGGCGCAAAGACGCCCACGCCGCTGCGCGACATTCCACAGACCGTTACCGTCATCAACAAGGCGCTGCTCAACTCGCAGGCCGCCACGTCGTTTCAGGATGCGCTGCGCAACGCGCCGGGCGTGACGATCGGCGGCGCGGAGGGCGGCCAGATCGGCAACAACGTCAACCTGCGCGGCTTCACGGCGCAGAACGACATCTACCTCGACGGCTTTCGCGACCGCAACCAGTACTACCGCGACACCTTCGACCTGGAAGCCGTGGAAGTGCTGTACGGACCTTCGTCGATGCTGTTCGGCCGCGGCTCCACGGGCGGCGTCATCAACCAGGTCTCGAAGAAGGCGAACCTCACGCCCTCGGCGGAAATTTCCACGATGATCGGCACCGACGACCGCTACCGCACCGCGGTGGACGTGAACCGGCCGCTCACGGATACCTCGGCGATCCGGCTCAACGCGTTCGGCCAGTCGCTCGGCTCGAGCCGCGACGAGATGCACAACAAGGACTACGGCTTTGCGCCCGAAGCGCGCTTCGGCATCGGCACGCCCACCGAGATCACGTTGTCGGCGCTCATCCAGCACAACTACGATCAGCCGGATTACGGCGTGCCGCCGCTCAACGGCCATCCCGCGCCGGTTTCGCGCAACACGTATTACGGCCTCACGTCGGACCGCACGATCCAGGACGTGCAGACGTTCAACGCGAGCATCAAGCACCGCTTCAACGACAGTTTCACGATCACCAACCGCACGCAGATTTCGCACTCCATGACGGACGCGCGCGAAACCGCGCCGCAGGCGGTGCTCACGGGGCCGCTCGCCACGAGCCCCGCGCTCTCGAACGGCAACTACACGCAGATTCCGCTGAGCCAGCTCTATGTGAAGCTGCAAAGCCACGACCGCGTGATCCAGAACCACGCCATCTACAACGACACGATGGCGCAGTACAAATTCACGACCGGCCCCATCGCGCACGACCTGATCGCGGGCGTCGAACTGGGCCACGAGACTTACTCGAACCAGGCCTACACGCGCGGCAATCTGCCGGTGGTGTCGCTCGTCGACCCGGTCTATCTGTCCGATCCTGTCGGCGTGACCACGACGAAGGGCAACTACGCGTCGTCGTCGGCGAATTCGATTGCGACGTACGTCAACGACACCGTGTCGCTCGGCCAGCACTGGAAGGTGGTGGGCGGACTGCGCTGGGACCGCTACCAGGCGCACATCTCGAACACCATCAACGCGCCGGCCTATGCCGCGCAGACCAACAACTACACGAGCGTGCGCGGCGGCGTGATCTGGCAGCCGAGCGACTGGCAGTCGTATTACGCGTCGTATGGCACGTCGTTCGATCCGTCGCTGGAAGCGCTCACGGTTACGAACCTCACGCAGAATCTGCCGCCCGAAACGACGCGTTCGTTCGAAGTGGGCAGCAAGTGGGAGCTGCTGAACGGCAACCTCTCGCTGACTTCGGCGCTGTTCCAGCAGGAGAAGCGCAACGCGCGAACCCAGGTGTCCTCCACGGAATACACGCTCGACGGCGACGTGCGCGTGAACGGCTTCCAGGCCAGCGCGACGGGCCGCATCACCGAGCGCTGGCAGATCTTCGCGGGCTACACGTACATGGACGCGCGCATCGTCTCCGCACGCGACGGCACCCAGGGCCACGTGCCGGCCAATACGCCGCGCAACACGCTGACGCTGTGGAGCACGTATGCGATCACGCCGCACTGGCAGATCGGCGGCGGTCCGACCTACATGTCGGCGCGCTATGCAGCCAACACGAACCTCGTCGAGGTGGGCGGCTATACGCGCTGGGACGCGATGGCGGGCTACCACACGAAGCGCTACGACGTGCAGCTCAACGTGTTGAATCTGACGAACAAGCGCTACTACGACGCGCTGATTCAGTCGGACGGCGGGCGGTCGGTGCCGGGCATCGGGCGCACGCTGCTGGCCACGGCGAATTACCGGTTCTAGAGCCGGTCCTGAAGTCGGTTTTGACTGCGCTTTCAAGCTCGCCGCGGAATGTGGCGAGCGTCATTCCACCCGTATCGAAGGTCCGCCCATGCTGCTGCCCATTCCCGATGTTTTGACCGCCGACCAGGTGCGCTACGTGCGCGAACGTCTGGAAGGCGCCGGCGACGCGTGGGTGGATGGCCGCGCGACGGCCGGCTATCAGGGCGCGCCCGTGAAGCGCAACCAGCAGATCGCCGAGCATTCGCCGCTGGCGCGCGAACTGGGCGACGTGATCGTGGGCGCCATCGAGTGCAATCCGCTCTTCATCAGCGCGGCGCTGCCGAATCAGGTCTATCCGCCGCTGTTCAATCGCTACGGGAGCGGGATGACGTTCGGCAGTCACGTGGACGGCGCGGTGCGCGTGCTGCCGAACGGTGTGAAGCTGCGCACCGACGTGTCGGCCACGCTCTTCCTTTGCGATCCCGACGAGTACGACGGCGGCGAACTCGTGATCGAAGACACCTACGGCGTGCAGCAGGTCAAGCTGCCCGCCGGACACATGGTGGTGTATCCGGCCACGAGCCTGCATCAGGTGACGCCGGTCACGCGCGGCACGCGGCTCGCGAGTTTCTTCTGGGTGCAAAGCCTCGTGCGCAGCGACACGCAGCGTGCGTTGCTGTTCGACATGGACACCGCGATCCAGCGTCTCAACGCGACGGGCGCGGACGACGCGGCGCGCCGCAGCCTCGTCGGCTGCTATCACAACCTGCTGCGGCTCTGGAGCGAGACTTAGGCGCGGGTACTTTTCATTCGCGCTGCGTCAGCCGGCCTTCTTCACCTGGAAGATCTTCACGGCTTCGGCAAGCGTCTGCGACTGTTCCTGGAGTGAACCGGCCGCCGCCGACGCCTGTTCGACGAGCGCCGCGTTCTGCTGCGTGGCGTTGTCGATCTGCGCGATCTCGGTGTGGATCTGCTCGATGCCGGTGCGCTGGGCCGTGGTCGCGGTGCTGATCTCGCCCATGATCTGCTCGGCCTGCTTCACGCTCTTCACGATTTCTTCCATCGTGCGGCCCGCCACGTCGACGAGCCGCACGCCCGTTTCGATGCGCTCCACCGAGCGGCTGATGAGTTCGTTGATCTCCTTGGCCGCCGTGGCGCTGCGCTGCGCGAGCGCGCGCACCTCGGTTGCGACCACGGCGAAGCCGCGGCCCTGCTCGCCGGCGCGCGCGGCTTCCACCGCGGCGTTGAGCGCGAGGATGTTGGTCTGGAAGGCGATGCTGTCGATCACGCTGATGATGTCGCCGATCTTCGTCGCGCTCGTATTGATCTCGCCCATCGTCGCGACGACCTCGCTCATCGTGCGTCCGCCTTCGGTGGCCACTTCGCTTGCGGAAGCGACCAGTTCGTTGGCCTGCGCGGCGTGCTCGGCGTTGTTCTTCACGGCGTCCGTGAGCGCCGCGATGGAGTGCGCGGTGCGCTGCAGGCTGAGCGCCTGCTGCTCGGTGCGCGCGCTCAGGTCGTTGTTGCCGGCGGCGATCTCGCACGAGGCCTGCGCTACCGTTTCCGCGGACTGCCGCACTTCGGCGATCGTCGACTGGAGCTTCTTGCGCATCATGTTGAGTTCGTAGTTGAGCCATGCGATCTCGTCGCGGCCGGCCGACTCGATCTTCGTCGCCAGATCGCCGCCCGCAATGCGGCCCACGGTTGCCACCACGCCCTCGACCGGCGCCTTGATGGCGCGCCGGATACCCCAGCCCAGCAGCACGCCGACCACGACCGCCAGCCCCGACGACACGAGCACCACGGGCACGAGCGCGCCCGCGGCGCGGCCCGAGCTGGCGAGCTGCACCGCCCATAGCGCGGCGCCGCTCGCGCAGAGCACGAGCAGGATCATTGCGGCGAAGCCCGCGGAAATACGCGTCGTGAGACGGAAATTGGAAAGTCGGATCATCGTCACCTCGGTCATGCATTTACGAAGGCGGCCGGGCACGCGGTTCGAGTGGCGCGCGCGGGGCATCGGCACGCAGGCTCATCCCGCGGCCGGCCAGCATCTATGCGTTATTACGGCAAGGCGGGGGACGGCGATTCACGGGGGTTTACGCGAAGCGTGCAACAGACTTGCAGCGTTTTTTCGGGGGATGCATAAGCGATCGTTTAGTCAATTCGCGCGGCGGCTTGGCGGGCTGCTTTTCCGTTGGCTTTTCGGTTGGCTGTCAGGGTTGCTGTCGGGGTCGCTTTCCGACGGTTCCGGGCGGTTGAGGGGGCGCGGTGCTTTGCCCTTGTATTCGGGCAGGGGCGGGAGGTGTGCGTCGAGCCCGAGTCGGGCCATCAGGCGGCGCGCATCGAACGGCGCGCGGACCTTCACGTCGTTGTCGAAATAGCAGAAGACGTCGCGCTTGCCGCGCGGCTTCGGTGCCGGGCCGCCGATGTGATGGGCGTCCGCGGGCTCGTCGCCGCCGTGCCAGGCCGCGATGCGCCCGGCCCAGTGGGCGAGTACGTCGTCGGGATAGGAGCCGTGGTACATCTGCTCGCTGCCATGCAGGCGCAGGTAGACGAAGTCGGTCGTCACGTCTTCGGCGTACGGCCACTTGCCGGCGGAATGCGCGAACACGAGCGAGATTCGATGGCGGCGCAGCAGATCGATGAAGGCCTCGCAGAGAAAGCTCTCGTGCCGGACTTCGATGGCGTGGCGCAGCGGCCGCTTGCGGTCGATGGTGAGCGTGGAGCGGCCGGCGACGCGCTCGTCGTGATGTTCGCGGGCGAAGTCGAGCGCCGCTTGCGTGTCGCGCGGCAGCAGGGCGAAGAAGTGCTCGAAGCGTTCGGCATCGAAGCGAAACGAGCCGGGAAACTGCCAGAGCAGGACGCCCAGCTTTTCCTTCAGCTCGAAGACGCCGGACGCGAGGAAGTTGCCGAACGCGGTGGGCTGTTGCCGGCTCCGGCCTGGCTTGCCGGTGGGGGCAGCGTATTGGCGGAGGTATTGGTGGACGTATTGGCGGATGGTCCGCGGGTTGACGTGCGCCTCGCGGACAGGTGGACGCAGGCAGGGGCGTGCAGACACGGGCGCGCAGACAGGCGCACGCGCGCGGGGCGGAGCGCGCGTGCCGGAAGGGCGCGCGTGTGAAGCGGCGCTCGTCGATGGGCGGCCGGCGCGGCGCGCGTCTTCGCGCTAAACGTGCTTCGATGTCGTCCAGGACGCTGCGTCTGGCCGCAACTAACGGTCTGCCTCGTGCTGCGCCTCCGGATCAGTAGGACCGTCCGCCAACTACGTGACCGTCTCGTACTTCACCAACTGGCAGCCGGCCGGCGGGCCGATATGCCGGTCAGCGGTTCCCGTCAAGCAGGTCGTTCAGCAATTCGTCGAACGCGGCCTGAGCGTCTTCGAGTTCCTCCAGGGCGGCATCGAACGTCTGCAAGGCGAGTTGCGATGGGCGTCCGTCGCCCTTGGGCGGAAACTGGGATTGCAAGGCGGCAAAGGTGGTGTGGACGCGCTGGGTCGCAGCGAGTACGCGGTCCATTGCGCGGGTTTCTTCGGCTCGTGCTTCTTCGGGTGTCATGGGTGCTCCGTCGGTTTCAAATCAGGTTCGGAAAAACGGCTCGTGTTTGGGGGCGAATCGGCCGGTTCGGGCCAGGTGGGGACGATCGAGGGCGCGGCGGGGCGGCGAGAGGCGACAACGCGGCGGGCCGCATGATGGCTACGCTTACACGGCGCCCCGGCCGGCGCTTGCTGCTCACGGCACGGGCAGACCACCGTTGGCCTTCACTTCACGCAGCGACAGCGACGACTCCACGGACGTCACGCCCGGCAGGCAACGAAGCTCGTCGCGCATGAACGTGCCGTAATCGTCGAGATCGCGGGCGACCACCTGCAAGATGTAATCGGCGCTACCCGACACGTTATGACACGACAGGATGCGGGCGATGGCCAGCACCTCGCGTTCGAAGCGGTCGGCGAGCGCACGGTCGTGGACGGCAAAGCGCACATACACGAACGCCACCACCCCGAGGCCGAGCGCCTCGCGCGAAAGCATGGCCCGATACCGTTCGATATAGCCCTCCTGTTCAAGGCGCTTCAGACGCCGTGCGCAGGGCGTTTCGCTCAGCCCTACCGTTTCGGCGAGGCGCGCGTTCGGAATGCGGCCATCAGCCTGTACGGCGGAGAGGATGGCCCGGTCGATCCTGTCGAGTTCGAGGTCGTTCACGGCGAAAAGGGAGTTCTCCAAATTGAGCGAAAATGTTAGCGCAATCCGCCAAATTCTGGCATGTGTGGACAGAAAATCGCCAGAAATCGCTCGTAGGCCGATTGCAATATAGAGCCCATCACAACGGGTTCTTGCCAAGGTTTTTGCGATGGTTTCCACTCACCTTCTGGTTGTCTTCATTGCCGCACTGATCGTCGTCTATGCCTTGCCGGGCCCCGACATGGCCTTGATCCTGCAAACCAGCATCGGACGAGGCGCGCGCAGCGGCTTCGCTGCCGCGGCCGGTCTGGGCGTGGCCCGCGCGACGCATGTGACGCTGTCGGCTTGTGGCGTAGCGGCACTGCTCCACAACGCACCGTGGCTTTACGAGGGGGTGCGGTATGCGGGCGCCGTCTATCTGGCATGGGTGGCCGTGCAGATATTCCGCTCGCCGGTGTTTGCTTTGCCGGGAGCGGACGCCGGCAGCAGTCGAGCGACTTACGGTCGGCCCGCGTCCAGGCCAGGCGAGACGTCATCGGCACTGCCGCGCCCGCTGCGCGTCGATTTCGCCAAGGGGCTGCTGACGAACCTGCTCAACCCCAAGGCGCTGCTGTTCTGCTCGGTGCTCCTGCCGCAGTTCGTGCGCACCGATGCCGGGCCCGTCGCGTTGCAGGTGACGGAGCTGGGCGCGGTGCTCGTTGCCCTGGGGGCGTGCTTCGATGCCCTCTACGCGCTGGGCGCCGCACGCATCGCGAACTGGGTGCGCGCGCATCCGCTCGCGTAGACCGCGCAGCGGTGGACGTTTTCCGCTGCGCTGGTCGGGTTCGCGGTGCGGCTCTCGCTCGATTGAGACGATTGCCGCCGTCAAGACCGCCGGAGCGACGCGCCGACGCCCGGCGTTTCCTCAAGCAGCCCGCTTTGCCCCGAGGTAATCCAGCTTGCCCAGTTCCACGCCGTTGTGGCGCAGGATGTCGTAGGCCGTCGTTACGTGGAAGAAGAAATTGGGCAGCACGAAGTGCAGCAGATAGCTCATGCCCGTGAATTCGATAGGGCCGCTGCGCATCTTGAGCGTGATCGTGCGCGCTTCCGAGCCGTCGATCTGCGCGGGCTTGAATTCCTTCAGGTAATCGATCGTCTTCTGGATGCGGGCCTGCAATTCGTCGAACGTGAATTCGACGTCTTCGTAGCGCGGCGCTTCCACGTCGGCCAGCCGCGCGGCGCAGCCTTTAGCGGTGTCGGTTGCAATGTGGATCTGGCGCGCGAGCGGCAGCATGTCCGGGAACAGGCGCGCGCCGGTGAACACCGAAGGATCGATCTGCTTTTCGGCGGCGTGAGCTTCGCCTTTGCCGAGAATGGCTTGCAGGTTGGTCAAGCCGTGCAGCAGCACGGGCACCGATGCTTGATACATGGAAATGGACATGGGAATTCCTCGTTCTTCGATGGTGTGCGCCGCGCTTCGCCCGGTTGCGCACTGCGACGCACCGGAAGCTGCGGGCGGCCCATTATGCGTCATCTTCCGAAGGCGTCGCCATCGGCCGAACGGACAGGTGCCCGCGACCACGAACTGTGCTTGAATGGTTTTGTCGGACGGTTCTGCGCTATCCCACTGAAACGAAGTTGCGCCGGGTTCGAGTCGCGGCGGCGTTTGCTGCGGTCGTGCCCGTCACGCGCAACGCGTGGCTACCGTCGTGCAATCCGGAGGTGTCGAAACCATGGCGAAACATCCGCTGGCAGGAAGTGAGCGTGCCGTTGCTGAAGGGTCGAAGGTGGTCGGGCATTGCGATCCGGCCGAGGTGATCGAGGTGGTGCTTATGCTGCACCGTCAGAACGAACCGGCGTTTCGCGCCCTCATGCAGAAACTGGAGACCGGCGCGCCGGACGCGAAGCCGCTTTCCCGCGAGGAGTTCGCGAAGCGTTTCGGCACGCCCGTCGATGACCTCGCCAAAGTGCAGGCTTTCGCGGCGCAACATGGTTTGTCCATCGTCCGTTCCGACCCTGCCGCCTGCACCGTCGTATTGAAGGGCACGATTGCCGGGTTCCAGAAGGCATTCGACGTCGAACTGCAGCATTACGAACATCACACCATCGGGAGTTATCGCGGCCGCACCGGGCCGGTCAATCTGCCCGACGATCTCCACGGGGTCGTCACCGCCGTGCTCGGGCTCGACAACCGTCCGCAGGCGCGGCCGCACTTCCGTATCCGGCCGCCGTTCCGGCCCGCCCAGGCCCGCGAGACCGCGTCGTTCACGCCGACGCAACTCGCGGCGCTCTACGACTTTCCGGAAGGCGACGGCGCGGGACAATGCATTGGGGTCATCGAACTGGGCGGCGGATATCGCAGCGCCGATCTGCAGCAGTATTTCTCGAGCCTCGGCGTGCCGATGCCGAAGGTGGTTGCCGTGGGCGTGGACCAGGGGACCAATCGGCCAACGGGCGATGCGGGCGGTCCGGACGGCGAAGTGGCGCTCGACATCGAGATCGCCGGCGCGGTTGCGCCGGGCGCGACCATCGCGGTCTATTTCACGCAGAACAGCGATGCCGGCTTCGTCGACGCCGTGAGCCGGGCCGTGCACGACACCACGCACAAGCCATCCGTCATTGCGATCAGTTGGGGCGCGCCGGAAACGTCGTGGACGGCGCAATCGCTCCAGGCCTTCAACAACGTGCTGCAGGCGGCCGCGGCCGTGGGCGTGACGGTGTGCGTGGCATCGGGCGACAGCGGATCGAGCGACGGCGTAGGCGACGGCGCGGATCATGTCGACTTCCCGGCATCCAGCCCTTACGTGCTCGCCTGCGGCGGCACGAGCGTGCACGCGTCGGGCCAGTCGGTGACGAGCGAAACCGTCTGGAACGACGGTCCGTCCGGCGGCGCGGGCGGCGGGGGAGTGAGCGGGGCGTTCCCTGTCCCCGTCTGGCAGGAAGGCTTGAGCGTGACGCGCACCGGCGGTTCGAAAGTTGCGCTTTCGGGGCGCGGCGTGCCCGATGTCGCGGGAGACGCATCGCCAGCAACGGGTTACGAAGTCCTGGTGGACGGCACGCAAACGGTTGTGGGCGGCACGAGCGCCGTAGCGCCGCTGTGGGCGGGACTGATCGCGCGCATCAACGCGGCGAAAGGCCAGCCCGCCGGCTTCATCAATCCCAGGTTGTATAAGGCTCAGGGCGTGTGCAACGACATTACGCAGGGCAACAACGGCAGTTTCGAGGCTGCGCCGGGGTGGGATGCCTGCACCGGGCTTGGTAGCCCCAATGGTCAGAAAATCGCTGCGGCTCTATAGTCGTCGGCGAACGTGGTGTGGTGAAAGGGCCGCCGGTTTGCCGGCGGTTTCCGTCTGGCGCGGCTTGCCTTCGGGCGGTCGCGTGGCGTGAAAACGCATAACGAATCCGATGGAGCGATCATGACGAACCCCGATTCAGCTTCCGGCAGTGTGCAGTCGTCCCACAATTCCCACGCGTCGCCCGCATCGCGCGCGTCGGCAGCCTCCGCGGCTTCGTCCGCGCTGGCGGCGTCTTCTCCGTCACCTGCGCCGTCGGCCCCGGCGGTGCACCGCGGCGGCGACCAGCCGTTCTTCGATCCCGTCGCCTACGGCAACGGCCCCGACGATTCGGTTACGGACACGAGCGAGAGCGCGGCTATCACGAAGCATTCCATCGTGATTGGCGGCAAGAAGATCAACTACACGGCAACGGCCGGGCACCTCGTCACGGTGGACCCCAGCAGTTCGCTGCCGAATGCCAGGATCTTCTACGTGGCGTTCACCGAAGACGGGCAGAAGGAGGAAACGCGGCCCGTTACGTTCTTCTATAACGGCGGGCCGGGTTCGTCGTCGGTGTTCGTCCTGCTTGGCTCGTTTGCGCCGAAGCGCATCAAGACCTCGATGCCGGGTTTCACACCGCCCGCGCCGTATCAGATCGAAGACAACCCGGACAGTCTGCTCGACAAGAGCGACCTCGTTTTCATCAATCCGGTGGGCACGGGCTACTCGGCGGCCATCGCGCCGCACAAGAACCGCGACTTCTGGGGCGTGGACAAGGACGCCGACTCCATCAAGCAGTTCATCAAGCGATTCCTCACGAAGAACAATCGCTGGAATTCGCCGAAGTACCTGTTCGGCGAGTCGTATGGCACGGCGCGTAGCTGCGTGCTGGCGTACCGCTTGCACGAAGACGGCGTGGACCTGAACGGCGTCACGCTACAATCGTCGATTCTCGACTACACCCAGGCTGGCAATCCGGTTGGTGCGTTGCCTACGGCAGCGGCGGACGCCTGGTATCACCGCAAGCTTGGCGTGGCGCCCACGCCAACGGACCTGGGCGCGTTCGTGGAAGAGGTCGCGCAGTTCGCACGCACCGACTATCTCGCGGCGCTGCGCAAGTTTCCGTCCACCGACGACGCCACGGTGGAAAAGCTCTCCGAGTACACCGGCATCGACAAGACGACGCTGCTCGCGTGGAGCCTCGACGTCGCAGCCTACGATAGCCGCGGCAATTCGCTCTTCCTGACGACGCTGCTCAAGTCGAAGGGCGTGGCGCTCGGCGCTTATGACGGTCGTGTCACGGCTATCGACACCGGTATTGCAGGCAAGATCGATCCGAACTCGGGCGGCAACGATCCGACCATGACGGCGGTGAGCGGCGTCTACACCGCGATGTGGAACCAGTACCTGAACGAGCAGCTCAAGTACACGTCGAATTCGTCGTTCACCGACCTGAACGACCAGGCGTTCCTGAACTGGGACTTCAGCCACATCGATCCGACCGGCGAACAGAAGGGCGTGGACTCGAAGGGCAACATCGTGCTTTACACCGCGGGCGACCTCGCGGCGGTGATGGCGCTCAATGTCGATCTCAAGGTGCTCTCCGCGAACGGGTTCTACGACTTCGTGACGCCGTTCTACCAGACCGTGCTCGATCTCCAGCAGATGCCGCTCGTGAGCCAATCGGTGCGGCAAAACCTGTCGGCGCGGTTCTACCCATCGGGACACATGGTCTATCTGGACGGCGGATCGCGTACCGCGCTCAAGGCCGACCTTGCGAAGATGTACGACGCGACCGTGTCCGACACGGCGGCGTTGGGGCGCATTCGCGCACTCCAGGCACGCAAGGCGGGTTAGCGGAGTATCGGCCGGATGCGTGGCGGGGCGCTTGCCGTCGTTCTCGATGACGGCGAGCGCGATGAGTCCGCGACGTGTCGACGTGGCGTTGTGGCCGGCTACTCCTGCTTCGCTTTCGACAAAGTGAGCGGCTTGTGCTGCAGCCAGTTCAATGCCTGGCTCAGCATGAAGTCGCCTGGTTTGCCGTACTCCGCTGGCTGATTCGACCGTCGTGCAGTCGGGCCAAGGCGGGACGACTGCGCGCGTTGAGCCTCGATGGACTGCAGGCGGTTTATGACCGCCGCCGCGTGGGTCTGCTCGAGTGCGGTGTCCGGGCGGCCTGCCTGGCTCGAGAGATGGTGGTCGAGGTCAATCTCGCGCACCGCGGGCAGATCGTCGGATTGATCGGGCGGATGGTCGTCTACGGGCAGATCGGGTTGAACGCCGACGTTCTGGAGGGAACGGCCGCTCGGCGTGTAGTAGCGGGCGACGGTGAGCATGAGGCCGGCGCCGCCGGGCAGCGGACCGGTCGCCTGGATCGTCCCCTTGCCGAACGTGGCGCTGCCCATCACAACGGCGCGATGCGTATCCTGCAACGCTGCGGCGAGTACCTCGGTGACGGAGACCGACTGCGCGTTCGTGAGCACCACCATCGGCACCGTCTTGAAGATGGCCGGCAGATCGGCAAGCGGATCTGCGGTGTACGCAGGGCGGCGATAGTCGGCGTAGGCCACACGATAGACGTGCGAATTTTTCGGCTGCCGGTCTTGGACTGAAACGATCTCGGTGTTCTGCGGCAGAAAGGCGCTCGCCACGCCGACCGCGTCCTGAAGTACGCCGCCTCCATTGGCGCGCAGGTCCAGCACGAGGCCCTTCAGTTCGGGATCGGTCTGGGCCAGTGCCTTCAAACGATTCGCGAGATCGGGCACGGTCTCTTCGTTGAACCCGCCGATGCGCACGTAGCCGAAGCCCGGCACCGGGCGCTCCATCGTGACGTTGTTTTGGTGAATGAATGCGCGCGTCAGAACGAAAGTCATCGACCGGTCTTCTGCCGGTCGGTAGACGATCAACCTGACCTGTGTGCCGGGCTCGCCGCGCATGCGCTTGACGGCGTCCGCGAGCGTGAGACCTTGGGCCGGCGTTTCGTCGATTCGGGTGACGAGATCGCCCGCGCGGATGCCGGCCTTCGCCGCCGGCGAGTTGGGCACCGGCGCGAAGACGCGTAGCGCGCCGTCCTGTTGGCCCACCTGTAGACCCACACCGGCAAACCCGCCGTTCAACTGCTCGCGCAGCCGTGCGTAAGCGGCCGGTTCCAGAAACGCCGAGTGCGGATCGAGGCTCGACACCATGCCTTTGATCGCGCCGTACATCAACGCGTTGTCGTCGACGCGGCCCGCGTAGTCGTGCTTGATCAGTTGAAATGCCTGCGTGAGCGTGTCGATCTGTTCGGCAGTGAGCGGGTCGAACCCGGTGGCGGGGGAGGGCGCGGGCGGGTCCGCCGCCAGGCAGCAAAGTGAAACGGCCACGCCTGCGGCGACGGCGAGCAGGCCCACCGTGAGCGCTCGTATTTTCGAGAGGCCACCGGTCATCGAATAGTTAGCGCCAAAGTCATCGCTCATGTGGTGTCGCACGGCTTTCGGGCGACTCGATTGACGCATTGTGCTGCCGATCCCACCCAACTACAGGCGGCAACGCGTCGTGGCCCGCGCCCTCAAGGTTACTCGCCCGCCCGCCCGCGGCCTATCCATCGGTCGAGCAGCTTGCCCGCTGCCTCGCGGCCACCCAGGCCGAACGAGAGTGCCACAGCGACGGCGATTGCGCCGAGTACGAGACCGAACGCGAGTTGCACGATCTCGTTGGCAATGCCCATCGCGCGCAGCCCCATGGCGAACACCAGACCGAGAATGGCGAATTGCGCGATGCGGGCGAACAGTTCGCTATGTTCGTTGTCCGCCTGCTGGATGACGCGACGCGCGAGATTCGACAGCCAGAAGCCGATCACGAGAATCACGCCGCCCATCAGCACGTGGCCGCCGAATTCGATGAAGAGCGTCACGACGTCGCGCACCTGTGTGAAACCGAGCCGGTTGGCGGCTTCGACGGACGCAAACAGCATTGCGAAGAACACGACCAGCCGCGCGACCAACACCGAAGGTTGCAGCATGCCCGAGAACACACGTTCCAGACCCAGTGCGGCGGGCAGTCCGTCGACGCCGGCGGCGACCAGCAGCTTCTGCGCGAGCGCAGCCACGAAGCGCGCCACGTAAAACGTGATGGTCACGATCACGATGGCCGCGAAGATGTTCGGCACGGCGCTGAAGAACTGGTTGAGCATGTTGGTGGCCGGACCGGAGAGCGCCTCGATTTTCAGGGCATCGAGCGCGGAGATCAGCGTGGGCACGAACACGAACACATAGACGATGGTGCCCACGAGGCTCGACACGCGCACGGGCGCCGGGCTGTCCAGGTTCTGCGCGAGTTTGTCCGCGCCCGCCGCGGCGAGCAGGTTCGTGACGAGGCCACGCAGCACGCGCGCCACGATCCAGCCCACGAAACCGATCACCGCCGCAGCAAAGAGGTTCGGCACGATGGCGAGCAATTTGTCGATCATGCCTTGCACGGGCGCAAGCAGCCCGGACAGCGCAAACGCGAACAGCACGGCCGGCAGGAACATCAGGATGACGAGCCAGAACAGCACGTCGCCCAGATAGCCGCTCATTGGCGCGACACCCGCGGTGCCCGAGAGCTTGTCGTCGAACTTGCCCGACTTCAGCGCGCGGGTCGCCAGACTGCGCAGCAGCGAAGCGACGAGCCATGCGATCAACGCGAGCGCGGCGCCGCCGATCAGGTTCGGCAGGTAATCCACGATTCTCGCAATGAGCGCGGAAAACGGATTCGAGACAGCCGAGAGATTCAGCGTGTTGAATACGCCGACGAGGGTGACGAGCATCGCAAACCAGAACACGCCGCTTGCGATACCCCGCTCGACATGGATCACCCGGCCCGTACCGTTTGCGATCTGCTGATCCACCCTCAACGCGAACAGAAGCTTGCGCGCGATCACGCGAAGCATCACGGCGACGATCCACCCGACGATCAGAAGACCGATGGCCCCGGCAATCTTCGGTAGAGAGCCGCCTAACGCGGCCAGCAATGGCGAAACGAAACTGGATACGTCCATTCTGATTTCCTCCCTGTTGTTGAACATACAATTTGGACTGCATATGATCTGTCGCGATCAGCGTTGCCGCTTCGAGCATACAACGCGATAAGCCGTACAGGCTTGGGATTTGACTATTCCTGACGTTGCGGTCTGGAATATTTTCGGGGATGCCGCAAGCCTCGGACGATTCGGTTCGGAGAAGTTCGATTTCACCTTTAAGGACAGCGGCACATGCGCGCTTACGTCGCCGCGCTTCGGCAACCGTCTTGCGGCGGCACAAACGCGGTGGGTTTTCACGGCGCGGCCATGGTCGATATGTTTTAATTGCCCTGCCACTCATCCATTCCGCATCCATGGTGTGCCGACCAATGAACGCAGGGAACACAGTAGACCCGGACACAAAGGAGAATCCTCACGCGGCGTGCTCGTCGCCTGCACGCAGCGTGACGTCAGTACGCGAGCGGCGAATACGCTTGCAGGTCCGCGTCGTATTCGCAATCGCGAGCGGGCTGGTCGGCATGCAGACCATGCACGCCGCCTGGGCGCAAGATGCGGCGTTGCTCGACGACCGCGTGACACAACACTCGGTTGCCGACACGATCTGCCGGCCCGGTTATGCCGAGACGGTGTCCCCGCCGCTCGACAGCATCATGGCCCGCAAGGATCGCATGCTGGCGAAGCACGGTATCGATGCCGACGACGGCACTTCATATGCTCTCGACCGCCGCGTGCCCATCGTGCTGGGCGGTTCGCCCGACGCTGCTGCAAATTTCGAACTGCGCCCTTGGGCAGGTTACGCCGGTGAGCGCCGCAAGGCACTCCTCACCGCGAGGCTGAAGCGGTGCGTGTGCGCGGGCCGCATGACGCTGGCCGAGGCGCAGGCGGCCATTGTCGGCAACTGGCCTGCCCAGTACGGCCGCCTCGCACACCGCTGCGATGGCGATGGAGAGTTCGACGACGGCGCCAGCGCGAGCGCCGAAAGGTCGGGCAATGACGGCTCGTGAGATGGCTCCTGAGGGGCCGGCAATTCGTGAGCGGGAGTGTTGGCGTTGATCGCGACAACACGTGCGAACGCGTGAGCGGCACGAGCGGCGCGAAGGGTTCGAGGGGGGGGCGAGGGCCACGAACGTCACGGACGCCCGGCATGAGCCACTCGCAAGCGCAACCGTCTGTCCTTCACGCTTGCGCGTCGCTGTCCCAGTCGTCATACGGCGTGTAAGGCAACGCGCGCTTGTGCCGCGTGACGTCATGGAAGCGCAGGATGGTCTCGCGCGCCTGTTCGCTCACGGGCTTGCCTTCCAGAAAATCGTCGATGACCTCGTAGGTCACGCCGTATGCGTCTTCGTCTGCGCGTTGCGGGCGCAATGTCTCGAGATCCGCGGTGGGAATCTTCTGCGTGAGGGCCTCGGATGCGCCCAGCGCCTTCGCCACCGCTCGCACCTGCCGCTTGTCGAGACCGGCGAGCGGCAACACGTCGGCGCCGCCGTCGCCGTACTTCGTGAAGAAGCCCATCACGGACTCCGCGGCGTGGTCCGTGCCGATCACGATGCCCGTGCGTGCGCTCGCCACCGCGTATTGCGCGATCATCCGCTGTCGCGCCTTGATGTTGCCGTGTACGAAGTCCTGCTGTTCGTGGTTCGCGAACGAAAGGCCGCTTGCGATGAGCGAAGCCATCATGGCGTCGGCGGCGGGGCGGATGTCGACGGTCAGCGTTTCGTCGGCGCGCACGAAGGCAAGCGCCTGCTGCGCATCGGCTTCGTCGTGCTGGGTGCCGTAGGGCAGCCGCATCGCGATGAAGCGTGCCTCATAGCTGTCGGCACGCAGCCGCTCCACGGCGAGTTGCGCGAGTCGCCCGGCCGCGGCCGAGTCGATCCCGCCGCTGATGCCCAGCACGTAGGCTTTCAATCCGTTAGTCCGCAGATAACGCGCGAGAAACGCGACACGCCGTTCGATCTCGACGGCGGGGTCGATGCTGGGTGTCACGTGCATTTCCGCGCGAATGCGTGCCTCGCGCGCGGCGTGATTCGATGGCTGCATGGCGATCTCCTTCGTGGCGTCTATGGCGGTAGGCGTCGTGGACCGGTCCTGTCTGATTCAAGATGGGCGGCGCGCGCCCTTTCGGGCATGCATCATGCGCCGCGGTACACGCGAGCCGCGAAGCGCGGCCTGACGACGCGCGCGTTGATGCACGTGTACGGATTAGCCTTCATGATACGCAGAAGCCTGCTTTCGAATACGTGATGAAACAGAACGGACTCACCCGGGGCGGCCCAGCGCGTACCGGCACTTACGGGGCATTCGCGGACGACCGCCGCAATGGCGATCGCACGTCGGCGCACCACGCGCGGCAGACGAAAACGCAAGCGAAAGCGCAAACGTGGTCACGATTTGCCGCTCGCGCCGTCGCGGCATGCCTCGTGTACGTCGCGCCTCATGCGATGGCAGCGGAAGCACTCGCGCAACCGTCGGCGCCATCCCCGCTATCGGCGCCGTCACCGCAGCCGAAACCGCCCGCACAGGCCGCATCGACGCCCGCTGCATCCAGCCTGTTCGTCCCTGAAGGCGCAAAGGCCGGCGACCCCAACGCGGCCCTGAAGATGCGCGACGCCTTCGCGCACGAAGTCACGCGCCGTCTCGACGTGCCCGACGCGGACCAGCGCTTCTACGCCGGCCAGTTGCAGGCCGCGCTCGCCGGGCACGAACTGGGCAGCCTCGCGGGCGAGTACGTGGTGCTCGTGGATCGCAACGAGCACGTGCAGGCACTCTTCATCTACTATCGCGCGCTGCCTGTGGACGGCTGGCAGTTGATCGGCGCGTCGCCGGTCGCAACCGGTCTGCCGGGCCAGTATGATCACTTCGTCACGCCGCTCGGCGTATTCGAGCACACGCCGGCGAACATGGACTTTCGCGCCGAAGGGACCATGAACGACAACGGCATTCGCGGCTATGGCCAGCGCGACATGCGCATCTTCGATTTCGGTTGGGCCGAGGCCGAGCGCGGATGGGGCAAGGGCGGCACATCGCAGATGCGCTTCCAGATGCACGCGACGGACCCCGACCGTCTCGAACCGCTGCTCGGCATCCGGCATTCGAAGGGCTGTGTGCGCATCCCCGCATCGCTCAACGTGTTTCTCGACCACTACGGCATTCTCGATGCCGAATACGAAGCAACCGTGGAAGGCGGCAAGCCGTTGTGGGTGCTGCATGGCGATCGTGTCGTCACGCCGTGGGCCGGACGTTATCTCGTGGTGGTCGACTCGGGCCGCAAGACGCGGCCGGCGTGGTCGCCCTTGCCGGGGCCGAAGGCCGGAACCAACCTGCCGCCGGGCGGCGACACGGCGGACTGAGCGCGAACGGCCGAAGAAGCTTTACGCGGGAATCGGGACGGAGCCATCGACCCGTAGCCACGAGCCAGGCGGCCGACGCGTGCACTCGCGCGCGAGCAGCGACGACCCACGCCGTCACGACCGGGCCAGTGTCACGCCCGCCAGCGCCAGCACGAAGCCGGCAATCTGCACCGGCAGCAGTGTCTCGCCGAAGCCGAGATAACCCTCGATGGCCGCGAGCGGCGGCGCAAGAAAGAGCAGCACAGTGGCGCGCGCTGCATCGCCGCGTCGAACCATCCAGACGAGCAGCGTGATGCTCACGCCCGAGAGCATGACGATGCCCCACGCGAGCGAGGCCCACAGTGCCGGCGACGCGATCCAGCGGTGCTCGCGCAGTGCGAGCGCGAGCAGGCCGGCCACGATCGCCGCGCCGAAGTTCTGCACGGCACTGGCGCTGCGGATGTCGGCCTTCGCCAGCGACGTCTTCTGAAACAGCGTGCCGGCGGTAATGGCGCCCACCGCGAGAATCGACACGGCCACGACGAGCCATGGCGGCGCGGCGCCGTGCGCTGCATGCGCGGCCGGCGCGGTGATCTTCGGCGCGAGGACCAGCGCGACGCCGGCGAGGCCGAGCGCCATGCCGGCCCAGCCGCGCCGATGCAGCCGCTCGCCGAAGAGCGGCGCCGCGGCGGCCGCGGTGAAAAGCGGCTGCAATGCGCCGAGCAGTGCCATGACGCCCGCGCTCAATCCTTGCGCGACGGCCCAGTATCCGGCGCCCAGGTACACGCCCTGCAGCAACGCGCCCGCGAACAGGTGCTTGCCGAGATCGCGTCCCGAAGGCCACGGTGCCCGCGCTGCGAGTGCCGCGAGCGCGAACAGCAGGGCGGTGCCGCCAAAGCGCGCGAGCAGGAAGAGGTTGGGGTCGGCGAACGGGGTGATGGCACGGGCCACGACAAAGCCCGTGGACCAGAGCACGACGAACACGGCGGCGGCCAGCGTGGCAACGAGCATGGATAGGGAGCGGGGCGGTGAAAAGTCCGCAGTATCACGCGATGGCCGGCACCGTGTCTTGTTCAGTCGTGCAACGTCGGCGTGCCGAGCGCACGCCGCATCTTCGATTCGGAACCAGCAGTCGTTATTCGATGGAAAAGGTGTCCACCGGCTGATTCGCGCTGGTGCCGCCGGCAAAGCGCGTACGCAGCTGCTCGTAGAGCCGGCGCGCCTCGTCCAGCGTGAGATCGATCCAGTAGGGATCGCCGGCTGCGTCGTTGAGCCGTTCAGGTGGAAACTGGATTTCGACCGCAATTCCCTTTCGGTACACGTCGCGCGCTCCTTTGAACTGACGAGCGCGCAGTGTAGCAATGCCGCGCGCGCAGATTCGTGCCCGTTGCGAAATGCACTCCTGCCGGGCGCGGCTTGACGAAGCCGAATTTCTTTCGCGCGATTCAGACGGACGCAAGCCGGGCGCCGCTCAGCTTTGCCGCTGCGCGAACTCCGGCGTGAAGCGGCAGCCGAGGCGATACCGTGAGCCGGGATGCACAAAGCGCGCGTAGGTCACGGCCACGCCGTTCGACCACGTGCGGCGCACGAGCGTCAGACAAGGCTCGCTGGGCGAGATCTGCAGCAACGCGGCTTCTTCGGGCGTGGGCAGGCCCGCATCGACCACGTGCTCGATGTCGTGCACCGGCACGACCGCATAGAGATATTCGGACGGCCGCACCGTCGAAAAGTCCTGTTCGATGAAGGCCGGCGCCACGGCGGGATTCACGTAGCGATCTTCCAGTTGCACGGGCAAGCCGTTCTCGCGATGCACGCACGTCACGTGAAAGACCGATGCGCCCGCGGGCAGTTCGAGCGCGTTGGAGACGACGAGCGGCGCTGTCTCGCGCTGCGTGAGCAGCGTTTCGCAGGCGTATTCGTGGCCGCGCGAGCGGATCTCGTCGCCGATGTGGGCGATCATCAGCAGCGTGGATTGCGGCTTGGCTTCCGCGACGAACGTGCCCACGCCCGAAAGCCGCGTGAGCCAGCCTTCGCCGGTGAGTTCGCGCAGCGCGCGGTTCACGGTCATGCGCGAGACGCCGAGCGACGCGACCAGATCGTTCTCCGAAGGAATGCGGTCGCCGGGCTGCCAGGTGCCGGCTTCGATCGAGGCGCGGATGTAGTGCTTGACCTGCTCGTAGCGGGCCACGGGCGCGTCGCCGTCTTGCGCCGGCTTCACCGTGCCGGTTTTTTCGCGTGCCCCGTGGTGCGTGGTGACGGACATCGCGCAGCCTCCTCGTTCAGTGATGCGTGTAACGCGTCGATGCAACGCGTGCGAGCGAAGCGCGCGAACGCCGATCGTGCGTGCAACGCGCGCGGTTCGCCCTCATGCCGTGCTCGGGCTCGTGTCTTCGCCGCGCGTCCAGAACGCGTTGCGGTCGAAGTAGTTCTGCAGGAACTGCCGCAGCCGCGGATGCGAAGCGTCGTGAAACACCTCGCGCGGATTGCCCTGCACGGCGATGCGGCCCTGGTCGATGAACACGACCTTGTCGGCCACCTGCGCCGCAAAACCCATTTCATGCGTGACCACGGCCATCGTCATGCCGTCGCGTGCGAGCTGCTTCATGACCTGCAGCACTTCGCCGACGAGTTCGGGGTCGAGCGCGGACGTCGGCTCGTCGAACAGCATGATGTGCGGCTCCATGGCGAGCGCGCGGGCAATCGCCACGCGCTGCTGCTGGCCGCCCGACAGCTTCGCGGGGTAGGCGTCGCCCTTGTGCGACAGACCCACCGTTTCCAGCATCGCGCCCGCGCGGCGCCGCGCTTCGTCGTGCGGGAGGCCGCGCACGCGCACGAGCGCTTCCATGACGTTGCCGAGCGCCGTCATGTGCGGCCACAGGTTGAACTGCTGGAACACCATGCCCACGTTGCGTCGCACGCGGTTGATTTCCGCCGCGGTGGCGCGCATGCGGCGGCCGTTGCGTTCGCTATAGCCGAGCAGTTGCCCTTCGATGAGCACCTCGCCCTCGTCGTAGGTCTCGAGCGCGGCGAGGCACCGCAGCAACGTGCTCTTGCCCGAACCGGACGGCCCGATGATGCAGACCACTTCCGAGCGCGCGATCTCGAGGTTCACGCCGCGCAGCACTTCGACGTCGCCGAAGCGCTTGCCGAGCCCGCGCACTTCGATCAGCGGCGTCGCGCTGCCGGCCGCGTGCGTCGGCGCGCCGGAAGAGGAGGGAAGCAGATCGGTCATGACGTTCATCGGTTGTTCCGGGTCTTCGGTTTGGCTCGCAATCCATCTTGTTCGCTGACCGCGCAGGCAGCCGTCACGTTAGCCGGCGGGCAAATGTGCCGCGCGTGCTCACGCCATGAACCGCGCAAGCCGCGCCTCGGCCCACTGGCCCGTGCGCGACGCCAGCTCCACGAGCACGAGATAGCAGACGCATAGCGCGAGCAGCGTTTCGACGAAGGCGAAGGTGGCGGAGCCGATGCCGGTCAGCACGAACGTCAGCTCGGGCACGGTGACGATGGAAAGCACAGCCGTTTCCTTGCTGAGCACGATGATGAGGTTCACGAGCGCCGGCACGATGAGCACGGCCATCTGCGGCAGCTGGATGCGCCACACTGCCTGCCAGCGCGTGAAGCCGAGGCACGACGCGGCTTCCAGATGCCCGCGCGGCACCGAACGGAAGCCCGCGCGAAACACCTCGGCGAAATAGGCGCTGCCGTACACGCCGAGCCCGAGCACGCCTGCGGTCAGCGGCTCGAGCGTGATGCCGAACGACGGCCCGCCGTAGTAGAGCAGGAACAGTTGCACGAGAAACGGCGTGCCGCGCAGCAGTTCGATGTAGACGCGCAACGCGCCGCGCACCCATCGTCCGCAGAAGAGTTGCAGCAGCGCGATCGCGAAGCCGAGCACGATGCCGATGGCGACGCCGGCAAGCCAGGTGCCGAGCGTCATCGCAAAGCCCGCGCCGATGGCGGGCAGGTTGTGCGTGATGACGGTGGGATCGAACTGCTGCATGACGGTGTGGGCGGTGGACGTTAGCCGTGTTGCAGGCGTTCGTCGGCGGCGTGCGCGACGAGCGCGAGCGTGCCGCAGATCACGAAGTAGATAAGCCCGGCGGCGACGTAGGCTTCGAGCGGACGATACGTGCTCGCCGCAATGTTCTGCGCGGTGCGCGTGAGTTCGGCCACGCCCACTACAGAAATCAGCGACGACGCCTTGATGAGCAGCACCATCTCGTTGACGAGCGAAGGCAGCGTGAGGCGAAACGCCTGCGGCACGAGGATGCGGCGCAGCGTATCGAAGGAATTGAGTCCGAGCAGCCGCGCGGCCTCGATCTGCCCGGGCGGAATGCTGAGGAACCCGCCGCGCAGAATCTCGGAAATGTACGCGGCCGAGCACAGCGACACGGCGCTGATGGCGGCCACGAGCGGCGGCACGTTGATGCCCGCGAACGGCAGCAGGTAGTAGACGAGCAGCAGTTGCACGAGCATCGGCACGCCGCGAAAGAAGAACACGTAGGCGCCGGCAAAGAGGCGCGCCGCGCGATGCGACGAAAGCCGCGCCGCGCACACGCCCACGGCGACGAAGAAGCCGATGACGAGCCCTACGAGCGAAATCGAGACGGTGGCCACCGCCGCGTGCAACAGCAGCGGCAGCCCCTGCACGAACGCGCTCAGGCTGAACATGTCAGTAGTTCGGCGTGGGCAGGGTGGACGGTACGTCCATCGCGACGCCGAACCACTTCTTCTGCAATGCCGCGAGGCGGCCGTCCTTGTTCATCTTGACGAGCGCCGCGTTGAAGGCGTCGGCGAGCGGCTTGCTGTCGGCGTCCTTGCGCATGCAGTAGGCGAAGTAGACCTTCGCGCCGAACGGCGGCTGCACTACCGCGAAGGTTTCGGGCCGCTGCTTGGCGACGTACGCGATGTTGGTCATCGAGTTCGCCACGGCCACGATGCGCCCGGCAGCGAGGTCAGCATAGGCCTGATTGTTGTCGACGTATTCGCGAATCTCGGGTGCCTTCGGCAACGTGGCGACATAGCTCTTCAACTGATCGAGCTGCGCCGACCCCTTGCCCGCGCCCACGGTCTTGCCCGCGATGTCGGACGACTGCTTGATGCTGGTGTCGTTGGCGCGCTTGAGCAGCGCGTCGGTGGCGTCGGCGATGGGCAGCGTGTACGTGTAGCGCTCCATGCGCGCCTTCGTGACCGTGAGCGGACCGCCCACCATGTCGAACTTGCCCGCTTCGAGGCCCGGCAGCACGCTCGGCCACGGCAGGTCGATGAAACGCACCTTCACGCCGAGTTCCTTGCCCACTTCCGCGAACAGGTCCTTGTTGAAGCCCGCCTGCTGGCCGTTTTCGAGGAAGTCGAACGGCGCGAACTGCATCTCGGTGCCGACAACGAGTTCGCCGGCCTTCTTCACCTTCGTGAGCTGATCTTCGGCGTAGGCCGCGAGGCTCGCGGAACACAACGCGAGCATCAGCAAACCACGCTTCCAGCCTGCAGCGATCTTCATGGGTCTCTCTCCGGGTGGCAAAGCGAAAGTCGCGCGGGGATGCGAAACGGCGCGAGTGTGCGGGGCAGTATATACCGCGGGTTTGCCGCAAAAAAATAAAAAATCCGCGTGGATAAACGGCCACGCGCGGCTTTGCGTGCGCTGTACGACGAACGCGCTAGGCTCCGTGAAAACACGCATTGCGATGCGGCTTGCGGCCGGCGTTTTGGCGGTATATACCGCTTCGATACCCGCACCTCCGTACCCGAGACGCTCATTCGAGGAGCCCGCCGATGCCGTCCGTTGCCACCATCCCCGTAATCGACTTTGCCGGCGTGCGCGCGGGCGACGCTGCCGCTCTCGCGCGCGCCGGCCGCGAGATTTACGACGCGTGCACGACGATCGGCTTCTTCTACATCGTGAATCACGGCGTGCCGCAGCACGTGATCGACGCGGCCGAGGAAGCGGCCCACACGTTCTTCGCGTTTCCGGTGGAGACGAAGCGGCGCGCGGCGGTCAACAAGCGGCACCGCGGCTTCAATTCGCTCGGCGACGCCACGATGTACCAGGCCACGCGCCCCGACTACAAGGAGTTCTTCAGCATCGGCCTGGAGTTGCCCGAAGACGATCCCGACGTGCTCGCGGGTCAGGCCTTGCGCGGGCCGAACAACTGGCCGGACTTCATGCCGTCGCTGCAACCGGTGCTGTACGGCTACTACGAAGCCGTCGCGCAGTGCGGCGCAGATCTGTTGCGCGCGGTGGCCGTGGGGCTCGGCATCGACGAGCACTTCTTCGCCTCGCGCTATACGAAGCGGATGCAGCGCACGCAGATGGTTTATTACCCGCCGCAGCCGCCGCAGTCCGACGAAGACCAGTTCGGCGTCGCGCCGCACACGGACTACGGCTGCATCACGCTCTTGTGGCAAGACCAGGTGGGCGGGCTTCAGGTGCGCGAGATCGCGAACGAAACCTGGGTCGATGCGCCGCCCATGCCGGGCAGCTTCGTCGTGAACGTGGGCGATCTGCTCGCGCGCTGGACCAACGACCGCTTCCGCTCCACGCTGCACCGCGTGATCAATGCATCGGGCCGCGAGCGCTATTCGATCGCCACGTTCTACGACCCCACGTACAGTGCGACGGTGGACCCGCGCGATCTGGGCACCGCGGCTGCGGACGTGCGCTATCCGCCCGTCGCGGCGGGTGACTACATCCTTGGGCGCATCAACGATTCGATGGGCTATCGCAAGAAGCTCGCGGCCCAGCAGCAGGAACAACCAGGACAGCAGGAGAAAACAGCATGACGGATTCGAGCGCGGCCGCTTCGCTTCTATCGACCATCGCCGCGCTGCGCGAGGCGCTGGGCAGCGACGCGGTGCGCACCGGCGACGCGATCGGCGAGCGGTCCATGACGGACTGGACGCATCACGCGCCGGCGCGGCCCGCGGCGCTGCTGCTGCCGCGCACGACCGAAGACGTGTCCCGGGCGCTCGCCATCTGCAACGAGGCGCATCAGCCCGTGGTGCCGCAAGGCGGCATGACAGGACTCGCGGCAGGCGCCGTGGCGCGCGCAACCGACATCGCGATGGCGCTCGACCGTCTCGCGGGCGTGGAAGAGATCGACCGCGCCGCGGCCACGCTCACCGTGCGCGCGGGCACCACGCTGCAGGCGGCCCAGGAAGCGGCCGAAGCAGCGGGCTTCGAGCTTGCGCTCGATCTCGGCGCACGCGGCTCGTGCCAGATCGGCGGCAATCTCGCGACGAATGCGGGCGGCAATCGCGTGATCCAGTCGGGCACGGCCCGCGAGCAGGTGCTCGGGCTCGAGGTAGTGCTCGCGAGCGGCGCCGTGCTGAGTTCGATGAACAAGATGGTGAAGAACAACACCGGCTACGACCTGAAGCAGCTTTTCATCGGCTCCGAAGGCACGCTCGGCATCATCACGCGCGCCGTGCTGCGCCTGCAACCGCGACGTGCCGCTCGGCATACGGCCCTTGTCGCGCTCGAAAGCTACGACGCCGTGGTGAGTCTGCTGCGGCGGCTGTCGGCGCGGGTGGGCAACGACATCGGCGCGTTCGAAATCATGTGGCCGGACTTCTTCGACTTCGGCGTCGCGCTCACGGCGGGCGGACGTTCGCCGTTCGCCACGGCGCACCCGCTCTATGCGCTCGTGGAGCACACGAGCTTCGATGCCGCCGACGACGGCGAACGGTTCGCGACGCTGCTGGGCGAGGCGCTGGAAGACGGCGCCGTCCGCGATGCCGTGATCGCACAGACGGTGGCCGATGCGCGTGCGCTCTGGGCCATCCGCGAATGCACGGCGGAGTTTCCCGCGCGGCTCGATCCCATCAATTTCGACGTGAGCCTGCCCATCGGCGACATCGGGCACTTCGTCGATCATTGCCGCGCGGAGCTGGACCGTCGCTGGCCGGGCAATCGCTCGTACTTCTTCGGGCACATCGGCGACTCGAATCTGCACGTGACCGTCGACGGTCACTCGGTGCCCGGCGTCTCGCATCACGACGTCTATGCGTTTGTCTACGCGATGCTGGCGCCGTACGGCGGCTCGGTGTCCGCCGAGCACGGCATCGGGCTGCTCAAGCGCGAGTTCCTGGCGGTGTCGCGCTCGTCCGAAGAGCTGGCCGCGATGGTCGCGATCAAGCGCGCGCTCGACCCGAACGGCATTCTGAATCCGGGGAAGGTGATCTAGCGCTGCGTCTTCCTCGTGGCATCGCGCCGCTTCCGTTCAGCGAACCACCGTCAGCACGATCGCGCTGGCGCCCAGCACACCGCCGCAGAGCGCGCACGCCCACAGCAGCGCACGCGTGCGCCGATGCTCGCGGCGGATTTCCGCGGCCAGCCGCAGCCGTGCGTCATGGCGATCCGCGCGATGCTCGTGCTCCAGATAGCGCACGAGCAGTTGCGGCATGCGCGGCACCATGTGCGCGAGGTGCGGCAGTTCGCGCGAGAGCCGCGTGATCCAGCCGCGATGCCCCAGGTCGCGCCGCGCGATATCGGCCAGCACGCCGCGCGCAACGTTCCATGAGTCGATCTCGGGATGAAGGGTGCGCGCAAGCGTTTCGGCCTGGCTGAAGGCCCGCTGCGCCGTGACGAGCCGCGCGGGCACGGCGCCGTCGAACGGCTGGACCGCGTGCAGCAGATGGTGGAACGCCGCGCCCGCTGAACGGTCTTCGGGAGCCGCTGCGAAATGGGCCTCGCTGCGCGTGCGCAATTCGGCTTCGAGCTGCTCCGTGCGCGTGGCCGCGGGCACGTGGCCGGCGGCCTGGTGGATCTGCGCAAGCCGTCCGTAATCCTGTTCGAAGAGCGCGGTGGCGCCGTGAACGAAGAAGTCGCGCTCCGGCGACGAAAGGCTCGACATCACCGCGAACTCGGCCAGCACGAGTCGCCCGCGGCTCTCGGGCTCGACGCTTACGCGCACGCGTCGGGCGTCGAGCGCCGCGTGGAAGAAGCCGTGTTCGAACGCCTGCTGCGTCACGACCTCGATCAGATGCACGGCCACTTCGGCCACGTTCACGTGGTGTGCGTGCAGCGTCGCGATGTCGAGAGCCGGCACCGCTTCGACGTGCTGCACGACGAGCGTGCGCGCCGTGCACAGTTCCCAGATCACGTCGGGCACCACGAGGCGCGTGTCGCCTTCGAACTGCCGGCCGGTCTGGCTGAGGCTTGCGGCCTGCTCGCGCAGATCGAAGCGGCGCTGGATGTCCTGCGTGAACGCGTCCGCGAGTGCCTGCGCGTCGAGCCTGCGCGCGGCGGGGAAGAAGCGTTCCATCCAGTGCGCGGCGCCGCGCAGCAGCGCGGCTTCGTCGCCCACCTGCTCGACTTCGTGCGCGCGCAACAGCTTGATCGCCACAGTGCGATGACCGTTGACCGGCACCGCGAGCTGCGCGATGTGAGTCTGCTCGCAGAAGCCCGTGTGCACGGGCGTGAGATCGATCGAGGTGAAGAGGTCGGCGAGCGGGCGGCCGAAGGCGGTGTGCAGCGCGGCCTCGGCGGCGGCCGGGGGAAGGGGCTCTTCGAGATGCGCGACGGCGTCGAGCGCGTCGTGCAGCGTGCTTTGCGCCAGTTCGGGATGCGCGGCGAGGGCCTGCGCGAAGGCACCGGCGACCGGCGCGAGACGCGGCAGCGCGGCGGCGAGTCCCGGCGGCGCGCTGCCGGCCTCGTGCATGCCCGAGAGCAGCGTGACGAACCAGTGGAGCTTGTGATGCTCGGGCGCCGCGCGCCAGAGCAGGCGGGCGCCATAACGCAAGGCACAGAGGACGAGCAGGAAGCGACGGAACAGTGAACGCATGGAACGCACGGAATGCATGAAGGCAGCCGAAGGTCGACGGTGCCGCCTGCAAGGCGGCGCGGGTCCGGGTCTTCGACACGCAATCGGAGCGTTGAGGGTAACAGGGAACGCCGGGGCGCGGGGCATAGGGGTTTGCGCTCAGGGCCGCATACAAGGGCGTAACCCGGGCGTAACCCGAGCGTCACCCCGGCCGCCACCACGGGCCTGACCACGAGCGTCGCGAGGGCTGCGTTCCAGCAGGCTGGACGCCTTGGCGCAGGCCGCTCGCATGGGGTGGTTCATGCCGGCGCACGCATTCTGTCGCCCGGTTTCACGTAATACAATACGGCGGCTCAACCTTACCGCTGCTGCCCCGGGGCCCGGACAACGCGATGCTTGCAGAACAACGTCATCAATACATCCTTACGCAGGTCGCGAAGCACGGCGCACTCTCGGTGGCCGAACTGGTACGCGAACTGAACGTCTCGCGCGAGACCATCCGGCGCGATCTCAATACCTTGGCGGGCCGCGGCCTGATCGTGACGACGCATGGCGGCGCACTCTCCAACGAGCGTCGCGAGCCCGACCTCGACGTGCGCGAAGCCGCGAATGCCAGCGCGAAGCGCGCCATCGGTGAACGCGCGGCGCAACTGGTGCCCGACGGCGTGTCCGTCATCATCGATTCGGGCAGCACCACGCATGCGGTGGCGCGCGCGCTCACGGCGCACCACCGGCTCACCGTCTATACGAACGACTGGCGCATCGCGCTGCTGCTGGGCCGCCGCAACGACAATCACGTGACGCTCCTCGGCGGCGAACTTTCGGACAGCGAAGACGCCACCTTCGGGCTCGACACCGTGCAGCAGCTCGCGCAGTACCACGCCGATTTCGCGTTCGTGGGCGCGGGCGGCATCACGGCCGAAGGCTACCTGACCGACTATTCGCGGATGGTGGCCGAGGTGCGCAGCCGCATGCTGGGCGCGGCCGGCACGGCCATCGTGGTGGCCGACCATTCGAAGTTCGGACGCATCACGCCCGTGCGCATCAACGGCTTCGAAACCGTGCGTTACGTCGTGACCGAACTCGCGCCGGAGCGCGCCATCGCGAAGGCGATCACGGCGCGCGGCCCGGAAATCGTGGTGGCGTGATTACCTGACGTGCAGCCCGAGCGCCGCCACCGTACGGCCGATCGCGGCGACGGCGTTGTGCATCTCGTTGGCGTCGATGGCGCCGATGCAGCCCACGCGAAACGTCTCCACCTGGGTGAGCTTGCCGGGGTAGAGGATGTAGCCCGCTTCGCGCACGGCGGCGTAGAAATCCGCGAAACGCCATGCCGGGTCGCGCGGCGCGTGGAACGTCACGATCACGGGCGCCTGCACGTCGGGCCGTAGAAACGGCTCGAAGCCCAGGTCCCTCATGCCTTCTATCAGCACCGCGCAGTTGCGCGTGTAGCGCGCGCCGCGAGCGGGCTGGCCGCCTTCGGCCGCGAAGCGGTCGAGCGCATGGCGCAACGCCGCGACCACGTGCGTGGGCGGCGTGAAGCGCCACTGCGCGGTCTTCCGCAGGTAGACGTACTGGTCGTGCAGATCCAGCGCGAGCGACGGCGAGCGTCCCGCGCATTCCTCCAGCAGCGTGCGCCGCACGATCACGAAGCCCATGCCGGGCACGCCCTCCAGACATTTGCCGCTCGCCGAGATCACGGCGTCGATGCCGCCGTCGCGCAGATCGATGGGCAGCGCGCCGAACGAACTCATCGCGTCCACGATCAGCCGCTTGCCGTGCCGCTTGCACACGGCGGCGATGGCATCGAGCGGATTGAGCAGGCCCG
The DNA here is from genome assembly GCF_034424375.1 of Paraburkholderia kururiensis. NCBI lineage: Bacteria > Pseudomonadati > Pseudomonadota > Betaproteobacteria > Burkholderiales > Burkholderiaceae > Paraburkholderia > Paraburkholderia kururiensis. The sequence continues at coordinate 6,320,100 of NZ_CP139965.1, read as the reverse complement.
CGCTCGTTTCCAGATGCACGAGCGCGACGTGCGTGATGCGCGAGTCGCGATTCAGCGCGTCTTCCACGGCGGCGGCCGTCGCGGGTTCGTCTTCGCCGAGCGGCAGCGCCACGTGAGCAATGCCCATGCGCTCCAGAATGCGCACGATGCGCGCGCAGTAGGCGCCGTTGTCGGGCACCAGCACGCAGCCGTTGCGCGGCACGAGCGTGCCGATGGCGGCTTCCACGGAGAAGGTGCCGCTGCCCTGCAGCGGCACGCAGACGTAGTCATTTTCGCCATGTACGATCTGCACGAGATCGGCGCAGACGCTTTGCGTGATGCGGTTGAAGGCCGCGTCCCAGGAGCCCCAGTCGCGCAGCATCGCCTCGCGCGTCGCGGGCGACGTGGTGAGCGGACCGGGCGTGAGCAGGACGGGATCGTTTCCGAGAATCAACATGGCCTCCGGCGAATGGATGAGGGCAGCGAGGAACGCAGGCCGCAGGGGACACGAACGGGCAGCCGCAGTGTCTCGATGATATGCACTTTATTGGCGAATTGTGTCATTTTCTGGAAATTGATCCAATCGTCATGGCGCTGTCACGAAACGCTGTGATTCTTGCCGTGCCCTGCAAGACGGGGCTTTAAAGGGCTCCAAAGGGCTTTGGCGGCACCCGCCGCGAGCCGCGCAAGCGACCGCGCCGGGGCGCGTGACGCATGGATTGTCTGCAATCTGCAATTCATGCCACAACCGGAAGGCCGGCGCCGTCGTCCCAATCACACCTGCTACCGGGTTAGTCCGCATGCCGGGCGTCCCGTCTCATCTTTATGCCTTCGGAGAGCGACATGACAATGAAGCATTCCCTTCTCGCAAGCGCCGTCCGCAAGCTGGTGCCGCTGCTCGCGGCTGCGGCCTTGATGGAAGGCGCCGTGATGCCGGCCCACGCAGCCGACGCAGTCGTGCTGTACACGGCCGACGGGCTCGAAAATCTCTACCGCGACGTACTGCCGGCCTTCGAGAAGAAGGAAGGCGTGAAGGTGAACATCGTGACGGCCGGTAGCGGCGAAGTGGTGAACCGCGCGACCATCGAAAAGGATGCGCCGAAGGCCGACGTGATCGTCACGCTGCCGCCGTTCATCCAGCAGGCGGCGCAGGGCGGCCTGCTGCAGAACTATCAGAGCGTGAACTACAAGAACGTGCCGGCCATCGCGAAGGCGTCGGACGGCGCGTGGGCCACGTTCGTCAACAACTACTTCTCGTTCGCGATCAATCCGGAAGTCGTGAAGACCCAGCCGAAGACGTTCGCCGATCTGCTGCACCCGGACTACAGCGGCAAGGTCGCGTACTCGAACCCGGCCACGGCGGGCGACGGCATGGCGGTGATCATTCTCACCACGTCGCTGATGGGCGAGGACAAGGCATTCGACTACCTGAAGAAGCTCGAACAAAGCGCGAAGTTCCACACCAAGGGCACGGGCTACCTCGACGTGCTGCTCTCGCGTAACGAGATCGCGGTGGCCAACGGCGACCTGCAGATGGATCTGGACGACGCCGCGAACGGCGGCCTCTCGCTGAAGCCGGTGTTCCTTGCCGCGGAGTCGAACGGCCAGCCCACCACGTTCCAGCTGCCGTACGCGATCGGCCTCATCAAGAATGGTCCGAACCAGGCGGGCGGCAAGAAGCTGATCGACTATCTGATGTCGAAGGACGTGCAGGAGAAGGTGCCCGACGTGTTCGGCATTCCGGCGCGCACCGACGTGCCGCTCTCGGGCAAGAACGGCGAAACCGTGAAGCAGGCGATTGCGGGCGTGAAGCTGATTCCCGTGGACTGGAACCAGGTGATGACGAAGAAGGCCGACTGGACCACGCGCTGGAAGAACGACGTGATCGGCAGCTCGGGCAAGCAGACGGAAGTCGTGAAACCGAAGCAGTAAGGGCGGTGCGGCGCACGGGCAGGTGGCGTTTCAGGCGAGTTTCATGTGCGGTTTCGCACGGGGTTTCGTGTGAGCCTTGTGCGAAGTTCGGGTGAGCTTCGCGTGAACTTCAAGCCCACTTGCGCCGCAGCGCTGCTGCCATGTTCTGAATCCCGGGCCTGTCGCGTTCGCCGCGTACAGGCTCGACGTCTGGAGGAGGTAGCCGGTGACAACTGAGAGTACGGCGCAGGGCGCAGCGACGCGCGCCGCTACGGCGGCTGTGGCCGCGTCGTCGTTGGCGGGCGCGGCGGGCCTCGATATACCCGCGGCCTGGGCTGCCGGGGGCGCGGCGGGTGTGGAGATCGAGCACCTCACGGTGCGCTTCGGCTCGCGCACGGTGCTGGACGATCTCTCGCTCACCATCGCGCGCGGCGAACTGCTCACGGTGCTGGGCCGCAGCGGCTGCGGCAAGACGACGTTGCTGCGCTTCATCGCGGGTTTCATCGAAGCGGACGGCCTGACGGGCACGCTCACGGTTGCGGGTCGCGACCTGACTCACGTGCCGCCGCATCGCCGCAATCTGGGACTGCTGTTCCAGAGCTACGCGCTGTTTCCGCATCTCTCGGTGTTCGAAAATGTCGCGTTCGGCTTGCGGGCGCGGCGCATTGCATCGAAGGAAATCGCGCGGCGCGTGGCCGATGCGCTCAAGCTCGTGCAACTCGGCGATGCGGGCCACGTGATGCCCGCGCAGCTTTCGGGCGGCATGCAGCAGCGCGTGGCGCTTGCGCGCGCGCTCGTGATCGAGCCCGACGTGCTGCTGCTCGACGAGCCGCTGTCAGCGCTCGACGCGAACCTGCGCGCCTCCGTGCGCTCCGAACTCAAGGCGCTGCACGAGCGGCTGCCGAATCTCACGATCGTCTGCGTGACGCACGACCAGGACGATGCGCTCGTGCTGTCCGACCGCACGCTGCTGATGCGCGATGGCCGCATCGCACAGCTCGGCACGCCGCAGGCGCTGTACGACACGCCCAACGACGCCTACGTGGCGCGCTACCTGGGGCCGGCTAATCTGCTGCCGCCGCACGTGGCTTTTCCGCTGGGCGACCCGCGTCACGTCGAACGCGACCGTCTTGCGTGCCTGCGTCCCGAAAGCCTGCGCATCGTGCCGCTCGGCGAAGGGCCGTTGCACGGCACGATTGCGTCCGTCGAATGGTATGGGCCGGTGCTTTCGGTTTCGGTCACGCTCGACGCGTGGCCGGCCGAACCGGTGCTCGTCACGGCCCAGCGCGGCGTAGGGATGGCGCCGGAGCGCGGCGCACGCGTGTCACTGCGTTACGAGGCAGACGATGTCGTCCTTGTTCAACCCTGAGATCCGTCCTGAAGCGCCGGCAGCCGACGCGGCCGGCGCCCGCCGGGCCGCGATGGCGGCTTCGCATGCCGCGGCGGTGCGGCGTCGCGAGCGGCTTGCGCAAGGGCATCTGCTGTTGCTCGCCGTGATCGTGCTGGGACCGCTCGTGATCTATCCGCTCGTGCGGCTCGTGCTGCTGAGCCTCACGGGGCCGCACGGTCTGAGCCTGCACGCCTATGCCGCGTTCTTCCAGAACCCGGAATCGCGCGGCGTGATCGGCACGACGCTGTGGGTGCTGTTCGCGAGCGCGAGCATCGCGTCGGTGCTGGGCGTGGCGCTCGCGGCCATCCTGTTCTTCAAGCCGTTCCCGGGCGCGCGGCTCGTCACGCGCTTCCTCGAACTGTTCGTCGCGTTCCCATCGTTTCTCGTCGCCTTCACGCTGATCTTCCTGTACGGCTCGCAGGGCTCCGTGAGCATCGCGCTGCAAAAGCTGCTGCATCTGGATTCCGCGTCGTTCGATTTCCTCTTCGGCATCGGCGGCGTGATTCTGGCCGAGGTCGTGTTCTATTCGCCGTTCGTGGTGCGTCCGACGCTGGCGTCGTTCGCGCTGCTCGACATGCGGCTCGTCGAGGCGGCGCGCAGCCTCGGCGCGAGCGGCTGGATGGTGGCCGCGCGCGTGGTGCTGCCGCTCGCGTGGCCCGGCATCGCGGCGGGCACCATTCTTTGCTTCCTGCTCACGCTCAACGAGTTCGGCATTCTGCTCGTGCTGGGCAGCGCGCATCTCGTGACGCTGCCGGTCGCCATCTACAGCTCCGCGACCGTGGACCTCGACCTGCCGATGGCCGCGGCGGGCGCGGTCGTGATGCTCGCGATGTCGCTCTCGCTCTATGCGCTGTACCGGCGCGTGAATCGACGCAGGGCGGAAGGAGCGGGCGATGGAAAGTGAACGCATGAGCCGCATGGATTCCGCTTTGCCGGCGCCGGCGCCGGCGCCGGCCGCCGCGGAGCCGGCCGTGCTGCCGCCGCTGCATCGTCGCGCATGCGCCGTGCAGCGCAGCCTGCCGGCGCGCATCGCGGGCGGCGCGCTGCTCGCGCTTGCCGCACTGCTGTGCTTCTGGCTCTTCGTGCTGCCCGTGATCGTGGTGGCGCTCTCGAGCGTCGCCTCGCACTGGTCCGGCACGATCTTCCCCGACGGCTTCAGCACGCGCTGGTTCGAGCGCCTCTCGTCGAGCGACTTCGACGCGTTGACGACGAGCCTCGAGATCGGCTTCGGCGTCTCGGTGCTGGGCACGGCGCTCGGGCTGTGGCTTGCGCTGGCGCTCGAAGGCCGCGACCGGCGCGGCCTCGGCGCCGTGCTCGACACCGTGGCGATGATGCCCAACGGCGTGCCGAGCGTCGTGCTCGGTCTCGCGGTGCTGATTGCGTATCACAAGGCGCCGGTCGATCTGTCGAGTTCCGCGGCGATCGTCGTGCTTGTGCAGCTCGCGCTGGTGCTGCCGTTCTGTTATCGCTGCGCGGCTGCCGCGCTGCGGCCGGAACTCACGGTGCTGAGGGAAGCGGCGGCCAGCCTGGGTGCGCCGCCTTCGATGGTGCTGCGCCGCGTGGTGCTGCCGCAGCTGGTGCCGGCTATCCGCGCGAGTCTCGCGCTCGGCTTCGCGCTTTCGCTCGGCGAACTCGGTGCGACGCTCACGGTTTATCCGCCGGGCTTCGCGACGGTGCCGATCGTCGTGGTGGGCCAGGTGGAGCGTGGCTACTACCTGCCGGCGTCCGCGCTGTCGCTGATTCTTCTGCTGGCCTCGCTGGCGGCGTTGCTGCTGATCGCCGCGAGCGCACCGCGTCGCCGCACGGATTGATGCTCGCGGTTCTTTTTTCTCCACCGCCGCGGAGGCGGCTGCCGCACCTCGGTCGCACGCGCGAAGGTGGCAAAATGTGTCGAAATGACTGAAAATATGCAACCCGAGTCTGTCGACGTTATCGAGGTGGTGCGCAGGCATTCGCTCACGGCGCTCGTGCGCGACGAAATCGAGCGGCACATCGTGGAGAGGGCGCTCGCGCCCGGCGAGAAGCTCAACGAAGCGGATTGGGCGGCGCGACTCGGCGTATCGCGCGGGCCGGTGCGCGAGGCTTTCCGGGCGCTGGAACAGGCGGGGCTTGTGCGCACCGAGAAGAATCGCGGCGTGTTCGTGCGCACCGTATCGCTCGCCGAGGCCGACGAGATTTACGCCGTGCGCGCGGTGCTCGAAGAGGCGGCGTGCCGGAGGCTGGCGGGCTGTATCGATGCCATGCATGTCGCGTGCTTGCGCCGTTGCGTCGAAACGATGCGCGAGGCGCTCGATGCGCACGATCACGATGCCTATGCGCGCGCCAACGTGACGTTTCACGACGCCATCGTGGCGGGCGCGGGCAACGCGAAGCTGTATGAAACGTATCGGCGGCTCGTGGGGGAACTGAGCCTTTTTCGCCGCGCGGCGCTCGCGGCGCGGGCCGACGCGATGGAACGGTCGCTCGCGGAACATCGGGATATCTTGACGGCGCTCGCCTCGCGCGACGCCGACCGTGCGGCGGCGCTGATGCGCGCGCACGTGGAGGGCGGGCGGCGCCGGGCGCATGAAGCATGCGAAGGGACGGTGCACAACGCGTGCGTCGCGGGCCGGGGTGGCATCGAGCGAATGTAATGGCCGGCGATGGCGCGTGGCGGGTAACGTGAATCGCGGGCAGGCGAAACCAGCGTGCAAGGACATACGAACGTGCAGGACACATCGAAGCGCAGCATCGGGAGCGACGTCGCCGTGAACGGCCGTGTCTACCGCGTGGGGCAACTGGCGTCGAAGCCGGTCGCGGTGATCTGCGTGGACGGCTGCGAGTACGACTATCTTGAAGCCGCGGTCGCGGCCGGCGTGGCGCCGTTCATCGGCCGCATGCTGCGGGAGGGGACGGCAGCGAAGGGCGACTGCGTGATTCCGTCGTTCACGAACCCCAACAACCTGTCGATCGTGTGCGGCGTGCCGCCGTCGGTGCACGGCATCTGCGGCAATTACTTCTGGGATCCGCACGCGAACGGCGGCAAGGGTGCCGAGGTGATGATGAACGACCCGGCCTATCTGCGCGCCGGAACGATTCTCGCGACGGCGGCCCGTGCGGGTGCGCGCGTGGCTGTCGTGACCGCGAAGGACAAATTGCGGCGTCTCCTCGGCTGGCAGCTCGAAGGCATCTGCTTCTCGGCAGAAAAGGCCGACGCGGCCACGCTGGAAGAAAACGGCATCGCGAACGTACTGGAATTCGTGGGCCGGCCTGTGCCCGACGTGTACAGCGCCGAACTCTCCGAGTTCGTGTTCGCGGCCGGCGTGCGGCTCGCGCAGAGCAGGCAGGCCGATCTCATGTATCTCTCGACCACCGACTACGTGCAGCACAAATGCGCGCCGGGCAGCGAGGGCGCGAACGCGTTCTACGCGATGATGGACGGCTATCTCGCGACGCTCGATGCGCTGGGATGGACCATCGGCCTGACCGCGGATCACGGCATGAACGCGAAGCATGATGCGAAAAGCGGTGAGCCGAATGTGATCTATCTGCAGGACGTGCTCGATGCGTGGCTCGGGGCGCGCGCAGCGCGTGTGATCTTGCCGATCACCGATCCGTATGTGGTGCATCACGGAGCGTTGGGGTCGTTTGCGACGGTGTATTTGCCGGCGCAGGCCAATGTGGCCGAGGTGATGGCGCGCATGCGTTCGCTGGAGGGCGTCGAACTTGTGCTGGACAACGCTGCGGCATGCGAGCGTTTCGAGTTGCCGGGCGATCGCGTCGGCGACATTGTTGTTATCAGCCGGCGGGACGTCGTGCTGGGCACGCGGCGCGAAGCGCACGACCTCTCGGGCCTCACCGTGCCGCTGCGCTCGCACGGCGGCCTTTCCGAGCAGAGCGTGCCGCTCGTGTTCAACCGGCGCATCGAGGGCGTCGAACGGCTCTACGGCGGACGGCGGCTGCGCAACTTCGACATCTTCGACCTTGCGCTGAACCACGTGGAGGCGTCGTGAACAAGGTAGCGAACGAGGCACGACGCGATCATCCGGCGTTCCGTGCCGAAACGCTGCGGCTCGCGGGCCAGCGCGTCGCGCACGAACGCACGCTGGACGTGTTCGATCCGTACAGCGGAATGCGGGTCGGCACGGTGCCGCTGGCAAGCGTCGACGATGTGCGTGCCGCGTTCGACTACGCGGGCGCGTATCAGGCGAAGCTCACGCGTTATGAGCGCTCGCAGATTCTCGAGCGTGCCGGCGCGCTGCTGCGCGAGCGCGCCGAGCAAGCATCGGATCTGATATCGCTCGAATCGGGCCTCTCGAAACAGGACTCGCGTTACGAGACGGGGCGCGTGGCCGACGTGTTGAAGTTCGCGTCCATCGAAGCATTGCGCGACGACGGCCAGAGCTTTTCCTGCGACCTCACTCCGCACGGCAGGCAGCGTCGCGTGTTCACGCAGCGCGAGCCGCTCGCGGGCGTCATCGTTGCGATCACGCCGTTCAACCATCCGATGAACCAGGTCGCGCACAAGGTGGCGCCCGCGGTCGCGACCAACAATCGCGTGCTGTTGAAGCCTTCGGAGAAGGTGCCGCTCTCGGCGCTGTGGTTCGCGGATCTACTCTACGAAGCGGGGTTGCCTCACCCGATGCTCCAGGTGCTGACCGGCGATCCGCGCGAGATTGCTGACGAACTGATCACGCATCCGCTCGCGGAACTCGTGACGTTCACGGGCGGTGTGGCGATCGGCAAATACATCGCGTCGAAGGCGGGCTATCGGCGCACGGTGCTGGAACTGGGCGGCAACGACCCGTTGATCGTGCTCGCCGACGCCGACCTCGAACGGGCAGCGACGCTCGCCGTGCAGGGTTCGTACAAGAATTCTGGGCAGCGCTGCACGGCGGTGAAGCGAATGCTCGTGCAGCGCGATGTGGCCGAACGATTCACCGAGCTTGTCGTCGAGAAGACACGTGCATGGACGTATGGCGATCCGTTCGATTCATCCAGCCAGATGGGCACGGTGATCGACGAGGCGGCGGCGAAGTGCTTCGAGGCGCGCGTCGATGAAGCCGTGGCGCAAGGCGCGCGGCTGCTCGTGGGCAACCGACGCGATGGCGCGCTTTATTCGCCGACGGTGCTCGATGGCGTCGAGGCGTCGATGACGCTCGTGCGCGAAGAGACGTTCGGCCCCGTGTCGCCCGTCATTGCATTCGACACCCTCGACGACGCCATCCGGCTCAGCAATGGCACGGCGTTTGGCTTGTCTGCGGGTGTGTGTACGAACCGGCAGGACGCGATCGTGCGTTTCGTCAACGAGCTGCGCGTGGGGACCGTGAACGTGTGGGAGGTGCCGGGGTATCGCATCGAACTCACGCCGTTCGGCGGCATCAAGGACTCGGGGCTCGGATACAAGGAAGGCGTGCAGGAAGCGATGAAGAGCTTTACGAATCTGAAGACGTTTTCGTTACCTTGGGAGTAGGAACACGTGGCATTGAACGTTGACGACGTCCGTACGCTGTTCGAGCAGTACGGGAGCATGGCCTATAGCGGCGAGCCGGTGAGCCAGCTCGAGCATGCGCTGCAGAGCGGTGCGCTGGCGGAACAGGAAGGCGCGAGCGAGGAACTCGTCGCCGCGGCGTTCCTGCACGACCTCGGGCATCTGTTGAACCAGCAGGGCGAAACGCCGACGGCGCGCGGCATCGACGACGTGCATCAGTACTTCGTGCTGCCGTTCCTGCGGCCGGTGCTGCCCGACAGCGTGCTGGAACCGATTCGGCTGCACGTGGATGCGAAGCGGTACCTGTGCGCGAGCGATCGTACGTACTTCGATCGGCTGTCGGCCGATTCCAAAAGGAGTCTGCAGCTACAGGGCGGCGTGTTCGACGAAGAGGGTGTGGAAGCGTTTCTGCTCAAGCCGTTCGCCCAGGACGCAGTGCGACTGCGCCGTTGGGATGATCTGGCGAAGGAGAAGGATCGGGTCACGCCGGATGTCGAGCACTTCCTTGAGATCGTGCAACGCGTGATGGACCGGCACGGGGATGCGGTGGCGTAGCGGGCGTGAGAGCGCTTTCTGCGCAACGGGCTTTGGATGATCCCGGTTGCTTCTTTGCGGTACGAGCGCTGTTTTGTCGGAGCTTTTTTGGTGCGTTGGCCAGAGTCCAAAAAAACTGCTTGCCAGGCGTGTGCGGGGTGACTAGAATCTCGCTCTTTCGCGCTCCGGGAGCCGGGGCGGGGAGAGACGGGAAGGCCCGCGTGGCGGGGCGTTCCGGGGCGGTGGTGGTGAGGCTGGCAGGGTGGAAGCGGTAAAAAACCTGTTGACGGCTGACCCGGAAGTCTTCATAATCTCGTTTCTCTGCTGCTGATGCAGCGACGCAGGCGGTACCGGGGTGAGGTGTCCTGGTGGCGCGGCGGACGATCTTTAAAAACTTACAGCCGATAAGTGTGGGCGCTTGATGGCGGCGCGCCCGGTGACGTGAAGTTGCCGGGAAGCAAAGGTATCAAGAGTCTCACACGGTAAGGAAGGTAGTGAAGAGATTCACGACCTGTCAGTACCGAGTTGAGCGACCTGTCCGGAGACGGACAGAGACAGTAACAGGTTTGAACTGAAGAGTTTGATCCTGGCTCAGATTGAACGCTGGCGGCATGCCTTACACATGCAAGTCGGACGGCAGCGCGGGCTTCGGCCTGGCGGCGAGTGGCGAACGGGTGAGTAATACATCGGAACGTATCCTGGAGTGGGGGATAGCCCGGCGAAAGCCGGATTAATACCGCATACGCTCTGAGGAGGAAAGCGGGGGACCTTCGGGCCTCGCGCTCAAGGGGCGGCCGATGGCGGATTAGGTAGTTGGTGGGGTAAAGGCCTACCAAGCCGACGATCCGTAGCTGGTCTGAGAGGACGACCAGCCACACTGGGACTGAGACACGGCCCAGACTCCTACGGGAGGCAGCAGTGGGGAATTTTGGACAATGGGGGCAACCCTGATCCAGCAATGCCGCGTGTGTGAAGAAGGCCTTCGGGTTGTAAAGCACTTTTGTCCGGAAAGAAATCATCGGGGCTAATACCTCTGGTGGATGACGGTACCGGAAGAATAAGCACCGGCTAACTACGTGCCAGCAGCCGCGGTAATACGTAGGGTGCGAGCGTTAATCGGAATTACTGGGCGTAAAGCGTGCGCAGGCGGTGCTGTAAGACCGATGTGAAATCCCCGGGCTTAACCTGGGAACTGCATTGGTGACTGCAGCGCTGGAGTATGGCAGAGGGGGGTGGAATTCCACGTGTAGCAGTGAAATGCGTAGAGATGTGGAGGAACACCGATGGCGAAGGCAGCCCCCTGGGCCAATACTGACGCTCATGCACGAAAGCGTGGGGAGCAAACAGGATTAGATACCCTGGTAGTCCACGCCCTAAACGATGTCAACTGGTTGTTGGGGATTCATTTCCTTAGTAACGTAGCTAACGCGTGAAGTTGACCGCCTGGGGAGTACGGTCGCAAGATTAAAACTCAAAGGAATTGACGGGGACCCGCACAAGCGGTGGATGATGTGGATTAATTCGATGCAACGCGAAAAACCTTACCTACCCTTGACATGTACGGAACCCTGGTGAGAGCCGGGGGTGCCCGAAAGGGAGCCGTAACACAGGTGCTGCATGGCTGTCGTCAGCTCGTGTCGTGAGATGTTGGGTTAAGTCCCGCAACGAGCGCAACCCTTGTCCCCAGTTGCTACGCAAGAGCACTCCGGGGAGACTGCCGGTGACAAACCGGAGGAAGGTGGGGATGACGTCAAGTCCTCATGGCCCTTATGGGTAGGGCTTCACACGTCATACAATGGTCGGAACAGAGGGTTGCGAAGCCGCGAGGTGGAGCCAATCCCAGAAAACCGATCGTAGTCCGGATTGCAGTCTGCAACTCGACTGCATGAAGCTGGAATCGCTAGTAATCGCGGATCAGCATGCCGCGGTGAATACGTTCCCGGGTCTTGTACACACCGCCCGTCACACCATGGGAGTGGGTTTTGCCAGAAGTGGCTAGTCTAACCGCAAGGAGGACGGTCACCACGGCAGGATTCATGACTGGGGTGAAGTCGTAACAAGGTAGCCGTATCGGAAGGTGCGGCTGGATCACCTCCTTTCCAGAGCAGCGCGTCCAAAGTCAGAGCGCTCACACTTGTCGGCTGTATGAATGACAGACTCAGGGGTCTGTAGCTCAGTCGGTTAGAGCACCGTCTTGATAAGGCGGGGGTCGTTGGTTCGAATCCAACCAGACCCACCATGTCGATGCGCGTTGGTGCTTCAGCACCTACGGGCATCCCACCCCCGAAGGGGGAGGGCGGATCACCTGGGTATGAATTGGTTATGCTTGGGGGCATAGCTCAGCTGGGAGAGCACCTGCTTTGCAAGCAGGGGGTCGTCGGTTCGATCCCGTCTGCCTCCACCAGTCCCCAGCGCGCAGCATCCGCATGAAGGCGGGTACTGCGCCCTGGCGACTGCCAGCCAGACGGCATGAAGTTGATGCCGCTGTCGTTCTTTAACAATCAGGAAGCAGCAGTAATTTGACTGATGCGAAAGCGCCTTGTGAGATGGGCGTGAGTAGGTCAGTCAGGGTTGTGATTGTATCGAAGTATCTCAGGGCCATTGCAAGATGGCATTGGAATACGGCACAACGCGAGAACTCAACCTGTAGCGGTTGTGGTCATGTCTCCATTGGGGACGAGACTCACCCGTTATAGGGTCAAGCGAACAAGTGCATGTGGTGGATGCCTTGGCGATCACAGGCGATGAAGGACGCGGTAGCCTGCGAAAAGCTCCGGGGAGCTGGCAAACAAGCTTTGATCCGGAGATGTCCGAATGGGGAAACCCACTCCTTCTGGAGTATCCGTGGCTGAATACATAGGCCATGTGAGGCGAACGCGGCGAACTGAAACATCTAAGTAGCCGCAGGAAAAGAAATCAACCGAGATTCCCAGAGTAGTGGCGAGCGAAATGGGAGCAGCCTGTACTCTTTATCTGCAGTGTTAGCTGAACGCTCTGGAAAGTGCGGCCATAGCGGGTGATAGCCCCGTAGGCGAAAGCATTGTGGAAGAACTGGGTGTACGACAAGTAGGGCGGGACACGTGAAATCCTGTCTGAAGATGGGGGGACCATCCTCCAAGGCTAAATACTCGTGATCGACCGATAGTGAACCAGTACCGTGAGGGAAAGGCGAAAAGAACCCCGGGAGGGGAGTGAAACAGATCCTGAAACCGCATGCATACAAACAGTCGGAGCCCTGAAAGGGGTGACGGCGTACCTTTTGTATAATGGGTCAGCGACTTACATTCAGTGGCGAGCTTAACCGTATAGGGCAGGCGTAGCGAAAGCGAGTCCGAACAGGGCGTCCAGTCGCTGGGTGTAGACCCGAAACCAGGTGATCTATCCATGGCCAGGCTGAAGGTGCGGTAACACGTACTGGAGGGCCGAACCCACTGACGTTGAAAAGTCAGGGGATGAGCTGTGGATAGGGGTGAAAGGCTAAACAAACCTGGAAATAGCTGGTTCTCTCCGAAAACTATTTAGGTAGTGCCTCGTGTATCACCTTCGGGGGTAGAGCACTGTCATGGTTGAGGGGTCCATTGCGGATTACCTCGCCATAGCAAACTCCGAATACCGAAGAGTGCAATCACGGGAGACAGACATCGGGTGCTAACGTCCGGTGTCAAGAGGGAAACAACCCAGACCGCCAGCTAAGGTCCCCAAACATGGCTAAGTGGGAAACGAAGTGGGAAGGCTAAAACAGTCAGGAGGTTGGCTTAGAAGCAGCCACCCTTTAAAGAAAGCGTAATAGCTCACTGATCGAGTCGTCCTGCGCGGAAGATGTAACGGGGCTAAGCCATGTACCGAAGCTGCGGATGCAGATTTATCTGCATGGTAGGAGAGCGTTCCGTAAGCCTGCGAAGGTGCACCGGAAGGTGTGCTGGAGGTATCGGAAGTGCGAATGCTGACATGAGTAGCGATAAAGGGGGTGAAAGGCCCCCTCGCCGTAAGCCCAAGGTTTCCTACGCAACGTTCATCGGCGTAGGGTGAGTCGGCCCCTAAGGCGAGGCAGAAATGCGTAGCTGATGGGAAGCAGGTCAAGATTCCTGCACCGGCGTGAAATGCGATGGGGGGACGGATCGCGGAAGGTTGTCCGGGTGTTGGAAGTCCCGGTCGCTGCATTGGAGAAGGTGCCCTGGCAAATCCGGGCACGCAATTCAAGGGTGTGGCGCGAGCGGCCTCGGCTGCGAAGCAACTGGAAGGGGTTCCAGGAAAAGCCTCTAAGCTTCAGTTTCACGTTGACCGTACCGCAAACCGACACAGGTGGGCGAGATGAGTATTCTAAGGCGCTTGAGAGAACTCGGGAGAAGGAACTCGGCAAACTGGTACCGTAACTTCGGGATAAGGTACGCCCTGGTAGCTTGACCGGCCTGCGCCGGAAGGGTGAAGGGGTTGCAATAAACTGGTGGCTGCGACTGTTTAATAAAAACACAGCACTCTGCAAACACGAAAGTGGACGTATAGGGTGTGACGCCTGCCCGGTGCCGGAAGATTAAATGATGGGGTGCAAGCTCTTGATTGAAGTCCCGGTAAACGGCGGCCGTAACTATAACGGTCCTAAGGTAGCGAAATTCCTTGTCGGGTAAGTTCCGACCTGCACGAATGGCGTAACGATGGCCACACTGTCTCCTCCCGAGACTCAGCGAAGTTGAAGTGTTTGTGATGATGCAATCTACCCGCGGCTAGACGGAAAGACCCCATGAACCTTTACTGCAGCTTTGCATTGGACTTTGAACCGGTCTGTGTAGGATAGGTGGGAGGCTGTGAAGCGTGGACGCCAGTCTGCGTGGAGCCGACCTTGAAATACCACCCTGGCTTGTTTGAGGTTCTAACCCAGGTCCGTGAATCCGGATCGGGGACAGTGCATGGCAGGCAGTTTGACTGGGGCGGTCTCCTCCCAAAGCGTAACGGAGGAGTACGAAGGTACGCTAGGTACGGTCGGAAATCGTGCTGATAGTGCAATGGCATAAGCGTGCTTGACTGCGAGACCGACAAGTCGAGCAGGTGCGAAAGCAGGTCATAGTGATCCGGTGGTTCTGTATGGAAGGGCCATCGCTCAACGGATAAAAGGTACTCTGGGGATAACAGGCTGATACCGCCCAAGAGTTCATATCGACGGCGGTGTTTGGCACCTCGATGTCGGCTCATCTCATCCTGGGGCTGTAGCCGGTCCCAAGGGTATGGCTGTTCGCCATTTAAAGAGGTACGTGAGCTGGGTTTAAAACGTCGTGAGACAGTTTGGTCCCTATCTGCCGTGGGCGCTGGAAGTTTGAGGGGGCCTGCTCCTAGTACGAGAGGACCGGAGTGGACGAACCTCTGGTGTACCGGTTGTCACGCCAGTGGCATCGCCGGGTAGCTATGTTCGGAAGAGATAACCGCTGAAAGCATCTAAGCGGGAAACTCGCCTCAAGATGAGACTTCCCCGGGGCTTCGAGCCCCTTGAAGGGTCGTTCAAGACCAGGACGTTGATAGGCCGGGTGTGGAAGCGCAGTAATGCGTTAAGCTAACCGGTACTAATTGCCCGTAAGGCTTGATCCTATAACCGGTGTGTTTCAGACACACACCGCCACAGTTGCGCGTTGTGCCCAGTCACAACCCCCATTACCACGCTGCTTCCCGATTGGCTGCGCCGCAGCCGGGCTACCTACGCCCCCAGCGACGCAGCAACCCGTCATGCCTGATGACCATAGCGAGTCGGTCCCACCCCTTCCCATCCCGAACAGGACCGTGAAACGACTCCACGCCGATGATAGTGCGGATTGCCCGTGTGAAAGTAGGTAATCGTCAGGCTCCCCTTGCCGATACAGACCCCGCCCCTCAAAAGGCGGGGTCTTGGCTTTGCGCCGACGGTTATTCGTCTTCGCGCCCACCATTTGTCCGTCTCGCCCCCCGAATCTCTCCCTCGATCCAACGCAAAGCACCGCCGCCGAGCGGTGGCCCGGCATTCCCCATCAGCCCTTGGCAAAGTGCGCTCAAACCCGCTGCTGAAATGCTCAGGAGTATTCGTCGTTATCCTGTGTTCCGGCTCGAACTCTGCTCGGGAAAGAGCAGGCGCAGCGCGCACGGATTGACCTTCCTTGAGTCGGCGGCACTGCTTGCGCTTGATTCGTGAAGCTCAGGGCTTTCCGTTGATGTACTCCTGGCTTCGCTCACCGTCCCACTAAAAGCATGCGGGTAAAGCGCATCCTCATGTTTGCCTCTCTTCCGAGGGCGAACCTCACTGACTCCAGTCGCCCGTGTTTTCGCAGACAATCAGGGCAGATATTCCACCGCCCTGCCACCCTTGAGGCTGGCCCAATTTCCGTCCCGGTCTTAGTTGGAAAATTCCGGCTCTTCAGAACGGGCCGAACCGGCCCGATCGGTACACTGGCGGGCGAATTCCGCCGGTGTCATCCACTGCAGCGCAGAGTGAGGGCGCGCCTCGTTATAGTACTCGCGCCAGACCTCGATTTTGCGTCTGGCGTCCTCCAGCGACAAGAACCAATGCGCGTTGAGGCATTCCTCCCGAAAGCGTCCGTTGAAGGATTCATTCTTTGCGTTGTCGGTCGGCTTGCCAGGACGCGAGAAGTCAATCTCCACGCCATTCTCGTACGCCCATTTGTCGAGCGCCTTCGAAATGAACTCGCTGCCATTATCTGCCTTGATATAGCGGGGAAGCGGACGATGATGCGCAAGCCGAGCCAGCGCGGCGACAACGTGTTCGCCACGCAATGAACCATCGACTTCGATCGCCAGGCATTCCCGCGTGTAGTTGTCCACGATCGTGAGCGTGCGCAAGCGTCGACCATCAAAAAGTGCATCGGCGACGAAGTCCATGCTCCAGATCTCGTTGATTGCGCTCACTGACTGCTTTGGCTGGCGGCGCCGGGCCGATTTGTTTCGCCGGGGTCGCTTGTGGCGCAACGAAAGGCCCAGTTCGCGATACACGCGTTCTACTCTCTTATGGTTGTCTCTCCAGCCTTCCCGGCGAAGCATCACGTACACGCGCGGCGCACCGTAATGCACCCGCACTTCCGTGATCTCCTTGATGCGCATTTCCAGTGCGCTTTGATCCCGCGCGACTGACTCGTATCGGTAGACCGTGCGGGATAGCTGCAACAACGCGCAGGTCTGCCGCTGACTTGCGCCGAAACGTTGCATCAAGTCCGTGACAAGCTCACGGCGCCGGGAAGGCTTCAGAGCTTTTTTGACAGCACGTCCTGCAGCATGGCCTTGTCCAGCGACAGATCGGCCACGAGCCGCTTGAGCTTCGCGTTCTCTTCCTCAAGTTGCTTCAGCCGGCGCAGCTCCGACGGCGACAGCCCACCGTACTTCGTCCGCCAGTTGTAAAACGTCGCGTCGCTGATTCCCATCTTGCGGCAGACCTCCGCGACCGGCGTGCCCAGCTCGGCCTGCTTCAACGCATAGGCGATCTGTTCTTCGGTGAACTTGCTCTTCTTCACGGCATGACCTCCTGGTCTCGATGACAGCGTCATGCCGGAATTTTCCACTTCCAACTGGGACAGTTTTGTGGGCTAGGGTCACCCTCAATGCGAAACAGGGAAATTCCGTTGGCCGCGCGATGAAATGCCGTGCATCGAACTCATGCATCGCATTGCATGATTGCTTCGGTGCACGACACTTCATTCCTTTATTGCCAAGGCCTGCTCAGGTGCTTGCGCTACCGAAGCGGATATCGGGGCGGTTGTTTCGTCCAGTTGTTGCTGTGAGAGTTCGTCGAGCAGTGCTTTGTCCCGCGCCAGAACCTTGGGCAGATGTGTTCGGAGAAATTCCACCCATGTCTTCGTTTTCGCATCGACAAACTTGCGCGACGGATACAGCGCGTAGATGTTCATCTTCTGCAACGTGTGCTCCGGCAGCACACGCATCAGAGTGCCGTCGCGCAGCCCGTTGATCGCAGCATAAACAGGGAGTATGCCGATACCCATACCTTCGCGGATGGCCACCACGAGCGACTCGGCGATGTTCACCTGAACAGGCCCGTCGACTTCCATTCGCTCACTGCCTTCCGGCCCATCAAGGACCCATTCGTGTGCAGGGAATGCAGGCGTTTTGAGAATCAAACACTCATGGCGAGCAAGATCGGCCGGCGAATGCGGCACGCCTCTTGAGCGGATATAGGCCGGCGATGCACAAAGCACGCTACACGTAGAACCCAGTTCATGCGAGACGAGGTCCGAGTTCGGCAACGATGCAGCAGTGACGATCGCGACGTCTGCGCTGCCCTCGAACAGATCGGGCATGCGTTGCGAGAGCGTGAGTTCGACCGTCACTTCGGGATGCAGCGCGCGGTAGCGTGAAATTGCAGGCAGCACGTAGTGCTGACCTATGCTGGCATAGCTGTGCATGCGCAATGCGCCAGTTGGACGTTCGTGTGCGCAGCTGGCTTCCTCTTCGGCCTTACCGACGTCTGCAAGAATGTGCTGGCAGCGTTCCAGATAGCGCTCGCCTGCTGTCGTCAGTGCGAGTCTTCTTGTCGAACGATTGAGCAATCGGGCGCGCAGGTGGGCCTCAAGTTCGGAAACTGCACGCGACATTGCGCCGGTGGTCGAGTTCAGGGATTGCGCGGCGGCGGTAAAGCTGCCGGCTTCAACGACGCGGACGAACACCCGCATATTCTGTAACGTATCCATCAACCCTTCTTGATCAATAAAGAAGCGATATTGTCCGCCCGGCGCACGACGGCATTGTTGTGCATTCCATAACGGACGTTCTCTACATGTCCCGTTAATTCGTGCGCGGGGCACTCCTACAATCGGCGCCGTCCAGCCGGTGTGTATCTGCCGTTGCCGGCTTCATTTCCTGGAACAGCCGGAGCGGGATGTCGTGCATTTCATGAACCGGCAGCAGGCGATGTCGCGCACGTCGTCTCTGCATCGGCATAGCGCAGCGACGCTGCACGCCATCAAGCGCGCGGGCCGCGAGTGGGGAGCGGGCGCAGGCCTTGTCTGGCTGCACCTCTTCAAGACTGTCGTGGCGGTACTTGCGGCAATGGGCATTGCGATGCTGCTCGATCTGCCGCAGCCTCGCATCGCGATGACTACCGTGTTCGTGCTGATGCAGCCGCTTTCCGGCATGGTGCTCGCGAAGAGCTTCTATCGGATCGTAGGCACTGCGGTTGGCACGATCGCGGCGCTCGTGCTCGGGGCTGTATTCGTACAGCAGCCGGAATGGTATGTATTGGGTTTGACTGTCTGGGTTGCGGCCTGTACGGCAGCAGCAGTCAGGAATCGGCATTTTCGTTGGTACGGCTTCGTACTTGCGGGTTACACCGCCGCGCTGATCGGCACTCCGCTGGTGATGCAGCCAAATGCGCTTTATCTCGCGGCGCTCGGACGTGCAGCGGAAGTGGCAGTCGGCATCGTGTGCTCGAGTGCAGTTAGTGCATTGATCGTACCAATGCAGACGAGCACGGTGCTGCTGCGTACGCTACATGTGCGATACGCGAATTTTACTGCGCTTGCCTCAAGCGTGCTTTCAACCCGGCTACCCCGCGGTACCTTCGAACGTCGTTTCGCCGATCTCGTCGATGCAATCGTCGGTTTCGAAGCCACCCGCGTATTCGCCGCCTTCGAAGATCCGTCGATCCGCATGCGCAGTCAGCACCTTGCGCGGCTGAATAGCGAATTCATGGATCTGTGCGCTCGATTGCATGCGTTACGTCAGTTGCTGAAGCGGCTGCACTGGCGCGGAGAAGTGATCGAAAGCGTCGAGCCGTATTTTCGCGAGCTTGCTAGCCTGCTTTCAACGCCGCCGCGCGACGGGGAGGGCGACAGCGCGCATGCCAGTCGCGTGGCGACGGCACTCGCAACGTTCCAGACGTCTTTGCCGAAACGCATGCGGTCGACACGCGTCGCCATCGAAGCACACGCGCCTTCGTTGTTGCCCGACTTCGACACGTCCGGCGAATTGCTCTATCGATTCGTCAGCGAGTTCATTCTCTATGCGAACACCTATGCATCGCTTGCCGTCGAAGACAACGTAATAAGCCGAGAGCCGGGCATCGCGCCTTACATGAACAAAACGAACGGCTATGTCGTCGCGTTCATGTTCCTGCGCACGGCCGTCGTCATCGCCACGGTGGGATGGTTCTGGATCGAAACCGATTGGCCGAGCGGCAGTCTCGCTCTCACGGGCGCGGCGCTCACGTGCGCGCTGACGTCGTCGGCGCCGAATGCGACGCGGCTCGCATTTCAGATGGCCGTGGGAGCGCTATTCGCCACGGTAGCGGGATACGTCTTCACCAGTTTCGTGTATCCGGTCATCGACGGCTTTCCGCTCCTATGCGTGGCTCTTACGCCGGTGTTCGCAGCAGGTGCTTTCCTGATGACCCGCCGGAACATTGCAGGCTACGGCGTGGGTTTTTCCGTCTTTTTCTGTCTGCTCGCTGGGCCCGACAACGTCATCGCCTACGCGCCTATGTCGCTCATCAACAACGGCATGGCCATCGTGGCGTCCATGCTTGTTGCCTCGGTCGGATTTGCCGTCGTGTTTCCGCCCGATATGGGCTGGCTCATCGAGCGCATGTGCGGCGATCTGAGGAGGCAGGGCGTATTCGCATGTCATGGCGTGCTGCCCGGCCTCAACCGGCGCTTCCAGTCGGGCACGCATGACTTGATGTTTCAGTTGCGCATGCTGCTCACGCCGCGCTCGCGAAGACATCGCGATGCACTGCGATGGATGCTCGTCACGCTCGAAGTCGGCCATGCCATCATCGATTTGCGCAAGGAGTGCGCGGCCGCGGCTTACGTGAACCAGATGGACTCGCGCTGGAACGCGAGCATCGACGACCTGCGAGGCGATATCGCACGTCTCTTTGCGCGACCCGACAAACGCCGCATCGCGCGCGCATTGCTCGCCGTTCGCGCGGCCACGTGGGTGGCGCAGGACGTGCTGGATCGTCTGCGACACGATCGGGACCGGCGTCACGATCTGCAGCGCATGTTGAGCTGCCTCCACTTCATTCGCACGGCCCTGCTCGATCGCGATGCGCCGCTCGGCACGCTTCGCACGCGCGTGTCGCGGTCGGCCCGGTCCAGAGCCGCCGCGCGATGACCACGTCCGCCAAATCTTGCCGCCATCTGGAAATATGCCTTCCAGGCCCGCTTCTTAATCTCCTGAGTACCCGGTCCTATAGTGTTCGCACTGCCACGCAGTAACCGTACGAACTGGAGAAACACAATGAAATTGCTGAATATCGCCGCTGTAACTTGCACCATCGTCTGTTCTACGCTCGCCGGCGCCGCATACGCGCAATCGTCGGGCAACAACGCTCCCGAAAAGACCCCCCAAGTTGCCGAGGCTGCCGGCTCGCATCAGCAAGGCGCCGCATCGGCCGGACGCGAGTCCACGAAGCAACGTTCGAAAGCCGACGAGTGCGTGGGTCCCGTCAGCTTCTGCAACATCTACTTCGGTAGCTAAACAAGCAACACGACGCCCATGATGCGACCGCTGCGTTGCATCGCATGGCGCAAGACGGGCCGCGGCGCGCGCACACGCATGACGCCAGATGACGCCACGCCACGGCCTGGCCGATCCTTCAAGAACAGGGTCCGGTCTGCGTTCCCGGCCGCATCGAACGAGCCAGGGCACTGCATCAAGAACCGCGGGAAGCGGTAGCCGCAAGACCGGGCGACACTGGAGACAAGATTCATGTACGACGATCGCATCCGCTGCGCCGCGCTGCGCGAAAAAATCACTTCGGCCGAAGAGGCTGCCCGCCTCGTGAACGACGGCATGCGCGTGGGCGCAAGCGGCTTCACGCGCGCCGGCGATGCGAAGGCCGTTCCCATTGCGCTCGCGAAGCGCGCACGTGAAGCGAACGAACCGCTGCGCATCACGCTGATGACCGGCGCGTCACTGGGCCACGACGTCGACCGCGTGCTGACCGAGGCCGGTGTGCTCGCGCGCCGCTTGCCGTTTCAGGTGGATGCGACGTTGCGCCAGGCCATCAATCGCGGCGAAGTCATGTTCATCGACCAGCATCTCTCCGAAACGGTGGAGATGCTGCGCGCCAATCAGCTCGGCAAGCTCGATCTCGCGATCATCGAAGCGGCCGCGATCACGGAAACCGGCGGCATCGTGCCCACCACCTCGGTGGGCAATTCGGCGAGCTTCGCCATTCTCGCCGAGCGCGTCATTGTCGAAATCAATCTCGCGCAGCCGCTCGCGTTGGAAGGGTTGCACGACATCTGGATTCCGGGGCACCGGCCTCATCGCGATCCGCTGCCTATCGTGCGTCCGCAGGATCGCGTGGGGCAGACCGCGATCGAGATTCCGCCCAGCAAGATTGCGGCCATCGTCCTGACCAATACGCCCGACAGCTCATCCACGGTATTGCCCGCCGACGAGGAAACCGCGCAAATCGCGGGCCATCTCATCGAGTTCCTGCAACACGAGGTTGCACGCGGTCGCATGCCTGCCGCGTTGCCGCCGTTGCAGGCGGGCATCGGCACGATTGCCAATGCGGTGCTGTCCGGCTTTGTGTCGTCGCCGTTCGAGGCGCTGACGATCTATTCAGAAGTCCTTCAGGACTCCACCTTCGATCTGCTCGACGAAGGCAAGGTCACGTTCGCGTCCGGCGCGTCCATCACGCTTTCGGCCGCGCGGCAAAAGCAGGTGTTCGGCGAACTCGAACGATATCGCGACCGGCTCGTGCTGCGTCCGCAGGAAGTCAGCAACCATCCCGAAGTGATTCGCCGGCTCGGACTCATCGCGCTCAACACCGCGCTCGAATGCGACATCTACGGCAACGTGAATTCCACGCACGTGGGCGGCACGCACATGATGAACGGCATTGGCGGTTCCGGCGATTTCGCGCGCAACGCGTCGTGCGCGATCTTCGCGACGAAGTCGGTGGCGAAGGGCGGCCGTATTTCGAGCATCGTGCCGATGGTGCCGCACTGCGATCACAACGAACACGACGTCGACATCATCGTGACGGAGCAGGGCCTCGCGGATCTGCGTGGACTCGCGCCGCGCGAGCGCGCGCAGCTGATCATCCGCAACTGTGCGCATCCGCTCTATCGTGATCTGTTGCTCGACTACTATCGGGAGGCGTTACGGGGAGGAGGGCAAACGCCGCACCAGTTGAATCAGGCGTTCGCGTGGCATCTGCGGCTGGCGGGAAGTGGTTCGATGCTGCCCGATGGCTTCGGTGCTGTGCCGGCTGCCGAAGCGCGGCGCGCCTGAATAGAGTGTCCAAAAAAAAAGCCGGGTGCCTTGCAGCGCCCGGCCTTGCTCATCGGCTTCTAGCCTCGTCGGAAGAGCCGGATGACGAACAGCAGGATGACGGCGCCGATAAGCGCCGTAATAATCGAGCTGATCCATCCGCCGCCGATCGAAATGCCGAGAACGCGCGCGAGCCATCCGCCAATGAACGCGCCGACAATGCCGACGATGATATCGACGATCAGTCCGAAGCCGCCGCCTTTGACCAGAAGGCCGGCCAGCCAGCCTGCGATTGCGCCGATGATGAGCCAGGCAATGATGCCGTGTTCCATGTTATTGCTCCATGTTGACGTGACGAATTCACGGTGAAAGGGAGCTTAGACGAACGCACAGAACGCGTCCACACGGTGCGACCCGATTTAACATTATCTGAAACTCTTTTCCGGCCGGCACGTCGCACTGTGAGGAAATTGAAAGGCATGGTATCGAGCGCAGTCATTCGGACACCGTAGATTAACGCTGGCGAAGCATCGCCCTATTCAGGGGTCGGCTCCGCCTCCGCCGCCGTCCAGCTGACGCTGGACACGCTCTTTTCCATGCTGAGGCGGCTCGCCATGAGTTCCAGCTTCGACTGGTCTTTCGGGTGCAGCTTCAACGTCGCTGTCACGCGAATGCGTCCGGCCTGGTCCGTCACGTCCTCGCTCGTCAGGCTCTGAAACGATAGCGGCGCCGCGTACATCGAGTTCGAAATCGCGGTGCGAATATGGATCTCGTCCTCTTCGCGGCACACGATGGTGAGCGCGTAGAGCCGCACGAGATCCGCGCCTGAGACCGGCGTCGCATTGATCATGCGGCTGACGTCTCGCAGCACGGTGTTGGTGAGCAGCACGACGCCCGTGCCGGCAAATGCGGGCAGGTAATGCCCCGATCCGCACAAGACGCCGACGGCCGCGGAGCACCACAGCGTCGCCGCCGTATTGATGCCCTGGATGGATCCTTTGTCTCGCATGATGACGCCGCCGCCCAGGAAGCCGACGCCCGAGACGACGTAAGCCGCGATCTGCGTGACGCCCGCCACACCGTTTCCGGTGAGCACGCCTAGCGTAACGAACAGGCATGCCCCGCTTGCCACGAGCGTGATGGTTCGCAGGCCCGCGGTGCGCTGGCGCATCTGGCGTTCGAGGCCGATGGCGACACCACAGGCGAAGGCGGCGGCGAGCCGCAGGACAAATTCGAGAGTCATCGTTTTCTTGTGGTCGTTATCGCATATTGAAGGGCATGCATGACACGCATGCGAAGGCCGACCGGAAGCCGGGCGCGCACGCGCGAGCGCCCGACACGCGCGACAAGCGCATGCACGAACGTCGCACGGCGCGCGTGCAACAGCGACTGGAAAGAAATAACGGCGACGCACGCCGTCCGCCCTGGGGCAAGACGGCGGCAGAAGAGAATCTGACGCGAAGCTTGCGGATTAACGGGCGGAACGGGCTGTGGGTCGACTACAGCTACTGTCCAAGATGAGGCTTCCTGTTCGGCGATGGGCCGGATTGTAGGGGCCGCCGCAAAGCGGCGTCAACCTTTGAGTCAGGCGGTGAGGGCCGGCGCAAGCGGCCCCCCGGGGCCATGTCATGCGCCTGTTTCGATCAACACGCGCATCCAGCCTCCTTCGGCGTGCTGCGAAACGAGCGTTCCGTTCTTCGCGACAATGCGCCTCGATTCCGACGCCGGCAGCCAGACTTCGACCGGCCCCAGCAGATGACCCGGCCGCTCCATGCGTCCGGTCCACGCTACCGAAAGCGCGAGCGTTTCGGCGTCGCCTTCGGCGCGCACTTGCCAGAAGCCGACCATGCCGTCTCGCCAGGCTTCGCTCTCGCCGTCGTCCTCGATGCATTCAGCTGTGGTGGCGCCCACGCCTTCGAAGGGGACCACGATGAACGCGCGTCGTTCATTCGGTTTTGCGAAATGCTGTTCCGCCACGTTGAGCGGCACCACGCTGCCTTCGCGCACGAGCACTACGGGTTGGTCCCACGGCGCGGGCAGCGTGACGTGCCGGCCGCCCTCGAACGTTTCGCCGCTCCAGTAGGACACCCAGCGTGCGCCCTCGGGCAGCCACACCGTGCGCTCTGTCTGGCCCGCTTCCACCACGGGCGCGAACAGCAGCGCGGGGCCGACCATCATGTCGTCGCCATCGGTCGCACAGCGCGCGTCGTTCGGGAATTCGGCGAATACGGGCCGCAGCACCGGTTCGTAATGCTGCGTCGAGTCCCACAGCAGTTGGTACAGGTAAGGAATGAAGCGATAGCGCAGCTTGATCAGCGCGGCGACGTGCGCGGTGGTCTCGGGGTACATCCACGGCTCGTTGACGGTGCCGTCGTCGTTCCACGAGTGAATCGAGAAGCGCGGCATGAGCGCGCCGAACTGTACCCAGCGCACGAACAGTTCCGGTTCGGGCGCGGGGCCCGAGAAGCCGCCGATGTCGTGGCCGATGTTCGACACGCCCGACATCGCGAGGCCCAGCCCCATCTTCAGGTTGTAGCGCAGCGTTTCCCACGACGTGTAGTTGTCGCCGGACCAGGTCTGCACGTAGCGATGCATGCCGACGCCGCCCGAGCGCGAGACGAGGAACGGCCGCTGTTGCGGCGCCCATGCGCGCTGCGCGTCGCGCGAGGCGCGCATCATCAGCATGGTTTGCAGCACCTTCGCTTCGCGTGCCGGGAACGGCGAACCGAAGCCGTGCGCGACGGCATCGGGCGACCAGATCTCGAACTCGTTGTTGTCGTTCCACGTAGCGGCGATGCCGTAGCGCAGCAGGGCGTTCGTGACGTGTTCGCGCCACCACGCGAGGGTGGCCGGATTCGTGAAGTCGAGATAGGCGCCCACTTCGTCCCAGAATTGGACCCATGCCGGCTTGCCGTCGGTGGAGCGGATCAGCAACCCCTCGGCATGAGCCAGCCCGAACTCGGGATGATCCTGCAGCAGGCACGGCTTGATGTTCGCGCACAGCTTCACGCCATGTTCCAGGTAGCCGTGCACGAAGCCTTCCACGTCGGGAAATTTCTCGTGGTTCCAGTTGAACACGTAGCGCTTCGCGCCAATCGATGTGTAGCCCGAAGAAAGATGAAACGAATCGCAGAGGATGTCGTGCTCGCGGCAGCGTTCGATGAACTCGCCCATGCGCCGTTGTGCGTCGGGCGCGTCGGTGTAGGTCATCGTGGAGCCCGAGTAGCCGAGACCCCATTTCGGCATCAACGCCGGGCGGCCCGTGAGCCACGTGAAGCGGCGCACGGCGGCAAGCGGCGTAGCCGGCGAGGCAATGAAGTAATAGTCGAGGTCGCCATGCTCGGCCACGAAGTAGCGGTAGTGGCCGTGATAGTTGTCGAGCTCGCGGCCCATGTCGAAGGTGCAATCCGCGAGCATGTCGTAGAAGAGGCCGAAGCCCAGCGACGCTTCGCGGCGCCACGTGAGGTAGAACGGAATGTGCTTGTAGAGCGGGTCCGTCGTGCGCGCGCTGTAGCCCATCGCGTCCACGTTCACCATGGTGTAGCGCTGCCCGGCGCGGTCCAGGTCGCCCGCGCGTTCGCCGAGGCCCAGATACATCTCGCCCTTTTCGCGGCGCAGGTAGTGATACGCGCGATCGTCCCACCAGCCGAAGTTGTAGGCTTGGGTTGCGCGATCCCGCATCACCGAATGCCAGGCGTTTTCGCGACGCAGCGACCACGCGCAATAGCCGCCATGCAGCGCGACCTCGAGACGCACCTGCGAGGTTTCCACGACGATCTGCTCTGCCTCTTCGCGCAGCGAAAAGCGCGGCAATGCGAAACCCGAGAGGTCGAGACGCTCGCGACCTTCGAGCGGCACGTCGTCCGTACCCGGCGCGATCGACCACGTGCGCGGACTGCGCACGGTGCCGTCGGGCAACACCCGTACGCGGACGATGTCCTCTTCCAGCACGAAAATCTCGATCACCGCGCCCATCTCGCTCACGAGACGCAGCGTGTTGCCTTCTCGTTGCGCAAGTTCGAAGACAGGCGGATGCAGTAACGACGTCATCAAATTTCCTCGGTTGGGATGCGAATACGGCTCACGCCGCGGACAGCGCGCGTTCCTGCCGTGTCTGGCCGCGAATCAGCAGGATCAGCAGCGTGGCGCCGATCAGGTCGAATGCGCCGAGGCAGGCGAACAGCGGACCGAACCCGACGCGGTCGGCCAGCGCACCCACCACCAGCGAAAAGCCGAGGCCGCCCGTCCACGCCGCCATGCCGCCGAAGCCGCTGGCGGTGGCCACTTCGTCGGGGTCGAACACGTCCGCGGAGAGCGTGTTCACGAGCGCCGAAATCATCTGGTGCGCGAAGCCGCCCACGCAGAACAGCGCGATGGCCGTGTACGGCGAGGCGACGAGTCCGATGCAGGCCGGCCCGATCATCATGAAGGCACCCAGCACCACGCCGGCTACGCGCGACCACACGAGCGGAATGCGGAAGTGCTTCATCAGGAACGGCGACAGATATCCGCCCAGTATGCCGCCAAGGTCGGCGGCGAGGAACGGCAGCCACGCGAAGATGGCGATCTGCTTGAGGTCCATGTGCCGTTCGGTGGCGAGATAGAGCGGGATCCAGAAGCTGAACGTCTGCCAGGCCGGTTCCGCGAAGAAGCGCGGCAGCGCGATGGCCCAGAAGCGGCGCGAAGTCAGGATGTCGCGCACGGGGCGCTTGCTGGCGGGCGGCGCCTGGGTCTGGCCGTCCTTGATGAGGGCGAGTTCGTCGCCCGAAATGCGGCTGTGTTTCGCGGGCGAGCGGTAGAGCGCGTACCACAGCGCGGCCCACACGAAGCCGAGCGCGCCCGTCACCATGAACGCCGACTGCCAGCCGAGGCGCAGCGAGAGGAAGATCACGAACGGCGGCGCGATGAGCGCGCCAAGCGAGGTGCCGGCGTTGAAGTAGCCCACCGCCACGGATTTTTCCTTGTCCGGAAACCATTCGGCCACGGCCTTCATGCCCGACGGAATCGCCGCCGCTTCGAAGAGGCCGAGCAGACCGCGCATGGCGCCGAGCGACATCCAGCCCGTCGCGAACCCGTGCATCACGCCGCTTGCCGACCACAGCGCCGCGAACAGCGCAAAGCCGAGCCGCAGCCCGATCAGGTCCACGATGATCCCGCACACGGGCTGCATGAGCGTGTAGCCGATCTGGAACGCGCCGACCACGTACGAGTACTGCTGGGTCGACATGTTGAGGACGTGCTTGAGTTCGGGCGCGAGCACGCCGAGCGAGTTGCGCGCCACGTAGTTCATGATCGTGCCGAGGCAGACGAGCACGATGATCCACCAGCGCAGACCTTTAATCGTTTTCAAAGTTGTCTCCATCCTGTTTGTCCCGTTGCTCGCCTTTGCCGCCGCGCCGGATGACGGACGCGACGGAGCAAGCGGCTCTCTCTTCGGTCTTGGCCTCTGACCAGCCGGTTTTCTGGTAGGTTGTCGCACAACTAAATCGATCCGACGAAGGAGCAACGATCGCTTCGTCAACGCCTCCGCAGAGGGTCGACCAGACGAGGCTGCTGGCCGTCCGTCGTGCATCGGGCGACTGCGTTCGGCGAACGGCTCATGTTCTGCGTCGAACGCGTTTAGTTGTCTGATGACTGATGTTGTGCCTACCTGATCGGCATCGTATGTTCGTAAACGAGCGTCGTCAAGCCTTTTGATGTTCGATCGAACATCGAACGAAAAGAGGGGCGGTTCGGGTGCCCCCTCGCTCCGCCCGCCAGTCCAGCGGGCCGCCCAAACTGACATCATTGTCATGAACGGGTCAGCATCCAGTCACCCCCGCTCGTCCATTCTCCAGACTGGCACGAAACCCGGATGGACAGGAGTAGGCAATGGATACGCTGCGCAACATGCGGATGTTTGTAAGAGTCGTGGAGTCGGGCAGTTTCACGAAGGCGGCCTCGAACGAGGCCATGACGACGGCTCAGGTCTCGCGCGCCATCACCGACCTCGAATCGCGGCTGCGCACGCGCCTTCTGAACCGCACCACGCGCCGCATGTCGCTCACCGAGGCCGGCGAGCGCTACCTGCAGCGCTGCGAACGGATTCTCGCCGAGATCGACCAGGCCGAAGCCGAAGCCGCCGACGCCCAGGCCAACCCCGCAGGGCGCCTGAAGGTATACGGAGGATCGAGTTTCGGCCACTACGTGGTCCCGCTCATCGCGCGCTATCGCCAGCACGCGCCGGAAGTCTCCGTCGACCTCACGCTGTCGCAGCGCATGCCCGCGGTCGTGGAGGAGGGCTTCGACGTCTCTATCGTGGTGGCCGCCGAACTCGAAGACTCCGCGCTGATTTCGCAGCATCTGGGCACCACCTCGGCCATTCTGTGCGCCTCGCCCGACTATCTCGTGAAGCACGGCGCGCCGCGTTCGTTCGCGGACCTCGAGCGGCACACCTGCGTGCATCTCACCGAATCAGGGCTGCCCGCGAGCCAGTGGGTTTCCATTGGCGCAGGCAGCGAACGCTTTCGCCATGCGGGCCTCACCTCGCTCCAGGTGAACAGCCCCGAGGCGCTCGCCATTGCGATTCGCGAAGGCATGGGTATCGGTCCGCTGCCGGTGCCCGTCGCGCTGCCCGGCCTTGCCGACGGTTCGCTCGTGCATGTGTTGCCCGCGCATCGCCTGCAGCAGTTCAACGTCTACGCGCTCTACGCGTCGCGCCGCTACGTGGATGCCAAGATCCGCACGTTCGTCGAATTCCTGCGCAAGAGCGTGCCCCAGATGCTCGCGGAGCAGGAAGCCGCGCTGCGCGCGCACGACGGCAGGCTCGCCGAATTCGGCATGCGTCACCGTGCATCGCGCGACGTACGCGACGTGCGGGACATGCGCGAAGCCGAGCGGCTGCGACTCGTGAACTGATTCATACACTCGCTGAACCGCCGCCCGCGGATCGAGACCTCTACGCCGGTCCTGCCGCTTTCGACAGGCGGGACCGGCGCTCGCAGAACGGCAAGCCGCCGTTGCGGTTCGAGCCTTTCCTGACAGCCGCGCCATTTTGGCGTCATCAGTACGCCCTGCGCGCTTTCCTATCATGCGGAACCGCCCGCGCCTGGGCATGACCGCCTTTTGCTCCTGCCCGACGCTGTCACATGTGGATCGTCAATCTCGCGTTGAAGCGGCCGTACACGTTCATCGTGATGGCCATCATGATTCTGCTGGCCACGCCGTTCGCGTTGATGACCATGGCCACCGACGTGCTGCCGTCCATCAACATTCCCGTCATCAGCATCATCTGGAACTACACGGGGCTTTCCGCGAAAGACATGGCCGAGCGCATCACGTCGGTCAACGAGCGCGGGTTGACCACGACGGTCAGCAACATCGAGCACATCGAATCGCAGTCGCTGCCGGGCATCGCCATCATCAAGCTGTTCCTGCAACCGGGCGCGAGTCTGCAGACCGCCATCGCGCAAACCGTCGCGTCGGAGCAGGCGCAGTTGCGCCAGATGCCGCCGGGCGCCACGCCGCCGCTCGTCATCAGTTATTCGGCGTCGAGCATTCCGGTGATCCAGCTCGGACTGTCGAGCAACACGATGAGCGAGCAGGGGCTCAACGACATCGCGATGAACTTCCTGCGCCCGCAACTCATCACGATTCCCGGCGCTCAGGTGCCGTATCCCTACGGCGGCAAGACGCGGCTCATTTCCGTGGATATCGATTCGCAGGCGCTGATGTCGAAAGGCCTCACGCCCGCGGACGTCGTGAACGCGGTCAACGCACAGAACCTGATCCTGCCTACGGGCACCGCGAAGCTCGGGCAGACCGAGTATCGCGTGGACATGAACGCGTCGCCGGACACCATCGCCGGCCTCAATCGCATTCCCGTGCAGACCGTGAACGGCGCGACCACGTATCTGGGCGAGGTGGCGCACGTGCGCGACGGCTTTTCGCCGCAAACCAACGTCGTGCGCCAGGACGGACGGCGCGGCGTGCTGATCTCCATTCTCAAGAGCGGCGACGCATCCACGCTGCAGGTCGTGAACACGCTGAAATCGCTGCTGCCGCACGTGCGCGATACGCTGCCGCAAGACCTGAAGATCACGCCGCTCTTCGATCAGTCCGTGTTCGTGAGCGCGGCCGTGCAGGGCGTGTTGCGCGAGGCGTTGATCGCGGCCGCGCTCACCGCCGCGATGATCCTGCTCTTTCTCGGCAACTGGCGCAGCACGGTCATCATCGCGGTGTCCATTCCGCTATCCATTCTCTCGTCGTTGCTCGCGCTCGACGCGCTGGGCGAGACCATCAACATCATGACGCTGGGTGGTCTCGCGCTCGCGGTGGGCATACTCGTGGACGACGCGACCGTCACCATCGAGAACATCGAACGCCATCTGCATCTCGGCGCGCCGCTGCACGACGCCATTCTCGAAGGCGCGGGCGAAATCGCCGTGCCGGCGCTCGTCTCCACGCTGTGCATCTGCATCGTATTCGTGCCGATGTTCTTTCTCACCGGCGTGGCGCGCTATCTGTTCGTGCCGCTCGCGCAAGCCGTGGTGTTCGCGATGATCGCGTCGTACGTGCTCTCGCGTACGCTGGTGCCGACGCTCGCCATGCTGCTGCTCTCGCATCGCAAGGCGCACGCGAATGCGGCGCCTTCGCGGTTCGAGCGCATCCATCACGGCTTCGATCGCGCGTTCGAGCGCATCCGCTCCGCTTACATCGTGCTGCTGAGCCTGCTGCTCGCGCGCCGGCGAGTCTACGCGAGCGCGTTTCTCGGCTTCTGCGTGCTTTCGCTCGGGCTCGTGTTCGTGCTGGGCCGCGACTTCTTTCCGAGCGTGGATGCCGGCGACATCCGCCTGCACATGCGTGCGCCCACGGGCTATCGCATCGAAGAAACGGCGCGGCTGGCCGACGAAGTGGAGCGCACCATTCGCGAAGTGATTCCGCCCGCGCAACTGGCAACCATCGTCGACAACCTTGGTCTGCCGTATAGCGGCATCAATCTTTCGTACAGCAACGCGGGCACCATCGGCACGCTCGACGGCGAAATCCAGGTTGCGCTCAAGGACGGACATCCGCCGTCGCGCACCTATATCGACCGTCTGCGCATGCTGTTGCCGCAGCGTTTTCCGGGCGTCGAATTTTTCTTCCAGCCCGCGGACATCATCACGCAGATCCTCAACTTCGGGCAGCCCGCGGCCATCGACGTGCAGGTGATCGGTGCGAACCAGGACGCGAACATGGCGCTCGCGAGCCGCCTCTTGAAGGAGGTCCGGCAATTGCCGGGCGCCGTGGATGCGCACATCGCCCAACGCAACGACGAGCCCGCCCTCGGCCTCGTGATGGACCGCACGCGCATGCAGCAGTTGAACCTCAACGCGCAGAACGTCGCGCAGAACGTGCTGATTTCGCTGTCCGGCAGTTCGCAGACCGCGCCCGCGTTCTGGGTGAATCCCGCCAACGGCGTGGAATATCCGCTCGCCGTGCAGACGCCGCAGTACAACGTCGCGTCCGTGGGCCAGTTGCTCAACACGCCGGTTTCGGCGCGCGCCGATGCGCCGCTGCAACTGCTCGGCAACCTCGTGCAGCTGGACGCGCACACGAATCCTGCGGTCGTCACGCACTACAACATCCGGCCAGTCACCGATCTGCTGGTGAGCGTGGAAGGCCGCGATCTCGGTTCGGTGGCGGGGCAGATCGAAGAGCGCATTGCGGGCGTGCAGGCCGCGGCGCCGCGCGGCACGACGATCACGATGCGCGGCCAGGTCAGCACGATGCGTTCGTCGTATCTCGGTCTGGGCTTGGGCATTGCGATGGCCGTCGTGCTGGTCTATCTGCTCATCGTCGTGAACTTCCAGTCGTGGGCCGACCCGCTCATCATCATCAGCGCGTTGCCGGCCGCGCTTGCGGGCATCGCGTGGATGCTGTTCGTGACGGGCACGCACCTGAGCGTGCCGGCGCTCACGGGCGCGATCATGACCGTGGGCGTGGCCACCGCCAACAGCATTCTCGTGGTTGCGTTCGCGCGGCAGCGGCTCGCCGCGGGCGCGCCGCCGCTCACCGCCGCGCTCGAAGCGGGCGCCACGCGCATTCGTCCGGTGATGATGACCGCGCTCGCCATGATGATCGGCATGGTGCCCATGGCGCTGGGCCTCGGCGAAGGCGCCGAGCAGAACGCGCCGCTCGGGCGTGCCGTGATCGGCGGACTGCTGTTCGCGACGGTCTCCACGCTGCTGTTCGTGCCGCTCGTCTTCGCCGGCGTGCACAGCCGGCTCGCGCGTCGCGCGGCGGCCCGTGCCGCGCGAGGCGAGGGCGATGGTAAAGACAGCGATCCGCACGGCGGACAGTGAATGCGGCCCGACCCTGACCGCCCACATCGATCGACTGACGACATGAACGACCACCAACATCACTCCTCTCTGGATATCCAGGCGAGCACGCGCGAAGGCGGCCTCGACTTGCCGTCGCGCAGTCTCGTGTGGCGGCGCAGCCGCATTGCGGTGCTGCTGGTCGCGCTGCTGCTCGCGGCGGGCGCGACGCGCACGATCCTCGCCAATCTGCGCGACGCGCATCGGCTCGAAGGCATGACGGAGCAGAACGCGCGCCAGTACGTGACCGTGGTGCATCCCGCACCGGCGGGCGACGACGGACGCCTCGTGCTGCCCGGCACGCTGCGCGGCTATGTGGAGTCCCCCATCTACTCGCGCGCGAGCGGCTACGTGGTGCACTGGTACGCGGATATCGGGGCGCACGTGCAGCAGGGCCAGTTGCTCGCGGAACTCGATACGCCCGAGATCGACCAGGAACTCGCCCAGGCTATCGCGCAACGCGAGCAGGCGGCCTCCACGCTCGCGCTCGCGAAGACCTCGTTCGATCGCGCGCGGCAGTTGCGCGAGCGCGATGCAGTGGCGCAGCAGGAACTCGACGATCGCCAGGGCGCCTACAACCAGGACGTCGCGAACGTCGCCGCAGCGGAGGCGAACGTGCGCCGTCTCACGCAGCTGAAGTCGTTCCAGCGCATCGTGGCGCCCATCACGGGCGTCATCACGCAACGCAATATCGACGTGGGCGACCTCATCAACGCCGGCAATGGCGGCGCGGGGCGCGCGCTCTTCGCCATTGCCGAGGCCGATCCGCTGAGGCTCTACGTGCAGGTGCCGCAGGCTTACGCGCAACAGGTCGCGCGCGGGCAGCACGTGAGCGTGACCCAGGCCGAACTGCCGGGCGTGACGTTCGACGGCACCGTCACGCGTACCGCGGACGCCATCGACGTCGCCACGCGTTCGTTGCAGGTGGAGATCACGCTGCCCAATCACGACGGCAAGCTGATGCCCGGCGCCTACGTGCAGGCGGCATTGCATACCGAGGCCCCGGGCACGCTCACGGTGCCGGGCAACACGCTGCTGTTTCGCGCGGAAGGGCCGCGCGTAGCCGTGGTGGACGCGAACGGACGCGTGCATTTGCAGCCCGTCACGATCACGCGGGACCTGGGGCAGTCGCTCGTGATCGGCACGGGTGTATCGGCGCAGGACCGCATCGTCGTGAACCCGAGCGATTCGCTCGCGGACGGCGATAGCGTGATCGTCGCGCAGACGCCCGCGCGCGGTGAAGCGGGCCGTAGCGCGCCTGCGCGACGAGGGGATGCGTCGTGAAGCGCAAGGTCGTGAACGCCCACGTGAACGCCATGCGTGCGACCGCCGCGATGCTTGCGGTGGCGACGCTCGCCGCGTGCACCGTGGGCCCCGACTACCAGCGGCCGGAAACCGCTACGCCGCCGGCGTGGCGCGTCGCCCAGGGCGACACGTGGTGGCAGCCCGCGCAGCCGTCTCACGCGCCGCTCGATCCGCAATGGTGGCGCGCATTCGGCGTGGACGAACTGAACACGCTGGAAATCGAGGCGCTCGCGAACAACCAGACGCTGCAAATGGCCGTCGCGCATTACGCGCAGGCGCGCGCCACGCTGGCTTCCGTGTCGTCGTCGCTGTTTCCGCAGATCGATCTTTCCGCTTCCGCGGAGCGCGCGCGCATTTCGCAGAACCGGCCGAAGCTCAACTATGCGACGCAGAACATGTCGACGGTGCAGAACGATCTCACCATCGGTCCCAGCGTGAGCTACGAGGCTGATCTGTTCGGCCGCATTCGCCGCACGGTCGAATCCGCGAAGGCCTCCGCGCAGCAGGCCGGCGACGACCTTGCCAACGCGCGGCTCGTCCTCACCGCCGAACTCGCGACCGACTACTTCTCCCTGCGCGAGCTCGACAACGAAGTGGACGTGGTGAACCGTTCGGTCGTGCTGCAGCAGAAGGCGCTCGATTTCGTGACCGCGCAGCACGACCTGGGCGCGGTATCGGGGCTCAATCTGTTGCAGCAGCAGGCGCAGCTCGATGCCACGCGCACCCAGGCGCAGTTGCTGATCAACCAGCGCGCGCAGTTCGAGCATGCCATCGCGGTGCTCGTCGGGCAGCCCGCGCCCACGTTCGTGCTGGCGCCTGTGGTGAAGGCGCTGCCGGTGCCGAAGCTGCCCACAGGCGTGCCGAGCGACCTGCTGCAACGCCGGCCCGACGTTGCTTCCGCCGAACGCGCCATGGCCGCGGCCAACGCGCAGATCGGCGTGGCGCGGGCCGCGTATTTTCCGGACCTCACGCTCACGCCCGGCATCGGTTGGGAGAGCACGCGCTTCGCGAGCCTCTTCAGCTTGCCGAGCCTCGTGTGGTCCGTGGGCGCGTCCGCGAGCCAGGTGCTGTTCGACGGCGGCCAGCGCAGGGCGGGCGTCGCATTCGCGCAGGCGGGCTACGCCTCGGCCGAAGCGAACTATCGGCAGACTGTGCTCACGGCGTTCCAGGAGGTGCAGAATGCGGTCACGGGGCTTTCGGTGCTGGACGAAGCCGCACGCGAGGCGCATGCGGCAGTGGTGGATGCGCGCCAGCTCGTGGACCTCGCCGAAGCGCGCTATCAGGGCGGCCTCGCGGCGTTCATCGACGTGATCAGCGCCGAGCAGCAACTGCTCACGAGCGAGCGCCAGGAGGTACAGATCGAAGGGCAACGCGCGGCGCTCGTGGTGTTTCTTGCGAAGGCACTGGGCGGCGGCTGGAGTGCCGACGACGCGACGGCGCACGTCGCCGGCGATGTGGGGCGGGATGGAGCCGGTGGCGAGACGGGCGGGGCGGCGAGTCAGATGACGCACCACGCGGTGACTCAGGCAGCAAATCAAGCGGTGAATCCAGCCGCAGACAATCAAGGCAAGCGCGGCGGCTGAAGCGGTCACCTCGTGCCATGGCGCTCGCCTTCGTGAACGCGCCATGCTGCGGTCCGCACGGCACACTGCGGAGCACAAGCAGAAGGAAGGGGATATGAAAGTATTGGTGATCGAAGACGAACGCAAGGTCGTCGACTATCTGCACAGCGGCCTGACCGAACAGGGCTGGATCGTCGACGTGGCGATGGACGGCGAGGAAGGCGCGTGGATGGCGATCGAATACGACTTCGACGTGATCGTTCTGGACGTGATGCTGCCGAAGCTCGACGGCTTCGGCGTGCTGCGCACGCTGCGCGCCCACAAGCAGACGCCCGTCATCATGCTCACCGCGCGCGACCGCGTGGACGATCGCGTGCACGGTCTGCGCGACGGTGCCGACGACTATCTCACCAAGCCGTTCTCGTTCCTCGAACTCGTGGAGCGGCTGCGCGCGCTCACGCGTCGTGCGCGCGCGCAGGAATCCACGGTCATTTCGGTGGGTGACCTGCAGGTGGATCTGATCAGCCGGCGTGCCATGCGCGACGGCGTGCGGCTCGATCTCACCGCGAAGGAATTCCAGCTGCTCTCCGTGCTCGCGCGGCGCCGCGGCGAGATTCTCTCGAAGACGCTCATCACCGAACTCGTGTGGGACGTCAACTTCGAAAGCAACGCGAACGTGGTGGAGACCGCCATCAAGCGGCTGCGCGCGAAGCTGGACGGCCCGCATTCCGCCAAGCTGCTGCACACCATACGCGGCATGGGCTACGTGCTCGAAGTCCGCGAAGAAGGAGGGCCAACATGAAGCGCTCCATTTCCATGCGGCTATCCGTGATGTTCGCGGTCGTCTCGCTGATCGTCTTCACGCTCGTGGGCGTCGGGCTCTTCGTGATGATGCAGCGGCAACTCTTCAACGAGTTGCGCGCCACGCTCGACACGCGGTCCCGCGTGGCGACGCTGATCGTTTCGCATTCGCCGCTCGCCGCGAAATGGCATTTCGTGCAGGAAAAACTCGCGGACCTCTCCACGCCCGACAGTCACACGAAGTACTACATCGAAAGCCCCGACCCGCGCTTCACGTTCGGCACGCCGATCAACGGCACGCCCACGGCGGCGCCCCAAGGCCGCTACGCGAAGATCCGTCTGCCGGGGCGTCCCTACGACGTCATCACGGCCACCTACGACATACCGGGCGCCGGCGAGCGTCCCGATCTCAAGCTCGTGGTGGCGAGCGACTGCGAGCGCACCGAACGCATGCTGCACCGTATCGGCGTGGCGCTCGGCGTGCTCATCGCGCTGGCCACGCTGGTCGTGCTGCTGTTGAGCCGGGCCGTGACGCGCTTCGGTCTCGCGCCGCTCACGCGGCTGTCGCGGGAGGCCACGCAACTGAGCCCCGTGAATCGCCGGCAGCGTTTGCATTCCGACGCGTTGCCCGAAGAACTGCACGAACTGACCACGTCGTTCAACGGCGCACTGGAGCGCCTGGACCGCGCTTACGAGCGCCTCGAATCGTTCAATGCCGACGTCGCGCACGAACTGCGCACGCCCGTGAGCATCCTGATCGGGCAGACTCAGGTGGCCCTCACGCGCGACCGCTCCGTCATGCAGTTGCGGCAGACGCTGCAATCGAACCTCGAAGAGTTCGAGCGGCTGAAGGTGATCGTCAACGACATGCTGTTCCTCTCGCGTTGCGACCGCGGCGAGCGCGCCAGCGGGCTGATCGAGGTCTCGCTCGCGGGCGAGGTGGCGCGCATGCTGGAGTTCCTGGAGATTCCGCTGGAAGAAGCGCAGTTGCACGTCACCATGCACGGCGACGCACGCGCGCCCGTCAACACCTCGCTCTTCGGGCGTGCCATGAGCAACCTGCTCGTCAACGCCATCCAGCATTCGCAGGCGGGCACCATGCTGCACGTCGCGATCGTGCAGCACCGCGAGCAGGTGGAGATTGCCGTGTCGAACCCGGGCGAACCTATCGACGCAGACGCGCGCGAGCACATCTTCGACCGCTTCTATCGCTTGCAGGAAGCGCGCTCGAACAGCCGCGAAAACCACGGCCTGGGCCTTTCCATCGTGAAGGCCGTGGCGGAGATGCACAACGGCAGCGTGTTCGTGCGCAGCGAAGGCGGCATCAACACGTTCGGGTTTTCGGTGGCGGCCGGTGGCGGCTCGCAGCCGGCCCCTTCGAGCGAGCCCTCGCAACCGCGGCGCGCGGGGCGCACCACGTTGCCGGCGCAGGTGTCGACGTGAGCGAGGAGGGCGTTGCAGCGCCGTGCGCACGACGCCTTTAAACCGACACCTTTAAGCGGGGCAGCTTGACCCGAGACGCGAGTAAGCAGCGAGCCCGTTCATTCGCTGCCCGCTTCGCGTTTGTCGCGCGCGAAGAGGTCCCAGCAGGCGATGAAGAGGGCGGCGATCAGCGGCCCGATCACGAACCCGTTGATGCCGATGAGCGACATGCCGCCCAACGTCGAGATCAGGATCACCCAGTCGGGCATGCGCGTGTCCTTGCCGACCAGTATGGGGCGCAACAGGTTGTCGACGGTGCCGATCACGAGGGCGCAGAACAGAAAGAGCCCAATGCCTTTCGCGAGCGCGCCCGTCAGCACGAAATAGATCGCGACCGGCGCCCAGACCAGCGCTGCGCCGATCGCGGGCAGCAGCGAGAGCAGCGCCATCAGCGCGCCCCACAGCAGCGCGCCCTGAATGCCGATCACCCAGAACGCAAGACCGCCCAGCACGCCTTGCACGAGCGCCACGACCACGTTGCCCTTCACCGTCGCGCGAATGACGGTGGTGAACTTGCGCAGCAGATATTGCTTGCGGTCGGGGTCGAGCGGAATCGCGTCGCGCACGATGCGCGAAATGGTCTGACCGTCTCGCACGAGAAAGAAGAACAGGTACAGCATCACGCCGAAGCTCACGAGAAATTGCAGCGTGTTCTGCCCGATGGAGAGCGCCTGCGTGGCGAGAAACTGGCTGATCTGCGCGGCGCCCGCGGTCAACTTCTGCTGCAGGCCGTGCAGGTCGAATACGCCCAGGCGGTCGAGCAGCCGTTGCAGCCACGCGGGCGCCATGTGGACCATCTGGTTGAAGTACTCGCCGAAGTTCAGCCCGCCCGACTTGATGGCCGTGTAGGCCGCGATCACTTCCTGCACGAGGGTGCCCGCCACCAGCATCAACGGCAGGATCACCAGCACCACGCAGATCAGCAGCGACACGAGCGCCGCGAGGTTGCGACGCCGCCCGAGCCGTGCAAGCAGCCGGCGTTGCACGGGCTGAAAGATCATGGCGAGGATCGCGGCCCACAGGATCGTGCTGAAAAAAGGCAGCAGGATCAGGCACAGCGCAATGGAAACCGCGAGCAGCAACAGGTGAAACGACGTCTGGTTCAGGTTTTTCTTGTTGTCCATGGGAGGGCTGTGTTCGCCGTCGGGGCCTTAGGACTGTAAGGGGCCGGCGCGGTGAACGGGTCGAAACGGGTTCAAACGGGTCGAAAAAGGGATGCAGGAAGTATACGGTCGGCTTACAAAGCCGCTTCCAGCCCTTTGACCAGCCGCAGCCGGGTAATTTCCGAAGGTGCGCCCAATCTTTTCGGCGGCCCCCAGTAGCCGGTGCCGCGGCTCGTGTAGACCCACAGGCCGTCGAGACGCGCGAGGCCCGCTGTGAAGGGCTGTTGCAGGCGCACGAAGAAATTCCAGGGGAAGAACTGTCCGCCGTGGGTGTGGCCGGAAAGCTGCAGCGTGTAGCCTGCCTGCGCCGCGGCGAGCGCCGTGCGCGGCTGGTGCGCGAGCAGGATCTTCACGCGGGCATCGGACGGTGCGCCGTGCAGGGCGGCGGCCGGGTCGCTGTGATGCTCGGGGTCGAACTGCCCGGCCGAGTAATCGGTCACGCCGGCCACCACCACGCGCGCGCTTTCGTGCTCCACCACCGCGTGCTCGTTGAGCAGCACGCGCAGGCCGAGCCGCTGAAACTCGTCGATCCAGGCATGGGCGCCCGAGTAGTACTCGTGGTTGCCCGTTACGAAGTAGGCACCGTGCCGCGCGGCGAGCCGGCCGAGCGGCCGCGTGTGGTCGGCGAGCTGGTCGACGCTGCCGTCCACCACGTCGCCCGTCACGGCAATCAGGTCGGGCTCGAGGCGGTTCACTTCGTCCACGATCGCGTTCACGTAGTCGTTCTTGATGGTGGGGCCCACGTGGATGTCGCTGATCTGCACGATGGTGAAGCCTTCCAGCGCCTCGGGCAGTTGCTCGATGGGCACGTCGACGGTCACCACGCGCGCGCGGCGCCGCGCATTGACGAGGCCGATGACCGAGAACGCGACCGCGAGCGCGATGGCGAACGCCGCCGTGTCGGTGCGCCAGCGAGCGAGCGCGAGGGCGTGCGGCCAGATGGCATCGATCGTCAGCAGCGAGGCGAGCAGCACGTCGCGCAGGAACGTGGCCACGAGCAACGACGAGAAGAAGCCCATCGCGGAAAGGCCGATCCAGGCGAGGCGGTCTGCGAGCGGTTGACGGTCGATCATGCGCGCCAGCATGCCGGGCGGAATCAGCAGGCACGACAGCACGAGGTACAGCCCGGCGAGCCACTTGCCGGTGGGCGGGACGGCCAGGTCCGGAATCAGCCGGAAGCCGACATACACGTGCAGCAGCACGCCGATGACGATGAAACGGATGAAAAACGAAGAGAAGCGTCGCATACGGGCAGTGGGCGGAAGGGAAGGGGTGCCTTGCAGGGCGGTGGAACGGCATGCGGGGCAGGTCGGGCCGCGCAGGTCGGGCCGCGCCGGTGCGCAGCCTGAGTGCCGGGGACGAAGCACGCGGCAGGGTCCGCGAAAGCGTTGGCTGCGATGATTCTACCTGGAGTCGCTACAGGCTGCCGGCCGCGCAAAAAGACGGCATGGGACGCGCGGTACCGTCGTCAGCGGGGTGTGCGGCGCGGCATCGCAGGCGGCCTGATGCCATGAAGACCCACCGACGCGACCGTGCTTCGGCGTCGCCGCAATCTATGTTGGGGTCCGAATTAAGCGGGCTTTGAAAGCAGGCTTTGAAGCAGTCGGTCTATCGACTATTCTCGAATGGAACCCTGCCGCGACGGGCCTTGCGCGACTCAAGCTTGGACCCGCGCACGGACCCGCGCACGTACGTCGGTCGGCAGCGTTCGATCGCCGTCGGCATGTCGGCGGCGGGGGAGACGACCATGAGAATGACAAGGCTGGTTCACCACGGTCATGACGCTCACGCGACGCACCATCTCGGGCACGAAGGCAGCCATGTGATGCTGCCGCTCGTCGTGCTTTCGCTGATGGCGCTGGGCGTCTGGTACGGCGTGCGGCACATCGCTTTTTCGGAGCTGGGGCGCACGGCGCTCTTCGACATCGTGATGGTGTTCGTGGCGCTCGGCATCGCGGGGCTCTTCGGTGTCGCGGCGGCCTGGCTGCGCACGAGCACCGACGAGCCGCCCGAGGGCTTCTGCTTTCTCGGCGCGCTGGTGGGCGCGGTGGTGTTCTACGTTGCGCTATTCGCGTGAGCCGGCGCGAGACGACGGCCGCTAAACGATCTTCGCGGCTTCGTCGAACGGGAGCCGGGGATTGCGCGGGTGCAGCGCCGATGCATCGCCGTAGCCCAGGTTGACGAGGAAGTTCGACTTCACCGCGGTGCCGGCGAAGAACGCCGCGTCCACCTTTTGCTTGTCGAAGCCGGACATCGGACCCGCGTCGAGCCCGCATGCCCGCGCCGCGATGATCAGGTACGCGCCCTGCAATGAAGCGTTGCGAAACGCGGTGTCGGCAATCGCCGCATCGTTGCCGGCGAACCAGCTGCGCGCGTCGGTTTGCGGGAACAGCTTCGGCAGGTGCTCGTAAAAGGCCATGTCCATGCCCACGATCGCCGTGACGGGCGCCGCCATCGTCTTGTCCACGTTGCCCGGCGCGAGCGCGGGCCGCAGTTTCTCTTTCGCTTCGGGCGACTTCACGAACACGAAGCGGCCGGGACTCGAATTGGCCGAAGTGGGCCCAAGCAGGGCGAGTTCGACGATGCGATGCAGCAGCGCGTCGTCCACGGGCTCGTCGCGCCAGACGCTGTGAGTGCGAGCCTGGCGGAAAAGCTGATCGAGCGAGTCGTCGGGAAGAATCATGATCGGCACCTGATGGCGTGAAGGGAGAAGGACCGCGACGGAATGCGCAGCACGCGAACGACACAGCAAGACCCGGGACGACGCGTGCTTTTCCAGCGCCATAATAACGACCGACGCGGGCGTTCTTGTCCGCGCGTCCGCGGTTTTCCCCACTTTTTTTTGTTACGTCCGGCTACGCCGTTTGCCATGTTCGATCTCTTCGACGACGCCCCGCAACCCGATGTCGCCTGGTATCCCGACTGGCTCGCGCCGGCCGAGGCATCGCGCGCGCTCGACGACGTGATCGCGCAGACGGCATGGCAGCAGGACACCATGGGCACGCCCGCGGGGCGCGTGCCGCTGCCGCGTCTGACGGCCTGGCAAGGCGAGCCCGAGGCGGTCTACGTGTATTCCGGCATTCGCAACGTGCCGCAAGCGTGGGTGCCCGCGGTCGCCGCGCTGAAGGAGGCGGCCGAAGCGGTGTGCGGCGTGCGCTTCAACAGCGTGCTGCTCAATCGCTACCGCAGCGGCTCGGACAGCATGGGGTGGCACGCCGACCGCGAGCCCGAGCTCGGGCCCGAACCGGTGATCGCGTCGGTCAGCCTGGGTGCGACGCGGCGCTTCGATCTGCGGCACAACGCGACGGGCGTGGTGCGCTCGTTTCAGTTGAAGGGCGGCAGCCTGCTCCTGATGCGCGG
The DNA here is from genome assembly GCF_034424375.1 of Paraburkholderia kururiensis. NCBI lineage: Bacteria > Pseudomonadati > Pseudomonadota > Betaproteobacteria > Burkholderiales > Burkholderiaceae > Paraburkholderia > Paraburkholderia kururiensis. The sequence goes on along the minus strand of NZ_CP139965.1, from coordinate 6,277,591 downwards.
CACGACGCAGGCCGAATGGCGGCACCGCGTGCCGAAAGAGCCCGACGTGCGCGGCGAGCGGGTGAATCTCACGTTTCGCTGGGTGACGCCGCGGCGTTGACACTGCACGAGGTCAACGCACGGCGGTGACCGGCACGCGCGCAATGCGCACGAGCCGGTCGAGCATGCTTTGCCGCGCGATGTGCCGGATCGCATGCAACACGCTCCTGGGCGGTGCGACCACGACGATCTCGTCGCAGCGTTGCTCGTCCGCGCAATCGGCAATGGTGGGAGCGATGGGCCCGACCTGCATCGCCACCGAGTAACGCACGTGGGCGTCGTCGAGAATGCGGGCGGCGCGCTCCAGGGCCGCGTTCGCCGCCGCGGCTTCCATGGCGCGCAGTTCCGCGAGCGGGTAGAACGCTTCGAGGCGCGTCGATTCGAGCGGCGGCTGCACGTTCAGCAGCACGACTTCGGACACGCATCGCTCGCGGTAGAGAAACGCCGCGTGCCGTACGGCCTGCAACGACCGTTTCGAACGACCCACGGGAACCAGCAGTTTCAGCATGACGAGCTTCCTTGCGAAGGGGAGGCGGGGTGCACGGGGAGAGGCGCGTGGCACGGTGGCGTTTCGCCATCGACCCTCGACCGGTCCGATTGAGGAAAGCGTAGGTGGCGGCGCGTAAAAAGGGTGTCAAAAGAGTGTTGCCGCTGAAATGTGGCTGTATATCTTCTAACGTGCCGTCAACTCCTTTTATCTCTCGCAAATTCAAGAGGCAAGGACGGTTGCGGACGTTGCTTTTGCCTTACCCTCCACTCGTCCCGCGTACGCGCTGAAAAACTTTATGCGCATAAAAATCGAATACGCGCATATTGCTCGATAGCCTTTCGTCACACGCATGACATAGTCGTGCGATCGAGCTTCGCCCGTTCGTTCCCCGGTTCGCAGGGCGGCCGTAAGGATCGCGATGAGAACCTATAGTCGCCGCTGTGCCTGTTGTCGGGCGGACAGGCCCATCCTTGGAGAGGCGACGTGACGACGATTGGAAACTGGCTCAGGAACCATTTGCTGCCCTCCGCGCCGCAGCAGCCCACGCCGCCGGCGCAGAACGAGCCCGCGACGGTCCAGTCGGTCCCGCAGACCCGCACGGCCGGTACGCAGCTCGAGTCGTTGCGCGCACTCAACCACGCCGTGCGTGGCCAGCCCACGCAGCCCGACGAACAGGCCGTGATGCGAACGGACCTGAAGGGCGACGTGGGCCGCAAGTTCCGCCCCGGCACGCGTTCCTTTCCGGTGTTGCCCGGTTACGCGCAGAACGCGGTCGAAGCCATGCCGGCACAGCCCGACGTCCAGCTTCACAAGCGCCAGGTGCGCACGCCTGACCCGAAGGCGACTGCGCCCGCTCCGGTCGAACGCCTGCGCAACAAGGACGTGAAGAAAGTGACGGGCAAGACCGACCGCACGCGTTCGCAGGCAAGCTTCGAACTCAATCATGCGGGCCCTGCGGCGCAGCGCATTGCGTCGGGCTTCACGCTCGGCGCGCATCCCACGGCGCGAGACGAGCGCGCGGCGCTGGGCGAAAAGATTCGCGATGCCATTCCCGCGGACCAACGCGGCGAGCCGCCTCACACGCTGGCGTTGATGCTGGGGCGCGCGCTCGCGGAGGTGTCGGGCGGCGACGTGAACCGCGCGAACACGCTGCTCGATCAGTTGCGCAACCCCGCCATACCGCGCTCCGACGACGAACGTCGCGATCTCTTCGCGCTGACCTGCGCGCTGTCCCGCGCGCCGCTCAGCTTCGACGCGCTTTCCATCGTCGCGCCGCACGAGATCAAGCCGGTGCCGTCCGCTTCGCCCAGCAAGACCGAGCAGAAGATTCACGACGACGCGAATCGCGAAACCCGTCGCGCCGCGGACCGGCTGCTCAAGCACTGGCCGCCGAACGAGCCGCGCCCGCGCAACATCGACGAGATGCTCGTGGCGGCCAACACCGTTCTGCCGCGCGCCGAGCGCCACGCCGGTCTCGCGAGCGACGCGCCGGACGCGGTGGCGCAAGCGCTCGCAGGCGAGCCGCTCGCGGCCAAGGCGCTGATCTGCGGCGCGACGCTCATCGACGACCCGCAGGCCAACCCCGAAACGCGCTTTCGCTCGGCGTATCTCGCGTTTCGCAATCACATCGGCGAAGCGAAGCTCGGGCAGGTGCAGTCGCGTATGTATCAGATGGTCAGGCAGGCGCAGCGCACCGCGCAGAACGCGCAGACCGGCTCGTGGCTGCGCCGCGCCGCCAACTTCATGAAGAGTCCGCGGCGCATGGGCCAGGCGGCGCAGCACACCGTCGGCGCGAACAGTTCGGCGCACGACGCGTTGAATCTCGGCACGGCGGGCGGCCTGCTGCAGCATCCCGAAGACGACTTCAGCACGGTGCTTTCCATCGACGTCGTCATGAAGCAGCTCAACAGCCGTATCGTGGCTGCGCCCGTCACGCAGTACGGACAGCAGCCCGACGCTCAGCTCGTGCAGGACGCGGTGCGCGTGGTGGCACTCGGCCAGTGGCAGCAGGCCATTGGCGCCAAGGGCAAATTGCGCCGCGGCATTGGCTTTGGGCGCACGCAGCGCGGCATCATCGAACGCGAAGTCGCGAAGATGCTGCACGTGGACCGCAAGACGGTGCGCGAAAGCCAGGCCTTCAAGGACCTGCCGAAGCAGATGACGGCCCACGAACTCGCCACCTGGGCCGAGGAATCCGGCGCGGCTATGGACGACGTGGTGCCCGATACGAGAGACCGTACGTTGCGCCAGAACATCGAACGCATGAAGGTGGTGCTCTACGAACCGGACCCGCAGGCGAGCAGCAGCGTGGAAGGCATTGCCGATTCGCTCTGTTACGTGATCGGCAACATGCCGCGCACGTGGCAGATGCAGCTTTCGAGCGGCGGCGTCTATGGCGTCAACGCCAATATTTCGGAGAACCTGGCAACGGCGCTCGGCATCGTCGGGCTGCCCGCCGCGTCCATCGCGCCCGATGTCGCGCTTCTGCGTGGCCGCCATTCGGTGGTCGAGGTCGGTTCGTCGGCGCACAACGGCCAGCTTTTCATCGGTACCGACAAGCGCGTGTCGATGCACGCGGGCGTGGGCGGCTTTGTCGGCTGGTCGTTGCTGGGCGGGCGGCTCATGGCGAGCGGCTACGGCAGTGCCGTGGCGGGGCGCGACACGAGCAAGCCGCGCGGCGTGATGTTCCGCGCGCGCGTGAGAAGCACGGAAGACCCGGCGGGCAGTCCCGAAGCGTGGCGCGACAAACTGCAGTCGGTGGTGCGCAACATCTATCGATCCGGGCCCGGCGCGCAGGCGCCGCGCTCGCAGACGGAAATGTGGGACGGCCTTGCCGATGAGTTCTACAAGGACCCGGACCTCTCCATCAACTGGCTCGAGAACGAGTCGGCCACCAACTACGCGTCTGTTTCGGGCACGGCGGGCGCGCGCTACGTGAACCCGGACGGCTACAAGTTCGGTCCCTATGCGACGGTGGAAGGGCGTGTGAGCGGCAACACGATGCATCGCGAAGACGCCACCGGCATGCAGACCGTCGAGACCGCGGTGAAGGGGCGCGCGGGCGGCGTGAACGGCACGGCGTCGCTGGTCGCGGCGCCGGCGCCCAGTCCAGTCTCGATCGGCAGCCCGTTCGGGTCGTCGTCGTTGCCGAGCACGCCTGCGTTCGGCGTCGGCGTATCGGTGTTGCAGTCCGCCACGGGCGCGGCGCTGCGCATTGCCGAGGAGGACGGCAACGTGGTGCCGGAGCGCACGTTCCGCGACACCGAATTCACGAACGTCGATCACTATCTGCAATTCGTCGACAGCCGCAACGCCGACTGGAGCGCATCGGCCGAACACGGCCAGCAGGAACTCAACGAGTACCTCACGAAGGTGAAGCTCAACAGCGGCCACGGCAACCAGATTCACGGCGAGCGGCAGCGCATGACGCCGGAAGCCGGCGCGGAGATCAACGCGTACCGCAACGTGCTGCGTCTCTACGAGGAAAGCGGCAAGCCGCACAGCGACGAAGACAAGAAGGAGATTGCGCGTATCCAGGGCGAGATTGCGCGCGTGCTGGAGTCGCCGGCAAGCTGGACGAACCAGGTGCTGTACACCTACGAGATCAACGTGAAGCAGCAGGTGAAGGGACCGATGTACGTGATCGGCGCGCAGTCTGTGAAGCAGGTGTCGGCGGAGCGGGAGGTGAGTACGTTGATGGCGCGCAATTAGCGCCACTCGGTACACGCCGGGTGCCCCGGCGTGTACCGCTTCTACTCGCCCTCCACGCCCAGCCGTCGCCGCAAGGTCGCCGCGAAGCGATCGAACGGCAACGTGGACGCCGCGAGCGCCGTGACGTCGGGATAGGCCTCGCGCGCGATGTCGGTCAGCACCTGGCCGGGCGGCGTTTCGGCGAGCACCGTTGCGCCCATTTCCACCATGACCGTGAGCGCGTCGAACCAGCGCACGGTGTAGCGCATGTTGCTCGCGAGGTCGGCGCGAATCGCCTCGCCGGTGTAGAGCGGTCTGCCGCCGCGATTGCCGATGTAGGTGTGCTGCGGCGCGCGGAACCGAAGGTCGCGCGACCACGCGTCGAGTTCGTCGGTGGCGTGGGCCAGCAGCGCGCAATGCGACGGCACGCTCACGTCGAGGCGCGTCGCCTTGCGCGCGCCCGCTGCGAGTGCGCGTTCGACGAACACGTCGAGCGCGGCGTTCGCGCCGGCCATCACGATCTGGCGTGGCGCATTGACGTTGCCCACATAGACGCGCGGATGGCCCGCGCGCGCATGCTCTTCGGCCAGGCGCTCGCATTGCGCTTCGTTGAGGCCGGAAATGGCGGCGAGTCCGTAACCCGAGGGGTACGCGCTTTCCATTAACTCTGCGCGACGGCGCACCATCTTCAATGCGTCAGCGAAGGCGACGGCGCCGCAGCTTACCGCCGCGGGATACGCGCCCACGGAGAGCCCCGCGCTGATTTCCGCATGCAGCCCCTCGCGTTCCAGTGCCCGCGACACGGCCACGCCGGCCACCATGAGTGCAATCTGCACGGCGACAGTGGAGCGCAGCGCGTCGGCGCTGCCGAGGGCGAGCACGTCCTCGCCCAGCACGTCGGATGCTTCGGCGAGCGTTTCGCGCACTGCCGCATGCTCCGGCAAACGATGCAGAAACCCTGCGCTTTGCGCGCCCTGGCCGGGAAAGAGCAGCGCGAGCATCATGCGCTCTCCGCCGACGACGCCCACGGGTCCGCCACGAGCCGCGCGCCGGCGGGATCGCGCACGAGCACGCGTGGCTTGTCCATGGCGAGTTCGGCCAGCGCGACGCCGCCCATAGGCGTTTCGAGCTGCACGTCGATGCGAAGGCCCGCGTAGGCCGCCTGGTCCGCGAGCGCCGTTTGCAACTCGCGTGCTTTGGCGCACGCAAGCCGCTGCGGCGCGCGGACCAGCAGATCGAGGTCGCTCGCTTCGGTCACGCAGGGCACGCCCGTCGCGAGTTCGAAGCCGCTGCTTCCGGCAGGACCCCAAACGAATGCCGCGAGCGGCGAAGATGCGCTGCGCAGGGCCACGAGCGCCCGCATGGCAGGCAAGCTGCGGCGAGCGGGCGCGGGCGCTGTATCCAGAAGATCTTCGGGGGCAACGGACGCTTCGATGTCCGCCACTTCGGCCCACGTGCCGTAGCGCTGCGCACGCGCGTTGCCGCGCACGCCGACGGCAACGAAGCCCGTCGCCGCGAGCGCGCGACGCACCACGACGAACGGGGCACGCGCCCACGCGTCGCGCACCCACGGCGGCTCGTCTTCATAGGCGGGCAGGCGGGCGAGACGCAGCAGGTCGTGGGCGCGCCAGCGCGCGTCGGCTGCGAGCTCAGCGGCGGCCTTCGTGTGAGCAGTGTCGCCGTTTGCATGGCCGACTCCATCAGCGAATTCGTCAGCGCGCCTGACGCCGGCCTTCGCGCCAGGCTCCGCACCGGCAAACGGCGGCGGCGCACACGCGCGCATCACGCCTCGTTCCACTGTTCGGCCAGCCGCCGGCGCACTTCGATGGACGCAGCCCGCGTCTTCTTCGCCGTCTCGGACTGCAAGCGATGCGAGAGGTCGCGCGAACCGGCGCGCGCCTCGCGCACCATCTCCACGAGCACGCCGCGCACGCGCTCGATCTGCGCATCGTTGGGCGCATCGGCATCCACACCGTCGATCAGGCGGTCCAGCAGCCCGAGCTTGGCGAACGATGCCATGGAGTACGACATGGGCACGATGGTCTCGCCCAGTGCATCGAGCGCTTCCACGGTGCGGCGCGTGACGCGTGCGGCGGCCTCCTTGCCCATGGCGTGGACCATGGTGCCGGGTGCGTCGAGCGCGACGATGCGGTTGCCCTGGTAGCCGTGCGCGAGGAACGCGCCCGACATGGCGGGCCCGACGATCAGCGCGATCACCGGATGCCCGGCCTGGCGTGCCGACGCGTAGGCATCCACGGCGGCGGCGCACGCCAGATGAATACCGAGCATTTCCTCGCGATAGCCGTACGCCTGGCTCTTCACGTCCACTACGGCGACGATGGGCCGGCGCACGTTGCGTGCGGCGTCTTCGGCCATCGCTTCGCGAACGGCCTGCGCAAGCCGCCAGCCCTGGTCGAGGCCGACCACGTTGGTTCTCGCGCGCGGGAAGCGGTTGTCGGCATCGGGCACGACAGCGATGAAGCGCGCGCGTTCGTCGCCGAGCGGCGCGTCGGCGCTCCAGACCGGCGCGGACATCGCGCTCTCGCCCGCGAGCGCACGAAACCAGCGCGCGCCGCGCGTGTCGTCTTCGATTGACCGGGTTGTCCGATCTGCCTCGCTCGCTTGAGTCGGGGCGTTGCCAGCGTGTGCCGGTGCTCCACCGTGAAAGACCGCACGCATGGATTCGGGCGTCACGGTGGCCGGGTCGATCTGCGCGAGGCGAGCCAGATACGCCTCCACCTGCGCGCTGCGAGGCGTGTCTTCCAGGCCGCGCGCGAAGGCTGCGCGCACGGCGTCGCGCATGGCATGGGCGTCGTCGTCCACCAGCGCATCCGCGAGCCCCGTGGCCGCGCGTTGCGCACCGCCGATCAGTTGCCAGACGTGGCGGCGGTCGCTCGAATCGAGTTCTTCGATGCCGGCTTCCTGCTCGATCACTTCGGGGCCGTTCATGCCGAGTCGCCCCTGTTTCGTGATGACGAGCGACGAGCACAGCGCCGCCGCAAGCGACATGCCGCCGAAGCACCCCACCATGCCCGCGATCACGCCCACCACCGGCACGTGGCGACGCAGCGCGACGATGGCCGACTGGATCTCCGAAATCACGGCGAGCCCGAGGTTCGCTTCCTGCAGCCGCACGCCGCCCGTCTCGAACAGCACCACGGGACGCACGATACGGCCGCGTTCGCAGTCCGCCAGCGCGAGTTCGAGCGCCGCGGCAATCTTGCTGCCCGAGACCTCGCCGATGCTGCCGCCCTGAAACGCCGACTCGATGGCGGCCACCACGGCCGGCTCGCCGTCGATGGTGCCGCGTGCGATCACCACGCCGTCGTCCGCCTGACAGACGATGCCTTGCAGCGGCAGCCATGGCGATTCGATGCGGTCGAACGGACCCAGCAGTTCGCGGAACGAGCCCGCGTCGAGCAGGGCGCGCGCGCGTTCGCGCGCCGAGAGTTCGATGAAGCTGTCGCGCAGGAGCGGTGCCGACGCGGCTGCGGTTTGTACGTAGGCTTCGCTCATGGGCGGCCTCCCTCGTCGTGGCCTTCCGGGGACCCGCTGGCTTCGGCGGCTTCGACCGCCTCCGCGAGACGCAGCGCGACGACGCCGGGCGTGGCGCCGAAGTCGTTGATCTCGATGCTCGCCGCGCCGTCGTAGCGCGAGAAGAAGCGGTCCAGCACGCTCTTCCAGATGTGGCCGTAGCCGTCCACGCTCGTGCGCACCACGACGTGCGCGCTCATCGCGCCCGCGGGCGAGAGCAGCACTTCGAGGTCGCCCGAGCCCACCACGCCGACGTGCGCACGGGCGGTCAAGGCGCGGCGCGCGGGGTAGTCGAAAGTCAGTTGTTCCATGAGCTTGTCCTTCCGCGAGCGCGGTGTCGAACCAGTCTGTCGATGAAAAGGGTGGCGGCGAGCAGATCTGCGGCGCCGCCCGGCGAGGCGTTCAGGTCGAGCAGGCGGCGCTCCAGCACCGCGAGCGCCGCGCGGCCCGCGAGCGTGGCGCTGCCGCCCAGATCGAGCACGCGCTGCGCGCCGCCGCGGCCCGCTTCGAGGCCCGCGAGACCCGCGCGATGCAGCAGGCAGGTGTCGTCGAGCGACGCCATGATGGCGAGCAGCGTGTCGAGCCGCGCCGCGCTTTCGCCGATGCCGCGCGCCCGCGCCGCGCCGAGCGCAGGCAGGCCGATGTCGATCACGTGCGGAAAGCCGTCTTGTGCTTCGCGTCGCGCGCCGCCCACCTGGAAGCGCGCGCGCACGCGTTCGCCGTTGCTGTTTGTGGGCACGGCGTGAAGATCGGGGAAGGCGGCAATCTGCGCGGCCAGGGCGCAGATGCGGGCGGCGTGGGCGTGGTGGTGGTCGTGTGGGCCATTGCTTGGGCCGCGTGCGACGTCGCTGACATCACGGCGGGCGCCGCTCGCAGCAAACGCGCAGCTTGCCGGCGCCGCGTTCGGCCACGCGTGTGTGGCAGCAGGGGCGGCATGAGCGGCGACACCAGGCGAGTCGATCGCCGCGCCCGCCACGAGCAGCCCCACAATCCAGATCGCGCCGCGATGCGCGTTGCTGCCGCCCGTGGCGCGCAGCATCTCGGCTTCGCCGTGGCGCCCGATGCGCGCGAGCTCCGTGCGCATCGCCGCCGACGGCACGCCGCACGTGAGCGCCGCGCGCGCGAGCGCGGCGAACGTCGGCGCGAGCGTGTGCGCGGAACGCAGCATCGTCGCGAGATTCAGATCGCGATGTGCGCCACTGCCGCGCGTGTCGACGAGCGCCGGTTTGGGCGTGAGCAGCGCTTCGTCGACGAGCGCTTCGACGGCAAGCCGCGCGAGCAGGGCGTCGGTTTCGCGCGGCAGGGACGCGGTGAGGAGCGTTTGCGTGCGGGCGAGTTCGTTGCCCGCCGTGGCATCGATTGCTATCTCAGAACTTTCCGTGCAGCCGCAGCCAACGGCCGCTGAATCCATCGTCGCGCACTGAGGAGGCATCGCGCTCACCAGCTGCGAAAGCGGGCTGGCGGCGCGTAGAGTCCGCCCGACCAGGTCACGAGGTCGTCGATGCTGCGCGCCGCGAGCAGCGAGCGTTTCGCATCCCCGCGGCGAATGCCGAGGTCTTCGGGGAAGGCGACGATGCCGCGCCGGCGCAGCTCGTCGGTCTTCTCACGCTTTGCCGTGAGGCCGATGGGCGTGACGCCCGCCACCGCGGCAAGCGCGGCGCGCCGTTCCTCCACGCCTTCGGCCTTGTGCAGATGCGCGATGCCTTCCTCCGTGACCACGTGGCTCACGTCGTCGCCGTAGATCATCACGGGCGCGACGGGCATGCCGCTTTTCTCGCCCACGGCGACGGCGTCGAGTTCTTCGACGAAGGTGGGCTCGCCGCCTTTCTTCCAGGTCTCGGCCAGTTGCACGACGAGCTTGTGTCCGCGCGAAACCGGCCCCTGGTCCTTCAGCAGCTTGAGCCAGGCTTCGCTCGCGTGGCGCCGGCCGCGCGGGTCGTGGCCCATGTTGGGCGCGCCGCCGAAACCCGCCAGGCGCCCGCGCGTCACGGTGGACGAATTGGCGTCGGCATCGATCTGCAACGTGGAGCCGATGAAAAGATCCACGCCGTACTGGCCCGCCAACTGGCAGAGCACGCGGTTCGACCGCAGGCTGCCGTCGCTGCCCGTGAAGAAGACGTCGGGGCGCGCGGCGATGTAGGCCTCCATGCCCACTTCGCTGCCGAAGCAATGCACGCTCTCCACCCAGCCCGACTCGATGGCGGGAATCAGCGTGGGGTGCGGGTTGAGCGTCCAGTTGCGGCAGATCTTGCCCTTGAGGCCGAGGCTCTCGCCGTAGGTGGGCAGCAAGAGCTCGATGGCGGCCGTGTCGAAGCCGATGCCGTGATTGAGCGAACTGATGCCGTAGGGCGCGTAGATGCCCTTGATGACCATCATCGCCGTGAGCACCTGCAGGTCGCCGATGTGGCGCGGGTCGCGTGTGAAGAGCGGCTCCACGGCGAACGGGCGGTCCGCTTCCACGACCACGTCGACCCACGAACCGGGAATGTCCACGCGCGGCAGCGTATCGACGATCTCGTTGACCTGCACGATCACGATGCCGTGGCGGAACGCGGCGGCTTCGGCGATGGTGGGCGTGTCTTCGGTGTTCGGGCCGGTGTAGAGATTGCCGTGGCGGTCGGCCTTCTCCGCGCACAGCAGCGCCACCTGGGGCGTGAGGTCCACGAACATGCGGGCGTACAACTCCACGTAGGTGTGGATGGCGCCCACTTCGAGCTGGCCGTCTTCGAGCAATTGCGCCACGCGCAGGCTTTGCGGGCCCGCGAACGAGAAGTCCACGCGATGCGCAATGCCGCGTTCGAACAACGCGAGATGCTCGGGACGGCTGATGCTCGAAATGAGCAGATGCACGTCGTGCACGCGCTGCGGGTCCACCTTCGCGAGCGAGCGCGAGAGGAAGTCGGCCTGCTTCTGGTTGTCGCCTTCGAGCGCCACGCGGTCGCCGGGGCGCACAAGCTGTTCGAGCGCATCGACGATACGTTCGCGCGGCAGCACGCCGTCCTTCAACCACGGCGCGACAGCGGCAAGGCGCCGGTTTTTTTCGTCGCGCAGCGTGGTCCACGAGCGCGCGGCGCCCGCTGTCGTGTGAGAGGCGGAGCCGGCGGCGTGGCTCGGCAGCGGGGAGGACATCTCGGCTGAGGGCTTCATCGGCTGCTTCAACTCCCGTTTTGGGCGCGCGGGCGACGGCCACGCGCGCGAGGGGTTCGTGTCGCGCCCGCTGCGGCGGCTTCGGCGCGCGCGCGGTCGGTGAGAAAACGATGGATCAGTTCACCCGTGCCGAGCAGATGCGCGGCCACGAGCGACTGCGCCGCGGCCGTGTCGCTGCGCGCGACGGCATCGAGTATCGCGCGGTGTTCGGCGTCCGATTCGCCCTTGTACTCGGGCAGGCCGAACTTGAGCCGCAGATAGCGTTCGCCGCGGCGATGCAGCGCCACGATCATCTCGATGAGACGCGCGCGGCCCGACGGTTCGTAGAGGCTCATATGAAACGCCTCGTTGCGCGTGACGTAGAGCGACGGGTCCGGCTCGCCTTCGGCGGCATCGCACAGCACGCGTGAGCGGGCCAGCGTTTCGGGCGTGTGATGCGGAATGGCGAGCCCGAGCGCGAGGCTTTCGAGCGCCGAGCGGATCTCGTAGATCTCGCGCGCCTCGTCGGCCGAGAGCGGCGCGACCGTGGCGCCCTTGTTCATCTCGACGTTGACCCAGCCTTCGCTCTCCAACTGCCGCAGCGCTTCGCGCACGGGAATCGCGCTCACGGAAAAGTGGCGCGCGATGGTGTCCTGACGCAGCGGGGCGCCGGGCGCGAGGGTGCCGTCCACGATCGCCGTGCGTAGCGAGTCGGCGATCACGCGCGACGTGCTGGCACGAGGCGCGACCGCGACCCCGAGGCGAGGCGTGGACGTGCGATCCAGGGGAAAACCATTCGTTGCGTCATTCATGGGATTGCATATTATATATAAAAACAACCAAATTCCAGTCAGGATCGGCCCCAGGGTTGGACTGCCCCGAGGCCTTTTTTCTACTGCATTCCAACCGTATCCCCCGGAGACAGGAGCATGTCGAATTCAATCACGGACCGCGCGCACGGCGCGCCACGCGCGGCGCGTACGCCGCTCAACCGCTCGCAGATTGCGGGATTCTGGGGCGCCTGGGCGGGCTGGACGCTCGACGGGATGGACTCGTTCATCTACGCACTCGTGCTCACGCCCGCGCTCACCGAGCTGCTGCCGCGCTCGGGCTACGCCGCCACGCCGGGCAACGTCGGCCTTGCGGGCTCGATCCTCTTCGCGCTGTTCCTCGTGGGTTGGGGCCTCTCGTTCATCTGGGGGCCGCTCGCCGACCGCTTCGGCCGCACCAAGGTGCTGGCCGGCACCATTTTCATGTTCGCCATTTTCACCGGGCTTGCCGCGACCTCCCATAGCGTCTGGGAACTGGGCGTGTACCGGTTTCTCGCGGGCGTGGGCATCGGCGGCGAATGGGCGCTGGCCGGCACCTACGTGGCCGAGGCGTGGCCCGAGGACCGCCGCAAGATGGGCGCGGGCTATCTGCAGACCGGCTACTACGCGGGCTTCTTCCTTGCCGCCGCGCTGAACTACACGGTGGGCGTGCACTTCGGCTGGCGCGCGATGTTCCTGACGGGCGCCGTGCCCGTCGTGGTCGCCATCCTGATCCTCACGCGCGTGAAGGAGTCGGAGAAGTGGCAGAAGGCCGAGGCCAAGGTGGTGCGCACGCGTCCGCTGCACGAGATTCTCGGACCGGCTTACCGACGCCGCACGTGGGTGGCCTGCGCGCTGTTGACCATCGCCATCATCGGGCTGTGGGCGGGCGCGGTGTACGAGCCGTCCGCCGTGATCCAGCTTGCGCTGAAGTCGGGCATGGCGAAGGCCGATGCCATCAAGACGGCGTCGCTCGCCACGGGCCTGCTCTCGATCGGCACGATTCTCGGTTGCCTTGCGCTGCCGCCCATGGCCGAGCGCATCGGCCGCAAACGCACGCTCGCGGTGTACTTCGCGGGTATGGCCGTGGCGATCGTGGGCAGCTTCGGCTGGGCGTTCTATCTGCCCAACGGGCTCGCGCCGTTCATCGCGTGGCTCTTCGTGCTCGGCTTTTTCGGCGGCAATTTTGCGCTCTTCAGCCTGTGGCTGCCCGAACAGTTCGAGACGCGTGTGCGCGCCACGGCGTTTGCGTTCTGCACGTCGTTCGGGCGCTTCGTGGGGGCTGGCGTGAACTTCCTGCTGGGCGCGGCGGTGCTCAACATGCACACGCTCGGCGTGCCCGTCGCGCTGACGGCGATCGTGTTCGTGCTCGGTCTCTTCATCATTCCGCTCGCACCGGAAACGAAGGGCGAAGTGCTGCCGCAATGAGCGGCGAGGGCAGTGCGTAGTCGGGGCGCGGGTTTCGGGTTTCGGGTTTCGTGGGAAGGGCGAAGGGCGCCGCGGTGGCCGACGCAGGCGTGGCGGCCTACGCGGCGCGGCCTACGCGGCCGGGCCTACGCGGCCCGGCCTATCATGACGCGTGCGGTGTTTTCGCGGGACACCGACCCGCGGAGCGCCGCCCGTCACCACTCGCCCCGGAGCGATCATGCCCATGTCCTTCGATCCCGACCGATATTTCGCCCGCATCGGCTACCGCGGCGCCCGCGTGCCGACGCTCGACGTGCTGACGGAACTGCATCGGCTGCATCCGCATGCCATTCCGTTCGAGAACCTCGACCCGCTCGCGGGTCGCTGCGTGGCGCTGGCATTGCCCGCCATCGCGGAGAAACTCGTGGAGCGCCGCCGCGGCGGCTATTGCTTCGAGCACAACACGCTCTTTGCGCACGTGCTCATGCAACTGGGCTTTCGCGTGACGCCGCTGATCGCGCGCGTGCTGTGGGGCCGCGGACCGGACGCCGTGACGGCGCGCTCCCACATGCTGCTGCGCGTCGATCTGGACGACGGCCCGTGGATCGCGGACGTCGGCTTCGGCGGCGTCACGCTCACTGCGCCGCTGCGTCTCGTCACCGGCGGCGTGCAGCGGACGCCGCTGGAGGCGTGCCGCCTGACCGAAGCCGCGGACGGCGCCTTCGACTTCGAGGTGGAGGCGCCTTCCGCGGGCACGTCGCCGGCGCAGGGCGAGCGCGAATGGATCAAGGTCTACCGCTTCGATCTGCGCCCCGCCGAGTGGATCGACTACGAAGTGGCGAACTGGTACACGTCCACGTGGCCCGAATCCATCTTCATCAACAACCTGATGGTCTGCCGCGTGATGCCGCACGGCCGCGCCACGCTCTTCAACGACCGGCTCACCGAGCGCGCCAGCGACGGACGCGGCAGCGACCACGCCATCGGCAGCGCCGCCGAACTGGGCGAATGCCTGCGCGAGCGCTTCGGGCTCGACACCACCGGCATGGACCTCGACGCCCTCTATGCACGCGTGCAAGGGCGCGGAATGAACGTCTGAGGCGGCCGCGCGCCGCACCTCGTCCCTTCTTCGGCTGCGCTTTTGCGCCGCGTTGCCGGCATCGACGCACGCACGGGCTGCGTGCCCGCCGAGTCGTGGTGCGTCGTCTCCTGCCTCAACCTGTCTAGACAAAATGCACCGCGCTGGCGTGTTCCTGCACCTCAGGCGGGAGGCGCCGGGCCGTTTCCGATGCCGGTCCGCACCAGCGTCTATCCGCTGGAAGCCTTGCGGGAGGCCGAAACGGCGGCGGACATAAGGGCATACCCGAGTTCGACCACATTTCTGCACGGATGCACTTGCGTAACTATTTTTGGCTGTGCAAGCTTGTCTATACAAATTTTGTGAAACCTCGGCACTCAACCTGATCAACTGGGCGCCCAACCCCTGAATACTGTTTCCTCAGAGAAAAGGAGATTCGACGTGATGGTCAAGCGCATGACGTGGGTGGCAAGGATGGGGGCCGTGCTCGGCGCGGCGGCGGTGCTCGCCGCGCCCGTGCAGGCGAAGGAATGGAAGTCGGTCACGGTGGCGCTGGAAGGCGGTTACGCGCCGTGGAACCTGACGCTGCCGGGCGGCAAGCTGGGCGGCTTCGAGCCCGAGCTGCTCGCGAACCTCTGCACGCGCATCAAGATCCAGTGCAACATGGTCGCGCAGGACTGGGACGGCATGATTCCGGGCCTGCAGGCGGGCAAGTTCGACGTGTTGATGGACGCGATCTCCATCACGCCTGAGCGCGAGAAGATCATCGCGTTCTCGCGTCCGTATGCGGCCACGCCCGCCACGTTCGCCGTGACGGACACGAAGGTGCTGCCGAAGGCCGCGCCCGGCGCGCCGGTCGTCAAGCTCACCGGCGAAGCGAAGACCGACCAGCCCACCGTCGATTCGCTGCGCAAGCAGCTGAAGGGCAAGACCATCGGCATCCAGTCGGGCACGGTCTACACGAAGTTCATCAACGACAGCTTCAAGGACGTGGCCACCATCCGCGTCTACAAGACGTCGCCCGAGCGCGATCTCGACCTCGTGGCGGGCCGCATCGACGCCTCGTTCGACGACGTCACGTACTACGCGGCGCTGATGGACAAGAAGGAGAACGCGTCCATCGTGCTGGCGGGACCGAAGATCGGCGGCTCCATCTGGGGACCGGGCGAGGGCCTCGCGTTCCGCAAGCAGGACGCGGATCTGCGCGCGAAGTTCGACACGGCCATCGCGGCGGCGCTCGCGGACGGCACCGTGAAGAAGCTCGCCGACAAGTGGTTCAAGACGGACGTCACGCCTTAAGCGGTACGCGCGTGTCTCTGACGGCACGCGCATTTTCATGACTCGCATCGAGCGGGGAGCAGGCGAATGGAATGGATCGAGATGCTGGGCTTCGGCCCGCAAGGGTGGGGCGGCGTGCTGCTGCTGGCGGCGCTGATGACGGTGGCGCTGACGCTCGCGGCGCTGGCCGTGGGTGCCGTGACGGGCGCGGTCATCGCGGCCGCGAAGCTCTCGCGCTTTCGCGTGGCGCGCGTGCTGGGCGACGTGTACACCACCGTGTTTCGCGGCGTACCCGAACTGCTCGTCATCTATCTGTTCTACTTCGGCGGCTCCACGCTCGTCACGACGGTGGGGCAATGGTTCGGCGCGGAAGGCTTCATCGGCGTGCCGCCGTTCGTGATCGGCGCGCTCGCGGTGGGCATGATCTCGGGCGCCTATCAGGCCGAGGTCTATCGCGCTGCCGTGCTCGCGGTCTCGCGCGGTGAACTCGAGGCGGCGCGTGCCATGGGCATGGCGCCGCTCGTCGTGTTTCGCCGCATCCTGATTCCGCAGGTGCTGCGCTTCGCGCTGCCGGGCATCGGCAACGTGTGGCAACTGAGCCTCAAGGACTCGGCGCTGATTTCCGTGACGGGCCTCGCCGAATTGTTGCGCACGAGCCAGGTCGCGGCCGGCTCCACGCACCAGTACTTCACGTTCTTCGTGGCGGGCGGCGCGCTCTATCTCGTCATGACCGGCATTTCGAACCGCATCTTCAACAAGGCCGAAGCACAGGTGGGCAAGAGTTTTCGCCGCAACTTCGCACGCAACTGACGGGAACCGCCGCCATGCCCATCGACTTCGACTTTCTCTTCGACACCACGCGCCAGCTGCTCGCGGCCGTGCCCACCACGCTGAGCCTCTTCGCATGCTCGCTCGTGCTGGGCGGCCTGCTTTCGTTCGTGATCGTAGCGATGCGCGTGTCGCCGCACTGGCTGCCGAACCGCTTCGCGCGCGCCTATATTCTCGTGTTTCGCGGCTCGCCGCTGCTGATCCAGATGTTTCTCGTCTACTACGGGCTCGGTCAGTTCGGCGTGATTCGCGAGAGCTTCATGTGGCCCGTGCTGCGCGACCCGTACACCTGCGCGGTGCTGTCGCTCGCACTCTGCACGGCGGGCTATACGGCCGAGATCATTCGCGGCGGCCTGATGGCCGTGCCCGTGGGGCAGATCGAAGCGGGCTACGCCTGCGGCATGTCGGGCTTCACGCTGCTCTTTCGCGTGATCGGGCCGATCGCGCTGCGCCAGTGCCTGCCCGCCTACTCGACGGAAGCCGTGCTGCTCGTGAAATCGACCGCGTTGGCGAGCCTCGTCACCGTATGGGAAGTGACGGGCGTCGCGCAGCAGATCATCCAGCAGACGTATCGCACCACGGAGGTGTTCATCTGCGCGGCGCTCATTTATCTGCTGCTCAATTTCATCGTGGTGAGGCTGCTCGGGTGGCTCGAATGGCGGCTGTCGCGCCATTTGCGCGCGGCGCCCACGCAGGCCGCGACGCTGCCGCCCACGGCGAGCGCGCAAAGCAGCGCGCAGTGAGTCTGCGCGCCGGCACACCGTTGAATACCGTCATTCCTCTTTATCCAGCTTCACCGCTGCGGAGACAGTCATGAACGCACCCGCGCCCGTCGCGTTGTCGGCGAAAAACATCCACAAGTCGTTCGGCGAGCACCACGTGCTGAAGGGCATTTCGCTCGATGCCCACCAGGGCGACGTGATCTCGATTCTCGGCGCGAGCGGCTCGGGCAAGAGCACGTTCCTGCGCTGCCTCAATCTGCTCGAAACGCCCGACGACGGCTCCGTCACCGTGGCCGGCGAAGAACTCGTGCTCAAGCGCCGCGGCGACGGCAAGCTGCAACCGGGCGACCGTCGCCAGGTGGATCGCATCCGCTCGCAGCTCGGCATGGTGTTCCAGAACTTCAACCTCTGGTCGCACATGACGGTGCTCGAGAACTGCATCGAAGGGCCGATGCGCGTGCTGAAGCGTCCGCGTGCCGAAGCCGTCGAGGAAGCCGAAGCGCTGCTCGCGAAGGTGGGCCTCGCGGAAAAACGCGGCCACTATCCGGCGCATCTGTCGGGCGGACAGCAGCAGCGCGTGGCGATTGCCCGTGCGCTCGCCATGCATCCGAAGGTCATGCTGTTCGACGAACCGACGTCGGCGCTCGACCCCGAACTCGTGGGCGAAGTGCTGCGCGTGATGCGCGCGCTCGCGGAGGAAGGCCGCACGATGCTCGTCGTCACGCACGAAATGGGCTTTGCGCGGCACGTCTCGAACCGCGTGATGTTCCTCCACCAGGGCTGCGTGGAAGACGACGGCACGCCCGACCAGGTATTCGGCGAACTGCGCTCGGAGCGTTTCCGCCAGTTCGTGTCGAGCCACCAGCACCGTACCGCTCATTGAGTTCGCGAGGCTTGCCATGACCGTGATCCGTTCCGATCGTCCGCTCGACTGGCGTGAGATTGCCGCCGTCGCCGCGGGCGAAGCGCTGCAACTCTCGGCGAGCACGCGCGAGCGCATCGCGGCGGCGCGCCTGCTCGTGGAGCGCATCGTCGAGCGCAACATTCGCGCGTACGGCGTGAACACCGGCGTGGGCGCACTGTGCGACGTCGTGGTGTCGCCCGGCGAACAACGCGCGCTGTCGCACAACATCCTCATGAGCCACGCCGTGGGCGTGGGCGCGCCGCTCGGCGCCGTGCAGACGCGCGCCATCATGGCCGCGGCCGTCAACAACTTCGCGCATGGTCATTCGGGTGTGCGGCTCGACGTGGTGGAACGGCTCGTCGCGCTGCTCGATGCGAACTGCCTGCCCGAAGTGCCCGCGTTCGGGTCCGTGGGCTATTTGAGCCACATGGCGCACATCGCGTTGGCGTGCATCGGCGAAGGTTATGTGCGCATGCACGGCGAAGGCCGCCCGCCGGAAGGCGAACGTGTCAGCGCGAAAGAAGCGCTGCGGCGCCTTGGGCTCGAACCGCTCGTGCTGCAGGCGAAGGAAGGCCTGAGCCTCGTAAACGGCACGCCCTGCGTGACGGGTCTCGCGGCCATTGCCGTGGCGCGCGCCGAACGGCTGCTCGACTGGGTGGACGCCGTGGCCGCGATGAGCTTCGAGAACCTGCGCGGCCAGCTCGCGGCGTTCGATGCCGAATCGCTCGCGCTGCGCCTGTCGCCCGGACTCAACACGGTGGGCGAGCGGCTGCGCACGGCACTCGCGGACAGCGGCGTGCTGGCGTCCGCCGTGGGCAAACGCACGCAGGACCCGCTCAGCATGCGCACCATTCCGCACGTGCACGGCGCGGCGCGCGACGTGCTGGCGGAAACGGCGCACGTGGTGGACCGCGAACTGGCGTCGATCACGGATAACCCCATCGTGGCCGGCACGCCCGACGCGCCGAAGGTCTACTCGCAGGCGCATGCGGTGGGCGCCTCGATTGCGCTTGCGATGGACAGCCTCGCGCCCGCCATCGCTCAGGTGGCCGCGATGGCCGAGCGGCGCCTCGACCGGCTCGTGAATCCGCTCGTGAGCGGCTTGCCCGCGTTTCTCGCGCAGCCGGGCGGTACCTGTTCGGGCTTCATGATCGCGCAGTACACGGCGGCCTCGCTCGTGGCGCAGAACCGGAGGCTCGCGGCACCCGCGAGCCTCGACGGCGGCATCACGTCAGGCCTTCAGGAAGATCACCTGTGCCATGCGACGCCGGCTGCGCTCAAGGCGCTCGAAGTCGTGGAGAACGCCGGGCGCATCGTAGCCATCGAACTGCTGGCAACGGCGCAGGCCTGCGACCTTCAGCCCACCGACGCGCCGCGTGCCGCGCTCACCGAAGCGCTGTGGCAGCGCGTGCGGGCCAAGGTGCCGGCGTATTGCGACGACCGCCCCCTCGCCGACGACATCGCCGTGGCGTTTCGCCTGATCGCCGACGAAGCGCCGCCCACCTGGCCGCAGCCGGGCAAGGTCGAAGGCGCGCCGCCGACGATTGCGCGGGAACCCGCGGCAACCGGAACCGCTGCCGTGCACGGTGTGGCTTCGCCGGGCATGGCGGCGTCCGTCACGCCCGCCAACGACCCGCATGCCGCCCATGCCGGCTGAACGCGGCACGGTGCGCGCATCGGCGCAGGGCGGCGGGGTTCCGCGGTCCCCTGTGTCCGGTTGCGAAGACGGTTTGCGCGGCGGCGCTTCGCCCGCCATCCACGAGGCTCATGTGAACACGAACGAAGAAAGCCACGTCGGCACGCCGGATGCGCGCGCCGCGTTGCCGCGGCAGCCTGTGCCGGCTTACGAGCAGATCAAGCGCTATGTCGTGAAGAACATCGCGGAAGGCGTGTGGAAGCCGGGCGGCGTGATTCCCTCCGAAGCCGAGCTCGTCAAGGAGTTCGGCGTGGCGCGCATGACCGTGTCGCGCGCGCTGCGCGAACTCACGGCCGAGCGCGTGCTCACGCGCGTGCAGGGCTCGGGCACGTTCGTGGCGCCGCGTCACTACGAATCCACGGTGCTCGAAATCCGCAACATCGCCGACGAGATCGCCGCGCGCGGGCACCGGCACACGGCCCGCGTGCTGACGCTCGAAACGAGCGACGACGCACTCGCGCGCGACGCGCTGGGACTCGCTTCGGGACCGGTGTTCCACTCGCGCATCGTCCATAGCGAGGAGGGCGAGCCGATCCAGTACGAGGACCGCTACGTCAATCCGCGCGTCTTTCCGCAGTACCTCGAGCAGGACTTCACGGTGGAAACGCCGAATCACTACATGGTGCGGCTTGCGCCCATCCAGCGCGCCGAATTCCGCATCTACGCGCAGAAGCCCGACGCGCACGTGCGCGGGCATCTGCAGATGGAGATCGGCGAGCCGTGCCTCTTGCTGTGGCGCCGCACGTGGGTGGGCGAGGACATCGCGACGTCGGTGCAGCTGTGGCACCCCGCGTCGCGGTTTCATCTGGCGGGGCACGTTTAGGCGCGCGTTTAGGGGCCGGCTTGAGCGTCGGCTTGGGCGTCGATTTACGCGCGCGCCCAGACACGCCCCGTCTGCGTCGTTCGCGTGTTACTGGCTCTCGCCGCTGTCGTGCAGGCGAGGCGCGGGCAGTTCGTCCGCATAACGACGGTAGACCCACGACAGGGACGACGCGGTGAGCACGACGAAGAGCGCGTTGCTCACACCCTGCACGATGGCCGAGACGGGGCGCAGCCACGTCGCTTCCGGCACGGCCCCGGTGGCGGAGACCAGCACGGCGAGCACGATGCCGAGTGCGACGAGCGGCAGCGCGGCGACGCCCGTTATGCCGGTGATGCTCCAGAAATGTCCGCGGCCGTCGTGCCACGCCGCGCGCAGCGCAATGGGACCACCCAGCGCGATGGCCGGAAAAACGAGGCACAGGCGCACCACCACGAAAATCCAGGCCACGTAGAGCACGATCAGGATGAAGAGGGCTCCGCCCACCCGTTGCGGGCGCAGCACCAGCGTAAGCAGCAGCGCCGCGAGCACGATGGCGACGCCCATGCCGACGGCCACGGCGAGGTAGCGCAGGAGCGGCTTGCCGTTGAGCGGCAGCACGGGTTGCGCGCCTTCCTCGAGCAGCACGAAGCGGTGCACCTTGATGGACAGCACGCCGTAGAGCACGAGTTGCACGAGCAGCGTTCCGATCGACGCGAACGCATGGCTCGCCATGTGCATGGCACGGCCGCTGTCCTGGCCGTCCATCGGTATTTGCGGCGAAAAGAAGAACGCGCCAGCGGCGAGCACCGCCGCGCACACGGCAAAGAGCGTGGACATCTGCGAAATGGCGCCGCGTGCACTCGTCCAGCTGCGCGTCACGCAGTCCCGAAAAGTCATCTGTTCCATGGTTGTTGTTCGTCGTTGTTGCAGGTGGCCGCAGTGTAGCGCGCTGCCGCCTGCACGACGATGACAACATGGCTCGTACCGCGCTTCGTCAATGCACGCTCAGTGCGCGTCGAGATGCCCGCGGATCAGCGGGTACACGTCCGTGGCCGCGTGCTTGCCGAAGATGCAGTCGATATGCCCGTAGCCAGGAATGACATGCCGCTCGTACTGCGCGGGCCCGAAGCGGTCCACGAGCATGCCGAAGGTGGTTTCGGTGCTAGCCGGCACGTAGCAGCGATTCTCCGCGCCGTGCAGGAACGTGAGCGGCAGTTGCAGACGTTCGAGATGGGGCAGGTAGACGTCCTCGCCGTCCGCATCCACGAGATGGCCCGCGCGCACCATCGCGGCGAGCTGGTTGAAGAGCGTGACGTCGTGAATGCCGAACAGCTCGTCGAGGTGCGTGTGCAGCGGCTCGTCGAGCTGCATGTGTTCGTAGAGCAGGCCGTAGAGAAACGTCGCGCGATGACAGACGGCGTTGTTGCAGCCTTCCTCGTGGCCCACGGGGAAAAGGCGCAGCGCTTCGTCGAGCAGGTTGCCCGGCCACGACCCTTCGCGCGTGTAGGCGCTCAGGTCTTCCACGCCGAGGTGCTGGAGGATCTGCGGCGTGTGCAGGCCCGCCTTGATCTTTTGCAGCAGCCCCGGCACGGGATGCGCCGACACCTGCGAGAGCACGGCCGAGCGCACGCCTTCGAGCCCCGCGAGCATCGACATGGTGAACGCCAGCGCGCCGAGGCAATGCGCCACCACCTGGATGGACGCCGCGCCCGTCAGTTCGCGCACCTTCGCGACGGCGGCGGGAATGTCTTCGCGGGCGATGGCGTCGGCGGTGGTGGGGTCGCCCGCGCCGGGCAGCTCGATGCTCACGCGCAGATCGACGAGCCACACGTCGTAGCCGGCCGCGCACAGATACTCGACGAGGTTGGTGGCGATGAGATCCGTCGAGAAAATGCGGCTTGATACGCCCGAGCCGTGGATGAGCAGCACCGGTCCCTTCGGTTCCTTCGCGCTTCCTTGATAGCGCGTGAGGCGCAGCGTCTTGCCGTCCGCGGTGGGGAAGAACGTGACCTGCGGCGCGGGCGCGCGCAGCGCGCGACGCATGCGCGGCGTTTGCGGGGCGCCGCCGCCCGCGAGGCTGCTTGCGTACTGCAACGGCGCCGCCACGCCACCGTATTCGGTGAACAGCACGCCCGCGAAAAAGCGGCCGAAGCGCAGCGTCCAGGCGAGCCGCGTCTCGAGATCGGGCGCGTTCGTCACTTCGATGGTGCGCATCTGCTTGAGGAAGTTTTCGGGCGTGATGACGAGCGTGGCCTTTCCGATGACCTCGGCCGCCGGTTCCGCGGACGCGGCCGGCCAGTCGCGCACTTCCACGTAGAGCGTGTTGGTCTGTGGCCACAGTTCCAGCAGCGACGAATGCGTGACGATCTTTTGCCCGAAGAACGCGTAGCGCTTGCCTTCCGCGGACTCCAGCGTCATGTGGTAGTTCATGTTGCGCCGGTCCACGTTGTCTTCGTCGGTGACGAAGAGATTGAAGCGGCCGTCCGCGATGGTGAGCGGCGCCGCGGAAAGCGCAGGGCACGTGAGCGTGCCGGCCATGCGCGCTTCGTGCTGCGGGCTCGCGAGCATCGCCTCCAGATCGTCGGACATCACCGTGAGCGTGAAGCTCATGGGCGACGGGGCGCTGCCGTCGGCGGGCGTGTAGGTGCCCACCATGGTTTCCGTGAAGCGCAGGCCGATGCGCGGCGCGGGCGGCGGCGCGGCGTCGCCCGCCGCGGCGTAGTCGATGCTCCAGCCGTGCGCAGCCGCGAGCTTCGCGCAGTTGCGCTCGGCGAGCGCGGAAATGGTGAGAAGCGGATTCACGCCGAGCGACATCGGCAGGGTCGCGCCGTCCATCACGTAGAGGCCCGCATGCACCGCATCGCCGCTCGCGTCGCTGAACACGCGGCCCGCGTCGTCCACCACGCCGTGCGCGGCGTCGTCGGCCATGGCGCAGCCGCCGAGCGGATGCACGGTGACCGTGCGGTCGTTGAAGATGCCCGTCGAGATGGGGTTGCGCACGTAGTCGCCGCCCAGTGCCGCCGTGGCCGCTTCGAGCGTTTTTTCGATGGCTGCGTAGACGGGCTGCTTGCCCGCGTTGGGCCAGGCCACGCGCGCGCGGCCGTCTTCCACGCGGATTTCGCCGCTCTCGTCGTCGTGGGCCATCACGAGGTAGGTCTGCGTGTTGCGCATGGCGCCGTGGTACGGCCCGCGCAGCACGCTTTGCGCGATACGGGCGGCGGCGCGTAGTTCGGGATCGGCTGCGTTGGCCGCATCAGCGGCATCGGCCGTATCGGTCACCGGCACGCCTTCCGCGGCGGACGCGATGCCGAGCACGCCCATCATCGCCTCGCCGATGGGCGCTGCGAGCGACCCTTCCTCGATCACGTAGCCGTCGCGCACGTCAGGCGTGTTGCGCTGATCGATGATGCCCGCGATGGTCGGCCCCACGGGCGGCACCACGCCGGGCGCCTGCGCGCCCCAGCCCACGCCGTTGATTTCGTGGTCCGTATTGAAGGCGAAGGCGAGCACGTCGCCATTGCCCGTGAAGTGTTGGCCGACCCGCGGCGAGAGCGGCAGGCCGGCGGCCTGCGAACGCAGCAGGATCGCGGTCGACCCCAGCGTGCCGGCGGCGAGGATCACGACGTCGGCGGTCAGGAACAGATCGGGCGCACCGTAGCTTTCGCGGCCCAGGTCCACGAGCTGATAGCGCACTTGCCACGGTTGGCTCTCGTCGTCGCGTGTCACCGAATGCACGCAGACACCCGTGAAGATCTGCGCGCCGTGCGCGACGGCGTCGGGCAGGTAGTTCATGTGCGTCGAGTTCTTCGCGCCGTGGTTGCAGCCCGCGTTGCAGTCGCCGCAGCCGATGCAGCGCGTCTGCTCCACGCCGGCCGCGTTCTTGCCCGTGGTGAAGGTGACGGTAACGGGCGGCCTGTAGAACGACTGTTCCATGCCGAGCACGGCGGCCGACTGCTGCAGCGCGTCGAGCTTGGGCAGGCGGGCAAAGTCGGCGGGCACGGGCGAAGGTTGCAGCATGGCCGTGGCGCGCTCGTAGCCTGCGGCCACGCCGAGGCGGTCTTCGCGCAGCGCGGCGGGCCAGCGCGGGTCGTCCCAGAGCCGCGGTTCGGGATGCAGCGCGACATTCGCGTTGATGAGCGAGGTGCCGCCCAGCCCGCATCCCACCACCACGTTGACCTCGGGATTCACGTGCACCTCGATGAGCGCGAGCGGCGAGCCGATCTGCCCAGCCGCCGTGTTGTACTGCACCTGCGTGAGCCCTTCGAGCGGCGTAGCCGGGAACTCGCCCGGCATGAATTCGCGGCCTCGCTCCAGCACACAGACGCTGCGCCTCGCGCGCGCCATGCGGCTCGCGGCGATAGCGCCGCCGTAGCCCGATCCGATCACGACGACTTCATAGTGCGGCTCGAGCGCGTCGATTGCGCTCGACAGGCGATTCATGGCCATGCGGTCACCTCGTGTTGTCGAGCGGGCGGCCACGGACTCGTGCCCTGGCGCGCCCGAACGTGTTGTGCGTTGCGGGACTGGCGGAAATGCGGCAATCAAGGCGGACGGCGGGACGGGCGGGGTGCGTATTGCACGTATTGCGCGTATCCATCGTAGACGCTGTGCGCGGAAAGAAAAGCCGGGCGGTGGTGCGGGCAGGTCTTTCGCCGCACTGTCTTTCGTGCGCGCTTCGCTCGCCATCGGTACGGCGACAGCGGGTCACGCAGCCGCTTCGTGGAATTCGGGCTCGGCGCTTTCTTCGCGGCTCGCGGGTTCATCGTGTTCATCACACGAATGCCGCGATTCGTGCGAACCCCGCGGCTCCCGCGATTCCGCGGCGAGCAGGTTGAGTACGACGAGAATGGCCGCGCGGTTTTCCGGCTCGATCTCGATGTGAAGCTCGCGCGTGAGCCACTGGCCGATTTTCGTCGTGGAAAAATCGGCGGCGTTGCCCGTCTTCTTCGTGGTGACGCCGAGTTTCACGGCGCGGTAGTGATACGAGGGCACGCCGTGCGTGGCCGCGACGGCGGCCAGGCCGCCCTTGTATTCCGAGCACCACCCGAGACTGCCGGCCAGCACGACGCGCTCCGGTTCGTCGAGGCTCGCGATGAACGTGCGGGCCGCGGCGCGCACGCTGCATTCGTCGAGCCCGTAATCGAGCAGCACGCTGTGCACGGGATCGTCGACGCTGTGGGCGCGGCGTTCCACGTCGAGCAGGATGCCGTCTTCCTCCATCGAGACGTTGCGCTGGTGGCTCGCGCTGCGCAGGCAGTCGATCAGGTAGCGGCGAAAGTAGGCGCACAGCGCGTAGCCGTTGGAAGGAGCGCTGCCGGCGCAGGCTTCGGTGTCTTCGCGGCCGGGCGCCAGACGCAGCACGCGGGCGTAGATGAACTGGGAAACCAGTTCTTCCTTGTCTTCGCCCAGTGCGTAGAGTTCGTGCGGATGGTAGCTGCGCAGCGTGCGGCGCACGAGGTCGTACATCGAGACCATTTCCGCGTCGGAAAGCGCGGTGCGGCGGCGCCAGAGGTCGGGCAGGACGGTGTCGTCGGGAAGGCGCGGCGCGGGGGTGGGCGTCTGCCGGCTGCTTGCCGCGGGGGTCGAGGCGTTCATGGCGGTCTCCATCGGGAAATGGCGGGCGCGCCTGGAACGTGTGGGGAAGCCGGCGCGAAGGCCCGTGTCGAGGGCGTCCGCGGGGCAAAGCAGGGCGCGCGGAAAGTTGCACGCAGTATGGTTTTTGGACCCCCGTTCGCCTATATGGATTAAGTGATAGCTGGTGGGTAAACTGCCCGGGTAAACCAGGCGGCGCCGGTCGATGCCGACGGCGCGCTGGAACGCAGATCGAGTGCGAAGAACCTCTGGACGCAGGCGCAAGGGAGCGCACTCGAGCGCCCTGGGCCCGCAGCCCCGCAAAGCCAAAGCCGCCGGACGCTCTCTCCGGCAAGGAGACCACGCGATGCGGGCCAACCCCGTGCAGCAGGCCGTCGACGAAGATCAGGTCCGTGTGCTCTATGCGCAGGACCCCATCGCTTTTTTCACCCACTGGTTTTCGCTCGGCACGCTCGTCGCGATCTACTGGTCGGAGCGGCCGCACGGGTCGGTGCCGTCCTCGCGTCTCTTCATGGCATGGATGGTGTTCTACAGCGCCGCGAACGTGGCTGGGCTCGCGCTGTGGCTATGGCACCGGTACGCGGCCGGCGCGTTGAGCGCGCGCGGCTGGATCGTGCTGCACGCCCTGCGCGGCGTGTTGCTTTACAGCGCGCCGGGGCTTTCCATCTGGTTCGCGTTTCATAGTACTCAGGCTGATCTGCCGGTGCTGCACACCGTCATGCTGGTTACGCTGGCCGCTGGCGTGTTCATGTCGAACGGTTTCGACTTCCTCAACTTCTCCACGTCGATTCCGTTCCTGCTGCTGCCTTCCATCGCGCTCCACTTCAGCGCGCACACGTTCGACCGCACCATTCTCGCCATCGTGCTGGCGTTCTTCTTCTGCGCGATCAATGTCTACGCGACGAGCTATCGACGGCTGTTTCGCCGCGTGGTGGAAGCGCGCGTCGATCAGCAGCGGCTCGCCGAATCGCTCGCGCAGCAAAAGCTGCTGGTGGAAGAGGCGAGCCTTGCCAAGACGCGTTTCTTCGCGGCCGCAAGCCACGATTTGCGGCAGCCGCTGCATGCCATCGGCCTGCTCGCGGCATCGCTCAACGATTCAGGCGACGCCACGGGAACGGGCACCGGCACGGCCGATAGGGTCAGCGACGCTCCCCACGCGCACGCCAATCCCGACGCCGCGGCGCAGCGCGAGCGCACCGCGCGCCACATCGTCCATAACGTCGAGGCGCTGAACCAGCTGTTCAACCAGGTGCTCGACCTCGCGCGCCTCGAAAGCGGCGTGACGCAGGTGATCCGGCTGCACTTCCGGCTCGCGGAACTGTTCGAGCGCGTGGGCAATCAGTACTGGCCGCAGGCGGCGGCGAAGGGGCTCGCCCTGCGCATCGCGCCGACGCAAGCCGTGCTCTACGACGACCCCGTGCTGCTGGAACGCGTGCTCGGCAATCTGCTGTCGAACGCGATCCGCTACACGGAGGAGGGCGCCATCTGGATGGGCTTTCGCCGCGCGGGACGGCCGGACGGCGGCTATATCGAGGTGCGCGATTCGGGCATCGGCATCGCGGCCGAAGAGCAGCAGCGCATCTTCGACGAGTTCTACCAGGTGGCGAACCCGGCGCGCGACGCGCGCCAGGGGCATGGACTCGGGCTGCCCACGGTGAAGCGGTTGATCGACCTGCTGGGAAGCGAACTGCAACTGCGTTCGGCGCCGCAGCGGGGTTCGGTATTCCGCTTCGCGGTGCGCGAAGGCGACGCGAGCCGCATCGTGACGAGCCTCGACGACACGGTGACGGCGGGCGCCGCGCCCGAGGGCCGGCGCGTGCTGTGCATCGACGACGAGCCCGCCATTCTGGCCGGGCTGGAAAGTCTGCTCAAGCGTTGGGGCTGCGAGGTGCGCGGCGTGCGCAACGAACATGAGGCAGCGCGGCAGATCGAAGCCGGCTTCGCGCCCGACGCCGTGCTCTGCGACTACCAGTTGGCCGACCACCGCACCGGCGCGCAGGCGCTCGCGGCGGTGCGCGAGGCGCTGCATCGCGCGGGCGTGGTGGACCCGGTCACGCTGCTGATTACGGGCGACATGGCGTCGTCGGAACTGCATGCGCTCGCGGCGCAAGGCATTCCCGTACTGCACAAGCCGGTCACGCCGGCGCGGCTGCGCCGCACGTTGCAGACGCTATGGCAGGAGCGACAAGAGCGGCAGGCGCGCGAGACGCCGACGCTCACAGCGTCTTGCCTGCCTCCAGCCATCCATTGATCACGGCGATGGCCGTGGCGCGGTTGTGCACGCCGAGCGCGCGAAAGATCACGGAGAGGTGGACCTTCACGGTGCCTTCGGCCACGCCCAGCTCGCGCGCGATCATCTTGTTGGTCCAGCCGCGATGGACGAGCCGCATGATGTCCTGCTGCCGGGGCGACAGGTTTTCCAGCAGATGACGCTGATGAGGTTGCAGGGGCGAGGTCTGGGCGGGCGCGTCCGCGGTGGGCGCGGCGGTGCCGGCGAGACGCGTTGTGCCGGCCTCTTCCGGGAACGGTGCTGCTTCGCGTTGAGCGCCGTCGCGCGCACCGAGCAGGCTGAGCGCTTCCATCGGCACATAGGCGCCGCCCGAGAGCACGAGTTCGATCGCCTTCAGCATCACGCTGGCTGGCTGCCGCTTCGGCACGAAGCCGAGCGCGCCCGCGGCGAGCACGGCGCGCATTTCGTCGGGCGACTCTTCCGCCGAGAGCACCACCACCGGCAGCGCCGGGTTGCCCGCGAGCAGCGACGCCAGCGACGCCGCGCCGCTCATGCCCGGCATGTGCAGGTCCACGATGGCCAGATCGTGGTCGGCATCGGGCCGCGCGGCGGCCACGAGCGTCTCCCAGCTGTCGGCCTCGTCGAATTGCGCGTCGGCGTCGAGCCCGCGCAGCAGGCCCTTCACGCCCTGGCGGATGAGTTCATGGTCGTCGGCCACAAGAAACTTCATGGTGTCTCCGCGTGCCGGCCCTGCCGGTTGATTGCGCCGCCGCCGGTGCCGGTACGTTGTGCCCGCCGCGCCGCTTCGTTTGCATCGCGCTTGTCCATCGTTCTCGACATCCGCTCCCCGTACTCGCTGCGTTCGTTGCTGCGGGCCGGCCCATCGTCGGCCGGCAGGCGCGCCGCTCCCCGTGCGGCGGCGTCTGCCGGCTCCCCGTCGATGGCGGCGGCCGATGCTGCAATGCGCTCTCGCGCCGTGCGTGGCCCGCGTTGCCTTGACGGGCTTCGTCTCGCGCGCCTTCTGCGCGATGCGTGATTGTTCGCACGGCTCGCGAACGATTGCAACGGTTTCGACGAACGAAAGATCGGTCCCCCCGCGCGCCGTGGTCCCTGCACCGGCGCTGCATGGTCTCGCTGCGATGCAATGCGACGCGATGCGATGCGATGCGGTTCGTGGCGTGACCACGCGCCTTCGCGCACCGTAGCGAGGCCCCGGCGGCGCTTACGCCGGGGCCTGTTTCGAAGACGGAAAGCGGCAGGATTTTTTGAAGCGGCAGGCAGGAGACCAGGCAGGCGACTTCGAGAGAACGGCCTGCGGGCGCGGTGCGCTCACTTCACGGCGAAGAGCGTGAGGTTCATCAGCACCTTGAAGGCGAACCCGAGCCCCATGGCGGCGCCCACGCCGCCGCACCACAGCGCGACGAACCAGAGCCAGCCGGGCAGGCCGCGGGGCGAGGCGGCGCGGGCTGCCGCATCGGCGTCGCCCGCCTGACGATGCGCCGCCGCCTGCGCTGCGCGCTCAGTGATAGTGATGTGGGTCGCCATGGCGCACCTTGCCGCGAAACACCCAGTAGCCCATCGTCGTGTAGGCGATGATGATCGGCAGAATGATCACCGTGCCCGCCAGCGTGAAGGTCTGGCTCGAGCGCGGCGCCGCCGCCTGCCACACCGTGAGGCTCTGCGGAATGGCGTACGGCCAGAGGCTCACGAGCAGCCCTACGTAGCCGAGCAGGACGAGACCGAGCGCGAGCACGAACGGCGTGACGTGCTCGCGGCGCTTCACGGCGCGGCGCATGAAGAACGCGCACGCGGCCACGAGGAACGGCACGGGCAGCAGCCGCCAGAAGAGGCCCGAGTCGAACCAGCGGGCGGCGATGTTCGGATCCTGGAGCGGCGTGCAGAGGCTCACGAGCGCAATGAACGCGAGCAGCGCCACCGTGAGCGGCCACACCACGCGATGCAGGCGCCGTTGCAGGTCGCCTTCGGTCTTCGCGACGAGCCAGCAGCAGCCGAGCAGCGCGTAAGTCACGACGAGGCCGAGCCCCGTGAGCAGGCTGAACGGCGAGAGCCAGCCGAACGGGTCGCCCGCAAAGCGGCCGTCGTCCATCGGAATGCCCTGCAGGAACGCGCCCAGCGCGATGCCCTGGAAGAACGCCGCGCCCGCCGACCCGCCGATGAACGCGAGGTCCCAGAGATGCTTCGTGCGGTTGGCCTTCGCGCGAATCTCGAACGACACGCCGCGGAAGATCAGGCACGCCAGCATGAAGACGAGCGGCAGATAGAGCGCGGAGAGCACGGTCGAATAGACCACCGGGAACACTGCGAAGAGTCCCGCGCCGCCCAGCACGAGCCAGGTCTCGTTGCCGTCCCAGACGGGCGCGACCGTGTTCATCATGAGGTCGCGTTCGCCTTCGTCGGGGAAGAACGGAAAGATGATGCCGATGCCGAGATCGAAGCCGTCCAGCACCACGTACATGAAAAGGCCGAGCGCGATGATGGCGGCCCAGATAGTCGTGACGTCCATTGTGTCCTCGTGGGGTGATTCGAGCGTTGTCGTTGTGGGCTCAGGCGTCGATGAGTCCGTCTGCGGCCGAAAGCGGGCGGCGTGCCGTGTGGGACGGCTCGTGGTCCGGTACGCCGTCGGGCGTGGTGCCGGGCAACGCGGGGCCCGAGCGCATCAGCTTGAGCAGGTAATAGATGCCCGTGCCGAACACGAGGAAGTAGACGACCACGAACGCCATCAGCGAAACGCTCACCTGCTGCGCCGTGAGCGGCGACACCGCCTGCGACGTGCGCATCACGCCGTACACCACCCATGGCTGGCGGCCGGCTTCGGTCGTGACCCAGCCGGCCAGCAGCGTGACGAAGCCGCTCGGTCCCATCGCGACGCAGAGCTTGTGGAACCAGCGCGCCTCATGCAGCCGGCCGCGCCGTTGCAGCACCCACGCCGCCACGGCGAGCGCGATCATCGCGAGGCCGAGGCCCACCATCACGCGGAAGCTCCAGAACACCACGGTCGAATCGGGGCGGTCTTGCGGCGGAAAACTCTTGAGGCCGCGAATTTCGCCGTCCCAGCTGTGCGTGAGGATCAGGCTGCCCAGATGCGGAATCGACACGGCGTAGCGCGTGGTTTCGGCCTTCATGTCGGGAAGGCCGAACAGGTTGAGCGCGGTGCCGCCTTGTTCGGTGTCCCAAAGACCTTCGATGGCTGCGATCTTGGCCGGCTGGTATTCGCGCGTGTTGAGGCCGTGCTGGTCGCCCACCACGGCTTGCAGCGGGGCGAGCACGAGCAGCAGGCCGAGCGCCATCGAGAACATCTTCGTCACCGCCTTGTCGCGGCGACCCTTGAGCAGATGCCATGCGCCCGTTGCGGCCACCACGAGCGCCGCGACGATGAACGCGGCAATCGCCATGTGCGCGAGCCGGTACGGGAACGACGGATTGAAGATGATCTTGAACCAGTCGGTGGGCACGACGTGGCCGTCGACGATCTCGAAGCCCTGCGGTGTCTGCATCCAGCTGTTGGAGGCGAGAATCCAGAACGTGGAGATCAGCGTGCCGATGGCGACCATCAGCGTCGCGCCGTAGTGGGCGCGCGGGCTCACGCGGTTCCAGCCGAACAGCATGATGCCGAGGAAGCCCGCTTCCAGAAAGAACGCGGTCATGACCTCGTACATGAGGAGCGGCCCCGTGACGGGACCGGCGAACGACGAAAAGCCGGACCAGTTTGTGCCGAACTGATAGCTCATGACGACGCCGGAGACCACGCCCATGCCGAAGGCGACTGCAAAGATCTTCGACCAGAAGAGGCAAAGGTCCTTGTAGTACGCCTTGCCGGTTTTGAGCCACATGCCTTCGAGCACGGCGATGAAGCTCGCGAGCCCGATGCTGAGCGCGGGAAAGACGATGTGAAACGAGACCGTAAAGGCGAACTGGATGCGGGCCAGATCGAAAGCCGAGAGTGCGGTGTTCATATGCCGATACCGGATTGACTTGGTGCGCCGGCTCATGCCGGTGCGCTGGTTACAGCTCTGTGGGTGCGTCGTGTCTGCACATCGTGGTCGGAGACCCCTTGGCAGACGGCGTAAGCGTAGGCGAATGCGTGCGGCTTTGCTGCGACGCGGGGTGTGCCAACACGTCGCAGGCGTCAATGACACGGGTTCTGAAAATACGGCTAAATCGTTGAGGTGCATCAACTTTTTATTTCGCGCCGCAGAAGGGTGTGACCGCCTGCATGCGGCGAAAGTGCGTCAATACACCGCGCCGCACCATACGGCGGCGACTGGAGCGGGTACGTGAAGTGCGAGGGCGGCCGCGTCGAACGGCGCCTGCGGAACACGGGCGCACCGGATGCGGCAACGGCGTTACGATGGAGCGCGGCGGCTCACGGGCGACGAGGTTGTGCGCGCGGCATCAAGAACGGCAGAGACAGCAAAAACAGGAGAGGAACATGCGCGAAGTGCGATGGACATCGGAAGAAGGCGAGGGCATCGAGCATCTGACGTTCGACGCGCGAGACGACGGCTTCTACGTAGAGAGCGTGGTGGTGGGGCAGCGCTACAGCAAACCGTACGGGCTCTTCTACCAGGTGCGCTGTGACCTGCAGTGGCGCACCCTGCGCGCGTACCTCAAGATCGCGGGCGGCGGCGAACTGGAACTGCTCGGCGACGGCGCCGGCAACTGGCACGACGGACACGGCCAGTGGCTGGGCGGTATCGAAGGCTGCATCGATATCGACATCGCCGCCACGCCGTTCACGAACACGCTGCCCATTCGCCGCCTGCAACTCGCGCAGGGCGAGCGCCAGCCCATTTCGGTGGCCTACATTGCCACGCCCGATCTGCAGGTGACGCGCGCCGAGCAGGCTTACTCGTGTGTCGAACTGAACCGCGAGTATCGCTACGAAGGCATCTTTCGCGACTTCACCGCGAACCTCGGCGTGGACGAGGACGGACTCGTGATCGACTACCCCACGCTTTTCCGGCGGCTTGCGCCGTTGCCTTTGCCGCCGCGTTGACGCGGGCGGCACGGCGAGCGTTGCAGTTGCATTGAGAACGGCAGCCGCGCAAGACCGCCGTCACGCTCAGGCCGCCTGCACGCGCCGGCGCGTCGCCTTGCGCACCGCGTCGGGGTGGGTTGCATTGGCGGCGTCTACCGCCGCGACGAGCGAATCGATGCGGGCCAGATGCTCGCGATTGTCGTGGTCCCACGGGTGAAAGCCCGGCCGGAAGAAGCTGAGCCATTCGCCCGCGATGCCCGGAAACACGCCGTGGCGCGGGCCGTACAGGAACTTCACGATCTGCCACAGGCCGCGCAGATGCCCGCCGCGTTTGCGGTCCGCGATCAGCAGGCGCACGTGGTAGTCGAACACGATCAGCCAGAACAGCACCGTGGTCGCGAGCATGGTGCCCGTGCGCAGCAGGTAGCGGCCCACGCCGGGCTTCATCACCGTATTCCACACGTCGAACGAAACGGCTTTGTGTTCCGTTTCTTCGAGCGCGTGCCACGTCCACATGCGCGTGTAGCCGGGCTCGGAGCCCTCGATGCGCGTGGCGTCGGACAACAGCAGGTTCGCGAGCATCGCTGTGTAGTGCTCGAGCGCCACCGTGATGGCAAGCTGGAACGACTGCGGCAGCGTCTTGCGGAACAGGTTCAGCATCCACCACAGCCGGCGGTCGAGCTTGTGCGCAGGCAGGCCGGCGGCGTCGAGCAGATCGTTGTATTCGACGTGCTCGCGCGTGTGCATGGCTTCCTGACCGATGAAGCCGAGTACCTGCTGCTTGAGCACGGGGTCGTCGATACGGTCGCGATAGTTGCGCACCGAGTCCATGAAAAAGCGCTCGCCTGCAGGGAACAGCAGCGAGAGCGCATTGAAAAAGTGCGTCACGTACGGCCCCTTCGCGTGCCAGGTGCAGGCGCGCTCGGGCGGCAGGGCGAAACGCAGGTCGCGACGGACGGGCATCATGGCCATCTCTCCCTGGGGTTGCGTCGGTTTCGCGGAGGGGGCCGCGGTGTGTCGCGCGGTGTTCATGCTTCGTTCTCCAAAGCGTGGCCGCGCGCATGGCGCTGCGCGATGCGCCGCATGCGGCGCGTTTGCCAGACCACGAGCGCCTGGTACGCGGCGGGCAGACTGCGCGCGAGCCAGTCGGCGGCGCGCGCGTCGCGGCCGATCAGCACACGCCGCCGGTTGCGGCGCACGCCGTCGAGAATCGTGCGGGCTGCGTCGTCGGCGCTCGTGATGAAGAACTTCTCGAAGTCGTCCTTGCCTTGCTGTTCGTCTTCGATCATGAAGCCGACCATGTTCTTCGCGATGCGGCTTGCCTGCGCGATGTTGGTACGGATGCCGCCCGGGTGCACGCAGGTGGCCGACACGCCGCAACGCATCAGATCGAGTTCCTCGCGCAACGCTTCGGTGAAGCCGCGCACCGCGTACTTCGTCGCGTTGTAGCCGCTCATGCCGGGCTGCGCAAAGAGGCCGAACACGCTTGACGTATTGACGATATGGCCTTCCCCCGCCGCTTTCAGATGCGGGAGAAACGCCTTCGTGCCGTGCACTACGCCCCAGAAGTTGATGCCGACGATCCATTCGAGGTCGGCGTATTCCATGCCTTCGATGGTGCTGGAGAGCGCCACGCCCGCGTTGTTGAACACGAGATTGACGCGACCGTGAGCGGCGACGGTCGCGTCGGCCCAGGCATACATCGCTTCGCGGTCCGCGACGTCGAGCACGCAGGTCGTGACGGTGAGCGGCGCGCCGATCCGGTCCGGCGCCGCGGCGCGCGCGAGTTTCGCCGTCTCGGTGAGCGTGGCGGCATTGCGGTCGGCGAGGGCGAGGTGGCAGCCCTCGCGGGCAAGCGCCAACGCGAGCGAGCGGCCCATGCCCGAGCCCGCGCCGGTGATGGCGGCAACCCGGTCGGTGAAATGCTTCATCGTGGTTCTCCTGTTCTCCCTGTTGTTGCCTTGTGTTGCCTTGTCGTTATGAGGTGTGCTTCGCGAGATTCGAGTCGCTCATCGCGCGGTTGCCACGTCGGGCGTGCTGTTGTCTGCGTGCGTGGTGGTGGCGGCGATGACTTCTGCGGCTGTGGCGGGACGCGCCGCTGGCGGCTGGGTCCACGCGAAGTAGTCGGCCATGTTGAAGGTGGCGGTGGCCTGGCGGAACCGGTAGGCGAAGCCGGGCCACAGCGTGGTGTTCTTGCCCGTGCGCGGATCGAGGTACCAGCTCTTGCAGCCGCCCGTCGACCAGATGGTGCGGCCCAGCTTCTGCTGGATCCGCTCGTTGTAGGCGCGCTCCACGTGCGGGCGCACCTCGATGGCGTCGGCGAACTCGCGCTTCATCGTGCGCAGCGCCTGCACGATGTACTCGACCTGCGACTCGATCATGAACACCATCGAGTTATGGCCGAGCCCCGTGTTCGGCCCGACGATCATGAAGAAGTTCGGATAACCAGGCAGCGTCGTACCGAGATACGCGTGGGCACCGTCGCGCCACGTATCCACGATGTCGACGCCGTTGCGTCCGACGATCGCGCCGCGCGGAAACGGGTCCGCCACCTGGAAGCCCGTGCCGAAGATGAGGCAGTCGGCGGGATGCCGCACGCCGTCGAGCGTGACCACCGCGTCGCGCTCGATGCGCCGGATGCCGCTCGTCACCACTGCCACGTTCTCGCGCGAAAGCGCCGGGTAGTAGTCGTTGGAAATCAGCACGCGCTTGCAGCCGATCGTGTAGTTGGGCGTCAACACCGCACGCAGTTGCGGGTCCGGCACCTGGCGGCGCAGATGGCGCAGCGCGATTTTCTGCACGCTTTTCATGAGCTTCGGATGAATCGCGAAACCGAGCGCACGCGATTCGAGCATGCAGTAGAGCCCCGCGCGCATCAGCTTCTGCGTGAAGGGCAGACGACGGAACAGCCATTGCTCGAACGGACGCACCGCGCGATCGGGCTTCGGCATGATCCACGGCGGCGTGCGTTGGTAGAGGTCGAGATGCGCCACGCGCGGCGCGATCTGCGGCACGAACTGGATGGCGCTGGCACCCGTGCCGATCACGGCCACGCGCTTGCCCGCGAGGTCGTACGCGTGGTCCCACTGCTGCGAGTGAAACGTCTTGCCGGCGAAGTTCTCGAGGCCGGGCAAGTCGGGCAGCGCCGCGCGCGAGAGACCGCCCATGCCCGAGATCAGCACGCGCGCGGACCATTGCTGGCCGTTGACGAAGCGCAGGTGCCAGCGGTGGCTCGCTTCGTCGTAAGTGGCGTTCGCCAGCTCGTGGCCGAAGCGGATATGGCGTGTCACGTCGAAACGCTGTGCGCAGTCTTCGAGGTACGCGCGGATTTCAGGCTGGGGCGCGAACATGCGCGTCCAGCGCGGATTGGGCGCGAACGAGAACGAATAGACGTGCGATTGCACGTCGCAGGCGCAACCCGGATAGTGGTTGTCGCGCCAGGTGCCGCCCACGGAGGCGGCCTTTTCGGCGATGGCGAAGTCGGTGAATCCTGCTTGCCGCAGGCGGATGGCCATGCCGAGCCCGGCAAAGCCCGAGCCGATGATCGCGATGTCGATCTCCGCGGGCGCGGCGCTTTCGGCGGGCAGGGTGCGCGCGTTCATCCGATCCGTCTCCTTTTTATTCAGTGTCAACTGTTACATCAGTGGATGTAAAGATAGGGGCTGAATACGGATGGCGCAAGGAGCGGGTTAGAAAGGGGACTCTATGGAGGCGCCTGGGCTGAGGGAGGTGTGCAGCCGCGCGAGGCGCTAGATGGCGAGACGCCCTGGCCGCGTGTGGAGCGCCCGTGGATGGTGGTAAGCGAGGGGCCGGGCCGCTTGCGAACGAAACGCCCGGCCTTAGGCGACCCGACCGTTCGAATCGTTAGGTGCGGCCACGTCCGACCTTGGTCGTGTTGCTCCTGGCAGGCTTGTCGGGGGAGGCGCGGCCCGCGGTTCCGGAGGCCGCTGCATGAGATGCGGCTTTCCTTGCCGTTGCCCGCTTCGTCGCAGCGGTCTTGTCGCCTGTTGTGCCCGCCGCCTCCCCATGCCCCAGCTTCTCCATGATCGCGGCAACACGTGCGCCGAGGTAATCGCCGGACGCCTCTTCGAGCGCGCGGTTCATTTCGGTTTCCACGAGCACCATGCCGAGCGGGCGGATGCGCCAGATCGCGTCCACGAGCGCAGGGACGTCCGCGGGCGGCGGCAGGTCGCCGCTTTCGTAGCGGTCCAGCTGTCGCACGACGAGGTCGACCATTGCCTTCGCGACCGCGCCGAAATGCGGCCGGGCCGCGCGCACGGCGTCGAGCAGGTCCGCTGCCGGAATGCCTTCGCGCGCCATGGCCGCGCCGGCGTTGAGCGCCGCGGGGCTCTTTGCCACGAAGGAGAGTCCGTCGCGTTCCAGCAGTCCGAGTTCGAGCGCCTTCGCGAGCACGGTGGGCGACGCCTTGCCGCCGAACATCCTGCCGAGCTCGACGAGCGAATACTTCCGCGGCCGTTCGTGCGACCAGCGGCTGCCAATGGCGCTTTCGAGGCCCAGGATGGAGCGCAGGTCGTGGCCTTCGTCGATGGCCTTGATGAGGTCCTGAATGTTGGCGAGCGTGTAGCCGCGCGCGAGCAGATGATTGATGAGCTTGAGCCGCGAGACGTGCGTATCGTCGTAGACGCCCACACGCCCGCGTTTTTCCGGCGGCGCGAGCAAGCCCCTGTCCTGATAGGCGCGCACGTTGCGCACGGTGGTGTCGGCCACGCGCGCGAGTTCGTCGACGGTGTATTCGTTGCGTGGCGGATCGGACGGCGCGCTGGCCGGCGCGGCGGGGAAGGGCGTTTTCGGCATGCCGGAATTCTAACGCGGCGTCGGTGGGTGCGATGTCCGGGCGGCGCGGGGTATGGCTTCTCAACTGCGCCGCTTGAAGGGCGGCCGCGTGCCGGTCCGAAACCGCCTCAGTGCCATCCCGCTCATTCGCCCAACCACGCTTAACCCCGCATCACGCATCAGGCGGCACCGCGTCGCCTGGACCGAGCACGCGCTGCATCAACGTCGTATCGAGCCATCGGCCTTGTTTGAAACCCACCGCTTTCAGCGTGCCGATCCACTCGAAGCCGAGGCTGCGATGCAGCGAGAGCGATCCGCCGCGTCCGCCGTCCGCGATCACCGCGACCATCTGGCGCCACGGCCCCTGTTCGCAGCGCTCGATCAGGGCCGCGAGCAGTACGCGGCCAAGGCCGCGTCCGCGAAAGGCGTCGTCGATGTAGATGGAGTCTTCCACGGTGTGCCGGTACGCGGGGCGCGGGCGGTACGGCGTCGCGTAGCAGTAGCCGGCCACCTTGCCGTCTATCCCGGCCACGATCCACGGCAGACCGAGGCCGCGCACGGTGGCGAAGCGCGTGCGCATGTCGTCGACGGTGGGCGGCGTTTCCTCGAACGACGCCACGCTGTGCAGCACGTGATGGGCATAGATGGCCGCGATGGCGGGCACGTCGTGCTCGGTGGCGTCGCGCAACGTGACGGCGCCGTTGGGAAAAACGGAGGGTGAGAGTTCGCTCATGGCTGCTTCGCTGGGTGGCCGGCATGCGTGTGAGGCGCGCGTCGTGTTGCGCGGCACGGGGCGGTGCCGCGCGTTCTGCCGTCACCTTACCTGCAATCGGCGGCCCGTTGAAGCCGACAAAATTGGGCCGTGCGCCGGATTGCGGGCTCGCCCGGCAGCGAGCCAGGCGCGGGCTTAGCGCTAAGCCGGCGGCTGCGGAACCGGCGCGGCACCCGAGAGCCGCGCCACCTGCATCCGCTCGAACGCATCGACAATGCGCTGCACGAAGGCGTTCTTGTGCGCGAGCGGTCCGTCCATCGGCTCGCGATGCACGAGCATCGTGGCGTTCGCTTCGAACACGAAGACGCGGCCGTCGGGCAGCAGCGTGAAGTCGATGCCGCCGTAATCGAGATCGAGTCGTCGCGCGATGGCGGCGATCGCACGCATGGCGCGCTCGCCGAGCGTCGCGAGCGGGTCTTCGAGGAAGCGCCGCTCTTCGGCGATTTTCCACGCCGCGTCCATACCGGCCGTGTAGTAGTGGACCATCCAGTGCGGTGCGATGGCCAGGTGGTAGGGGAACGGCTCGCCGTCGACGAACACCATGCGGTACTTGCGGAAGTAGCCGTCCGCGCTGCGCACGTCGTGAAACGCCGTGAGATAGCAGGGCGCGGCGAGTGCTTCCAGCGCGGGCCAGAGCGTTTCCATCGACGCGTGCAAGGTCAGGCCGTCGCCGCCGTGCGTGGCGAGCGGGCGCATCAGCAGCGGGAACGCGAGCGCGCCGATCGCAAGGCAGCGTTCGAGCACGTCGGGCGAGGGCGGCACGCTGTCGAGCCGGATACACGCGGCCGTCGCGACGTCGTCGAGCGTTTCGAACAGCGCCGGCATGCGATGGCGCTGCGTATTGGCAACCGCGCCCGGACGGTTCAGGAGCGGCTTGCCGCAGCGCGCCGCGAAGCGTTCGATGCGCGGCGTGAGCGGCGTCGCGATGTCGGCCTCGCCGATCGCGTTGAAGACGAGATCGAAAGGCGGCAACTGCGCATCTTCGGCGTCGTCGGCGTAGTCGATGGCGTACTTGATGCGCGAGGCGGCCTGCGTGTCGAGCAGCGTCTCGAAGGGCACGTTCCCGCACGCGTGGCCCGAGCAGAGAATCAGCAACTGGCGTTGCGGGCGCTCCACGGGCTCCACGAACACGCGCTGCAAACTGTAGGCGCGCGAGCGATGCCGTTGCGCGTCGGCGGCGTGGCCTTCTTCGTCGTAGATGGCCGCGAGATTCTGATGCGCGATCGCGAGGTTCGGGTTCACATCGAGCGCGTGCGCGTACCAGTGCTTCGCGCGGGCGGGCTCGCCGCGCAGGTAGAACGTGGTCGCGAGGTTGTAGAGCGGAATCGCGGCGAGTTCAGGCGCGCCGGCCGCGATGGTTTCGGCCGTCACCACGGCGATGCGGTGCGCGAGAAAGCCGCTTTCGTCCCCGGCTTCGCGCATGGCGGCAAGGATCGCGCGATGCAGGTCCATGTCGAGCGGCGCGGCGTCGAGCGCGCGGGAGAGGCTCGTCAGCGCGTCGTCGGCGCTCGTTGCCGGCGTGGTCGTGGGCGTGCTGTCCGCGCATGGAGCGGCGAGAACAGCGGCGGGCGTGGCGTCGGCTTGCGGAATGGCGCTCCGGTCGTCGTTCGGCGTGGTGGGCGTGCTCATGCTCACGCTCATGCGCGTTGCAGCGCGAACTCGGTCAGCGCCTCGCAAAGCGTATCGACGGCCGGCTCGGTCACCGCGTTGTAGAGCGAGGCACGCAGGCCGCCCAGCGAGCGATGTCCTTCGAGTCCCACGATGCCCTGTTCGCGCGCTGCCTCCACGAACGCCTCGTCGAGTCGCCGGTCGCCGAACGTGAAGGCGACGTTCATCTGCGAGCGCCAGGGCGTGTGCGCGTGAATGCTCACGGCTTCGCCGAGCGCGTCGAGCGTGCTGTACAGACGCGCCGCCTTGCGTGCGTTGATGCGCTGCATGGCCGCGAGTCCGCCGATCTCGTCGCGCAGCCAGCGCGTGACGAGCGTGAGCACGTAAATGGCGAACACGGGCGGCGTGTTGTAGTTGGAGCCGTGCGCGACGTGCGTGCGAAAGTCGAGAATGGCGGGCAGGCCATCGGGAATGCGTTCGAGCAGCGACCGGTGGATCACGGCGACCGTCACGCCCGCGGGCCCCAGGTTT
Organism: Paraburkholderia kururiensis; assembly: GCF_034424375.1. Lineage (NCBI taxonomy): Bacteria > Pseudomonadati > Pseudomonadota > Betaproteobacteria > Burkholderiales > Burkholderiaceae > Paraburkholderia > Paraburkholderia kururiensis. Next base: position 6,236,662 of record NZ_CP139965.1, on the reverse strand, counting down.
TTCTGCGCGTGCGCGTAGATCATTGCGTAGCGGTTGCATGCAATGGGCTGCGCAAGAAAGTCCGACGACATGTCCGCGATCAGCGGGGCCGGCGGCGCGCTGTCGAAGACGGGGAACTGGAGGCCCTCCACGGTCTCGTTGGACACGTAGTGCAGGTACGCGGCGTCGGGCGCGACGTCGAGCGCATCGAGCGAAGGCAATTGACGGTAGCCCATTGCGCGACCGTCCCAGGCCACGCGACGCGCCGTCACCTTCGCGGCTTCCTGCGTCGCGCGGCCGCTCCAGTATCCCGAGGTCACGTACTCCGGCGGCGCGCCTGCGTCGCGCGCGAAGTTCATCGGGATCATCGCGAACTGCAGGCTGCTGCCGCCTTGCTGGAACGTCACGGCGTAGTCGCGGTCGAGTCCCAGCAGCGCGCGCAGGTTCTGTTCGGCTTCGTCCACGAGTGCCTTGAACCAGGCTGAACGATGGCTCATGCCGAGCACTGAGAGGCCCGTCTCCGGCAGCGCCACGATGGCCTCGCGGGTTTGCTCGAGAACGGTTTCGGGCAGGGCGCCGGGACCGCCGGAAAAGTTGAGTGCGTTGGACGTCATGGTGGCCGAAAGCTGTCCGTCAGTTCGCGCCCGGCGCGTTGTGCGCCGGCCGCGGCGATCGAGAGTCGGGGTAGGCAACCAGACTAGCAGCGGACGCGGCGCATCAAAGAAGAGAGCAGAGGGCCGAAGTGCCGCTTATTCCGGGCGATGCGCGACGGGCCGGACGGGCGCCCGGCCCGTCGCGCATGTCAGTGATGCTCGCGCAGCGGCACGTCCTGCAACAGCCACGAGAGCGCAAACGCCAGCACCACCACCACGGCGGCCGAGACATAGACCGTATGCAGCGCGCCCGCGAACGCCTGCAGGTAGTCGTCGTGGAGCGCCGCGGGCAGATGCTGGATGGCGGTGGGCGTGAGCCCTTGCGGCAGGCCGGTGTCGGGCGGCAGGACTTTTTCGAGCCGCGCTTCGAGGCCGTGCGAAAACACGGCGCCGAATGCCGCTACACCCACGGAGCCGCCAATCGACCGGAACAGCGTCGCGCCCGACGTGGCCACGCCGAGGTGCCGGAACGCCACTGTGTTCTGCACGGCGAGAATCAGCACCTGCATGATCATGCCGAGGCCGCAGCCGAGCAGGCCCATGTAGAGGTACATCACGCGAATCGGCGTTTCGATCTTCAGCGTGGAGAGCAACACCATCGCGACGCCCACGAGCAGCGACCCCACGATCGGGAAGATCCGGTAGCGCCCGATGCGGCTGATGAGCCGGCCCACCACGATCGACATCACGAGCAGGCCGCCCATCATGGGCAGCATCTGCACGCCGGCCTGCGACGGCGTGGAGCCTTTCACGACCTGCAGGTAGAGCGGCAGGAACGTGACGCAGCCGAACATCGATACGCCGACCACGAAGCCGATCAGGCTCGCCAGCAGGAACGTGCGTTCGCGAAAGAGTTCGAGCGGCATGATGGGCTCGGCCGCGTGCATTTGTTCGTGGATGAAGCCCGCGATGCAGACGATGCCGAGCACGAGCGTGAGCCACAGTTGCGCCGACGTCCACGGCAGCACCGAACCGCCTTCGCTCGTGAAGAGGATGATGCACGTGAGCGCGCCGGCCAGGAACGCGGCACCCATGTAGTCGATCTGGTGTTTCACGTGCGCGGTGCGTGGCTTGAACACAGCGCCGATCACGACGAGCGCGATGGCGCCGAGGGGCACGTTGATGTAGAAGATCCACCGCCACGACAGATGCTCGACGAGAAAGCCGCCCAGCAGCGGACCGACCACCGTCGCGAGGCCGAACACGCCGCCGAAGAGCCCCTGGTAGCGGCCGCGCTCGGCGGGCGGCACCACGTCGCCGACCGCGGCCATGGTGATGACGAGCAGGCCGCCGCCGCCCAGTCCTTGCAGCGCGCGCAGCACGATCAACTGCGGCATGTTCTGCGCGACCCCGCAGAGCACCGAGCCCGCGAGGAAGAGCGCGATGGCCGCCTGCAGCACGATCTTGCGGCCGAACAGGTCGCCCAGCTTGCCGTAGAGCGGCACGACGATGGTGGACGTGAGCAGGTAGGCGGTGACGACCCACGAAAGCTGGTCGAGCCCGCCCAGTTCGCCCACGATGGTGGGCAGCGCCGTGGAAACGATGGTCTGGTCGAGCGCGGCGAGCAGCATGACGAGCAGCAGCGCGGGAAACAGCAGGCGGATGGGCGGATGCCCCTGGGCGGGGACTTGCGCGCCGGTGCCGCCCACCGCGCCTTCACGATGCCCTTCGCTTTGTGCGGAGGTTTGCAGTTCCATGGACAGTGTCTGGCTTTGAATTAATTAACGCAGAGATTAATATATTGCGGATGAGCGCCAGCGTCAAACGGGATCAAGCGGAATCAAGCGGAATCAAGCGGAATCAAGCGGGATCGAGCGGTATCAAGACGGGAGTCTGTTACGCTGCGTAAATTCGCCGGGTGCACCGTATCGCCGTGCTGGGCGCGACGAACCAAGCCGGTAACCGCTGCCCAATGCGCCGCCATTCCAGATTCAGCATGTCAGAACCGAAACAGGATCCAGCAGGAAGCGCGCAAACCGCGCCGCACGTGAGAAACCGCGCACCGGGCGCGGCCGTCAGGAGCGATGCCCACGACGGGGGCGATGGCGGCAAGGCCTCTGCGCCGCGCGGCCGCAAGAGCGTGGGCGGCGACCTGCCGCGTCGGCCCGGCCGGCCGTCGGGCAGCGCACGGGGGCCGCAGCAGCGCGAGAAGCTGCTCGAAGTGGCGCTCGGGCTGTTCGCGCGGCAGGGCATCCTCGAAACCACGCTGGGTGCCATTGCCCGCGAGGCCGGCGTGACGCCCGCGATGGTCCATTACTACTTCAACACGCGCGACCAGTTGATCGACGTGCTGATCGACGAACGGTTCGTGCCGCTTCGCGCGCAGTTCGGCGAGCCGTTTCGCAACCATCCGGACGATCCCGTGGCCGCGCTCACCGACCTCACGCTGCTCTTCGTCAAAGTCGCCGACGAGAACCCGTGGTTTCCGCCGCTCTGGGTGCGTGAGGTGATCAGCGAAGGCGGCGTGCTGCGCCAGCGTATGCACGAGCGCTTCGGCGACGCGAACCGCAAGGCGGCGCTCGTCGCGATCCGGCGCTGGCAGCGCGAAGGGCGGCTCAATCGCGCGCTGGAACCGTCGCTTGTATTCCTGACGCTGCTCGGGCTGACCGTGCTGCCGTTTGCCACGTCGAAGCAATGGCGGGACTTGCCGCCGCGTCGCAAGGTCGACGCACAGGACATCGCCCGGCACGCCGTTGCCGTGCTCCTGCACGGCGTGGGGCCGCAGGGCTGAAGCGCCAGGCCGAAGGTTCTTGCCCTTTCAGTGCGTCTTTTTCCACGCCTCGTAGGCGGCCTTCGTGACGTCGTTGGGCGGATACGTGCCGGGCAGCGTCGCGCCCTCGCGAATGCGTTCGGTGAGGAACGTTTCGAGCCTTTCCTGCTCCGCCGCGGCCGCGGCCACCTCGCTTGCGATCGCGCGCGGAATCACGACGACGCCGTCCGCGTCGCCCACGATCACGTCGCCCGGAAACACCGCGACGCCGCCGCAGCCGATCGGCACATTGAAGTCCACCGCGTGGTGCCGGATCAGATTCGGCGGCGCGCTGGCGCCCGCGCAGAACACGGGTAGACCCAGTTCCGCGATCGTGGCGCTGTCGCGCACGGGTCCGTCCGACACCATGCCCGCCACGCCGCGCACTTTGAGCCGCAGCGTGAGGATCGATCCGAACGACGCGCTGGCGCGCTCGCCGCGGCAATCCTGCACCAGCACGTGGCCGGCGGGAATCGTCTCCACACATTTGCGCTGGGCGTATTCCGGGTCGGCGAACAGCTCGAGCACGTCGATGTCTTCGCGCGACGGAATGTTGCGCAGCGTGAAGGCCGGCCCGACGAGATTCGGTCCTGCGTGCGCGGCGAGCGGGCTCACGCCCTGCATGAACGTGTTGCGCAGTCCGCGCTTGAACAGCTGCGTGGTGAGCGTCGCCGTGCTGACGTGGCGCAGCGCTTCGAGGGTGGCGGCGTCGGGTTCCTGCATCGTCGTGTCCGGAAAAAGGAGGGGAGGGTTCGTCATGATAGCGCTGCCCGGCGCGCGCCAGACATCGGCCGAAAGGCCGATGCGGTCAGCCGGGCGCCGAGTCCGCGTGAAGCCCGAACACAAACTTGGCCGCGACTTCCGTCAAAGCCGAAAACCACTGCTGACGGGGCCGCATCACCTTTCACAAGCCTGTCTTTTTGCGGCGCTATCGTCCGCACCGCTACGTCGCCGAAGACCTTGCGCGGGCCGGTGCGAAAACTGGAACGTATTTTGCATCCGTCCCCTGGAACATCGCTGCAAAGCGGGTATCCAAAGCCGTCGTGTGCGCATGCGTTCGCCGCAGCTGCGAAGGAAGAACGCGACGCGACGCGACGGCGCGCCGCGCAGAGGAATCGTCCTCGTGCGCGGCCCCTGAATCTGTCTTTTTGCAACAAGGTACATGAAGGAAATACAAGGACTCGATCAGGCAACGATCGTACTTGTCGAAGACGACCCGCAAAGCCGGGAGTCGCTGACAACGTTGCTGGAGTCGGAGGGCGCGCGCGTCGTCGCTGTAGCCGACGCGGAAGAAGGCGTGGAGGCGGCGCTCCGGCTGCTGCCCGACGCCGTGGTATGCGACCTCGACCTGCCCGCCATGGACGGGTTTTACCTCATTCAACGCCTGCGCGACCATGAAATACGCTGCGACCACACGCCTTCCGTCGCGATCGCGCTGACCGGCCACACTGGCGAAAGTTGGCGACTGCGCAGCATCGGCGAAGGATTCCAGCACTTCATGACCAAACCGGCCCAACCGGAGAAGCTCATCGCGCTGCTGCGCGAGTCGATCGACGCGCGGGTTTAGCCGAAGGGTCGGGCCGGGTCGGGACCCTCCAGGTACGAAGAACATGAAAAAGAGCGACCCGCAGGAAGGCGCATCGCCCTCCGACCTCATCGACGCGAGAATCGAGGCACTGGGCGACTGGCGCGGCGAAACGCTGGCGCGGCTGAGAGCGCTGATCAAGGAAGCCGACCCCGATGTGATCGAGGAGTGGAAGTGGCGCGGCGTGCCGGTGTGGTCGCACGGCGGGCTGATCTGTACGGGTGAAACCTACAAGCGCGCCGTGAAGATGACCTTCGCAAAAGGCGCATCGCTCGAGGACCCGACCGGACTGTTCAACGCGAGCCTCGATGGGAACACGCGGCGTGCCATCGATTTCCACGAGGGCGATGCGATCGACGCCGAAGCGCTGAAGGCGCTGATCCGTGCCGCGGTGGTGCTGAATACGTCGAAGGGGACCAAGGCGCGGGCGACTGCCCTCCGTCGACCCGCCGACTGATCGCGCCCCGCGCCGCATCCGGGGTCGGGCGAGCGAAGCGGAGAATCGCTGGGCGCCGGCCTACGCTTCCGCTTTCGCCGTCTTCACCGTTTTTGCCGGAGGCGAATCTTCGGCCGCGCGTTCGGCCGCCTGGCAACTGGCGCAAACACCCTTGAGTTCGATGTCGTCGCTGGCGAGCCGGTAGCCCGCCTGCTCGATCTGCGCCACGAGCGCGGCGCGCAGCGCCGGCTGATGCAACTCCGTCACGTTGCCGCATTGCTGACACACCACGAGCACGCCATGCCGGCACTGCGTGAGATCGTGGCACACCGTGAACGCGTTGATCGATTCGATCCGGTGCACGAGGCCTGCCGAGAGCAGAAAGTCCAGAGCGCGATACACGGTGGGCGGCGCGGAGCCCGGATGGATCGCGCGCATTTCGTCGAGCAGCGAATACGCCTTGGTGGCGCGGCCCGATGCGAGCAGCAGTTCGAGCACCTTGCGGCGAATCGGCGTGAGCTTTTCGCCGCGCTCGCGGCAGTAGGCGTCGGCGAGGGCGAGCGCTTCTTCCTGCGAGGCCGGCGTCGCGGCGTGCGAGGCGCCTCGCGAAGCGCCAGCCGCGTGCGAGTCGTGGTGGCCGCCGTCAGGGTCATGCGCGTGACCGGCTGCGCGGGCAGCCGGTTTCCGGTCGGCGGGCGAGGATTTGGCGATCTTCATGCGGCGATTATACGGGCGGGCGTTGCCGGGCGCCGGTCGGCAAGCCTTGTCGGCACTGCGCCTGGTCACGCTTCGCGTGGCGTGCTCACTGGCGCGAAACCGTCGAGCGCGTTCCGCAGGTTCGCCACCACCGAAGCCCAGTCGCCCCGCACGGGCTGCCGGAACAATCTGGCTTGGCCATACCAGGGGCTGTCGGTACGCCCGAGTTGCCAGCGCCAGTCGGGCGTGAACGGCAGCGCGATCCACACAGGTTTGCCGAGCGCGCCGGCGAGATGGGCGACCGACGTATCCACGCTGATGACGAGATCGAGCTGTGCCACGAGTGCCGCCGTATCGGCGTACGTGTCGAGCCGGTGCGAAACGTCGAGCAGCGCCGGCGTTTCGGCAAGGTGGGCCCGGTCTTCATCGCGCACGTCTTTTTGCAGCGAGACGAAGCACATGGGCGCATCGAAGAGCGGCGCGAGCTGGGCGACGCGCATCGAACGGTTCACGTCGTTCACGTGCGTGCGGCTGCCCGACCATGCAATGCCCACGCGCGGCCGCTTGCCTGCCGCGGCCATGACGTCGTGCCATTGCGCGAGCCGGGCGGCATCTGCGGTCAGGTACGGCACCTTCGCCGGAATGCCGGCGGCGCGCGTGCCGAACGCGAAGGGCAGGCTGAGCAACGGACAGTGCCAGTCGAATGCCGGTACCGGGTCGTGTTCGCCGATTACTCCCACGGTGCCCGGATAGTCGCGCAGGAGCGGCAGCAGGGCGTCCTGGACCCGCATGACGACGCGCGCGCCGGCTTCGGCCAGCAGGTCGACGTAGCGGACGAATTGCAGCGTGTCGCCAAGGCCCTGCTCGTGATGCACGAACAGCGTCCGGCCCGCCGGTGGCTGCGCTTTCGGGCCTTTCCACAAAGTGGCGTCGGGAAAGCCGTGCGTGGCGGTGCCGTCGCGCCAGCGCCATTCGTATTCGCGCCAGCCGTGCTCGAACTCGCCGAGCAGCAGGTTGGTCTGGGCGCGATTCGTACGCGCTCCGACGTCGTTGGGGTCGATGGCGAGCGCCTGGCGAAACTGGGCGAGCGCTTCGTCGAAGCGGTGCAGATCGCGCAGGGCGACGCCCAGGTTCACGTAGGCCGGCGTGAAGTTCGGCTTGATGGCGATGGCGCGCCGGTAGGCCGCCATTTCGTCGTCGTAGCGGCCCAGCGTGCCGAGGAGCTTGCCCCGGTTGTAATGCGCTTCGTGGAGCTGCGGATGGCGCGCGCTCAGACGGTCGAGGGTTGCCAGCGCACGTTCGTGCTCGCCGTTCTGTACGAGCGACATCGCGAGTCCATGCAGCACAGCCGGATGATCAGGGGCCCGCGCAAGACAGCGCTCGAAGAGGTCGATCGCCTCGCCGTGCCGCTGCGCGAGCTGGCAGAGCTGCGCGGCCCAAAAATACTGCTCGTGCGAAACCGCTCCTTCGGCGCGGCTTTGCAGCAAGCGCGTGGCGCAGTCCGCGGCGCGCGCGTAGTCGCCTTGCCGGGCGGCGACGTGAGCAAGACCTTCCAGTGCCTCGCCGTGGTCGGGCGCCTGAGCGACGGCTTCTTCCAGCAGACGGCGCGCCTCGTCGAGGCGGCCGGCGACGAAGTGCTGGTGAGCCGCGTCGAGCGTTGCGGCGATGTTCAACGTCATGTCGTGGGAAAAGGTGTGAGCCCGGGCGCGCTCAAGTGAGCGGCAGATCGATGTACTTCTTGAAGCCCTGCCGCGTGGCGAGCCGCGAATACCAGCGTTCGAGATTCGGCAGCGACGGCCGCTCGATGCCTTCCAGACCGAACCAGCGCTTCGCGAAGGTGCCGATCACGATGTCGGCCAGCGTGAACCTGTCGTTTTCCAGGAAGAAGCGCCCTTGCAGATGGCGATCGACGATCGTCCACAGCGCCGCGGCGGCTTGCCGGTCGGCCTCGATGGCGGCGGCATCGCGCTTGTCCTGCGGCGTGCGCACCAGCGCCATGAAAAGCGGGCGCTCGGTGGGCGCGAGCGTGGAAAGCGACCAGTCGAGCCAGCGGTCGATGCTCGCGCGCACCTTCGGGTCGGCCGGATAGAGCTGGCTGGACGCGCCGTATTGCATGACGAGGTAGCGCAGGATCGAGTTCGATTCCCACAGCACGAAGTCGCCGTCGACGAGCGTCGGCACGCGGGCGTTCGGATTCAGCGCGAGATAGTCGGCGTCGTGAGTGCGGCCGAACTGCATGCCCGCATCGATGCGCTCGTATGGCAGCACGAGTTCGTCGCAGCACCACAAAAGCTTCTGCACGTTCGCCGAGTTGGCGCGTCCCCAGATCGTGATCATCCGGCCGGTTCTCCTTCAATAGGCTTGCAGGCAGACGGCGCACGCATGGCGCGCGCGATGAACCAGTAACGATACACGATCCGCAAGACGGCCTGCGGCATGCCGGCCGCCGTGGACCACCGTGTACCGGCGCACAGCGGGAGGCTAGAGGCTAGCGGCCGACGCGAGGCGGCGTGCGTAAAATACCGGCAGCCGCAATTTCGCTAGCCACAGTCATCCCCTGTCCACAACCGACCACGACGAGGCGCCGCATGGCCCGCATTGTCCCCGACGACTGGAAGCATCTGGCCGCCACCGGCGCGGCCGCGCGCGAGCGCGAAACGCTCGCGCTTTTCGAAGAAGCGCTGCCGGCCGACTACACCGTCTATCACGGCGTGCACTGGACGCGGCTCAACCAGAACTTCTCGGTGTTCGGCGAGGCGGACTTCGTGATCGTGAGTCCGGCAGGGCGCGTGATGATCGTCGAGCAGAAGACGGGCTTTCTGCGCGAAACGCCGAAGGGGCTCGTGAAGGTCCACCTGCAGACCGAGCGCAACGTGGCCATTGCGCTTGCGCGCACCATCGAAGGGCTGCATCGGCGCTTTACCGCGGCGTTCGGCGCCGGCACGTATTTCATCGAAGAACTGCTGTATTGCCCCGATCACGTCGTGAGGAACGCCGCGATTGCGGGCGTGAATCCCGCGCGCATCGTCGATGCCACGCGCAAGGACCGGCTCGCCGCCATCGTGCGCGAAGCGCTGCCCGCCGACGAGCCGCGCCTGCCGTGCGCCGCGAAGATCCACCATTTCCTCGCCGACGAGCTTGCGCTTACGCCCGACGCGAGCGCGCTCGTGGGCGCGGCCGGCACGCTCGTCACGCGCCTCGCGGGCGGGCTCGCCACCTGGGCGCGGCGGCTCGAATTCTCGCCGTTCCGGCTGCGCGTGATCGGCACGGCCGGCTCCGGCAAGACGCAACTGGCGGTGCAGGTGATGAACGACGCCGTAGCGCGCGGTCAACGCGTGCTCTACGTGTGCTTCAACCGGCCGCTCGCGGACCACATCGCGCGCGTGGCGCCGCCCGGCGTGAAGGTGGCCAACTATCACCAGTTGTGCGACTGGATTGCGCGCGACGCGGGCCGCGCGCCCGATTTCGGCCGCCCCGACGTCTTCGATCAGCTCGAGCAGATCTTTGCGCAGACGGCCATCGACGCCCGCTGGCAGTTCGACGTGTTGATCGTCGACGAAGGCCAGGACTTCATGCAGCCCTGGGTGGCGGCGCTCGAACGGCTGTTGCGGCCGGGCGCCGCGTGGTGGTGGCTCGAAGACCCGCTGCAGAACCTCTATATGCGCGAGAGCGTGACGCTCGACGGCTGGACCGTGCTGCGCGAATCGACGAATTACCGCAGCCCGCGCGACATTCTCGACTACGTGCGCGACGTGGCGGGGCCGGTGTCGCAGGACGCGGCGCGCCTCGTGGCCGGCAGCCCGTTCGACGGGTCCGACGTTGCGGTCTCCATCTACGAACATCACGACGGTCCGCAGGCGGCCGAAGGCATCGTGGACGCCACCAAGCGCGCCATCACGCAGGCGCTCGGGCTCGGCTTTCGCCGGCAGGACATCGTGGTGCTGTCGTTTCGCGGCCGCGAGGGTTCGGCGCTCACGGCGCTCGACCATCTCGGTCCGCACCGGCTGCGCAGCTTCACGGGCAAATACGATCTGTTCGGCAACCCCGAATACCGCGAGGGCGACGTGCTGCTGGAGTCGATCTACCGCTTCAAGGGGCAGGCTGCGCCTTGCGTGATCTTCACGGAAATCGATTTCGACACGCTCGACGAGCGCGTCGCGCGCAAGCTCTTCGTGGGCGCGACGCGGGCCACCATGAAGCTGATTCTCGTGGCTTCGCAGCGTGCCGCGCGGCATCTGCGCGCGCCGGAATGAAGCAGCGTGTCCGGCGTGGGCCGCCTGACGCCAGGCCGGCGTTCAGCGCCTAGCGCCAGGCCGACGCCCCGATCAGCGTGCCGCTCTGCGTGTGCGCGTTCCACCAGACCACCTGAAGCAGCGGCGCCTGCTGGGCGATGAGGATGGCTTCAAGCGGATCGCCTTCCACGAAGTAGGTCACGCCGCAGCGCTGCGCGGCCTCGGCCTTGTGCGCGGCCTGCGCTGAAGGAGAAGCGTCGTGCGGGCCGGCCTCGCGCATGATCAGCTCCACGCCGTTGAAGCCCTCGCGTTCCAGCCACTTCTGCACGCGCGCCCGCTCGGCTTCGGCACGTTCGGTCACGACCGCCCGCACGCGGCGGATGTCCACGCCCGAAAACTTGCGGAACGGCTGCAGCGCCTCGCGCTCCTCCAGTGTGGCGTCGAAATCGTCTTCGGCGGCGAGCGGCACGTCGGGCGGCACGATGCCGTCGAGGTCGATGGCGTAGGTGGCGTATTCGCGGTCGGTCGCGATGAGCGCGTCCGCTCCCGCGCCTTCGCGCGACCAGCTGGACCGGTAGCGCTGCGTGTAGCTCTCGCGTTCCTGCGGAAAGAGCGTGAAGAAGCTGTCGGCGTCGATCGAATAGTCGGGGCGCAGACGGCTCAGGTCGTCGTAGGCGCCTGTGAGCGTGCGTACCGTGAGGCCGTGCTCGCGCAGAAACGCGATGCAGTCGGTCAGCGTGAAGCCGAGGCCGGCAATGTCCTCGCACAGCAGCACACGCGAGCCGGGTTCGGGTAGCGGCAACGTCGAGTCCCACGTGACTGCGCGCGTCGCGCGGTCGTAGCGCAGGAACGCCACCGGCGCGCCGGTGACATGCGAGGCCATCAGCGCGAGGGGAGCGCCGCCCCGCAGAATGCCCACCACCACCGCGAAGTTTTCTGCGCGCAGCGCCGGTTGCAGCGACTCGATCCATTGACCGAGCTGTTCGTACGTGAGCGGAAGAATCGGCTTGTTCATGTCGTGACGGAGCGCCGGACCCGGCGGCTGCGGGCGCGGCGTCGTGCCAGGGTGGAATTTGACGATATTATGCATGGGCCTGCGTGAAGACGCTCCCCGGCGCAGCCGGCGGCACGGCAAGCGCAGCGCAGATCAAAGCGGACGAATAACAGGGCATTAAAGCAATGCACGAAGACCAGGCTTCGGCCTCGCGTACGGCCGGGCGGCCGCGGGGGCTATGGGGAATGCGGGCCGCGCTCATGTGCGCGGCCTCGCTGATCGCGACGCATGCGCTCGCGGTCACGCTCTCGCTCGACGTGAAAGGCAAGATCGCCAACACGAACGACGCCACGCACACCGTCTATCACTTCAGCGAAGCGCAACTGCTCGCGCTGCCGGCGCATTCCATCACCACGTCCACCACCTGGACGCCGCGCTCCACGTTCACCGGCCCCTTGCTCTCGGACGTCCTGAAGACGGTGGGCGCGCAGGGCACCCAGCTCGAAATCCATACCTTCGACGACTACACCTGCATCGTTCCCGTAGCCGACGCCGGGCGCTACAGCGTCGTGCTCGCGTACAGCATGAACGGCCAGCGTCTGAAGATGAGCGACTTCGGGCCGCTCTTTCTGATCTATCCGCGCGATACGTTCCCGTCCGAGCTGGGCGGCCCGGGCGGCGACTCGAAGTTCGCGTGGCAGATCAAGTCGATCGTCGTCAAGTGATGCGCCGTCCACTGCGCCGCTTCGTCCTCGTGCTCGTGTGGCTCGTGGCGATCGTGCCGCCCATCGCGGCGGTGGGCTACCTGCTGTACGCCAATCTGCTCGATTCGCGCGCCACGCAGCGCATCACGGGCGCCTACGACGGCTATTACTGGGACGCCGCGCAATTGCAGATCGCCTACGCCCGGCTGGAGAACCAACTGCTGCAATACCGCTTCGGCGCCAATCGCGATTACGCGAAGCTGCAACTGCGCTATGCCGTGCTGCAGTCGAAGCTGCGCGTGCTGGCCGGGTCCACGCGCAACCTTGCGTCGCAGCCGGACTTGCAGCGTCGCCAGCAGGCGGAGCTGGCGACGCTCGACGCGCTCGTGGCCCAGATCGATCCACAGATCGCGGCCCTCGAGACCGAACCCGACGTGGCGGGTCAGGTGTTCGCGGCGCTGCACAGCCATTGGAACGACGTCAATGAGCTGGCGCTCAGCCGGCGTTTCGCCGACGTGGAAGACCGCGAGGCCATGAGCCGCGACTTCCTCGCGAAGCGGCGCATGCTGTTTGCCGCCGGCGTCGGCCTGCTGCTGCTTTCGGCGGCGGCCACCGTGCTGCTCGTATTCAACGGGTTCCGGCGCACGCGGCTCATCAATCAGCAAAAGGCGTTGCTCGCCGCGGAGCACGACGCGAGCCGTGCCGCGCGCGAGGCGAGCCTCGCCAAAGACGCGTTTCTCGGCATGATCAGCCACGAACTGCGCACGCCGCTGCACGCCATCGTGTCGTCGATCGAACTGCTTGGCCTCACGCCGCATTCGGAGGCGGACGGCAAGGTGATCCGCAGGCTCGAGATCGCGGCGCGTCAGCTCGAAACGCAGATGAAGGACCTGACCGACTACGCGCGGCTCGGCGCCGGCAAGCTGGAGTTGCGCGACGAGGAGTTCGACCCGCGCGAACTGCTTGCTTCGATTGCCGATCAGCATGAGGCGGCGGCCAGCGCGAAGGGGCTCGTGTTCGACTGTGCCGTGCGCGCCGAACGCGGCGGCGAAGGGCGCGTGGTGTCGGACCCGCACCGCATCCGGCAGATCGCGAACAACCTCGTCACGAACGCCATCCGCTACACGGAGCGCGGCTCGGTTCGTCTCGAGTTCGTGATGCTGCCCGACGTGCTCTCCATCGTGGTGCGCGATACGGGCCCCGGCGTGCCGCAGGCCCAGATTCCGCAGATCTTCAAGGAATTCACGCAGCTCGACGCCTCGCGCTCGCGGCGCTTCGAAGGCGCGGGCATGGGGCTCGCCATCGTGAAGGGGCTGGTGGATCTGTTCGGCGGCACGATCGAAACCGACAGCCGCCTCGGCCAGGGCACGACGTTCACGGTGACGGTGCCGGTGCGGTCCGTGCCCGGCACGCCTGCCGCACATGCCGCGACGGATGCGCGCAACGCCGCGCCGCCGCAGGTGCTGGTGGTGGACGACAACCCGCTCGTGCGCGAGTCGCTCTGCGAGATGGTGGCGCACATGGGCTACAGCGCGCACGCGGCGGCCGACGTCGACGAGGCCCTGGCGTGGCTCGACAGCCAGCGCTGCGACGTGGTGCTGCTCGATCTGCACATGCCCGGCCGCGACGGCTATTCGCTGATGGCCGACCTCGACGTGCGCGCCGGCACGGGCGCCTACCCCGGCGGCCTGCCGCGCGTGATCGCCGTGAGTGCCTACATGTCCGACCTCGAGTCACCCGACGTCGGCACTGGCGGCGAGCCGTTCTCGGCGCGGTTCTTCGACAGCCTCACCAAGCCCGTCCACTACGACGTGCTGCGCGCTGCGCTCCAGCGGGCACTGGCGGCCGGCCGCTCGCGGCCGGGTCTCGCCCGGGCCCAGCGCTAGGCGGAAGCCTCAGCCGCGATTGAGCCGCTTCGAGAGGTCTGCCGCGATGATCGCCATGCGCGCTGGCTTCTCGTGGCAGGCCACGTCGTAGGCGCGAATGATTTCGCCGATCTCCGATTCGCTCGCCTTGCCCGTCAGCAGCTCGCCTGTCAGCACGAGGATCGGCGCGTCGGGATTTTCGGAGGCACGCACGGCGCGGATCGCCTCGGCCGAGGTCTGCGTGCCGAACAGCCAGTCGATCACCACGCCGTCGAAGACCTGGGTTTGCAGCGCTTCGGAAAACGCGGTGAGGCCGTACAGCGCGAGCGCCGCAAAGCCGTTGTGTTCGAGGTAGTCGCGCAGGTTGTCGGCGGAGGTGCGGTCGTCGTCCACCACGGCGATGAGCGGCCGGTCGTTCTCGGGCCGCCGCGGGTAGATCTCGATCTTGTGGACTTCGTGCGCGTTCTGATAGAGCGCGCCGTCGTGGCGCACCACGCGCCACTGCCCCTGCCTCGAGTACGCGATGAATTCGGGCCGGCTGCCGGGCTCGATGGGCGCGCCCACCCACGCCGTGCAGGGCATTTCGATGGCGGCCACGGCGAACACGGCTTCGTGTGCGACGGCCCCCACCATGCCGGGGTCGAGCGACTGTGCGCCGAACAACTGCGCCGCGGGCTCGCCGAATGCCTCGGCCACTTTCTTGATTTGCGAAAGCGTCCAGGGGCTATTGCCGCGCAGCTTGCGGTGCCCCTGCGAAAAACTCAGATCGAGAATGCGGCACAACTCGGTGGTTTGATGGCGCTTGCCGATGCCGTGGCGACTCATCAGTTCGCGCACACGTTCCGCGACTGCGAGCGAGTCGGGTGATTGTGAAACGTTGGCCATACTGCGTGGATGTCCGTCGATTGAGGTTATATCGGGGTGATGGACGTCATGCGGCTCAAGGGCGCCTGTCTCGGCGGCGCCTGCCCGCGAGCCGACCGGCTACGCAGTACGAAGCAGCGATTACACAAGAGGCGACGCGCCTTCCAGGTGGTGCGCCGCCTCTGCGTGCCGGCGCGCGTACCCCCGTGTTAAACGGCGCCGGATCGGGCGTTATTCTAAACGCATAATTTGCGGAGAACGTGTAATCAAGTGTTTCGAGGCATCGAATTTTTCTCCGAAGGAATGGCGTGCTGCACGAAGCGTGCATTTTTACGAAGTAACCGATTAACCTAACCGTTACTTAATCCTCTGATGAAAGAGCTCGCCGAGAGTTCGGTACTTAAGGAATTCTTAAGCACGCGTTAAGCTGCCGCTCGCCACAATGGCCGGGTTCAATGCTGGGTAGCGCAAAGGAGAGGGAAGGGGAATGCGGCTTTTGCTGGTGGAAGACGACGACATGATTGCCGAACCGGTGCTGGAGGCCATGCGCCGCGCAGGCTATGCCATCGACTGGGCGCAGGACGGCCGTGCGGCCGAGCTGTCGCTTGGCAACGGCGTCTACGACCTGGTGCTGCTCGATCTGGGTCTGCCGAAGAAGGACGGCATCGAGGTGCTGCGCGGCTACCGCAATCGCGGCGGCGCGGCGCCCGTCATCATCCTCACCGCGCGCGACGCCGTGGAGGACCGCATTCGCGGTCTCGACGCCGGTGCGGACGACTATCTCATCAAGCCGTTCGATCTCGACGAACTGGCCGCCCGCGTGCGCGCGCTGCTGAGGCGCCGCACGGGGCAAAAGCAGCCCGTGTACGCGCATGGCGACCTGACGCTCGATCCCGCCGCGCACGAGGCGACGAAGAACGGCGAGCCGGTAGCGCTCGTGCCGCGCGAATTCGCGCTGCTGCAGGTGCTGATCGAAGAACCGTCGCGCGTGTTCACGCGCGCGGAACTCGAAGAGAAGCTTTACGGATGGGGCGAGGAAGTGGGCAGCAATACGATCGAAGTGCACGTGCACAGCTTGCGCCGCAAGATCGGCGCCGAGCAGATCGTGACCGTGCGCGGCGTGGGCTACCGGCTGAAGCGCTGCGAATGAGATCCATCCGTCGCTGGCTGCTGGGCTGGCTCATCTTCGGTCTTGCCGCCGCGGCGCTCGCCGCGGGCGCCGGCATCTTCCACAGCGCGAAGCATGAGGCGAGCGAACTCTTCGACTACGAGCTGCGTGTGGTGGCGATCTCGCTGCCCTCGAATCTCGCCACTGCCGGCGCAGGCCACAGCGGCGGGCAGGCCTTCGGCAATATCGGCGACGAGCGCATTGTCATCGGCATCTGGGATGACGCAGGCCAGCTCGTCTACCGTTCGTCGTCCGCGCCGGCGCTCTCGCGATATCCCGAAGGACTGCGAACCGTCGAGCACGCCGAGCACCATTGGCGCGTGTTCGGTGTGCAGCAGCCGGGGCGCTTCGTGCAGGTCGCCCAGCCCATCGACGTGCGCGAAGACCTCGCCCTGAGGCTCGCGCTGCGTACGCTGTGGCCGCTCGGCGTGCTGATCCCGCCCACCATCGCGCTCGTGCTGTTCGCCGTGGCACGCGGACTCGCGCCCATCGGCCGGCTCTCTCGCGCGCTCGCCACACGCTCCATCGATTCGCTGCAACCGCTGCAACTCGACGGCCGCGACGTGCCGGTCGAAATCCGGCCGCTCGTCGAAGCGGTCAACGACCTGCTGCATCGGCTCAACGTGGCCCTGCAGGCGCAGCGCACGTTCGTCGCGGACGCCGCGCACGAACTGCGTTCGCCGCTCACGGCGCTCAAGCTGCAGCTTCAGGGCGCCGTGCGCGACGGCACGCTGAAGGGCGATGCGGCCACCATCGAACGCGTGGAAGGGCGGCTCAATCGCATCATCCATCTCGTGCATCAACTGCTCACGCTCGCGCGCGAGGATGCGCAGCAATCCGCGCCCATGAAGCCCGTGAGCGTGCGGCGGCTCTGCGAGCAGACGGTAGGTGATTTCTCGTTGCTCGCCGAGGTGAAGTCGATCGATCTGGGCCTCGTCGTGTCGCGTGACGGCGCGGCCGCGGACGACGATGCCTGCATGGCGCTTGCCGAGCCCCATTCGCTGGGCGTGCTGCTGTCCAACCTCGTGGACAACGCGATTCGCTACACGCCGCCGGGCGGTCGAGTGGACGTGATCTTGAGTCACGACAGGGACCAGCTGACGCTGGAAGTGGCCGACACAGGCCCCGGCATTCCCGAGAGCGAACGTGGCCGCGTGCTGGACCGCTTCTATCGCGGCGAGCATGCCGGAGGGCAGGGCAGCGGACTGGGCCTTGCCATCGTGGCGCGCATTGCGGGCCGCCATCACGCTACGCTTTCGCTCGGCAACGTTTCGCCGCAAGGTGGACTGTCGGTCAAACTGAGCGGCCTGCGCGCGGTCGAACCGGTTACGACGACTTGACCCCATGACAGTGGGGCACCGCGTGTCCCCGTTCGGCAACGTATTGCCTTTGGCGCGCTCTTTCCCGCCTTCTTCTCCGCGTGCAACGGCTAAGCGTCCGCTAAGGTGTACTCGCTATTCTGGCCCTGTGCATCGTGAGACACCCATCGAGCCACGCACGGCGATTGCGCACATTCAGTGGGTATGGGTCATATCGGACATCGGTCATTTCGGACCATCGTGCCGTGCCATGACCTGCGCTGGATCGCGTCGCGTTGCGTTCGGTGCCGTGCCACCGCGCCTGTCGCGATTTCCGTGAGACGGCGCTGCACGATGCCGCCCGGATTGGCCGGGCGGAAACACGCGAAGCAGGTACAAGGAGAGCACCATGAAGACCCTTATTTCAACGCTTGCCGTTGCCGCCGCGCTCATCGCGCCGGTGGCGTCCTTCGCTCAGGCGGGCAATAGCGGCTCGCTCACGCGCGGCGAGGTGAAGTCGCAGATTGCCCAGTCGGAACAGAACGGAACGCTGCATCAGGACAAGACGAAGTACCCCGAGTACAACGCGGCGAACGGCCCCGCGGCCAACATGGCGTCGGCTCAGACGTCGAATGAAGCGACGGGCTACGGCTCGGGCATGTCGGGCGCGTCCCAGGCCGGGCAGCCGGGCGTGCTGCCGCATTACGTCGTGCCGCATTCGCTGTTCGAGCATCACTGATCGGCACGCGGTTCGAGGCGCGACCCACGAGGTGGCGAAGGTGACGCAAAAGGCAGCGTAGTGAACGCGAAGTAACGCGGCGACCGGGGCGCTAACGTGGCGCCCCGGCGGACGATGAAAGGACGCCTGCGCATTTGCCATGCGGCGGCGGCCCTGCGAAGATGCACGGTCCGTCCGCAAGGCAGCAGGCCGCCTTCGTTCCGCTTTTTTCGTGCTTTTTCGTCGCGCTCCTTCGTTTCGTTCGCCCATGACGACCACCTATCCGCTGCACGCCAACCTCTCGCCCTCCCACGAACCCTTTCCCACCCACGCCGACGTGGTCATCGCCGGCGCGGGCATCATGGGCTGCGCGGCCGCGTACTATCTCGCGCGGCGCGGGCTCAAGGTGGTGGTGCTCGACAAGTCGCGCATCGCGGGCCAGCAGTCCACGCGCGCGTGGGGCTTCGTGCGGCAGCAGGGTCGCGAGGCAGCCGAGGTGCCGCTCATGATGGCCGGCATCCGCATCTGGGAACAGCTGGAAGCGGAACTCGGCTTCGACCTCGAATGGCGCCAGGGCGGTTGCCTCTACGTGGCCGACAACGAAGAGGACTGGACCTCGTTCCAGCAGTGGACGGATGTGGCGCGCCAGTACGGGCTCGACACGCGCGTGCTTTCGCGCCAAGAGATCGACCGCTATGTGAGCGGGATGCACGGCCCCGCACACGGCGGCCTCTATACGCCCACCGACGGCCAGGCGGAGCCGCGTCGCGCGGCGCCCGCGTTCGCCGCACGCGCGGTGCAAGCGGGCGCGCGCTTCATCGAAGGCTGCGGCGTGGTGGCCGTGGAGCGCGAGGCGGGAGCCGTGGCCGGCGTCGTGACGGAGCGCGGCACGATCCGCACGCGTCACTTCGTTTGCGCGGCCGGCGCAACGAGCTGGCGCCTGCTTGCCACGCTCGGCCTGGAACTGCCGCAGCAAGCCGTGCGCGGCACCTGCATGCGCACCAACGCGCTGCCCGCAGTGACGGCGTCCACGTTCTGGGGCCATGGCCTCGGCATCCGCCAGCGCGCCAACGGCACCATCAATCTGGCCGACGACATGCAGGTGGATGTCGACATGACGCTCGGTCATCTGCGTGCGCTCAAGTGGTTTTTGCCGGAACTCTGGGCGCGCCACGAAGCGTTTCGTTTTCATCTGAACGGCGCGTTCGCGCGCGATCTCTACGAGCGGTTGCCCGGCGTGGTGAAGGCGAGCGAGCGCGTGATTCATCCGCGCGATCCGCAGCCGCAGCCGAACCCACGGCACGCGCCGCGCGCACTCGCGAAGCTGCGGGAGCTGTTCCCGGCGCTCGGCAACGCCCAGGTGGTGGAGGCCTGGGCCGGCCTGATCGACGTGCTGCCCGACGGCATTCCCGTCATCGATGCGCCGTCGCAGACGTCCGGCCTCGTCATCGCCACGGGTTTCTGCGGCCATGGTTTCGCGATGGGGCCGATCGTGGGTCGGCTCGTGGCCGAGTGGATCGGCGACGGTCGGCCTTCGCTCGATCTCTCGGCGTTCCGGCTGCAACGCTTCTTCGACGGCACGATGCAGCGGCCGCGCAGCATGCTGTAATGCCAAGGCCGTCGGCACACTCAACCGGCCTTGCTGCGTCCACCGTTGCGTTTGCGCATGACTCCATGATTGCGAAGAAAAAGTCCCAGCCGTCCCGCTCGCTCGACACGTTGCTGCGCGAGATCCGCGCGTGCACGATCTGCGCGCCCGCGCTGCCGCACGCGCCGCGTCCGGTGCTGGCGGCCGCGGCCGAAGCGCGCATCCTGTTGATCGGCCAGGCGCCCGGCGCGCGCGTGCATGCGTCCGGCGTGCCCTGGAGCGACGCGAGCGGCACGCGCCTGCGCGCGTGGCTGGGCGTCGACGACGCCACCTTCTACGACGCCACGAAGTTCGCCATCGTGCCCATGGGTTTCTGCTTTCCGGGGCGCGGCGCGAGCGGCGACCTGCCGCCGCGTCCCGAGTGCGCCGCGCGCTGGCACGACGCGCTGCTCGCCCAACTGCGCGACGTGAAGCTGACCTTGCTCGTCGGCCAGTACGCACAGCGCTTCGGGCTGGGCGAGGCTTTCGGCCCCACGCTCACGGACACGCTGCTGCGCTGGCGCGAGTTCGGCCCGCACGTGATGCCGCTGCCGCATCCGTCGCCGCGCAACGTCGCGTGGTTCAAGCGCAATCCGTGGTTCGAAGCCGAGGTGCTGCCCACGTTGCGCGAACGCGTGGCCGCCGCGCTGGAGCGCTGAGGAAATGGACACATGAATCAGACCATCTATCGCCATGTGGGCGTGCCGTATTACGCGCAATGGGGCAGCCCCGAGTGGGTGCGGCCCATCGTCGAGGAGGGCGCCGACCCGTGCGCCGATCCCGCCTGGACGCGCAGCGGCTTTACCGACCCTGAGCGCTACCGCTTCTGGGCCAAACGGCTGTGCGGGCTCACCTGCCTCGAATCGCTGCTCGACCATTGGGCCATCGCACATGGCTCGCGCGCGCATCTGCTGGACGAGGCGCTGCGCCATGGCGTCTACCGGCTGCGCGACGACGGCGGCGTGGACGGATTGATCTATCGCCCCTTCGGTACGTGGGTGGAACGCGCATTCGGCCTGCGCGTGGAGGTGTTGAGCACGGTGACGCTGGCGGATCTCGCCGCGCGCATCGACGAGAACACGCTCGCCATTGCCTCGGTGAGTCCCGAAATCCGCTACCCGGAGCGGCCCAACGCGAGGCAGGGCGGTCATCTCGTGCTGCTGCACGGACGCGACGCGCACGGCGTGTGGTTCCACAACCCGTCGGGCGTGACGCCGCATCAGGCCGACGCCTGGTTGCCGTTCGACCAGATGACGCGCTTCTTTGCCGGGCGTGGGATGGTCGTCGCGCGGCCGATGGGCGGTGTGTCGCTCCCTGGCGGCGCGACACACACGCAGGCGTAAAAGTACCTGAAGCCGATGGGCAAAGCGGTGAAGCACGGCATTTTCTATTTTGAGTAATAAAAATTCCTTAAATCGGTCAGGCTGGAATCAGTCGGCATTAATGCTGCCTCGCATCAATATTTTTCTGTCGTGGTAAAAACCGGCATCGATTCCGATTTCTATGCTATTTAACCTCCCTACCTCTTCTGGCAGGTTGTCCTATCAATCCTGCCTGCTATATTGCGCTTCGCACGGTTAATTCAATGGCCGTGCCATTCTTCCGGCTCATTGTCGAGAGACGTCTCTCGGTTTAACGGAAATTGCATGAATTAATATGTTATTTCAAAGGTGACGGGGACATCTTCCACCAGAATGGGCAGGAGGCCGCGAAACAGTACCTTTTTAAAAGCAGGAGTCGTCATGGCAACGATTTACGTCAACGTACTGGTCAATGTCGCCAAAGCCATTGCCGAAAACAATCTGCCGAAATACGTATTCATGGTGGATTCGACGGGCTACAGCGGAGATGGCTCGGAAGGCACCAACGAATTGCGGACGAAATGCGAAAACGGCGACACGATCGTCTGGTCGGCGGTTTCCATTAATCCGGGCGAAGCCATTGCCATTCTCGGTTTCACCGGGCAAGCCATTCCCAATATGGTGAATCCGCAGCGATATCCCCAATACGACGGCACGGTATGGGGCGGCCGTGTAAACAGCGCCGGGAACAACGTGCAATATTCCATCTCGATGCTGCTCGAGAACAACATCCACATGACGTTCGATCCGTTCATCACGGCCACCAATCCCACGATGAACGTTCGGTGAGCGGTGCGGCCCGCTGAGGCACCTCCGCCTGAATCAAGCCGTGTAATTTAAAACGCCGGTTTCGATCGCCCGATATCCCGGGGATCGGCGATACGAATCCGGCGCGCATTCCAGCGTTTCGCGTGCCATTTGAATCAACGGCGGCCGGCGCCGGCCCAACGTCCCCGCTAACGCTCTCAATCTCTCCTCCCACCCGCCGAGTGCGCTGCGCGCGCCACATAAAGGCAGCTGTACCGCCATTCACGTTGGCTTTCCTCGTCACCGAACGCGACGGTCGAAACCGCCGGCCATTGCCGTAACCGGTTGATACCCAACCCAAGCTGGTCTACATTCCTGGCCAGTACAAAACAAGGGCAGGCGGTGCTGCATGGCGTCGCTGCCCGGCTGACCCCATAAACCAGGACACCACCATGACCGCCCGTCACACGCCACCGGCTTTCGATGCCGCCGAGACCGCACGACGTCTGCCTTACGCAGCGCTCGTCGAGGCGATCCGGATTGCCGCCGTCGACTACGCGCACGGCCGCATCGCGAGCCCCGAGCGCCTCGTCGTGCCGCTCAACCACGGCGGCGTGATGCTCTCCATGCCGGCCACCGCGCCGGACATCGCCATCCACAAGCTCGTCAACGTGTGTCCCGGCAACCGTGCGCGCGGCTGGCCGACCATTCACGGCCAGGTGACGGCGTGCGACGCGGACAGCGGCGTGCCGCTCTTCATGCTGGACGGTCCCACGGTGACGGGGCGCCGCACGGCGGCGGTCTCGATGCTGGGCATCCGGCTCCTCGCGCCCTCCGAGCCGCGCGACGTGCTCGTGATCGGCACGGGCACGCAGGCGCTCAATCACGTCGAGGCGATCGGCGAACTGTTTCCGGCGGCGAAGGTGCGTGTGCGGGGCAGCTCGTCGGCTCGCGCGGCAGCGTTCTGCGAGGCGCATGCGGCGCGCGTGCCGGGCGGCCTCGTGCCGCTCGTGGAGGCGGCCGTGCCCGAGTCCGTGGACCTCGTGATTGCGGCGACCACGAGCAAGACGGCCGTTTACGACGAAGCGCCGCGCGCTTCGCGGCTCGTGATCGGCGTGGGCGCCTTCACGGCGGACGCCGTCGAGATCGGCGCGCGCACCGTGCTGGGCAGCGTGCGTTACGTGGACGACCTCGCCGGCGCCGCGCACGAGGCGGGCGACTATATCCAGGCGGGCGTGGACTGGACGAGCGTGTCGAGCCTCGCCGATGCGATCCAGTCGGCCGGCGCGCAGGGCACATCGGTCGTGCAAGGCGGGCAGCCGGTCATGCTCAAGAGCGTGGGCTGCGCTGCGTGGGACCTGGCGGCCTGCCGCGTGGCGCGGTCCATGATCTGAGGCGGCAAGTAGGCGGCCAGTCATGCGCGCGTCTTGAAGCCAGCCGGCCTGGTCACTGCGCGTCGGCGTCTGAATCGGCGCACGCACCTTCGCGCTCGCTGGCATGTGCATCAATCATGTGTGCCCCCGTGCACGAAGAGGTCGGCGAGACTCGCATGAACGCGCGCGTAGCCGCGAGCTCACCGCCCGCTCGGTCACCAACGATCAATAAACGTCGACCCGGCCCGGAAACGTCTCGTCCAGCGCCGCGGCGCCCGCATCGGGCGTGCCGGCGCGCTGCTCGCGAAACGCGACGGGCGGCACGCCGAACTGCTTGCGAAACTCGCGCCCCAGGTGCGACGCATCGGAAAAGCCGCAGCTCGATGCAATGTCGGCCACGGTACGGTCCGAACTCGTGAGCAGCCATGCCGCGGTGCGCAGGCGCACCTGCTTCGCGAACGCCTGCGGGCTGCGCCCCGTTTCCGCCTTGAAGAGCCGCTCCAGCTGACGCGGCGAGAGATCGAGCTTGCACGCCAGCTCTTCGAGCGGCAGCGTGCGCCCCACGTGCTGTTCCATGACGAGAATCGCGCGCTTCACCTTGGGATGCGTGGCGGGCGCGAGCCCCGGCGGATGCGGCTGCGGCGCGTTGCCCTTCTGCATTTCGCCCACCAGCAGGATGCGCAGCGCTTTTTGCACGGTGGCGTGCTCGAAGTGCCGCAGCAGAATGGCGGCGGCCACGTCGATGGAGGCGCGCCCGCCCGAACACGTAATGCGTCGCCGGTCGATCACGAAGAGGCGGTCCGCCACGAGCGCATCCGCGTTCACGGCGGGAAAGCGTTCCACGAAGTCCCAGTAGTGAAACCAGCTCACGCAGATGCGGTGGTCCTCCAGCACGCCCGCGCGCATCAGCGCGAACACGCCCGTGCAGATGCCCACCAGCGTCGCGTTCGTGCGCGCCGCGCCGCGGATGAACTGCAGCGTTTCCTCGTTGGCCTGGGGCCCCGAATGGAGCAGGCCGCCCACCACCACGAGATAGTCGAACGGCTCGGCCTCGGCGAAGGTCTGCCACGGCGTGATCTGGATGCCGCAACTCGCGCGCACAGGCGCGAGCGTGTCGCCCACCACGCTCCACGAACAGCGCACGGGTTTGCTGTAGTCGCCTTCGTCGGCGGAGAGCCGCAGCATGTCCACGAAACCGGAGAACGCCGTGAGCGTAAAGTTCGGCAGCAGCACGATGGCAAAGCGGATGCGTTCCTTCGGTGCGCTGTCGATGGAGTAGAGCGGGAGCGGTTCAGCGGTGTTCATGGTCGGCTGCGCAGGTGGGGGCAGGCGGTTCGGCACACGGTGCGTCGCACTTCGGCGGACCGCGGCATGAACGCATGCGGGCGTTGTCTCGGCAGACGGCATGGTGCGGCGCGCGAGCGATGCGTGGTTCGCGACTGAACCGTCCCTAGCGTCGCCCATCGCCGCGCACCCGGCTTGCGTTTTTCCGTCGCCAATCTTCGTAGAAACGAACGGAGGGCCCGTCTGGCGGGGCGGCTGGCGTTGGTGTCCCACTTCCATGCCGTTTTTGTTCTATCGCCGGATTTTACGCTTTGGTGTACTGGCGGCACGCTGGTGCACCAAAGCGAAGTCGCGACGAAACGCGGCGGCACCGGCAGCCCACCCACCCGAACGGAAGCCCGCCCACCATGAACGTCAGCGTCTTCGATCTGTTCAAGATCGGCATCGGCCCGTCCAGCTCGCATACGGTCGGCCCGATGATCGCCGCGTGCCGCTTCGCCTCGCATATCGAGGACGCGAACCTGCTCGCCTTCGTGCGCCGCGTGAAGGTCGAGCTGTACGGTTCGCTCGGCGCCACGGGCAAGGGGCACGGCACCGACAAGGCCGTGCTGCTCGGCCTCGAAGGGCATCTGCCCGAATCGATCGACCCCGACATGATCGAGCCGCGCCTCGCGCAGATCCGCGGTGAGAAGACGCTCGCGCTGCTCGGCCGGCAGACCGTGCGCTTCGACGAGAAGGAACACATCGCGTTCTACCGGCGCCTGATGGCCGGCACGGGCGTGGTGCACCCGAACGGCATGCGCTTTCAGGCCTTCGACGAGAACGGCCAGTTGCTCGTGGAGAAAGAGTATTACTCGGTGGGCGGCGGCTTCGTGGTGAACCGCGACGGCGACCGCGTGAACGGCGTGCGGTCGGGCGGCGAGGTGCCGTACCCGTTTCGCACCGGCGAAGACCTGATGAGCGTGTGCCGCGAAAGCGGCCTCTCGGTCGCGCAGGTTGCGTTTCGCAACGAATGCGCGCTGCGCGCCGCGCCCGGCAAGGACGAAGCCGAGGTCGCGCGCGAGGTGCGCGAAGGGCTCGTCGCCATCTGGCGCACGATGGCGGCCTGCGTGGAACGCGGCTGCAAGGTGAACGGCGAGTTGCCCGGTCCCATGAAGGTGAAGCGCCGCGCCGCCGAACTCTCGGCGCAGTTGCGCGCGCGCTCCGAAGAGTCGCTGCGCGATCCGCTTTCCATGCTCGACTGGGTCAACCTCTACGCGATGGCCGTCAACGAGGAAAACGCCGCAGGCGGGCGCGTCGTCACGGCGCCCACCAACGGCGCCGCGGGCGTGATTCCCGCGGTGCTCCATTACTACGTGAAGTTCGTGCCGGGCTCGAACGCCGACGGCATCGTCGACTTTCTGCTCACGGCCGCGGCCATCGGCATCATCTACAAGGAAACCGCCTCCATTTCCGGCGCCGAAGTGGGCTGCCAGGGCGAGGTGGGCGTGGCGTGCTCGATGGCCGCCGCGGCGCTCGCCGCCGTGATGGGCGGCACGGCGACCCAGGTGGAGAACGCCGCCGAGATCGGCATGGAGCACAACCTCGGCATGACCTGCGACCCCGTGGGCGGCCTCGTGCAGATTCCGTGCATCGAACGCAACGCGATGGGCGCGATCAAGGCGCTCAACGCCTCGCGCATGGCGCTCAAGGGCGACGGCCAGCATTACGTGTCGCTCGACAGCGTGATCAAGACCATGCGCGAAACCGGCGCCGACATGAAGACGAAATACAAGGAGACGTCGCGCGGCGGTCTGGCCGTGAACGTCATCGAGTGCTAACCCGAGAGGCAGAGATGAGCCGCTATTCGATATTCAGCCTGTTCCGCAACGGCCTGTCGTATCACGAGAACTGGGAGCGCCAGTGGCGCAGCCCGGAGCCTAAGCGTGAATACGACGTCGTGATCGTGGGCGGCGGAGGCCACGGCCTCGCCACCGCGTACTACCTCGCGAAAGAGCACGGCGTGCGCAACGTGGCCGTGCTCGAAAAGGGCTGGATAGGCGGCGGCAACACGGCGCGCAACACCACGATCGTGCGTTCGAACTATCTGTGGGACGAGTCCGCGGCGCTCTACGAGAAAGCGATGCAGCTCTGGGAAGGGCTCGCGCAGGACCTCAACTACAACGTGATGTTCAGCCAGCGCGGCGTGATGAACCTCGCGCATACGCTGCAGGACGTGCGCGACACGCAGCGCCGCGTGAACGCGAACCGGCTGAACGGCGTGGACGCCGAATTCCTCACGCCCGCGCAGATCAAGGAGATCGAGCCCACCATCAACCTCAACGCGCGCTATCCGGTGCTGGGCGCCTCCATTCAGCGGCGCGGCGGCGTGGCGCGGCACGACGCGGTGGCCTGGGGCTTCGCGCGCGGCGCGGACCAGGCCGGCGTGGACATCATCCAGAACTGCCAGGTGACGGGCATTCGCCGCGAAGGCGGCGCCGTCACCGGCGTGGATACGGTGAAGGGCTTCATCAAGGCGAAGAAGGTGGCGGTGGTGGCGGCGGGCAATACCACGACGCTCGCGGACATGGCGGGCGTGCGGCTGCCGCTGGAAAGCCATCCGTTGCAGGCGCTTGTCTCCGAGCCCATCAAGCCCGTGGTCAACACGGTGGTGATGTCGAACGCGGTGCACGCGTACATCAGCCAGTCCGACAAGGGCGACCTCGTGATCGGCGCCGGTATTGATCAGTACACGGGCTTCGGCCAGCGCGGCAGCTATCAGGTGATCGAAGGCACGCTGGAGGCCATCGTGGAGATGTTCCCGGTGTTCTCGCGCGTGCGCATGAACCGGCAGTGGGGCGGCATCGTGGACGTGTCGCCGGACGCCTGCCCCATCAT
Source organism: Paraburkholderia kururiensis (assembly GCF_034424375.1). Lineage (NCBI taxonomy): Bacteria > Pseudomonadati > Pseudomonadota > Betaproteobacteria > Burkholderiales > Burkholderiaceae > Paraburkholderia > Paraburkholderia kururiensis. The sequence goes on along the minus strand of NZ_CP139965.1, from coordinate 6,209,452 downwards.
CAGCAAGACCGACGTGAAGGGTCTCTACTTCAACTGCGGCTGGGGCACGGGCGGCTTCAAGGCGACGCCGGGCTCGGGCTGGGTGTTCGCCCACACCATCGCGCGCGACGAGCCGCATCCGCTCAACGCGCCGTTCGCACTGGACCGCTTCTACACGGGCCATCTGATCGACGAGCACGGCGCCGCCGCCGTCGCTCACTAAATCACCCAGCCACCGCTTCTGACGGGAGAAACCCATGCTGCTGATCGAATGCCCGTGGTGCGGACCGCGCGCCGAGACCGAATTCAACTGCGGCGGCGAAGCCGATATCGCGCGCCCCGCCGAACCCGAAAAACTGTCCGACCGCGAATGGGGCGACTACGTGTTCATGCGCAAGAACCCGCGCGGCGTGCACCGCGAGCAGTGGCTGCATACGCAGGGCTGCCGGCGCTGGTTTATCGCCACGCGCGACACCGTGACTTACCAGTTCCTCGGCTTCGAGAAGTTCGGCAAGCCGGCGGCCTCTGCGTCCAACGCGAGCGCCGCACAGGGCACGGCCAACACGACGGCCGAAACGAAGGCCAACACCGCAAACGGGGGCAACAGCCAATGAGCCAGAAAGATCGCCTCGGCACGGGCGGGCGCATCAATCGCGCCATTCCGCTCACCTTCACCTTCAACGGCCGCACGTATCAGGGCTATCAGGGCGACACGCTCGCTTCGGCGTTGCTGGCCAACGGCGTGCATTTCGTCGCGCGCAGCTTCAAGTACCACCGGCCGCGCGGCATCGTCACGGCGGGCGTCGAGGAACCGAATGCCGTCGTGCAACTGGAGCGCGGCGCCTACACCGTGCCCAATGCGCGCGCCACGGAAGTGGAGTTGTACCAGGGGCTGGTCGCCACGAGCGTGAACGCGGAGCCGAGCCTCGAGCACGACCGCCTCGCCGTGAACCAGAAGTTCTCGCGCTTTCTGCCCGCGGGCTTCTACTACAAGACCTTCATGTGGCCGCGCAAATGGTGGCCGAAGTACGAGGAGAAGATTCGCGAGGCCGCGGGTCTGGGCAGGGCGCCCGACACGCGCGACGCCGACCGCTACGACAAGTGCTTCGCGCACTGCGACGTGCTCGTGGTGGGCGGCGGCCCCACGGGTCTTGCAGCAGCCTACGCGGCCGCGAAGGCCGGCGCGCGCGTGATCCTCGTGGACGACCAGCGCGAACTGGGCGGCAGCCTGCTGGCGGGCCGCGTGGAAATCGACGGACGGCCCGCCATGCAGTGGGTCGAGAAAGTGGAAGCCGAACTCGCGCAGATGCCCGACGTGAAAATCCTCACGCGCAGCACCGCGTTCGGCTATCAGGACCACAACCTCGTGACGGTGGCGCAGCGCCTGACCGACCATCTGCCCGTGTCGATGCGCAAGGGCACGCGCGAGCTGCTCTGGAAGATCCGCGCGAAGCGCGTGATTCTCGCCACGGGCGCGCATGAGCGGCCCATCGTGTTCGGCAACAACGATCTGCCGGGCGTGATGATGGCGTCGGCGGTGTCGAGCTACATCCATCGTTATGGCGTGCTGCCGGGCCGCGAGGCCGTGGTGTTCACGAACAACGACGACGGCTACCAGTGCGCGCTCGACCTCAAGGCGTGCGGCGCGAAGGTGACGGTGGTGGATTCGCGCGCGCAAGGCAACGGCGCGTTGCCGGCGGCGGCGCGCCGTCAGGGCGTGAAGGTGCTGAACCAGGCGGTGGTCACGGCGGCGCATGGCAAGTTCAAGGTGAGTTCGGTGCAGGTGGTGTCGTACGTCAATGGTCACGTGAGCGGCCAGCCGACCGACATGCCGTGCGACCTCGTGGCGATGTCGGGCGGCTTCAGCCCCGTGCTGCACCTCTTCGCGCAGTCGGGCGGCAAGGCGCACTGGAGCGACGAGAAGGCGTGCTTCGTGCCGGGCAAGGCCGTGCAGCCGGAATGCAGCGTGGGCGCCGCAGCGGGCGAGTTTCGTCTTGCGAGCGCGCTGCGTCTTGCCGTGGATGCCGGCGTAGAAGCCGCGAAGGCCGCAGGCTTCGAGGCTCAGCGTCCGCAGGCGCCCGTTGCCACCGACGTGGCAAGCCAGCCGCTCGAACCGCTCTGGCTCGTGGGTAGCCGCGAGCAGGCCTCGCGCGGTCCCAAGCAGTTCGTCGATTTCCAGAACGACGTCACGGCGGCCGACATCCTGCTCGCCGCGCGCGAAGGCTTCGAGTCCGTGGAGCACGTGAAGCGCTACACGTCGATGGGCTTCGGCACGGACCAGGGCAAGCTCGGCAACATCAACGGCATGGCGATCCTGGCCGGCGCGCTCGGCAAGTCGATTCCCGAAACGGGCACCACCACGTTCCGGCCCAACTACACGCCGGTCACGTTCGGTCTCGTGGCGGGCCGCGAGCTGGGCGATCTGCTGGACCCCATCCGCAAGACCTGCATCCACGAGTGGCACGTGGAGCACGGCGCCGCCTTCGAGGACGTGGGCAACTGGAAGCGCCCGTGGTACTACCCGAAGCCCGGCGAAGACCTGCATGCGGCCGTGGCGCGCGAGAGCCTTGCGGTGCGCCAGAGCGTGGGCATTCTGGATGCCTCGACGCTCGGCAAGATCGACATTCAGGGGCCCGATGCCGCGAAGCTGCTCAACTGGGTCTACACGAACCCGTGGAGCAAGCTCGAAGTGGGCAAGTGCCGCTATGGCCTGATGCTCGACGAGAACGGCATGGTGTTCGACGACGGCGTGACCGTGCGGCTTGCCGACCAGCACTACGTCATGACCACCACGACAGGCGGCGCGGCGCGCGTGCTCACGTGGCTCGAACGCTGGCTGCAGACCGAGTGGCCCGACATGAAGGTGCGGCTCGCTTCCGTCACGGACCATTGGGCGACCTTCGCCGTGGTGGGGCCGAAGAGCCGCCAGGTCTTGCAGAAGGTATGCAGCGACATCGACTTCGCGAACGCGGCGTTCCCGTTCATGACGTATCGCGAAGGCACGGTGGCGGGCGTGGCGGCGCGCGTCATGCGCATCAGCTTCTCGGGCGAACTGGCGTACGAGGTCAACGTGCCCGCGAACCTGGGCCGCTCGGTGTGGGAAGCGCTGATGGCCGCGGGCGCCGAGTTCGACATCACGCCGTACGGCACGGAAACCATGCACGTGCTGCGCGCGGAGAAGGGCTACATCATCGTGGGCCAGGACACGGACGGCTCCGTCACGCCGTACGACCTGGGCATGGGCGGGCTCGTCGCCAAGTCGAAGGACTTCCTCGGCAAGCGTTCGCTCACGCGTTCGGACACGGCGAAGGAAGGCCGCAAGCAGTTCGTCGGCCTGCTTGCCGACGACGCGCAGTTCGTGATTCCCGAAGGCAGCCAGATCACGGCGGGGCCGGTGCAGGGCGATACGGCGCCCATGCTGGGCCACGTCACGTCGAGCTACTACAGCCCGATCCTGACGCGCTCCATTGCGCTGGCAGTGGTGAAGGGCGGCCTGTCGCGCATGGGCGAGAAGGTCAACATTGCGCTGGCGGACGGCCGGCAGATCGGGGCAAAGATTGCGAGCCCGGTTTTCTACGACACCGAAGGAGCTCGTCAAAATGTGGAATGAGGCACGAAGCAACACGACGGCGAAAGATACCAGCGGTGCGAGCGGCGGTACTGCACGCGGGCCGTGGCAGGAGTCGCCGCTCGTGGGCGCCGCCGATGTGCTGCGTGCGCAGCACGGCAACGCGCAGAAAAAATTCCGCTTCACGGAGCGGCCGTTTCTCGATCTCGTGAATCTGCGCGGCGACGCCGACGATGCCGCGTTTGCGAGCGCCGTGCAAAGCGTGACGGGCTGCCGTTTGCCCACGAAGCCGAACACGGTGGCACAAGGCGAGGGCGCCGAAGTGCTGTGGCTCGGTCCCGACGAATGGCTCGTGCGATCGCGCGAGCCGCAGGCCGCGGTGCTGGAAAAGCGGCTGGCCGCGGCGCTTCAGGGCCAGTTCGCGTCGGCCGTGGACGTGGGCAGCGGCTACACCGTGATCGAAGTGGCGGGCGACAAAGTGCGCGACGTGATCGCGCGCGGCTGTCCGCTCGATCTGCATCCGCGCCTCTTCGCGCCGGGGCAGTGCGCGCAGAGCCACTACTTCAAAGCGTCCATCGTGCTCGTGCCCACCGCGGCCGATACGTTCGAGGTGATCGTGCGGCGCAGCTTCGCCGATTACTTCTGCCGCATCATGCTCGACGCCGCGGCGCCGCTGCTGCTGTGAGGCGCGAATCGGTGCGCGCGGTGCAGGCTACGCGCGGGACGGCGGACGCCGCGTTCGGCGAAACCGGCCGCGGCTGGCGCGTGTTCATCGACGAACTCGTGGTTTCCGCCCACGTCGGCATTCACGCGCACGAGCATGGCAAGCCGCAGCCTGTGGTGCTCGACGCGAGCCTCGTCTACGCAGGCGAACCCGGCGAGGATGCGAACGAGGGCGACGCCGGCGCGATGATCGACTACGAGCGTTACTGCGCGCGCGTCGTGCAGTTCCTCGACACGCGGCCGCATACGCGTTTGCTCGAAACGCTCGCGCTGGACCTCGCGGAGTTGTCGTTTCGCGAGTGGCCTGCGCTCGCTGCGCTCACGCTCGCGCTGCATAAGCCGAAAATTCGCGAGGGCACGCGGCGCATCGGCGTGGAACTGGACTGGACGCGCGCCGATTATGAGGCGCGATGTGCGCGTACTGCGGTGCAAACGGGACAGGTGCCGGGACAGGTGCCGCCGCGCGAGATGGCGGACATGAGCGGCCATGTCTGCCATCCCGAGCACGCCTCGCGCGTCGAACCCGTGACGGCCCTCATCTGATCCCCACGCGAGCGGACCCCCGTCATGCCTCGCACGGAAACATCGCGTCTCGTGAGGCTCGCCTGCGAAGCCGGCGACCCTCACGCCGCGCTCGCGCTGCTCGATCAGAGCATCGCGCTCGGCCATCGGCGCATTGCGTTGATCCGCTATCTGCTGGCCGAGCGCCTTCAGGCGCCGCTCGAAGCGCGTCACCACGATTACGTGCGCCACGTCGCAGCGCGCATGAGCGCAAAGGCGCTCGCGCGCGTGGCGGGCGAGGCGCGGGCCCGCGCCGAGCGCACGCGCCGCGCTATCGTCGATGCGAATGCCCCGGCGCCCGATAATCAAGCCGGCTGCAATCCCCGCAGCAGTTGATGAACGTGCGAGAGGTCGCTGTCCATCGGGCTGTGCATCAGGCTATGACCCTCGAACAGATCGGCGAGCCAGTCCACGAAGGCGCGCACGCGCGGCGACACGCGCCGGCTCTTCACGAACACCGCTGAAACCGGCATGGGCAGCGGCTTCCATTGCGGCAGCACTTCCACTAGCTGTCCCGTATCGAGATAAGGCTGCGCCGTGAGCCGCGCGGGCTGGATCAGCCCGTAGCCTTGCAGCCCGCACGTGAGGTACGCCTGCTCGTCGCCCACGCGCACGAAGCCGTTCATCTTCACGGTGGCGGCGGCGCCGTCCACTTCGAAGTCGAGCGCATCCGGGCGCGAGGCAACAGGTGCGAGGCAGTTCACGGCCACGTGCTGCGCGAGGTCGTCGAGGCTTGCCGGCATGCCGTACCGCTCGAGGTAGGTCGGACTCGCGCACGTCACGTGTTCCAGCGCGCCGAGGCGGCGCGCGGCGAGCCCCGAGTCCGGCAACTCGCCGAACTGGATGCTGCAGTCCACGGCCTCGCCCACGAGATCCACGTTGCGCAACGTCACGCCCACGGCCACGTCGAGATTCGGATACCGCGCGTGGAAGTCCGCGAGCGCGGGCAGCACGATCGCATTGGCCACCACGCCCGGCATCTCGACGCGCAGGCGGCCGCTCAGCGCGTCGGTACTGTTGCGCAGGCTCGCCTCCATTTCGTCGATGTCGGCGAGAATCTGCGCGCAGCGCTCGTAGTAGGCCGCGCCTTCGGCGGTGAGGCTCAGGCGCCGCGTGGTGCGCACGAGCAGTTGCGTGCCGAGCAGCGCTTCGAGGTTCTGCACGATCGTGGTCGCGCTCGCGCGGGGAATCTCGAGCGATTCGGCGGCCTTGGTGAAGCTGTTGGTATCGACGATGCGAATGAAGGTGCGCATCGCCTGAATTCGGTCGAACACGGGCAATCTCCTGTGCGAAAGAGAGTCATCCGGACGAGGCCGGGAGCAAGCAAGAACAGCAAAGACAGCGCGAACCGCCGCGAATGAACGGGCTTCGGTGTGCCGCGCATGTGTTCGGGCACATGCGCGGCACGCGTGGGGCGGGCGAGGGAGACTCGCAGCCGGACGCCCGTTCGGTCCGCCCGAGGGCGGCACGCGGTGAGCGGCACCGGCTGCGCTGCGAGGCAGGGGACGCGCTTCGGAGGGCGCGGCCCGGCAGGTCAGGAAGGTAGCGTGATGCCCTTCGGCGCAGCGAAGGGCCCGATGGTCCTAAAAAGTCCCGAAGGTCCTGACCGCGTTACTGCCGCAGCGAGTCGATGTCGACCACGAAGCGGTACTTCACGTCGCTCTTCAACATCCGCTCATAGGCGTCGTTGATTTTCTGCATCGGAATCAGTTCGATATCCGACGTGATGCCGTGCTGGCCGCAGAAATCGAGCATTTCCTGCGTTTCGGCGATGCCGCCGATCAGCGAACCCGCCAGACGGCGGCGTTTCATGATGAGCCCGAAGACTTGCGGCGACGGGTGATCGTGCTCGGGCGCGCCCACCAGCGTCATCGTGCCGTCGCGCTTGAGCAGCGCGATGAACGGATTGAGGTCGTGCTGCGCGGCCACGGTGTTGACGATGAGGTCGAAGCTGTTCGCGTGAGCCTGCATTTCTTCAGGGCTCTTCGAGATCACCACTTCATGTGCGCCGAGGCGCTTCGCGTCTTCCACCTTCGAGGCCGACGTGGTGAACAGCACGACGTGCGCGCCCATCGCACGCGCGAGCTTCACGCCCATATGGCCCAGCCCCCCCAGCCCCACGATGCCCACCTTCTTGCCGGGCCCCGCACCCCACTGGCGCAGCGGCGAATAGGTGGTGATGCCTGCGCACAGCAGCGGCGCCGTGGCAGCGGGGTCGAGGTTCTCGGGCACGCGCAGCACGAAGGCTTCGTCCACCACGAGGTTCGTCGAGTAGCCGCCGTATGTGATGTCGCCGCTCACGCGGTCCACGCCGTTATAGGTGCCCACGAAGCCGTTCTCGCAATACTGTTCGAGCCCTTCCGCGCAGCTCGGACAGGTGCGGCACGAATCGACGAGACAGCCCACGCCCACGAGGTCGCCGGCCTTGAAACGCGTGACGCCGGACCCAACGTGGGTGACGCGGCCCACGATTTCGTGGCCCGGCACCACCGGGTAGATCGAGTTCTTCCATTCGTTGCGCGCCTGGTGCAGGTCCGAATGGCACACGCCGCAGTACATCACTTCGATCTGCACGTCGAGTTCGCGCAGCGCGCGGCGCTGGAATTCGAACGGTGCGAGAGGCGTGTCGGCGCTGCGTGCTGCGTATGCGTAGGTGGTTGGCATGTTCGCTCCTGCAAAAAAGGTATGACGTCAGGGTTCACATGCTAGGCATCGGGCCCCACCCAGGGAATACCTGAAGCTACGGAACACTTGCCTGATTCTCCTGGCGGCAAGCGTGACGCCTGGTTTGGTGCTAGATTTCGAGCCTGATTCTCTCGAACCGTCATACATCCGTCATGACTACCGTTCCCTCATATCCGCTTGACGCACAGCTCGACACGCCGCTTGGCACCACGCTCGACACCCTCACGCCGGGCACCGCCGTGGCGGCGGTTGCCGCGGGCGCGAGCCCGGCACAGCGACGCATGGTCGAACTGCTTGCCACGCTCGCGCCCGCCGAAGGCATGACGCAGTCCCCGCTCGAAGGCGTGAAGTTCATGCGCGCGAATCGCCCGCATCCGCGTCAGCCCGTGATGTACGAGCCGTGCATCGTGATCGTGTGCCAGGGCCGCAAGCGCGGCTTTCTCGCCGAACAGTCGTTCGTGTACGACGCGCAGCAGTACCTCGTGCTTTCCGTGCCGCTGCCCTTCGAATGCGAGACCGAGGCGAGCGCTGCCGAGCCCTTGCTCGCCATTTCGATTCGCGTGGACCTGACGCTCGTGGCCGAACTGCTGATGGCGCTCAACGACACGCGCGGCGCCGTGCACAGCGAGCCGCGCGGCGTCTACGCCACGCCGCTCGACCGGCCGCTCAGCGACGCCGTGCTGCGGCTGCTGGAGTCGCTCGTGTCGCCGTTCGACGGGCGCATTCTCGGGCCGTCCATCGTGCGCGAGATCTGCTACCGCGTACTCACGGGCGAGCAGGGCGACGCGATTCGCGCGGCGCTCACGCATCAGCATCACTTCGGGCGCATCGCGAAGGCGCTGCGGCGCATTCACACGGACTATCGCGGCGACCTCGACGTGGAGACGCTCGCGCGCGAAGCCGGCATGAGCCTTGCGGTGTTTCACGCGCAGTTCAAGCAGGTCACGTCGACTTCGCCGATGCAGTACGTGAAGACCACGCGGCTGCATCACGCGCGTTTGCTGATGGCCCAGGACGGGCTCAACGTGAGCGCTGCCGCGGCGCGCGTGGGCTATGAGAGCGCGTCGCAGTTCAGCCGCGAATTCAAGCGCCTTTTCGGCCTGAGCCCGATCGACGAAGTGCGCCGCATGCGCGACGCGTTCGGGGCGCCGCCGCAGCGTGTGGCGCCGCCGGCGCCGCAGTACGTGACGGTGGTTTGACGGCGCGGGCAAAGTCGCGATGCAGTGCTTGCCGCGTGCGTTGCCGGGCTCGCGTTCCCGGGCGCGACGATGCCATTACAATCCAGCACTTCGATCCCGGCCACCGCCATCGCTATCGCACCATGAACGCTTTTGCTGCATCTTCTTCCAGGGCCGTCGTCTGCGCGGCGGTCATCGCGATGGCCTTTGCCGCCGGCGCGCCCGCGCAAGCCCAGACCTCCGCCAGCAGCGCCGCATCGCAGCCGCCTTGCGCCATCGGCGTGGTGAGCGGTATCGGCGGGGCGGCGGCCAGCATGCGCGAGTACCTCGCCACGCCGGACCGCGACAAATACCGCTACCTCGCGGACAACCCGCTGCAATGCCGCGTTTCCGACGAAGGCCGCACGTCGGGCTGCACCGGCGTCACGAACCTGCGGCGCGAACGCGTGAGCGTCTACGACGACATCGACAGCACGACGATGTCCGTCGTGGCGCGCGTGGAACTGGAGCACGGCACGTATCCCGCGATCATCGTGGTGCGCAAGCAGGACGTGCAGTGCGAGCAGTGATCGGGTGAGCGCGCCGGGCGGCGCTCGGGGTCGCTTCGCTTCGGGGCGTTCCGCTCAAGGCCGCCCGTCTTCGTGACAGCACACGCAGAGCTTGTTGCCGTCCGGGTCGCGAAAATAGGTGCCGTAGTAATGCGCGTGATACTGCGGCCTGAGGCCGGGCGGCCCTTCGCAGGTGCCGCCGTGCGCAAGCGCCGCGGCATGTGCGCGGTCCACCGTCGCACGCGTGGCCGCGAGAAACGCCGTCATCTGCCCGTTGCCGGGGCTCGCGGCCAGTCCATTCCACGGTTTGCCGATCAGTAGCAGCGGGCGCGGCGCATCCGTTGCCATCCATCCCGCCCACGGCACGTCGTCTTCCCTGAACTTGAGCACGTGGCCCAGCTCGTCCATGAGCGCGGTGTAGAACGCGAACGCGCGTCCGAAGTCCGTGATGCCGATGAACACGTGTGAAAGCATCGCTTCGCCTCTCCATCGAACGATTCGCAGGGATTCTCAGACAAGCCCGCGGCGCGGGCGGCCCTGTGCATGCTCGTGCATCTGCCCACCTGAAGCAACAGCGCGCAACGGCCATAACGTAAGCGCACAGAAAGTATTCCGTCAGCCGCGGTACACGCAGCCGACACATCGCCGTCCCGAGATCTTCACTGCGCATCTTTATCTTTCTTACCGCCGTAAGACTTCATAACAAGGTCGCGCCTCCACGCGAAGACGCGGCCGTCCCCCTTCCACACGCCACATCACCCGTGCTTTGTGCATCACGTCATGGAGGCGTTAATGAGTCGATTTGCCCAGGTAGTCGGCAGCCCGTTGTTACGAGGTTCGCTGTTGTGCGCCGCGGTTTCGCTCGCGGTGGCATCCGCCGTATGGCCCGCCGTTGCGGAAAGCCAGCAGAACGCGGCGGCCCAGGATCCGTCGCTGAAGACGGCTTCGCCCATCAAGCACGTCATCGTGATCGTCGGTGAAAACCGCACGTTCGATCACGTGTTCGGCGCGTACCAGCCGCGCGCCGGCCAGACCATTTCGAACCTGCTCACGAAGGGCATCATCACGGCCGACGGTCAGCCGGGTCCGAATTTCAGCGCCGCCGCGCAATACACGGCGAGCGCCACGAACCCGAACCTCTTCGAGATGGCGCCCGGCGGCAAGCAACCGTATTCCGTGCTGCCCGCGCCCAACACGGGCGGCACCGCCAGCACCCCGAGCGACACCAACCCGCCGCCGTTCGCGACGCTCGCGGCCGCGCAGGCCGTGGAAGGCAGCGTGCTCGAACCGCAGGACGTGGTGAAGCTCACCACGGGCGCAAGCGGCCTGCCCCAGGACGTGCCCGACACGCGCTTCGGTGCCAACACCTTCAACCTGCCGAACGGTCCGTACCAGATCTCGCGCGTGGGCCCGGACTACGACCAGTACATCAACAGCCCGGTGCACCGCTTCTACCAGAACTGGCAGCAGGCGGACTGCAGCACGGCGTACGCCACGCCCGACAACCCCAGCGGCTGCAGGATGGACCTGTTCGCCTGGGTGGAGACGTCGGTGGGCGCGGGCGCGAACGGCAAGGCACAGCCCACGCCGTTCACGGACCAGACCACGCATGAAGGGTCCACGGCGCTCGGCTACTACAACACCAACACGGGCGACATGCCGTACTTCACGCATCTCGCACGCGAGTTCACGATCAGCGACAACTATCACCAGCCGGTGATGGGCGGCACGGGCGCGAACAGCATCATGATCGGCACGGCCGACGCGATCTACTACACGGACAGCAACGGCAACCCGGCCAAACCGCCCGTCAACCAGATCGAGAACCCGTTGCCGATGGCCGGCACCAACAACTGGTACACCCAGGACGGCTACTCGGGCGGCAGCTACAGCAACTGCTCGGACCTGCATCAACCGGGCGTGGGCACGCTGCGTCACTACCTGAACAGCCTCTCCTACAAGCCGGATGCGAAGTGCGCGCCGAACACGTATTACCTGCTGAACAACTACAACCCGGGCTACAACGGGGACGGTACGGTCAATACGAGCACCTTCACGATTCCGCCGTCGCCCGTGCGCACCATCGGCGACACGCTGCTCGAGAAGAACATCTCGTGGAAGTACTACGGCGAAGGCTGGAATACGTTCGTGAGCTCGCCCTCGAAGAGCGTGTACTGCAACATCTGCAATCCGTTCCTGTACGAGAAGGCGATCATGACGAACCCCGCGGTCGTCAAGGCGCACCTGCAGGACACGAGCGACCTCTACTCGGACATCACCAACGGCACGCTGCCGGCGGTCTCGTTCGTGAAGCCGGGCGGTCTGCTCGACGGGCACCCGGAGTCGTCGAAGTTCGGCCTGTATGAAGCGTTCGTGCACAAGCTCGTGGACGCCGTGCAGCGCAACCCGGCGCTGTGGGCCTCCACGGCGATCTTCATCACGACGGACGAAGGCGGCGGCTACTACGATTCGGGCTACATCCAGCCGGTCGACTACTTCGGCGACGGTCCGCGCATTCCGCTCATCGTCGTGTCGCCGTACTCGCGCGGCGGCCGCGTGGTGCACCAGTACTCGGATCACGTGTCCATCGTGAAGTTTATCGAGCGCAACTGGCACCTGAAGCCGATCACGGAGCGTAGCCGCGACAACCTGCCGAACCCGGTCCAGATGGCCGCCCATCCGTACGTGCCGGTCAACGCGCCGGCGCTGGGCGATCTGTTCGATTCGTTCCAGTTCCCGCGCCAGCATGGCGACGGCGACGACGGCCACGAAGGCTCGGGCGGCGGCAACGGGTGGTGGCCGTTCTGAGTGTTTGCGTGACGTGGACCGGTTGCGTCGTTCGCGGCTTCAGCCGGTCTGATTGAAGCGTGGTATCCGCAGGCTTTCGCGTCGTGAGGCGCGAAAGCCTGTTGCGTTTGGTGCGTGAATGACTTGCTACACTGGCGCCTGTTTGACGTCGCACTGGCGTTCTACTGCCGTTCTACCACCGTCGTGCCGCCGTTCAATTCCGTGCTGCCGCGTTCATCGTGCGCAGAGACACACGCCCAACCCGAGCCCACCCGAACAGGTCATGAAGCCTTTCCTGCTGGTTCTGATTCCCCTCACCGAAGCCAGTCTCGCGGACGTCACCGCCGCGTTCGAGACGCGCTCGTCCGTTCCGCTCGACGTGCTCTACGCGCCCGACAACGCCGCGCGCAGCGCGGCCATCGAATCGCACGGCGCTCACGTGCGCGCCGTGCTGACCAACGGCACCACGGGACTCACGGCGGACGAGATCGACCGCATGCCGGCACTCGAATTCGTGAGCGCGCTGGGCGCCGGTTACGAGAACATCGCACTGGACCATGCCCGCGCGCGCGGCATCACGCTCGTCAACGGCGCGGGCACCAACGACGACTGCGTGGCCGACCACGCTTTCGCGCTGCTGCTGGCCGCGGTGCGCGACGTCGTTCAACTCGACGCCGCGTGCCGTGCCGGCATCTGGCGCGATGCGCTGCCGCTCACGCCTTCGGTGTCAGGCAAACGGCTTGGCATCGTGGGGCTCGGCAACATCGGCCGCAAGGTGGCACGCCGCGCGGAGGGCTTCGGTATCGAAGTCGGCTATCACAACCGCCAGCCGCGCGAGGGCATGCCGTACCGCTACTTCGACAGCGTGCCCGCGCTCGCGCAATGGAGCGACTTTCTCGTGGTGGCCACGCCGGGCGGCGCCGCGACGCGGCACATGATCGATGCCGCCGTGATGCAGGCGCTCGGGCCGCAGGGCTATCTCGTCAACGTGTCGCGCGGCAGCGTGGTGGATACGGCGGCACTGGCCGCGGCGCTGGAGCAGGGCACGTTGGCGGGCGCGGCGCTCGATGTCTACGAAGGCGAGCCGCAGCCGCCCGCCGCGCTGCTGCACTTGAAGAACGTGGTGCTGACGCCCCACGTGGGCGGCCGCTCGCCCGAAGCCATCGCGGCATCCGTGCGCAACTTCATCGCGAACGCCGTGCGGCACTTCGCAGGCGAAGCGCTGCTCACGCCGATTTGAAGCGCATTTGAAACGCGGCCCGCTGCTCACGGCTGCGGATGTACCGACTTTTTCGTCGGCCACAAGAAAAGGAGCACGTATGGCAACCCACACGCACACGGCCACGATCGAATGGAGCGGCAACGGCAGCGTGTTCACCGACAACCGCTACAGCCGCGCACATCACTGGACGTTCGACGGCGGCGCCGTGGTGCCTGCATCCAGTTCGCCCCACGTGGTGCGTGTGCCCTTCTCGGACCCGGCGGCCGTCGATCCGGAAGAAGCCTACGTGGCCGCGCTGTCGAGCTGCCACATGCTGTGGTTCCTCTCGATTGCCGCGGGCGAGGGCTACGCGGTCACGTCGTACCGCGACGAAGCCGAAGGCACGATGGCGAAGAACGAGGCGGGCAAGGAGGTGGTGACGCGCGTGGTGCTCAGGCCGCACGTCGTTTTTCACGGTGCGAAAGCGCCCTCCGACGAAGCGCTCGCGCATCTGCATCACCGGGCTCACGAGGAATGCTTCCTCGCGAACTCGGTGAAGACGGTGATCGACGTGGAGGGAAGCTGGGCTTATCCGGCCGCTTAGGCTGCTTAAACCCTTTTGGATGTCAGGCCGAGGTCTGAAGCTGGCCGACCGGCAGCGCCGTTTCGCGGCGTTCCTTCGCCACGAAGCACAGCACCACCGCGCCCACGATGTCGAACAGCGCCAGCAGCACGAAGAGCGGGTTATAGCCGATGCGCGTCACGAGGAAGCCGAACAGCAGCGTGAAGAGCGTCGCGCCCAGATAGCCGCTCATGCCACCCAGTCCCGTCGCCGTGGCCACTTCATTGCGGTCGAACATGTCGGACGTGATCGAATACAGCGCGCCGGACAGCGTCTGGTGCGCAAACCCGCCTACGCAGAAGAGCGCAATGGCCGTGTACGGGCTCACCGCGAGCCCGATGCAGGCCGGCCCGATCATGCAGAGCGAGCCGAACGCCATCACCATCTTGCGCGACGTGAAGAGCGACACGTTGCAGTACTTGTGGAAGAACGGGCTCAGGTAGCCGCCCAGCACGCAGCCCAGGTCGGCGGCGAGGAACGGCAGCCACGCGAAGAGCGCGATCTCCTTGAGGTTCATGTGCCGCTCGGTGGCCATGTAGAGCGGAATCCAGGCGTTGAACGTCTGCCAGGCCGGCTCGGAGAGAAAGCGCGGAATCGCAATCGACCAGAAATTGCGCGAGACCACGATCTCTTTCCAGTTGGCTTTTTTCGCGATGCCGTTCGAGCCGCCCTGGTCCTCCTGGCCCGAGACGATGTAGTCGCGCTCGGCGGCGGACAGGCGCTTCTGCTGCTTCGGATGCTTGTAGAACGCAAGCCACAGCACGGTCCACACGAGGCCCAGCACGCCCACGATCACGAACGCCCATTCCCAGCTGCCGCGCAGAATGGCCCACACGACGAGCGGCGGCGCCAGCAGCGCGCCCACCGACGAGCCGATGTTGAACCAGCCGATCGCAACCGAGCGTTCCTTCGCCGGAAACCATTCCGACGACGCCTTCACACCGCCCGGAATGCCGGCCGCTTCAGCCACGCCGAGAATGCCGCGAAAGAGCGCGAGGCTCTGCCAGCCCGTGGCGAGCGCCGTGGCGGCACAGGCGAGCGACCAGGCCGCCGCGAAGATCGCGAAGCCGATCTTCGTGCCGAGCGCGTCGAGCACGTAGCCCGCTACCGGCTGCACGAGCGCGTAGCACACCTGCCAGGCCACCACGACATACGAGTACTGCTGGGTGGTGACGTGCAGCTGTTCCATGATGGTGGCTGCGGACACCGACAACGTATTGCGCGCGAGATAGTTGACGATGAGCCCCACGGTAACGAGGCTGATCATCCACCAGCGCATGCCCTTGACTGCTTTCATGAGATGACTCTTTCCTGAGTTGATGCGGCTTGATTGATGCGGCTTGAAAAAGGTTGGCGTCAGCGTGTGTCGACGATGGATGTGTTCCACGTCGTGCCCGCGATCAGCACGTTGGCGAGCGTGATGGCATTGACGTTGAACGCGTAGATGGGGCCCGGCGTGCTTGCCGTGGCGGGGCCCGCCGCGACCGGCGTGCCGAAATCGCAGTTACTGATCGTGACGCCCGAAATGGGCGGGATCGTGGGCGTGGGAGCAGGGCCGTTGTAGTCGAACGCCACCGGTCCCTGCGCCACGATGGCCTGAAAGCACGAGCCGGTCTTGCCGTTCACCGTCACGTTCGACGCGCTCACGTTCGAGATGTGCACGTTCTGCACGAGCGCGGGCCGCGTGCGGATGGCGTCCTTCGAGGGCTGGTAGTCGCAGTCGAACGTGATGAGCCCGCCTTGCGAGGCGGACGGGTTGGCGGCCGTCGCCGTGACCACACCCACCGGCACGCTGCTGTTGATGGGGCTACCCGGCAGCATGCTGCTGCCGTAGCCGCCGCCCGTGAGGCTCACGCCGTTGGGCAGCGACACGCCGTCCACGTAGAAGTCTTTCACGTAGCCGCCGCGATTCATGTTCGTCTTGATGCGGATGGCGATGTTGAGCGGGTTCGTCTCCCAGTTCTGGTTCAGCATGGAGAGATTGCGCGCGTAGATGCGCTGCACGCCGGCGCCCATTTCGCTGCCGAGCGTGATGCCGCCGTGGCCGCTGTTCATCGTGCAGTTCTGGATGACGTGGTCCTGCGCCGGGCCGTATTCGGTGTCCAGATCCTTGCCCGACTTGATGGCGATGCAGTCGTCGCCCGTGTTGAACGTCACGTTTTCACACAGCACGTTGGTGCAGGCGTCCGGGTCGAAGCCGTCGTTGTTGGGGCCGATGCTGTCGGCCGTCACGCCGCGAATCACGACGTTGCGGCACGCGGTGGGATGGTGCTGCCAGAACGGCGTGGCGTTGGTGCGGTAGTTCTCCATGAGCACGTCGGTGCAGCCGATGAACTCCACCATGCAGGGGCGCAGATAGTGACCCAGGCCGAAGATGCGTTTTTCCACCGGCACGCCCGCTTCGGAAAGCGCGGGCAAATAATTCTGATCCTGCTGCCAGGGCGTGACGGGGCTCGTCAGAAGCGCATAGAGCGAATCGCTGATGCCGGGCGCCACGGTGCGCAGGTCTACATTGTTCGGGTTACTAAACGACTGCGAGGGTGTGGATGCATTCATGCATCCATACGCGCCGTTCGATCCTTTCCAGGTCCACCAGCAGGTGCTCGTGTTACCTGTGCCGGCGAACGGCGTCATGGCCTGGCCGTTGAGCACCGAGGTGTCGCCTTCGCCCGTCAGCGCGATATTGCGGCAGTGGTGGGCGTAGACGGGCGCGCCGAAGTTGAGGCAATCGTTCGATTGCCAGCGGCTGTAGTAGAGCTTGCCGTTCGCGCCGCAGTCCACGGGGCCATCTTTCGCGTAGTCGGCCGGGTTGGGGCTGAAGTAGATCGTGCAGTTGCGGCTCAGATGAAAGTTGACGCCGCTTTGCAGGACGATGGGGCCTGCGCAGTACCAGGCGCCCGAGGGCACGACGACGCGACCGCCGCCCGCCGCGTGGCACGCGGCGATGGCGGCGAGAAAGGCGGGGCGCGAGTCGAACGAACCAGGGGCGGGCGTTTTGTCGGCGCCATCGGTGAGCGGCGACTTCGTGGGATCGGTGTAGGGACTCGTGGCGGCCACCACCGTGCAAGGCTGCGCGCCGAACGCGGTGACGTGGAACTCGCGACCGGCGAATGCCGAGCGGCGGATGCCGCGCAGCGACGCGACGATGCGCGTGGCCGCGCCGTCGCGGCCCCAGATCGGATCGCTGCCGTGCGCGGCTGCGTCGGCGACGGCTTGCAGGATG
The DNA here is from genome assembly GCF_034424375.1 of Paraburkholderia kururiensis. Classification (NCBI taxonomy): domain Bacteria; kingdom Pseudomonadati; phylum Pseudomonadota; class Betaproteobacteria; order Burkholderiales; family Burkholderiaceae; genus Paraburkholderia; species Paraburkholderia kururiensis. The sequence goes on along the minus strand of NZ_CP139965.1, from coordinate 6,192,377 downwards.
CCGCCGCCCGCGACTGCGCCCGTGGTCGCCGCCTGGGCATTGGCGATGACTTTCGCGCTCGGATCGCTCGAACCGCCGCACGCACCCAGAAGCGCGCTGCCGAGCGCCGCGCCGGTCAAGCCGATGAAGGTGCGACGGGCCGGGTCGGGCGTGTCGGCCTGTCGGCACGCGCTGTCGTGCCGGCCGCCTGCTGTATGACGGGCTGGGTGGGTCACGTCTGTCTCCGGAAAGGCGGTGGGGCCGCGTCGTGGTTCGTCGCTGTCGTCCGCCCTGCGTCAGGGGTTGAAGCGGGTAGTGAAATGGTTATCGGACGACTTTGAAGGCAATGCAATGTTGTAAAACAACGTTGGCAAGTCTAGCCGTGCGGCATGAGGGCGGGACACCTGGTGCTTACCCTGATCTGTTGCCTAGGGTCGTTGCGCGCCTTTTCAGGGTGTGGCGCGACCCGTGTCCCCGTTTTTCGACGATATGCCGAGGCGGCGCGCTGCGCCGGAACGCAGCCACAAAACCGTCACGAACATCCCAAATCCTGTCAGTGATGTTGTAAGATGCCAAACAACTTGAGCCGGGAGCTTGCAGCATGAATCAGCGGTTGAACCTCGCGGGGCGCTACATCCGTGTGCACCCGAACGACAACGTCGGCGTCGTGGTGGACGACGGCGGCCTGCCGCAAGGCGCGGTCTTCCCCGACGGCCTCATGCTGCGCGAAGCCGTGCCGCAAGGGCACAAGGTGGCGCTCGCGGATCTGGCGGCGGGCGACCCGGTACTGCGCTACAACACGGTGATCGGCTACGCGCTCACCGATCTCGCGGCCGGCAGCTGGGTCAACGAACGTACCCTGCGCATGCCCGAGCCGCCCGGCCTCACGGACCTTCCCATCGCCACCCGCGTCGAGACGCTGCCGCCGCTCGAGGGCTACACCTTCGAGGGCTATCGCAACGCCGACGGCTCCGTGGGCACGCGCAACGTGCTGGCCATCACGACCACGGTGCAATGCGTCTCGGGCGTGGTCGAACACGCGGTGCAGCGGATCAAGACCGAACTGTTGCCGCGCTACCCGAACGTGGACGACGTCGTGGGGCTCGAGCACACGTATGGCTGCGGCGTGGCTATCGATGCGCCGGACGCAGTCGTGCCCATCCGTACGCTGCGCAACATCAGCCTGAATCCGAACTTCGGCGGCGAGGTGATGATGGTGAGCCTCGGCTGCGAGAAGCTTCAGCCGGAGCGGCTGATGCCGCCGGGCACGATTCCGATTGCCGCTTCATCGGCCGCTTCATCGGCAAAGGGCGACCACGACGGTGCAGCGCAGAACGCGAACGGCTCGGTGGTGTGTCTGCAGGAGCCCGCGCACGTGGGCTTCCAGTCGATGATCGACTCCATCATGGAAACGGCCGTTGCGCATCTGGAACGGCTCAATGCGCGGCGGCGCGAAACGGTGCCGGCATCGGAACTCGTGGTGGGCATGCAGTGCGGCGGCAGCGACGCGTTCTCGGGGCTCACGGCGAACCCGGCGCTGGGCTTCGCCGCCGACCTGCTCGTGCGCGCCGGCGCCACGGTGATGTTCTCCGAAGTGACCGAAGTGCGCGACGGCATCGCGCAACTCACGGCGCGCGCCGCGAACGCCGACGTGGCGCAGGCCATCGTGCGCGAAATGGCCTGGTACGACAGCTACCTGCAACGCGGGCAGGTGGACCGCAGCGCCAACACCACGCCGGGCAACAAGAAGGGCGGCCTGTCGAACATCGTCGAAAAGGCGATGGGGTCCATTGCGAAGTCGGGCAGCGCGCCTATTACCGGCGTCTTGTCGCCCGGCGAAAAGGCCCGCCAGAAGGGTTTGATCTATGCGGCCACGCCCGCGAGCGACTTCGTGTGCGGCACGCTGCAACTGGCCGCGGGCATGAACCTGCACGTGTTCACGACGGGCCGCGGCACGCCGTACGGGCTCGCCGCTGTGCCGGTGGTCAAGGTGGCCACGCGCAGCGACCTGGCGCGACGCTGGCACGATCTGATGGACATCGACGCAGGCCGCATCGCCACGGGCGCGGCGACCATCGAAGACCTCGGCTGGGAACTGTTCCACTTCATGCTCGACGTGGCGAGCGGCCGGAAGAAAACCTGGGCGGAGCAGTGGAAGCTCGCCAACGCGCTGGTGCTGTTCAACCCGGCGCCGGTGACCTGATCCATCGGCTGCGGCTGCCATGCTTTGCTACGCGCGCAGCTTTTCCATCAGAAAGTCCACGAAGCACCGCACGCGCGAGGACAGATGCCGCGCGTGCGGGTAGAGCAGCACGAACGGCCGCGAGCAGCCGCCGTAATCCTTGAGCACCTCGCGCAGCGTGCCGTCCGCCAGGCCTTCCGCCGCCACGAATCGATAGGTCTGGAAAAGCCCGGCGCCGTGGCGGGCGAGCGTGACGCCCGTGAGCACGTCGCCGGCCGTGCTGTAGCCGCCGCGCGTCGCCATTTCCTGCATGTCGTTCTTATGCCTGAAGAGCCACGGAAGGTTACGGCCCGTGCTGGGCAGCGCGTACTGGATGCACTCGTGATGCACGAGGTCGTCCGGCGTCGCGGGTTTGCCCGCGCGTTTCAGGTAGGCCGGCGAGGCCACCACGACGAGTTCGGCGTCTTCGAGCTTGCGCGCGATCAGGCCCGAGTCGTCGGGCGCACGGCCGCGAATGGCGAGATCGAATCCTTCGTCGGCGAAATCGATGTTGCGGTTGCTCAGATGCGTTTCCACCGTCACGCCCGGAAAGCGCGCGCGGAATTCGGCGAGCAGCGGCAACACGCGGTAGTGGCCGTAAGGCGTCGGCATGCTGATGCGCAGCACGCCGGCAGGCGAACTTTGCTCGCCGGTGACTTCGCGCTCGGCCTCCGCCAGGCGCGCCAGCGCTTCGCGGCATTGTTCGAAGTAGCGGCGGCCCGCGTCCGTGAGGCGAATCTGGCGTGTGGTGCGCACGAAGAGCCGCACGCCGAGCCGCGACTCCAGCCGCGCCACAGACCGGCTCACGGCGGCAGGCGTGACGCTCGCCGCCGTCGCCGCCAACGTAAAGCTTTCCAGTTCCGCCGCGAGACAAAACAGTTCGATGCTGCCGAGCAGCAGGTCTTCGAATTGACGTTGCATCGACTCTCCCACACGGTGCGTGCGGGCAAGAATATCAGGCCGAACGTGAGAGAGCGACGATGCGCACGCGCACACGATCGAGGCGGCCCGCGTTACGGCGCTTTCGCCGCGCGCTGCCTGCGATACGCCTCCACGGGCAAGCCGCCCCAGCCCCAGTTTTCGGTGTTCACTTCCTCGATCACGACGAAGGTCGATTCGAGCGGCTTGTTGAGCACGTCGAGCAGCAGATGACTCACGCCGTGGATCAGCCGGGCCTTTTCCTCTGCCGTGACGGATTCGTTGCCGGGCCTGGTGCCTTCACGAGTCACCTGGATGGTCACGATGGGCATGTCGGACTCCTGAAATGTGGGAACGCCTGTGCGAACAAACGGGGTAACGACGGACGCCGCGGAGGCGCCCGGTGATGCAGGTAAAGCCTGTCGAAAGGGGCTCAGTGGCCGGCGCTCTGGCCGCCGTCCACGTGCAGGATCTCGCCCGTTACGAACGGCGCGGCGTCGAGAAACAGCACCGCGTCGACGATGTCGCGCATCTCGCCCATGTGGCCCATCGGATGAAGCGCGTCCAGCGCCTCGTGCGTTTCGGGCGCGTGCATCGGCGACTTGATGATGCCAGGCGACACCGCGTTCGCACGAATGCCTTTCTTCGCGTACTCGATGGCAAGCGACTTCGTAGCGGCGTTGATGCCGCCCTTCGTGAGCGAGGCCAGCACCGAAGGCACGCCTTGAATCGCGTGGTCGACGAGGCTCGTCGTAATGCTCACCACGTGGCCGCTGCCCTGCTTTTCCATTTCCGCCACGGCGAGTTGCGTGATGTGAAAGAAGCCGGCCACGTTCACGCCCATCACTGACGCGTAGTCCTCGGCCGTGTATTGCGTGAAGGGCTTTGCGACGAACACGCCGGCGTTGTTCACGAGCGTATCGATGCGGCCGAAGCGGTTGAGCGCTTCGGCCACGACGCGGTGGGCCGTTTGCGGGTCGGCAATGTCGCCTTGCACGGCGGCGATGTTGGGGTCGTCCGTGGGCTGGATGGAACGGGCGGTCGCGACCACGCGGTAGTCGAGCTTGCGGAACGCCTTGACGATTTCCGAGCCGATGCCTTGCGATGCGCCGGTAACGACGACGACTTTTTGCTGCGTTGCCATGATGAGTTCTCCAAAGATGAGAGTCTGGGAAAGCTGATCGGAGCACGGCTCCGATGGGTGCTCAATCTAGGCGCATTGCCGCGAAGTTCGAACACCCGTCATGGACAAACAGTCTTGCGTCGCCGTCATAAGTGAGTCGGGCATCGTGCGCGCCGGCCACCTCAGTCCTTTTCCGCCAGCGCGTGCTGAATGGCGGCTTCGGTCTGCGCGTAGTCGCCTTCACCGAAATGCGAATAGACGATGCGCCCCTTGCGATCCACCAGATAGAACGCCGGCCAGTACTGGTTGCCCCAGGCGTTCCACGTGGCGTACTCGTTGTCCTGCGCGACCGGATACGAAATGCCGAAGCGACTGATCGCGGTCTTCACGTTGCCCGTATCACGCTCGAACGGGTACTCGGGCGTATGCACGCCGATCACGGCGAGCCCCTGATTCCGGTACTTTTCGTTCCATTGCTTCACGTAGGGCAGCGTGTGAATGCAGTTGATGCAGGTGTAGGTCCAGAAGTCCACCAGCACCACCTTGCCGCGTAGCTGCTGCATGGTGAGCGGCGGGCCGTTGAGCCAGTTGTCGATGCCCCTGAATTCGGGCGCGGTGGCCGCGGCCGCATGGCCGAGGACCGGAAGCGTGGCGAGCACGGCCGCGGCCGTGAGGGTTTTGATCCGGTTGAGCATGTCAGAGTCCTTTCAATGAAGGGAAGAAGCTGGAGAGATAAGCCACGACGAGCGTGTCGTACTGGAAATAGATCGCGGCGGCGGTGAGGATCACGAGCACGCCGAACACCTGTTGCAGACGCTGCGCGTGACGCGCGATGGCTCGCGACTGGCGCAGCGCGTACTGCCCGCCATAGAGAATGCCGAGCATCGGAATGGCCGCGCCTGCGGCGTAGAGCGTGAGCAGCAGCGCCGACCACTGAAGGTCCTGCGCCTTCACGACCAGCACCAGAATGGAGGCGAGCACGGGGCCGGCACAGGGCGTCCATACCGCGCCGAGCGACATGCCCAGCACGAAGCCGCTTGCATTGCCCGCTCCGCTCGCAGCGTGACTGTTGCTGCCCACGCTTTGCAGCCACGTCATGCGGGCCATCAGCCATTCGAACGGGCGAGGCCACAAACGCAGGAATCCGAACAATGCGAGCAGGGCCGTCGCGGTATCGCGCAGGGCCTGCTGCGCGATGTGGACTGTGCTCGACACGGCCCCCAGCAGCAGCGCGAACGACGCGAAGCTGAGCACGAAGCCCGCGATCACGAAGAGCGGCCGTGCGCGCGCCGGCCGCTCGACAGCGGTGCCGAGCAGAACGGGCATCACGGGCAGCACGCACGGCGAAGCGATGGTGAAGAGGCCCGCAAGCAGGGCGAGCAGCGGTTCGAGTGGGGCATGCATGGTGGGCGTCCGGTGGATGACATGGCCCCATTGGACCGCTTGGGCGTATCGCGCTTGTGTCGTGAGGCGGCCCCGAATGCAATGTGTTGTGTCTGTGTACGACGCAGATACAGTGCGATACAAAGCACCCCGGACAGTGTGCGGCGGTTGCGTTATAAAGCTCGCGTTGCCTGATTCAATTGCCCACTCACTCGACGCGGAGCGCGACATGAACGAGAGTCTGTACAAGGGCGCCTGCCACTGCGGCGCCGTGAAATTCGAAGTGCGGGCCGCCATCACGCCCGCGATGCGCTGCAATTGCAGCCTGTGCCGCCGCCGCGGCGCGCTGATGAGCCCGGCGTTCGATGCGGATCTGCTGACGATCGTGCAGGGCGAAGACGCCGTCACGCGCTACGAATTCAACACGCACATCGCGAAGCATTACTTCTGTCGTCACTGCGGCATCTATCCGTTTCATCAGACGCGGCTCGATCCGCTGCGCTGGCGCGTCAATATCGGGTGTCTGGAAGGCGTGGACCCGTATGCGCTGGAATGCTCGGTCTCCAATGGCGCAAGCCTTTCGGTGGTGGAGGACGCATGAAACGGCTGGTGGCGATGATCCTCTTTGCGGCCGGGGGCTTTACGACGGAAGTCGCGCATCCGGTGTACTGTTCGCTGCTGGTTCAAAGCCGGCCGCGCATGGAGCGCGAACGAAAGCGCCAGCCGGACCTGGACAGCGCCAACACAGACAGCAGGACATGAGGACCACGCCATGACCGAAAAGCCGGACCACATTCTGATCGTGGACGACGATCGCGGCATTCGCGAGCTTGTGGGTACCTATCTCGAAAAGAACGCCATGCGCGTGTCGCTCGCGGCGAACGGACGCGAGATGCGGGCGGCGCTCGAATACGGCGCGCCGGACCTCATCGTGCTCGATCTCATGATGCCGGGCGAGGACGGGCTCGTGCTGTGCCGCGAACTGCGCGCGGGCAAGTTCCGCACGGTGCCGGTGCTGATGCTCACGGCGCGCAACGAGGAAACGGACCGCATCGTCGGCCTCGAAATGGGCGCCGACGACTATCTGCCCAAGCCGTTTGCGGTGCGCGAACTGCTTGCGCGCATCCGCTCCGTGCTGCGCCGCACGCGCATGCTGCCGCCCGGCATGCAGGTGACCGAGGCCGCGGACATACTCGCGTTCGGCGACTGGCGGCTTGACACCACGGCGCGCCACCTGCTCGATGCGGAAGGCACGATGGTGGCGCTGAGCGGCGGCGAGTACCGTCTGCTGCGCGTATTTCTCGACCATCCGCAACGGGTGCTCACGCGCGACCAGTTGCTGAATCTCACGCAGGGCCGCGAGGCCAACGCGTTCGACCGTTCCATCGACCTGCTCGTGAGCCGGCTGCGGCAACGCTTGCGCGACGAGGCGCGCGAGCCGCGCTACATCAAGACCTTGCGCAGCGAGGGCTACGTGTTCTCCGCCACGGTGACGGTCGTGGAAGCGCGGTCATGAGCGCGGGCGCCATGAAGTTCGACCGCCTGCTGCACTGGCCTCGCACGCTGTTCGCGCGCGTCGCGCTGATTCTTTGCGTCGGTCTCGCGCTGGCGCAAGGGCTCTCGTTCTGGCTCACCATGACCGAGCGCGACGAGTCCACCACGAACATGATGATGGGCTACATCGAGCGCGAGGTCGCCAGCTCCGTCGCGCTACTCGACCATCTTCCGGCCGACGAGCGCGAGCAATGGCTGCCGCGTCTCGCGCGACGCAGCTACCAGTTCGTGCTGGGCCAGGGCGTGAGCGGCGAGCCGGTGAACGCGCGTCTTTCGGCGCGCGTCGAGCAGTCCATTACAGCGGGCATCGGCAAGTCGTATCACGTCACGGCGAACGCGCTGCCGGGCGAACGCGAACATCTGCAGGTCCACTTGCAGCTGAGCGACGGCAGCCCGTTGACCATCGACATTCATCCCATGTACGGCACGCCGCTGTCGCAATGGCTGCCCGCGGTGCTCGTGCTGGAGTTCACGGTGCTCGGCGCGGGCTGCTGGTTTGCGGTGCGGCACGCGGCGCGACCGCTGGCGCAACTGGCCGAGGCGGCCGACGCGCTCGGCCCCGACCTCAAGGCCGTGCCCGTGCCCGAGGACGGCCCCTCCGAAGTGGCGCGCGCGGCCAAAGCGTTCAACGCGATGCAAAAGCGCATCGCCACGTACACCGCGGAGCGCATGCAGATTCTCGCTGCCATCTCGCACGATTTGCAGACGCCGATCACGCGTCTGCGTTTGCGCGTGGACGTGATGGACGAGAGCGACGAGGCCGCGAAGATGCGTCAGGATCTGCTTGAAATGGAGAGCCTCGTGAAAGAAGGCGTGGTCTACGCGCGCACGCTGCATGGCGCGACGGAGACGGCGCGGCGCATCGATCTGGATGCGCTGCTCGACAGCCTGGTCTGCGATTACGTGGATGCGGGCCAGGCGGTCGTGCTCGAACGCCGCCTGCCCGTGGCGGTGGTGGCGCGTCCGGAGGCACTGCGGCGCATTATCGGCAACCTCGTCGACAACGCATTGAAGTTCGGCGGTTCGGCGACGCTCGATGTGGCGCGAAACGCCGAGGGCAGCGTCAGCATCACCGTGTCCGATCGTGGTCCCGGCATTCCGGAGGAACTGCTGGAGCAGGTGTTCGAGCCGTTCTATCGCGTGGAAAACTCGCGCAATCGCCACACGGGCGGCACGGGACTCGGGCTGGCCATCGCGCGGCAGCTCACCCTGGCGCTGGATGCGACGCTCACGCTGCGCAATCGTGCCGATGGTGGCGGACTGGCCGCCACCCTGACGCTGAAGGCGTCGGGTTGAATGCTTGCTGGGCGCGAGTGCATACGTGCCGGTTTGCCCGGCCGGCGTTGCTTTTGACCGCTTCTTTCAATCCGCTTCCCGCAGTTTCGACATGAGGCACGAAGCGTGCTCGCCGGGAACGTCAGGCACGTAGCACGGTCACGCCGGCCCGTTCGATCGGTTCGGTCAACTTCGCGTCGGTGCGGGCCTCGACGATGACCGATTGCGCGAGTCCGATCTCGCCGATCCGGTAGGGGGATGCCGCGTTGAGTTTCGCCGCGGACGCGAGCACCACGGTTTCCGCCGCCCGCGCTGCCAGTGCGCGCTTGATCGCGGCCTCTTCGAAGTCGCCGGTCGTGAGCCCCGCGGTGGGATGAACGCCCGTCACGCCCATGAAGTAGATGTCCGCGTGTATCTGCGATATCGCTTCGGCCGCCGCGGCGCCCACGCTCACGATGGAATGCTTGTAGAGCCGCCCGCCGATCAGGATCACCTCCACCGACGGGTGCTCCACCAACGCCACGGCCACGCTCGGGCTATGCGTGACGACCGTTGCCTCGAGGTCGGCGGGAAGGCCGCGAACCAGCAGCGCCGAGGTGGTGCCGCCGTCCACGATCACGACCTGGCGCGGCACGATCATCTGCGCGGCACGCTTCGCAATACGGCGCTTGGCGGCGGACTCCATGTCCTCGCGTTGGGCGAACGGTGCCGTGGCGGGCGAGGCCGGCAGCGCGCCGCCGTGCACGCGCTGGAGCAGCCCTTCGGCGGCCAGCTCGCGCAGGTCGCGGCGCACGGTGTCTTCGGATACGCAAAAGGTTGCGCTCAGTTCGCCTGCCAGCACCTGGCCGTCGCGCTCGAGCGCGTCGAGAATGGCTTTCTTGCGTTGACTCGTCAGCATGAGATGAACCGGAAGGACGTGCAGCAAAGTGCCGGCACGATAATCAATGCACGAAATTTCTTGATATTGCACGAAACTGCACGTTACCATGGGATTCAAGCGCTGTCGAATGAAGGGCACTCATGAGGAGGCAACCCGTGAAGTCGATGAACGATAGAGCAGGCAACGATCGGGTTCGGATCGTCGATACCACCGTGCTGTCGGACGACTGGTATGTGCTGAAAAAAATCACGTTCGACTTCCTTCGCCGCGACGGCACGTGGCAGCGGCAAAGCCGCGAAACATACGATCGCGGCAACGGCGCGACGATCCTGCTGCACAACCCTGCCACCGGCAATATCGTGCTGACGCGCCAGTTCAGGATGCCGGCGTTCGTGAACGGCCACGACGGCATGCTGATCGAGGCGGCGGCCGGTCTGCTCGATAGCGCCACGCCGGAAGAGCGCATTCGCGCGGAAGCGGAGGAAGAAACCGGCTACCGCGTCCGCCACATCCGCAAAGTGTTCGAAGCGTTCATGAGTCCCGGTTCAGTGACGGAAAAACTGCACTTCTATGTAGGCGAGTACGACGCCTCGATGCGCGTGGGCGACGGCGGTGGCCTCGAACATGAAGGCGAGGACGTGGAAGTGATGGAAATGCCGTTGCGCGCTGCGCTGGACCTCGTGCAGCAGGGCGGCATCGTGGACGGCAAGACGATCATGCTGCTGCAACATCTTGCATTGGAGGAACTGAAGCAGCGCCACGAGATATGAACGATAAACGACACGTGGGCGGCGGCGAATAAGCGGGGCTGGAATAAATGCGGGAGGTAATCGGAAAATACTGCCGATCGAATTTAAAATGAACTACGTAAATCAACCATACACGGCGTAGGGAATAACGGATAACCGATAATTACCCAGCATAGACGCGGCATTTTCTGACATGTATCAAACGGTGCCCCGTGCGCCATCCGTTATAAACGCGCCAGTGATCCAGTGACGTACGGTTCACGGCCGCTTTCGAACTTTCTTTATAGGGGTTCGCGATAGGTGGTGAAGCGGAGATTTTCCGCTACGCTTCATACTCGCGGTTCTCATGAATTCCGTGAAAATAGCTGCCCTGTTTCTCCGCCGCACTGAATAGAAAAACGGATCGCAGTCCGGTCCTTTCCGGTCCTGTCCGGTCCTGTTACGCACGCCCCTCCACTCAGGCATTTCCGCCGGTATTTCAACGGTTGTTTCAGCGCTATGTGTGCATGGCCGCGCGTGCCGTGCGCACAGCGGCTTCGCGCTGCGAATGACCGTTCGTGCAGAAAGTGCGGGAGCCGATGTGCGCGAATTCTGGGGTCGTTATTTTCGTCCGCTTCACCGAGCCGGAGCCGCAGGCCTTTCTCTTGGCGTGCTGCTCGCCGGCATTGCCATTACGGCCGCCGTTTATCTGATCAGCGTCGATCTGATTCAGCGGGAGGCGCGTCTGCGTTTCAGTGCCGATACCGCGGACATCCAGCAGAAAATCGGCACGCGCGTGCGCTTGTATTCCGACGTGCTCGTCACGATGCAGGCGCTCTTTAGCGCGAGCGACGACATTTCGCGCACCGAGTTTCGCGATTTCGTCAACGGGTTAAATCTGCCTGACCGGTATCCCGGTTTTCAGACACTCAATTACGCCGCGTACGTTCGCGACGAAGATGTCGCGGAGTTCATCGCCCTGCAACGGGTCGACCCCATACTGCGCGCCGCCCGCACGGATTTCGCGATTCGGCCGCCTGGCCGGCGTCCCGCGTATTTCGTGCTGACCTATGTGGAGCCGCTGCAGGACAATCTGCCTTCGGTGGGGCTCGATCTCGGCGTGGAGCCGGGGCGGCTCGCGGCGCTGGCGCGGGGTCGCGATACCGGCGAGCCCGTCAGTAGCGGCCGTCTGATCTTCGCGCAGAGCACGCATCCGCATATCGGCATTGCGTTGCGGCTGCCTGTGTACCGCCGCGGCATGCCGCACGACACCGTGGCGGAACGGCGGCTTGCCTACATCGGGTCCGTGGGCGCCGGCATCCGGCTCAACGATCTGATGGCGGGGCTGCTCGCGGCCAACACGTCGAAGGCGATACGCCTGCGCATCTACGAAGCGGGCCGGCTCGACGAACCGGCCGTGCTGCCGTCCACTGCCACGTTGCTGTTCGACAGCGCCAGTCCAAACGCGAGCGGCGAGACGAACATGGCCGCTTCCGCCGCGGCCGTTTCTGCCACGAACGCAAACCCGGCCGCTCTCAACCACGAATGGACGACAAGCGTCGTGCAACCGTTCGGCGGCCGCCGCTGGCTGCTCGTCGTCACGGTTGATCCCGTCGCGCTTGCCGGCACGCAACGGATGCTGCCGCGGTCTGCCGCGCTGGCAGGTGTCGTCATCAGTCTGCTGCTCGCGGGCCTCGCGTATTCGCTCGCCACGTCGCGCGTGCGCGCCGTGCGGCTCGCGGAACGCATCACCGGCACGCTGCGCGAGAGCGAGAGGGCGCGTGCCGAAGCGCAGCGCACGGCGCATCTCGGCGACTGGCAGGTCGATGCCGAGGGCGGGGCCGTTCATCTGTCCACGGAAATGGCGCGCCTGCTCGGCTGGCGTGGCGACAGCGCGAGCGTCGACCACCTGCTCGCCGCAATCGATCCGCACGATCGCGCGGCGCTTGTCGTGCACGCGAGAAAGACGCTGCGTACGGGCGAGCCGTTCGAACTCGAATGCCGCTATCGGTCCATGCGCGGCCGGCGCGGCTGGCTGCAACTGATCGGCCGCCCCTATGGGGCGCAGGAGCGGCGCGCGCTGCGCGGCACCGCGCTCGAAATCACGTCGCGCAAGCTCGCCGAACGCACGCGGCAGCTCGAGCACGCCATTTCGCTGAAGCTCGCGACCGCGACGAGCGAAGCCGCGGTCATCCAGCAGATCGTCGATACGCTGGCCGAGGGCATGGAATGGGACGCCGGCGCCTTCTGGCCCGATACGTCGGGGCAGACGCCCGCGCTTTCGGTGGCTTTGCATGCGCGCGAGGATGAACTCGGGCAGTGGTTGTTGTCGCGTCCCGCGGGCTTGCGGCGGCAAAGCGCCTGGGACGCCGGGCAACCCTGCTGGCGCTCCGGCCGCAAGGCGTTGTCGCGATTGCCGCACGCGGCCTGGCTCGCCGCGGGCGGCGTGACGACGGTGTTCGCCTTCGGCATTCGCGCGGGCGCCACGACGCTTGGCGTGGCGGAATTCTATGCGCGCGAACGTCGGCCCTCGGAGTCGAATGCGCTGGCGATGGCGGGCTCCGTTGCGATCCAGACGTGTCATTTTCTGCAGCGCCGCCAGGCGGAAGACACGCTGCGTTTTCTCGCGACGCACGACGTCCTCACCGGATTGCCGAATCGGCTCATGTTTCGCGAGCGTCTGGAAGAAGTGCTCGCACGCGCACGTTGCGACGAGACCGCTTTTCACGTGCTGTTCATCGACCTCGACGAATTCAAGGACGTGAACGATCTGCTCGGTCACAACGCCGGCGATCTGCTGTTGCGCGCCGTCGCCGAGCGTCTGCGCGGACAGGTCGCCGCGCCTCGCGACATCGCGCGCCTGGGCGGCGACGAATTCGTCATGCTGGTGGAAGAGCCGCGTGGCACAGCGTTCGACATCCGTTGCACGGTCGACGCGATTCACGCCACGCTCGAACAGCCTTTCGCCGTGAGCGGACGGCAGCTCGCGGTGACGGCGAGCATCGGCATCGCCTCGTATCCGGGCGACGGCGACGACGTGCAAACGCTGCTCAAGCACGCGGACATCGCCATGTACGGTGCGAAGGAGCAGGGCCGCAACACCTGGCAGCTGTACGCGCGGCAGATGAGCACGTCTTTGCAGCAGCGCATCGAAATGGAATCGCACCTGCGCCGCGCCGTGGACAACGGCGAACTCGTGCTCTATTACCAGCCGCGCATTTCGTTGCGCACGAACCGCTGCACGGGCGTCGAGGCGCTCGTGCGCTGGCGTCATCCCACGCTCGGGCTCGTCGCGCCCATGGCCTTCATTCCGCTGGCGGAACAGACCGGGGCGATCGTGCAGATCGGCGCATGGGTGCTGCGCGAAGCGTGCCGTCAGAACGCCGCGTGGCTCGCGAGCGGCCTTGCGCCCGTGCGCGTCGCGGTCAATCTTTCGGCGCGCCAGTTCTCGAACAAGGACCTGCATCGCGAGATCATGGCCGCGCTCGCCGATGCGCAATTGCCGGGCGAACTGCTCGAACTCGAACTCACCGAGAGCATGGTGATGCGCCACGCGGAGCAGGCCGCGGCGTGGCTCTCCAACCTCAAGCGCACGGGCGTGCGCCTGTCCATCGACGACTTCGGCACCGGTTATTCGTCGCTCGCCTACCTGAACCGCTTTCCGATCGATACGGTCAAGATCGACCGCTCGTTCATTCACGACATACCCGCAAGCAGAAGCGACGCACAGATCACGAGCGCGGTGATCGCGCTGGGTCACGGTCTTGGCCTCGAAGTGGTGGCCGAAGGCGTGGAGACCGAGGCGCACGTCGAATTCCTGCGCAAGGAAGGCTGCGATGAAGTGCAGGGCTACTTCTACAGCCGCCCGATTCCCGCGAGCGAGATGACGCTGTTCCTGAAACGCTGGCAGGACCGCGGCCGCGCCGACGTGCGACCGCTGCAATCCCGGCGCGCTTGAAGCGAAAGCCAAGGCGCGTCTTACTGACGAAAGGAGTGGGACCATGCATGAGCAAGAGGCAGACGTAGCACGGATGTGGCTGGCGATCGATGCACTCGACTTTGCGCGGATGAAGGCCAAGCTGCTGCACCGGCGCGACGGGCAGTGGACGCCTGAAACAGTGGCGCGCGCCGAGGCGGGCTACCGCCAGTTCCTGAAGCTCGCGGCGCAGTATCCGGACACGGCCATCGTACCGAGCGAAGAAGTGGACCAGTTCTGGCACGCGCACATTCTGGACACGAAGCGCTATGCGAACGACTGCGAGCGCATCTTCGGTTTCGTGCTGCATCACAACCCGTATGTGGGCATCGACGGCGCGGACGACGAGGCGCGCCTGTTCGAACTGGCGTCCGCCACTGGTGCACTGATGGAACGGACGTTCGGTACAGCGGCACAGGAACAGGCGCAGGCTGCGGCGTATTGCGCGGTGACGCCGGGTGCGCAGGCCCAACCTGCGTATTGCGCGATCACGCCGGGAGTCGAGGCCCAGGCCGCGTATTGCGCCGTTACGCCGAACGCGGAAGCGAAACCGGCTTACTGCGCGATCGCGCCCGGCGTGCAGGCCGCGCCGCCGGCTTACTGCGCGATTACACCGTCGCAGGGGCAAGGCGACGGGGTGCAGACGCGGCATTGACCGCATTGAACGGGCCGGGCGCGCGGCGTCGCATACCTGCGCGCCCGTTTGCAAAACGAGACGGGTGTGCGAATATCTGCGCCATGGAACTACGTAACGTCCCCTTCGGTAGGCATCATCGCGGCAGCCCCACCGGCGCGCCGCCACTCGTTACGTCCATAGCGCGGAAAGGAAAGCGTTCCTGAATTTCCCTTCCCGCACGAGCGAAAGGCGCCTTCCCGGCGCCTTTTTTATTTTTGCCCTTGTTTTTCAGCTTATTTTCGTGAGGAACCGAACATGACCATGATCCGTGGAACCCGTTTCGTCGTAGGCGAGGAAGCCGCCCGCATGCGTGCACTGGAAAACCGCTTCCGGAGCTATCTTCATTGAGGCCGGCGCGGAGGAGGCCATCGTGCCCGCCCTGTGGTCGCAGGACACCTTCGTCCAGAAAGCCGGCGGCAGCGAGATCATCGGCCAGATGTGGGCCTTCGACGACAAGAAGGGGCGTCCGTGCTGCCTGATTCCCGAGGCGACTGCGCTTTTTCAGGAGCAGTGCGCGACGCTGCTCGCGCGGCGGCAAGAGCGGCTGCTGTTCTATGTGGCGCGATGCTACCGCTACGAGCGGCCTCAGGCGGGCCGCTATCGTGAGTTCTGGCAGCTCGGATTCGAATGCCTGAGCCGCGACACCCAACGCGCGCTGGAGCGTAGTCAGGTTATTGCGAGCGGCTTTCTCGACTCGCTGGGACTGCGCTACGAACTGGACGACGCAGCACGCCGGGGACTCAGCTACTACCTGGACGGACGCGGCTTCGAGATGCGTTGTCGCGAACTCGGCGCGCAGCAGCAGGTGGCAGGAGGCGGCGCGTATCGAGAGGGCGCGGGCTTCGGCATAGGAGCGGAGCGCGTGCTGCTCGCGCTATCGGCGCAAGGGCTCGCGTAGCTTCGGCCAGGCCCGGACCGCATGCACAACGCGCCTGCGGTCCGCCGCGCGCCTCGCTTCAGGTCACGTGACGGCGATATCATCGGCAAGCGGTCTCACGTCACACCTCAATGCTCTCCAGGACGCTTGCGCCATGCCACCGAACGCCACCTCGTCTTCGTTGTTCGCGATGTCCTCGTGGTCGGGCACGCCGGCGTTTCAGGCCGGTAGCGAGCGGCAGAGCTTCGGCAACGCCGCGATTGCGATGAGCTGGCGCGTGGTCGACACGCGCCTTTGCGACTTCGCGCTCGTGGACCGTTTGCATGCCCGCACGCTTACGCTCAGCACGCCGTTCGCGCTCACGCTCGCCGATGGTCGTGTGCTCGACATGCGCGATCTCACGTTGCTCGCGTCGCCGAGCGAAGAAACGCTCGAGGCGAATCCATCGGCCTCGTGCCTCGCCGGGCAGATCGCCGGCAAACGCATTGTCGCGACCTTGACCGACGACGAAGCGCGCTTTCTCGTTCGCTGGAGCGTCGAACAACGCGACGGTTCGTCGTATCTGCGCGAGCGTGTGTCGATCACAGCGTTGAAGCGGGACGAACCCGTCGTGAACGTCGCCATGCTCGGCATCGACGGCGTCTGTGCCAGGCATGCGACCGAGGCCGGGGAGGGGCTCGACGGCGTGCCCGTCATCGTGGGCGACGTCTATCTGGGGATCGAACTGCCGCGCGCGCAGAATCGCGCGCGCAACGGCGCGGTGACGCTCACGGTTTCGCGCGCACTGCCGCTCAGCAAGGACAAGACCGTCGAGTACAGCGCGGTCGCGGGCGTGGCGCGCAGCGGGCAGATGCGCCGCGACTTCGCTGCCTACGTCGAACGCGAGCGGGCGCATCCGTACCGTCCGTTTCTGCACTACAACAGCTGGTACGACATCGGCTATCTGACGCCGTACACCGCGAAGCAGGCGGTTGAACGCATCGAAACGGTGGGGCGCGAACTGCATGCGAGGCGCGACGTGCATATCGACTCGTTCATGTTCGACGACGGTTGGGACGACCTGAGCGGTAGCTGGCATTTCAGCCGTGATTTTCCGCAAGGCTTCGTGCCGCTACGCGAGGCCGCCGCGCGCTTCGGCGCCGCGCCCGGCGTGTGGCTCTCGCCGTGGGGCGGCTATTGCGAACCGCGCGAGGCGCGCGTTGCGCGAGGTGCCGCGAGCGGTTACGAGGTGGTCGATCGAGGCTTTGCGCTTTCGGGGCCGAACTATTACGCGCGTTTTCACGAGGTGGTGATGACGCTGCTCGGCACGCATGGGGTCAATCACTTCAAGTTCGACGGCACAGGCAATGCGGACCACGTCGTGCCAGGCAGCCGCTTCGACAGCGACTGGGACGCGGCGATTCATTTGATCGAAGACATTCGCGCGGCAAAGCCGGAGACCTTCATCAATCTGAGCACCGGCACGCATCCGTCGCCGTTCTGGCTGCGCTTTGCGGACACGATCTGGCGCGACGGCGCGGATCACGGCTTCGCGGGCACGGGCTGCGACCGCGAGCGCTGGATCACGTATCGCGATGCGCAGACGTATCGCAACGTCGTTGTTCGAAGTCGACTGTTTCCGCTCAATTCGCTGATGCTGCACGGGATCATCTGCGCGCAGCATTGCAAAGGGCTGGAGGCGCCGCAAGGCGAAGCCTTCGCGCACGAGGTGCGCTCGTTCTTCGCGGGCGGCACGCAATTGCAGGAGCTTTATGTCACGCCGTCGCTTCTCGCGGAGCGCGACTGGGACGTGCTCGCGCAAGCAGCCCGATGGGCGCGCGGCAATGCGGACGTGTTGCGCGATACGCACTGGATCGGCGGCGCGCCCGACGCGCTGGAGGTCTATGGTTGGGCCGCGTGGTCTCCGCGGCGTGCCATCGTGACGCTACGCAATCCTGATCAGCACATGCAGCGCTTCGTGCTGGATCTGCGCGAAGCGCTGGCGTTGCCCGATGGCGCCGCGACGCATTTCGAAGTACACGAGCCGCCATGGGGTGGTGCGCACATACGGTCGATGCCGGGCAAGGTGGAGGCGGACCAGCCGCTCGCGTTCAAGCTTGAGCCCTTCGAGGTGCTCACAGTCGAGTTCGCCGTGCCGTAGGTGTGCGGTAGGTGTGTCGTAGGGCGCAGCACGTCGCGCTACGAAAGCGTGCGTACAAGCTCGATGGGTTTTGCCTCTGTCTCGTGAAGATCGAAGATCAGCACGTCGTTGGCGCCGCGCACGAGCCAGGGGGCAGGGCAGTAGAGCCGCGTTTGCGGCCCGATGTGCCAGTAGCGGCCCAGGTTGCGTCCGTTGACCCATACCATGCCTTTCGTCCAGCGTCGCATGTCGAGATACGTGTCGCCGATTTCATCGAGCGTCAGCGTCGCCTTGAAGAACATGCCGGGCCGCTGCGGCTGCGTGCAGACGGGGCGCAAGGCGGCCATGAACGCATCGTCCATGGGCAGCGGAAATACCTGCCAGCCCCTCAGCGTTTCGATGCGACCGTTGGCATACCGAAGCATGACGGGCCCGAGCAGTCCCTTGCGATCCACCATCGCGTGACTGTAGTTCACGCGACCCATGCCCTCGACGAAGATGTCCAGTGACCTTGAAGCGTTGTGCGTCCGCCCGGCAACGCTTCGCGTACCCACGCCCGCCGGCAGCGTAAGCGGCGCCTCTCCTTCGTTCACCACGCCGTGCCGCTTCGCGTGTTGCGCGGGCATGCGCGCGCGAGAGATGCCGCCCACGTACTGGCCGTCCACGAACACGGTGGCGTAATCGTGGACGCCGCCTGCTTCCAGCCCGCTATCGGCCTGCATCGCTTCGGCGGGCAACGTCGTGCGATAGAGCGCGCAGCCGAACGCCTGGCCGTACCGCTCGAACGGTTGCGGATCGACGGTCTCGTCCACGGGTAATGCGTCGGGCAGGTTGTCCCAGATCGACGCATAGGCCACGGGCATCAGCGCTGCGCTGCCCCGGCGTTCGATGGTGGGAAGCGGCGCCGGCACCTCGGGCAGCGGCGAAGACAGACAGCGCGCCACGATCTCGCGATACTTCGCGTACTTCGGCGTGGCCGTGCCTTGCTCGTTGATGGGTGCCGCGTAGTCGTAGCTGGTGATGTCGGGCTGGTAGGCGCCGGTGCGGTCGTCCGTGTTGGCGCCCGCATGGAAGCCGAAGCTGGTGCCGCCGTGGATCACGTAGAGATTGAACGAGAGCCGCTCGCGCATGAATGCGTCGAGCTTTTCGCCGATGTCGACTGCGGTGCCCTGGAACGCGGCGTCGCCCCAGTGCGTGAGCCAGCCGGGGTACACCTCGCCGGCCATGACGGGCACGTCGGGGAACGCCTGGCGTGCGGCCGCGATTTGCGCCGCGTCGCCGTTGCTGAGCGCGATGGCGCCGCCCGCCACGCGGCTGCGATTCTGCTGGAGCTGCATGAGGCCGTCTTCGGTATAGAACGGGCCTGTCACTCCGTGTTGCAGCCAGAGCGCGCGGATTTCTTCGAGGTAGGGCGGGTTGTGCGCGTACGAGCCGAACTCGTTCTCGATCTGGATCATGAGGATCGGCCCGCCCGCCGCGATCATGAGCGGCTTCACGCGCACCGCCAGTTCGGCGATGTAGCGCGCGACGGCCGCCATGTAACGCGGGTCGCCGGCCCAGCCGGTTCTCAGCACGATGTCGGGATAACGCAGCAGCCACCACGGCAGGCCGCCCAGGTCCCATTCGGCGCAGACATACGGGCCGGGCCGCAACAGCACCCACATGCGCTCGCGCTGACAGAGGCGGACGAATGCTTCGATGTCGCGATTGTCCGTTTCGAAATCGAATACGCCGGGCTGTGCTTCGTGATAATTCCACATCACGTAAAGCGCGATACAGTTCATGCCCATCGCGCGAACCATGCGAATGCGGTGCTGCCAGTACTCGACGGGAATGCGCGCGGGATGCAGTTCGCCGCTGCGAATCTGGAACGGCTCGCCGTCCAGCAGAAAATGCGCGCCGTCGGCGCTGAAGGCAAAGGTGCGGTGAAGCGTGCCGTCGGGTTCGTCCGAACGCGGGACGGGCTGCACGCGGTGCTCGTCGGGGGGCGGCGGATCGTTCGTCATGCCGGTTGCCATGGTTCCGTTCGCCTTCATGTGGCGAGGCATGCGCGAGCAGGGTCGCGGCTTGCCGAAAGGCGCAATACGCGCGTCAGCGAGCAACGCACGCGATTGGTTATCATATCGGCGATTATTGGATCAGAGAGATTTCGTGAAAACCGCACCCCAACCGCGCCGCGCACTGAGCTTCCGCGAAGGCCTGCAGGAAATCAAGAAGGCGCTCGCGTCGAACCCCGAACGGCAGGACGAGGGGCAAGCCAACGCCGAGGCACCTGGCCAGACAAGGCCGGCCGATACGAACAAGCCCGGCACGCAGAACGCGCGATCGAACGGCCGGCAGGGGAAGACCGGCCAGCCCGGCAGGCCGTCGCACCCACGCCGGCCCGGCCCGAAGCCGGAGAGCGCCGCCCAGGGGCCGCGCGGCCCGAATCCGGACCAGCGACCGCGGGGACAGAAACCGAAGGACCGTAGTGCGCCCCGGCGTCCCGCCGACCCGGTACTGGCCGCACGCATCGAACGGGACCAGCAATTGCGGGCCGTGCGCAAGCGCTTCGGGGAGCAGCATGCAGCGTTTCGCGACTGGCTGCCGCTCAAGATCGGCGTGCTCGACGATCTCTGTGCGCAGCATCCCGAACTCGACAAGGCCCTCATTTCACTGGTGCTGAAGCTGCACGTGAACCATCCGCGCTATCACGAGCACGTGGCCGCGGGCGGTCCGCGCTACGAGCTGGACGGCACGGCCTCGCCGGGGCCGGGCGTGGAAGCCTCGCACGTCACGCGCGCCACGCGGGCCCTCGAGCGGCAGAAGCAGCGCCAGGCCCAGAATCAGGGGCCGGCTCAGAAGGCGGCTGCCCATGCGGAAACGGCAACGGCCGCGCAACCTGCGGCGGACCAGCCGGCCGCCGAAGCTGAACAGCCGGCTGCGGATCCGAGCACCGCGGCCCAATGACCTGCGGCGCGCGACGAGGCGCGTGGGGGCGGGCGTCGGGGCAACATGCCCCATGCCGATGCCACACGCCGTCGCGCGCGCCGAACCGCGAGGCGCCACGCGGTTTCGCCACGTACCGTGGTCCTCGCGGTGTCCGGCACGGAGCCTCGCATGGCGCCTGACCATCGCGATGCGCCGCCTCCCGCGGCGCTCCCATCTCGCACCGTATTGATCTGGGACTGGCCTGTCCGTCTCTTTCACTGGCTTACGGTGGCGCTCGTGGCGGCGGCCTACGTGACCGCGCGCTTCAACTGGATCGACTGGCACGTGCGCATCGGCGAGACGCTGCTCGTGCTCGTGGTGTTTCGCCTGCTGTGGGGATGCTTCGGAAGCCAGACCGCGCGGTTTGCCAGCTTCGTGGCAGCGCCCGCCGCGGCGCTCCGGCATCTGCGTGCGTTGGCGCGCCGCGAACCCGACGTGCAGGCGGGCCACAACCCCGCGGGCGGCTGGATGGTGTTGCTGCTGCTCGCGCTGCTCGCCGCGGAGACGCTGACGGGGCTCTACGTCTACAACGACGTCGCGGACGAAGGCCCGCTCTCCGAAGTCGTGCCCGCCGCCGTCTCGAATGCGATCACGGCCCTGCATTCGATATTGTGGGACGCGCTCGCCGTGGCGGTCGCGCTGCACGTCTGCGCCGTCGCGCTTTATGCCTTCGTGTGGGGACAGAATCTCGTGCGCCCCATGCTCGATGGACGCAAGCAGTTGCCCGCGCATGTTCGCGAGCCGCGGCGCGCGCCGCTCTGGCTCGCCATCCTTCTTTTCGCGCTCGCCGCAGGGGCGGTGACGCTACTTGCGAACGCTATTTAGCGCGTCGCCTGGCGGCTTACTGCGTCACGCGCCGGCTGCCGTCGGGGTTAGACGGCAACGACGGAGTCGACCGTGAATCCGCGCTAATTCACGACGGCGCCATTGCGCTCGTGTGACCACGACGGCGTGAAGAAAATAGTTTGCATCACTATCTAATCGTCGAGGTCGGATAGAGTGTGGCCAGCCTTCCACGCAAGTGTGATGCGCAGATTGTACCTGGGCGCGACTTCGCGGAACGCGCCAACTTCGTCCACACCGATGCCTCCGGTGATGGACGTCACACCGTTACGATGGACGGGCGTGGATGCGGTTTGCGCCGTTTCAGCGAGAACGGGGGCTCGCACGGGCTACGGCACGGTTGTGACGTGTATCGAGCGTGAGAAGGCAGGGCGAAGTGGGACTGTGCAGCGGAAGGAATGCCTGGATGCGCAACGCCTCGCGGTGCTGTATCCGCGCTACACGGAACGCGGACCACTAGGTACGCCCGGCACGCTCCGCAAAAGAAGAGGGCATGCCGACATGCCCGGCCGAAGCCGGGCCGCCGTCTTTGCGTGCTATTGCGCGGCGCCTGCCGCGAGGTTCACTTCGGCGGCTGCACCTGGCCGCGAATTTCCCCCGACGGGTGATCCTTCGTGTGGACGTTGATGTACATGTCGCCCGCGAGGAACTGCTTCGCCTGCTCAGGCGTCAGCGTGGCTTCGCCGCTGATGGGACTCGATATCGCCGTCGAGCCTTTTTTCGTGAGCCAGATGACGGGCGGCGCGTTCTTGCCGGCTGCAGCGGGCGCGTGGAAGTGCGCCATGGTGGCATCGCTCGAAAGGCCGCTGTACGTCACCTTCCATGTCACGACGTGGGTATCGGCGTCGTAGGTGAGCGCCGCGCTGCCGTTCCCCGAGGTCTGGACGGGCGGCACCTGCTGGTCGCCCGTGAGCGGCACCGTGAACGACACGGGTGCCGCGTGAGCCGCCGTCATGGCGGCGGCGCATGCGAGGCCCGCCACGGTTGCGGCCGCGCGCTGCCACACTGATTGACTCATCGATCGTCTCATCTGCCATCTCCTTTCCGGTGAGTGCCGGCCGAACCACGGCGTGCGCCGTTGTGAGCCGGTGTGGGGGAACTGAAAACCGCCGTGCCGGGCAAGCAGCGAATGCGGGCTTCGCCGCGATATCGGCGGCGGATGCGCCCGGCCACGCGAGCGCGAAACAAGAGGGGGGACGAAGCCTGAGGCGATTCTAGCCCAGCGTCTACGGGCGCGCAGGCAAGCGCGCGCCGCGGTGGACGGCATTGCGCGTCAGGCCGCGCGGGCCCGTGTCGCGCTTCGTTCGAGCGCCTCGCAACGCGGCGGTGAGCCGACTGTGGGTCGATTGAAAGCCATGCCGGTTGCATGGCTGCGCGCATATTTCCGGTGATACGAGTATGCTTCGCGGGTTCGTTCAGTGGACGTTGCGTTCGTTATTCGAACTTATCGATGCGTCGTTGCTTCGCTTCACTGAACGGGCTTTTCAGCAAGTACCCGTCCAGCACCACACAACCATACGGATCGAAGTCATGGAGAAGACAGACACCGGATCGCACGCCGGCATGGCGGGCGTCGTTCGTCCCGCAGGCGTAGCGGGAAGCCCAGGCGTAATAGAAAACCAGCAGGGCAGCCCACGCGGCCGCGGCGTCGTCGCGGGCCTCGTTTATGTGTTCGAGCAGGTCATGCCCGACCCGTTCGTGCTTTCGCTCGGCCTTACCTTCGTCGTGATCGTGCTTGCCGCGTGGCTCGCGCCGCACGGCACGCTGCCCGTCATCCTCACCTCGTGGTACGAGGGCACGTTCCACATTCTCGGCTTCGCGCTGCAGATGATCCTGATTCTCGCGACGGGCTATGCCATCGCGGATGCCCCCATCGTGCAGCGCGGCTTGCGCGCGCTCGCGTCGCGCGTCACGTCGCCGGCTCGGGCAGCGTTACTGGTGTTCCCTGTGGTGGGCGTGGCGGCGTGGCTCAACTGGGGGCTGGGGCTCATCGTGGGCGCATTGCTGTCGCGCGAAATCGCGCGGCGCGTGAAGGTGGACTTCGCGTGGCTCGTGGCCGGCAGCTACTCGGCGTGGTCCGTGTGCAATAGCGGGTTATCGAGTTCCATTGCGTTGTCCCAGGCATCGCACGGCAACGCGCTCAATCTCGTGGAAAAGGCGACGGGGCACGTCGTGCCGCTCGCGGATACTGTCTTTGCGCCGTTCGTGTTCATTCCGACGGTGCTGGTGGTCGTCGTGATGACGGCGATCTTCATCCGCATGCATCCGAAGGCCGAGCACGTGATCGCGTTCAGCGAGCCGCACGAAGCGGGCGCGCATGCCGACGAGGGCGACCCGCACGCACGTGCCGCGGGCACGTCGTCGGTGGCGGCACGCATGGAGCGCTCGATGCTCGGCACGCTGCTGCTGCTCGCACTCGGCATCGGCTATCTCGCCATGACGTGGCGCGAGAAGGGCTTCGAACTCGACATCAACACGACGATCCTGATCTTCCTGCTTGCCGGTCTCGCGTTGCAACGCACGCCTATCGCCTACGCGGACGCCATTCGCCGCGCCGCGCGTCAGACCGGGTCGATGCTGCTTCAGTACCCAGTCTACGGCGGCATCATGGGCATCATGACGGGCACGGGGCTCGCGCCCGCCATCGCGAAGACTTTCGTGGCGGTCGCGACACCTGCGACGCTCGCGCTCTGGAGCTACCTCAGCTCGCTTATCATTACGCTGCTCATCCCGAGTGCGGGCGGACATTGGGCCGTGCAAGGCCCGTTCGTGCTGCCCGCCGCGCTGGCGCTGCACGCGAGCGTGGCGCACACGGCGATGGGCGTGGCGATGGCGGAGAACGTTTCGAACATGCTGCAGCCGTTCTGGGCAGTGCCCGTGGTCGCGATTGCGGGCATTCGCATCCAGCGCGTGATGGGCTACACGGCGGTCACGTTTGCGGTTTCGCTCGTGATCTATGCGGCGGCGTTGTGGCTGATTCCGTGAAGGCTGCGGCGCGCGGACGAACTCCGTCATCGGTCTTCCCTGCGCGCTGCGGGCCTCGGCATCAAGCCTCACCGTTTCACCGTCATCCATGAACACGAGCAACGAATCCATCGAACGTCCGTCCAGCCGTCAACTCACGCCGCTCGAAGCGCGCGTGCTCGGCGTGCTGGTGGAAAAGCAGCACACGGTGCCCGACACCTATCCGCTTTCGCTCAACGCGCTCACGTCCGGCTGCAACCAGAAGACCGCGCGCTCGCCCGTGATGAACGCGACGGAGGCCGAGGTGCTCGAAGCGATCGAAAGCCTCAAGCATGCAAGCCTCGTGTTCGAAAGCAGCGGCAACCGCGTGCCGCGCTTCGAGCACAACATGAATCGCGCGCTCGGCGTGGCGAGCCAGAGCGTCGCGCTGCTCGCCACCTTGATCTTGCGTGGCCCGCAGACGGCCGCCGAGTTGCGCTTGAACTCGGCGCGGCTGCATGGTTTCGCGGATACGTCGTCGGTGGAAGCGTTTCTCGACGAACTCGCAGCAGGCGAGGCGCCGCGCGTGGTCAAGCTCGCGCGCACGCCAGGCGAACGCGAGAACCGTTGGGCACATTTGCTGTGCGGAGAAGTGAGCCAGGACATGCCGCAAGCAACGGCCGGCAGCGACGATAGCGTGTCGCGCACGGAGTTCGAAACGCTGAAGGCCGAGCACAAACAGATGGCAAGCGAGTTGGCGCGACTGCAGGCAGCGGTCGCGCAGATGGCGGCCGAACTCGGCATTCAGATCGACGGCGCGCGCGAATCGTAGGGCGAGTCCAGGCGGCGCACGCAGGTCTCGCGTGTGCCGCACATCGCGTCTGTGCGGCTTCGCACACAAGACTGTCCGTCACGTTTTGTTCCAGGTTCGCGGTTGATCTTCGCCGCAAACTGGCTCATATTGCATGTGATCATTGCGCTCGGCCAGGCGCCTTTATATTCGTTCTCTCTTCCTTTTCGCCACGGCCGTTCTGGTGCAATTCCGCTTCACCTGATGACGGGTCGGATCAGTTTTTCGACGTCCCTCTGGAACCAGCAAGACTGCCCATGCCTCGCGAAATCGGCTCGGATCAATACGTTCCGCTGCGGTGCGCACATTGCAATGCCAAGTTGGCGTCACCGTTTGCGTTCTGTCCTCATTGCGGCGCGAATCAACTCGATTCGCGCGCGCCTCACGACGCACATGCTGCCGCCAGCGCACGCGACCCGGCTTCGCCTGCCTCATCTGCCGCTCGCGGGAACGCCCGCGGCGCGGAGCCCACATGGCGCCCTCCGCTGGACGAGAGCGGCGGACGGTTCGCGCTCTATGGCGGCGGGTCCGGTCCGGTTGGAATCGAGCATCCCGGTTATGCCGGCGACACCGAACCGCGGCGCTGGGTCGATACGCGCTGGCGCGCGAAGGTGAGCCACTACACCATACCCGTGCTCGTCGCCGCGGCACTGCTTTTTACCGCACACGCGTTCTTCACGCGCAAGAGCGAATCGCCCGACCTGCCGCCTCAAGTGGCGAGCGGTGCCGTAGCCGATTCGGGGCAGGGCGCGGGCAACGGAGGCGCGCAGGTCGATCAGGCGAATCAGGCCTATCAAGGAAACGCGGGGTATCAGGGCGATCTCGCGAATCAAGGCAGCGCGCCCGTGCAGCCGCTGCAGCCCAACGTGAACGCGCAGGCGGCACCGATGCAGCCCGACATGACGCAAACGCCGGCACCCGCCACGGCGAATGCGCCCTCGTCGACGCTAGCGTATGCAAGCGCACCCGCCGCCAATACGCCCGCGCAGCCTTCGCAGAAATCGCGCACGACCAGCCGCGTCGACGCCGACACGGCGCGACGCATACGCGAAGCCACATTGGCTCAGCGCCACAGCGACGAAGTGCGTTCGCGTGTTGCCGCGAGCCTGCAAAGCGCGCGCATCAATCTCGACAAGAACAATCTGGGTTCGGCGCGTGCGGCGCTCATGAACGTGCTGGCCGAAGACCCGAATAACCCGGAAGCGCTGCGTATGCGCGGCGACCTGATGGACCGCGAACAGCAGCGCGATTCGATGCTCGCGAGTGCACGCGGTTGCGAGGCCCAGGGGCGCTGGACCTGCGTGTGGCATAACGCGGGCAACGCATTGACCATCGATTCGAGCAACGGCGAAGCGCACTGGCTGCTTTCGCAGGCCCTGATGCGCGAATCCGAGCGCCGTCAGGCGAACAACGGCATCTTTACGCCGGACGTGGGCCCGCGCGAGGGCGAGAACCCTGCCATCGGGCCTTAACGGGAAGCGGGCGGCGCGCTCACACTGCTCAGCGCATCTCGTCCGCCGCGCCTTGCCAGGCCACGGACCCGGCCCCAGCGGTTTTCGATGCCAGCGTTTCGAGCGCGAGCCCCTTCGTTTCGATGCCCATCAACCACACGGCGAGCGCCGCCACGGCGAACGACAGTGCCCCCAGCGTGAACACGCCGCCCTGGCCGAACACGGGCAACACGACGCCCACCACATACGGACCGATCAGCGACCCGATGCGTCCAATGGCCGACGCGAAACCCGACCCCGTTGCCCGCGCCCCCGTGCCGTATAGCTCGGGCGTGTAGGTATAGAGCGCGGCCCACATACCGAACAGGAAGAACTGCATGGCGAGCCCCGTGCAGATCAGCAGTGTTGCGCTATCGGCATGCAGGGCCGTTTGTCCGTAGACGTAAGCCATGACCGCGCCGCCCGTGAGCGAGGCGATGGTGGTGGGCTTGCGTCCCCAACGTTCGACGAGCCACGCCGCGCACAGAAAGCCGGGAATGCCGCCCAGCGAAATCAGCACCGTATAGAGCACCGACTTCGTTACTGCGAACCCCGCCTGCTGCATCAGCGCGCCGAGCCACGACGTGAGGCCGTAAAAGCCGAGCAAGGCGAAGAACCACAGCAGCCACACCATGACGGTGCGCTGCCGGTACGCCGCGCTCCAGATTTCGCGGAAGGCGCCGCGGCGGTCGGTCGTGGCCTCCGTATCGACATTCGATGCAACCAGCGACGGCGCCGGCAGCGACGCCAGTCCCTTCGAGCGCATGACCTTCGTTTCTACTTGAGCGAGCACCGCATCGGCTTCGCCCAGACGGCCGCGATGTTCGAGCCAGCGCGGCGATTCGGGCACCACGCGGCGCACGATCAGCACGAAGATGGCCGGAATGGCGAGCAGCGCGAACACCGTGCGCCAGCCGAAATGCGGCAGCACCGCGTACGAAACGCATCCCGCCGTGATGAAACCGAGCGGCCAGAAGCCGTCCATCAGCGCGATCAGCCGACCGCGCGACGAGGCGGGCACGAACTCCGAGAGCAGCGTCTGCGCGATGGGAAACTCCATGCCCATACCGATGCCGAGCAGCACGCGGTAGACGATCAGCGCCTCCACGGATTGCGCCGTGGAGCACAGATACGACGCCGCGCCCCACAACACCATGCTCCACTGAAACACGGGGCGACGCCCGAAGCGGTCCGCGAGCAGTCCCGCCAGCGCGGCACCCAGCACCATGCCGAAGAAGCTCGCGCTCGCCACGAGCCCGGCTGTCGCCGTCGACAGATGGAACTCCGTCTTGATGGAGCCGAGCACGAACGTCATCGTGCCGAGGTCGACCGAGTCGAAGAAGAACGCAATCGCGATGATGACGAAGAGCGTGCGGTGGTAGCCCGAAAACGGCAGACGCTCGAGACGGGCCGCCGCAGTGGCGCGACGGCCGGGTTGGGAAGCGGAAGAGGCTGAAGCAGCAGCGGCGGTCGGCATGGCGTCCCCTGGGCGAATGAACGAAGGGCACGCCGCATGCGGACCGCTGTTACTGCCGGCCATTCAGATGCATGCGCTGCGGCCCACCTGACGTTCAGTAGACGCGGCCATTATTCGCGCACATAGAACGGATGCGGCATGGCAATGGAACGGGCTCGCCATGTACCGCGGGTTCGCGTGGTGCGTTCCGTTCGCTCCCGCGCTCAGTGCGTGTGCAACGCCGCATCGCGCGCGCCCGCGATGCCCGCCGTGCCCGATGCTGGGGCATCGCCCGCGCCACTGCTGCGCAGCGCCTTGCCGCGCGCCGGCGCGCCGTTGGCGACGTAGTAGGGCGTCTCTACGCGCGCGAGCGGTGTGCGCCCGCGAATGCGGTCGGCAATCTTCTCCGCGAGCATGATGGTGGGCGCGTTGAGGTTGCCGGTGGTGATGCGCGGCATGATGGAAGCATCCACCACGCGCAGCCCTTCGATGCCATGCACGCGTCCTTCGCTGTCCACCACGGCCATGTCGTCGTAGCCCATCGCGCACGAACATGACGGGTGGTACGCGGTTTCGGCGCGGGCGCGCACGAACGCATCGAGTTCGGCGTCGGTCGTCAGTTGCGCGCCGGGATTCAGTTCCTCGCCGCGATAGCGGTCCAGCGCGGGCTGCCGCATGATTTCGCGCGTGATGCGGATGGCGTCGCGGAACTCGCGCCAGTCGAGTGCTTCGGCCATGTAGTTGAAGAGGATCGACGGATGCTCGCGCGGGTCGCGCGAACGCAGCTTCACGCGGCCGCGGCTGGGCGAACGCATGGAGCCCACGTGCGCCTGGAAGCCGTGCATGCGGATCGCGTTGGTGCCGTTGTAGTTGATGGCGACAGGCAGGAAGTGGTACTGAATATTCGGCCACGGGTCGTCGTCGCGCGTACGGATGAAACCGCCCGCCTCGAAATGATTGCTCGCGCCGATGCCCGTGCCGCGCAGCAGCCATTCGATGCCGATAGCAGGCTGGTTGTGCAGCAGCAGGGCCGGGTACAGCGAGACGGGTTCCTTGCAGGCGTACTGCATGTACATCTCGAGATGGTCCTGCAGGTTCTGCCCTACGCCGGGCAAATCGAGCACGACGGGTACGCCCGCTTCGCGTAGCCACGCGCCGGGGCCCACGCCCGAGCGTTGCAGGATCTGCGGCGAGGCGATGGCGCCGCTCGAGAGCAGCACTTCACGACGCGCGTGCGCCGTGACCGTCGTGTTGCCTTGCAGATAATCCACACCCACGGCGCGCTTGCCCGAGAACAGGATGCGGTCCGTGAGCGCGTGCGTGACGATGGTGAGGTTGGGGCGCGCGCCGGCACGGTCCAGATAGCCGCGCGCCGTGCTGGCGCGGCGGCCCTTCGGCGTGACCGTGCGATCCATCGGGCCAAAGCCTTCCTGGCGATAACCGTTGAGGTCTTCCGTGCGCGGGTAGCCTGCCTGCACACCGGCTTCGACCATTGCCTCGAAGAGCGGATTCGCGCCGGGCTTGCTCGTGGTCACGTGCACGGGACCGTCGCCGCCGTGATAGTCGTTCGCGCCGACGTCGCGCGTTTCAGCTTTGCGGAAATACGGCAGGCAGTCGAGATAAGCCCAGTTTTCAAGGCCTTTTCGTTCGGCCCAGCCGTCGTAGTCGAGTGCGTTGCCGCGGATGTAGCACATGCCGTTGATGAGCGACGAACCGCCCAGGCCCTTGCCGCGCCCGCACTCCATGCGGCGGTTGTTCATGTGCGGCTCCGGGTCGGTCTCGTAGGCCCAGTTGTAGCGGCGACCTTGCAGCGGATACGCGAGCGCGGCCGGCATCTGCGTGCGGAAGTCGAAGCGGTAGTCCGGGCCGCCGGCTTCGAGCAGCAGTACCGTGACGTCCGCGTCTTCGGTGAGACGCGTGGCGAGCACGTTGCCCGCGGAGCCCGCGCCGATCACGATGTAGTCGTATTCCTTCGCTGCCATGCTGTGCTCCCTGTGTTGAGCCGTGTGTCTCTTCGTGCCGTTGTTCGCGTTGCGTCCTGTGCGTCCTGTGTGCCCTGTGCCTGCCGTGCGTCAGAACACGGCCTGATAGCGGCCCAGTTCCACCTGGACCGACTTGATGCGCGTGTAATGCCCAAGCGTGGCGATGCCGTTTTCGCGGCCCACGCCCGACTGCTTGTAGCCGCCCACCGGCATTTCGGCGGGCGACTCGCCCCACGTGTTGATCCAGCAGATGCCCGCTTCCAGCCGGTGAATCACGCGATGCGCGCGGGCCAGGCTCTCCGTCACGACACCGGCCGCAAGGCCGTAATGCGTGGCGTTGGCGCGGGCGATCACTTCTTCCTCGTCCCTGAACGTGAGCAGGCTCATCACCGGTCCGAAAATCTCTTCGCGCACGATGCGCATGTCGTCGCGGCAGTCGGCGAACACCGTAGGGGCGACGTACTGGCCCGACGCGAAGTGGCCGTCAACGAGGCGCGTGCCGCCCGCCACGAGCCGCGCGCCTTCGCGCTTGCCGCTTTCGATATAGCCGAGCACCTTGTCGAGTTGCGCCGCACTCGCGAGCGGACCGAAGTTGGTCTGCGGATCCGACGGCTTGCCGATGCGGATGCGTTTCACACGTTCGAGTACGCGTGCTTCGAACGCGGCCTGCACCGCGGCGTGCACGAACACGCGCGTGCCGTTGGTGCAGACCTGGCCCGCGCTGAAGAAGTTGGCCGTGACGGCGATGTCCGCGGCGCGGTCCAGATCGGCGTCGTCGAAGACGATGAGCGGAGATTTGCCGCCCAGCTCCATCGTCACTTCCTTGAGCGACGAGGCACCGGCCATCGACATCACCTTCTTGCCCGTTTCCACGCCGCCCGTGAACGAGACCTTCTCGATGCCTTCGTGCGCCGTGAGCAACGCCCCGACGCGTCCGTCGCCCTGCACGACGTTGAACACGCCAGGCGGCACGCCCGCTTCGATATAGATCTCCGCGAGTTTCGAAGCCGACAGCGGCGTCACTTCGCTTGGCTTGAAGATCATCGCGTTGCCCGCAGCGAGCGCGGGCGCGGACTTCCAGCAGGCAATCTGGATCGGATAGTTCCACGCGCCGATGCCCGCCGTCACGCCGAGCGGCTCGCGCCGCGTGTAGAAGAACGACTCGGCGCGCAGCGGAATCTGCTCGCCTTCGATAGCGGGCGCGAGGCCGGCGTAGTACTCGATCACGTCGGCGCCGGTCACGATGTCCACTGCGCGCGTTTCGGCAATGGGCTTACCCGTGTCGTGCATTTCGAGTTCCGCGAGCGCGTCGTTGCGCTCGCGCAGCAATTCGACGGCGCGGCGCAGAATGCGCGAGCGCTGCATCGCGGTGAGCGCGGCCCACGCGCGCTGGCCTTCGCGCGCGGACTGAACGGCGCGGTCGATGTCGGCCGCGCTGGCCTGCTGCACGGTGGCGAGCTTGTCGCCCGTGGCGGGATCGAACGTGTCGAAGGTTTCGCCGCTGGTGGCATCGACATATTCGCCGCCGATGTAGAGACGTTGCAGGCCGTAGGAAGGCATCGTGTTTCTCCTTGAAAGAGGCGGGCGCGTTGCAGGGCTACGCGCGCGCTTCGAGCAGCATGTCGATGTAGTCGTGGGCGAGGCGCAGCGCCGCGCGCGTGTCGAACGGGTCGCCCGACAGCGCGCCGCGCAGCCAGAGCCCGTCGATCATGGCGGCGAGGCCGCTTGCCGCGCGCCGTGCCGCGCCGCGCGGCAGCGCCTTGGCGAATTCCGCGCAGAGATTCGAATAGAGCCTGCGCGTGTTGACGTGCTGCAAACGGCGCAGCGCGGGCTCGTGCATGCTTTGCGACCAGAAGGCGAGCCACGTCTTCATGACGGGGCCGCTCACCTGGCTCACATCGAAATTGGCGGCCACGACCGCACGCAGACGCGCGCGCGGCTGCGGCTTCGCAGCGATGCGGCGGCGCCGCGTGGCGGCCCACAGATCACGCAGGATGTGGCGCATCGTGGCTTCGAGCAGCCCGTCCTTGTCGCCGAAATAGTGGCTCACGATGCCCGTCGAAATGTTGGCGCGCTGCGCCACGGACGCGAGCGTGGTGCCGGCGAGACCGGCTTCGTCGATGGTGAGCAGGGTGGCGTCGATCAGCTGCGCGCGACGCACTTCGCGCATTCCGACTTTGGGCATGGTGAACGGGACTCGCGACACGGGCTCGTGCGAACGACGCACGGGCTTGCAGGGACGTCTGAAGGCTGCTCTAAAGGATGTCGCATCGTAGCTATTTTTTATTGAACGTTCAATCAATAAAAACGCACCGAAACGCGTGTGTCGGCGGCGGCCAAACCGGTGTCGGTTTTTGCACAATCGGGCAGGGTCGATCGCGACTACGCTGGTGACAGCAGTGAGAGCGGCAGCCGCGCGTGCCGCGGCGAACGACGACGTCATCAGACGAACATGGAGACAGAACGATGAGCAGCAATCGCGGTGTCGTGTATACCGGGCCGGGCAAGGTCGAAGTGCAGTCGATCGACTATCCGAAGATGGTCGATCCCCGCGGCCGGGACATTGGCCATGGCGTGATCCTGAAAGTGGTGTCCACCAACATCTGCGGCTCGGACCAGCACATGGTGCGCGGACGTACCACCGCGCCCACGGGCCTCGTGCTCGGGCACGAAATTACCGGCGAAGTGATCGAGGTGGGCCGCGACGTGGAAACGCTGCGCGTGGGCGACCTGGTTTCCGTGCCGTTCAACGTGGCGTGCGGACGCTGCCCAACCTGCAAGGAACAGCACACGGGTGTGTGCCTGAACGTGAATCCGTCGCGCGCGGGCGGCGCGTATGGCTACGTCGACATGGGCGGCTGGATTGGCGGCCAGGCCGAATACGTGCTCGTGCCGTATGCCGACTTCAACCTGCTCAAGTTCCCGGACCGCGATCAGGCGATGGCGAAGATTCGCGATCTCACGTGCCTCTCCGACATTCTGCCCACCGGTTACCACGGCGCCGTGATGGCCGGCGTGAAACCGGGCGCGACGGCCTACATCGCGGGCGCGGGCCCAGTAGGCATGGCGGCCGCGGCGTCGGCGCGCCTTCTGGGCGCGGCGTGCACGATTGTCGGCGACATGAATGCCGCGCGTCTCGAACACGCGCGCAAGATGGGCTTCGAAACCGTGGACCTGTCGCGCGACGCGTCGCTCGGCGAGCAGATCGCGCAGATACTCGGCACCCCCGAAGTGGATTGCGCCGTGGACTGCGTGGGCTTCGAGGCACGCGGCCACGGCTCGCACGGCCACCAGGAAGAGGCGCCGGCCACGGTACTCAATTCGCTCATGGACATCACGCGGGTGGCCGGGTCCATCGGCATTCCAGGCCTTTACGTGACCGACGATCCGGGCGCCGTGGATCCGGCGGCCCAACGCGGCAGCCTGAGCATCCGCTTTGGCCTGGGCTGGGCGAAGTCGCATTCGTTCCATACCGGCCAGACGCCCGTGATGAAGTACAACCGCAATCTCATGCAGGCGATTCTGTGGGACCGTCTGCCGATCGCGGACATTGTCAATGTGACAGTGGTGTCACTCGATGAGGCGCCCGAAGGCTACCGGCAATTCGATGGCGGGGCGCCGCGCAAGTTCGTGATCGATCCGCATGGGTTGCTGAAGGCGGCTTGAGCCGAGGCGGCCGTACGGCCGCTTGCGGTCGCCGCGATGCTTGCGGGGCTGAGGCGTCGCGGTGGAGATATCGGTGCGCGTGCCGTTCTTGGGGCGGTACGCGCTTTTTGTTGTTGGTGGGGCATTGCCGTTGGGCGTTTTTTGTGGGGCGCGAATCGGCACGAATCTTAGCCAGCGGAATTTCCGTCTCACATTCGCATATCAGAAAAAATTACCAGATATGCTCCGATAAATACTCTACTCAGAATTAATTACCGAAAACGTTTTTTTACCTCGGTTGACTGGCTCATTCGTCGGAGGTTTCGTAAAATCGCTCCCACGCGCGAGAGCGTAACGGCCAATTAAAAGAGGCGGTATGGGTGCTCAAGATTTGCTAAGAGCAATGCGCTCGGGATTTTTGCAGAACGACCGCCTGCTTAAACTGGATAATCCGCTGGGCAATAACCTGTTGCTGCCTCAACGCGCTGTGGGTCATTCGCGGCTTGGTCGCCAGTTCGAATGGACGGTGGACGTCGTCTCGACGTCTGAAATCATCGAGCTGAAAACATTGATTGCGAAGCCCGTCACACTTTGGATTCAGCAGGGGGACAAGTCTTATTTGCCTCATCACGGTTATGTCACACCGCTCGGCGCCTGGGGTCCGACAGTGGACTGACAAGCTTTCAGATGGGCTTCGCCTCGTGGATGCACTTTCTGCGTTTCCGGAAGGACGCCCGCATCTGGCAGGACAAGTCCGTGGACGCCATTTTGAGCGATGTCTTCAATATGCATCCGCAAGCGCGAGGCGCTTTCCGGTTCGATGTGCGCAGACCGTTGCCTCCGCGTTCTTTCTGTATGCAATATGAGGACGATTGGAATTTCGTGCATCGGCTCATGGAAAGCGAAGGGCTGTTTTCCTGTTTCGAGCAGGCCGACGATGGGAAGTCTCATACGCTTGTCGTCGTCGATGACGTTTATCGGCTTATGCCGCTCTCGCAGCAGACTGTCGATTTCTATCGCGCGGGTACGGACGCCGAAGCGGATGCACTGGTGCAGTGGTCCGGCACACGCACGCTGCAGAGCACATCGCTTTCGACGCGAACCTTCGATTACAAGACGCCGGGTTCGTTGACCTATCCGAAGGGCACAAACGTTTCCACGGTTCCCAACCAGGGCGATCTACCCGCGCAAGCCGAGGTGTACGAATACACGGGAGCCTATACCTACGGTCCGCAGGACCGCGGTGAAGCCCTTTCGAGAATCCGCATGGAAGAATGGGAGTCTCGTGCGAAAAGGTTTTATGGCACTGGCGGCCTGCGAGCGGCGGACGCCGGTCGGTGGTTCGAATTGCGCAACCATCCAGACCACGCGCGAGATAACGAGCAGCAGCGGCAATTCGCCATAGTGGAGGCCGCGTGGTTCATCGAGAACAATCTGCCGGTATCGAACCACGCGGCAGACTTCCCTCATAGCCTCGCAGGCGTGCTGGCCGCAGCCAGGGCCCGTCAGCAGGGGCGCACGGTCAGCCATGCTGACGGCAGCGAGGGATTCTTTCTCGTCGACATCGAAGCGCAACGCAGAGCCGTGCCCTATCGCAGTCCATTTGAGCACCACAAGCCGGACATGCACATGCAGACGGCAATTGTCGCCGGCCCTGCCAACGAGGAGGTCTATACCGACTCCTTGAATCGCATCAAGGTGCGGTTCCACTGGGATCGGCTCAACGAAGGGGACGAAAACGCGTCATGCTGGGTGCGTGTCGCAATGTCCGATACGGGCGGCGGATACGGTGATGTGCATGTTCCGAGAGTGGGCGAGGAGGTCTTGATCGACTGGGTCGACGGCGATTGCGACAGACCTCTCGCAACCGGACGGGTTTATAACGGTGCGACGCGACCGCATTGGCATTCCAACGGTCTGTTGTCGGGCTACAAGTCGAAGGAATATCAGGGCACCGGCTATAACCAGATGGTCATGGACGACTCGACAGGACAGAATCGGGTTCAACTCTATTCGTCGAACACCAACGCGCTGCTGCATCTGGGTTATCTCGTCGACCAAAGTGGCAACAACCGGGGCGCTTATCTCGGTAGCGGTTTTGACTTGAAGTCTGACGCCTACGGCGCAGTACGTGCCGGCCAGGGGCTGTATGTCACCACGCATCCGGTCGCCGCTCAACAACTGGGTGCAGGCGACTCCGTCTCGCAATTGCTGAACTCGGAAAGCGTGCTGGAATCGATGTCGGATGCCAGTACCACGCATCAAGCCGAAAGCCTCAAGAGTGGATACGAGGCGCTCAAATCGTTCACGGACGCGGCGCAGCGCAGCGTCTCCGGGGCGGTGTCCGGCGGAAAGACCGCGGGCGGCGGGACGGGTAACGCGAACGCGTTCAAGGAGCCCATCATGCTGCTGGGCAGTCCCGCCGGCATTGCGCTCTCCACGCAGCGGTCGGTTCACATTGCGGCCAATGCGCAAGCCAATCTTGTCAGTGGGCAAAACACGCATATCGCAACAGGCAAGTCGCTGGTTGCGAGCGTCGCGGAAAAACTCAGTTTGTTTGTGCAGAATGCGGGCATGAAGCTCTTCGCGGCGAAGGGCAAGATAGAAATTCGGGCACATTCCGACAACATCGAAGTAACCGCGCAGAAGACCGTAAAGGTACTGTCTGCCGCTGAAAATATCGAGGCGGCGGCGAAGCAGGAAATACTATTGACGTCCGGCGGTGCGTATATTCGCGTCGCGGACGGAAACATCGAAATTCATGCGCCGGGCAAAGTCGATGTCAAGGGCGGTCAACACTCGTTTGCGGGGCCTGCCGCGCGCGGTTATGTGCTGCCCGCGCTGCCACATTCCGGCGATGGCGCCCGCTACCACGAACAATTCCATCTGGTCGACGATGATGGCGAGACCGTGCTCGCGCATACTCGCTACGAAATTGAAAGCGAATCGGGGGCGAAATGGACTGGCTACAGCGACGCGAACGGTTTCACCCAGCACGTCTTTACAGATAATCCGGAGGCACTCTCATTGACCGTATTTCGCGAGGTGGATGATGACGACGAAACAGAAGAAGCGTAAAGTCCGTGTCCGGCATGTCAAGCACGCTTCCGAAACAAACGCTAACCAGAAATCACTGGTGAAAGTCGTCATTCAGAACGACATAGGGGAATGGGTTCGTCCTGCGACGGGCGACAAATTCTATATCGATGAGACGCCAAAATTTCCGTCTATTGTTTTTGAAATAAAAACAGACGCGCCTCCGCCTTATCAGTGGAAATGGACGATTGTGTGGGACGCTCAGGTGAGTAGCCTTAGAGAGAGTAAAAAACGCGGCAAGAAGCTTCGCACGTTTTCTCAGTCCAGTTCCTTTACAAGTAACGAGAAATCATGGGAAGCCAATCTGAACAATATGATTGTCGGGGGGAAACTCTCCGTCGAGGTGGCCGCAGGTGGGACAGAATTCCGTCGAACCGTCTTCGTTCTCGGCAAGAATCCAGCGAAAGAGGACGTTGTTGCGTTCATATCTGCCATGCCTAACACGTTGGGTTTCGACAAGGTTATCGATCAGGAAAGCCACTTCAAGAATTTCATCAACGCGGACAACGAACCGGTCGTTGCCGGAGACCGGGGGTACGGCCTGACACAGATGACTAACCCTGCCCCCAGTTATGAGCAGGTCTGGAACTGGAAGGAAAACGTAAAAGCTGGAGTGAAGCTTTTCCAGCAAAAGCAATCTGAGGCGAAAGATTCATTTGGACATCACCCGTAGACCGATGACCAGCTTATCCATGAGACGTTTTCGCGCTGGAACGGCGGAAGTTATTATCAATGGAATGCCGAAACGAAAGAGCTGGAACGGAAAAATATATTGTGCGATCCTACGCAGGGCAACATAGGGTGGAATATGGATAATCCATCCAACGCAAACCAGACGGGCGACCAGTTGCACGAGCGGGACAAAGATCAATACTCGCAAATGAAAGCCGGGCAATCAAAAGAACATCCGTGGATGTACACAGGGGTATGCTATGCCGATCACATCGTTGGTAATTAAAATCAGCCTGCTTGCTACGGTACTGGCATGTGGTAATTCATTGGCGCTTGCGGAAACACCGTCGCCCGACGCCGTCGTTCTCGAGGGAGGACGTGCCGTGCTGCAGAAAGGCAGAAAATTGGTCGAAGTGAACGAGGTCACGAAAAAGGAACTCGTGCTGCGCTTTCCCGCCGGGGTCAAGCGTGCGGTTTCAACGGCTTCTAGCGTGGGATTTCCCGCAAATCGATCCCGCGTCATGGACGGCAAGGAATACATGCTCGTTGTGATCAATCAATCGTCAAGCAGTAACCCGATGGGCTTTTGTGGAGCAGGCGAGGAAGGCACGTTGTATGTGCTTCAGATTGAAGGCGACAAGGCGGATGTGCGTTTTTCCTTGCCGGTGCAAAGTTGCCTGAAGAGCATTGCGCTCGATACTGAAACCGGCACCCGGTCGCCATATCTTGCTATTACATGGAACGACACACCAACCGGTATAAAAATAGCGTGGGAGCACCATGCGGAGAAAGGTCCGACGACCCAGCTCTATCGCTTTCAGGACGGATCATTCGTTGCTGAAGATCAATAGCCGGCCGCTTTGTCTGCGGGGGGCGGCAGTGACTCCGCGAACACGCATCGTCGGGAGCTCTTCGCCCCTGTGCCATGCTGTTTTTTCGTGTGGTCGTGGACATGGCCGTTTCGCTTTGGTGTCCCGCAAGCACGTCGGAGTCATCCGTTTGATCGCAGATAGCCTGAACATCTCCCGGGCGCCCTTAGCGTGAGCACGCGCATGCCGCGCTTCAGGCCAAGCGTGTCGACGATGCGCTGGTACTTCGCGTGCTGTGCCGCCTCGAGCGTGCGCGCGTCATTGCCGTCGAACCAGGCGCTCGAGTAGGTCCACGTCGGGTCGAGCCATTGCGCGTAAAACGCGTTGCCAATGTCGTAGTGCGCGTGAATGTTGCGGCGGCTGTTCATGCGCAGCCGGTGACGCAGGTTGCACCAGACTTGCGCGAGCCGTCCGCTATGCACGGTGCGGCCGACGGCGGTCTCGTTGCGCAGCGCGAGCCGGAATAGCGCGGTGAGGTCGGGGCACGCGATCCATTGCGCGCGGTATGCTTCGGCGAGCCCGATATCGCCCGCGCGCAGAATGGCACGGCACGCGCGCCAGTCCGCTATGCGCAGCATCGCACCGGGCTGCTCGTGCGGATCGCCGAACACGTATTGCGTGCCTTCGGGCGTGGCCAGCGTGAGATGGCCCACACAGCCCGCGGCGCCCCGTCATACCAGCCTCACCCGCACGACCCGATCTCCCCGCACGCCGTGCAGAAATCGCAACCGTCTTTGCGGATTACGGCATTCGCGCCACACGAGCCGCACTTGCGGCCGAACATCGTGCGCGGCTCGGGCGTGCCGGCGCTCGCCGTGGCAGTTCCTTCCGCGGTGCCGGTGTCGCTGGAAGCTGCGGTCTCGAAGTCCGCGGCGTGCATCGTGGTGCCATGACCTGCCATCGTGCCGC
Organism: Paraburkholderia kururiensis; assembly: GCF_034424375.1. Lineage (NCBI taxonomy): Bacteria > Pseudomonadati > Pseudomonadota > Betaproteobacteria > Burkholderiales > Burkholderiaceae > Paraburkholderia > Paraburkholderia kururiensis. The sequence goes on along the minus strand of NZ_CP139965.1, from coordinate 6,152,943 downwards.
GCGGCAGCCGTGCGAGCAGACGCGACGGTACCTGGTTGCCTTCGGCATCGAGAAAACCGCGTCGATGCAGGATCTGCTGGATCGCGTAAGCGAGCGCCGCCACTTCGGAGTCGTGCCAGAGCGGAATGCGGCGGCCGTCCAGTCGCTGCGTTTCGCCCAGCCGCACCTGGCCGCGGTCCCATGAAACCTTGCGCATGTCCTGCAGATTGCGCGCGACGAACCCGCCGCGCGCCGCGAGCGAGAGCGAACGCATGGTCGCGGTGATCCACTGTTGCGACTCGTCGCGCTGGCCCACGGGAATGAAGAACTCGATGGGCCGCTCGATGGTTACTTCCTCGCCGCCCACGCGGCCCGTCACTTCCATGAAGGACACCGCCACGTAGAGCGACTTCTTGCCGAGCTGCGTCAGGTATTCGACCTTCTCAATGATGGCCGGCAATTCGCCCTTGGGCCGATGGTCGATGGCGATACGCAGCGGGTCGAAGTCGGCTTCGGCGAGCGTGTCTTCGGGCGCGGTGGCATGCAGCACAGCGCCCAGCGTTTCGTTGGGACGATAGGTGGCGAGCCCCTTGAGTCCGCTTTGCCACGCGTCGAAGTAGAGGCTTTCGAAGTCGTTGAACGGATAGTCGGCGGGCACGTTGACCGTCTTCGAAATGGACGTGTCTACGTAGGGCTGCACGGCGGCCATCATTTGCAGATGGTCGTGCGCCGACATTTCGAGCGCGCTCACGAAGTAGTCGGGCAGGGCGTCCACGTCGCCGCCCAGTTCGCGGTACACGCGGTACGCGTAGTCTTCCACCGCGAAGCTTTGCTTGCTGCCGTCGGCCATGACCTTGGTGCGCTGGTAGGTCCACGAGAACGCGGGCTCGATGCCGTTCGACGCGTTGTCCGCGAACGCCAGGCTCACCGTGCCCGTGGGCGCGATGGAAAGCAGGTGGCTGTTGCGGATGCCGTCGCGGCGAATGGCGTCTTTGATGTCGTCGGGCAGGCGCGAGGCGAAGGTGCCTTCGGCCAGGTATTGCTCGGCGTTGAAGAGGGGGAACGCGCCGCGTTCGCGGGCCAGTTCCACCGAGGCGCGATACGCGGCGTCGCGCATCACGCGTGCCACGCGCGTGGCGAACTCGCGGCCTTCGGGCGAGTTGTAGCGCAGGCCCAGCATCACGAGCGTGTCGCCCAGCCCCGTGAAGCCGATGCCGATGCGGCGTTTCGCATCCGCTTCGGCGCGCTGCTCGGGCAGCGGCCAGAGCGTGATGTCGAGCACGTCGTCGAGAAAGCGCACCTGCGTGCGCGTGCGTGCAACGAGCCCGTCCCAGTCGAACGTGCTTTCGCCGCCTTGCAGCTTCGCGAACGGGTCCAGCACGAAGCGCGTGAGATTGAGCGGCCCGAGGTTGCAGCAGCCGTACGCGGGCAACGGTTGTTCGCCGCACGGGTTGGTGGCGCGGATCGTTTCGATCGCGCGCAGGTTGTTGTCCTCGTTCATGCGCGAGATGAACACCACGCCGGGCTCGGCCACGTCGTAAGTGGAGCGCATGATCATGTCCCAGATCGCACGCGCGCTCTTTTCCGCGTAGACCCACAGGCCGTCTTCGCGCTGATGCAGGTCGCCTGCCGCGCGCAGTGCCGGGGACGGTTCGGCGCGGTGCACGAGCTGCCAGGGCAGATCGGCTTCCACGGCCTGCATGAACGCATCCGTCACGGCTACGGAGATGTTGAAGTTGTTCCAGCGGCCCTTCGAATGTTTCGCTTCGATGAATTCGAGCAGGTCGGGGTGGTCGCAATCGAGCACGGCCATCTGTGCGCCGCGGCGCGAGCCCGCGCTTTCCACGGTGCGGCACGAGGCGTCGAACACGTCGATGTAGCTGCACGGTCCCGATGCGCTGGAACCGGTGGAATGCACGTAAGCACCGCGCGGGCGAATGGCCGAAAAGTTGTAGCCGACGCCGCCGCCGCGCCGCATCGTTTCAGCGGCCTGGAGCAGCGCAACATAGATGCCCGGCAGCCCGCGGTCGTCCAGACCCTGAATGCAGTCGCCCACCGGCTGCACGAAGCAGTTGATGAGCGTGGCCGCAATGCCGCTGCCCGCGGCGCTCATGATGCGGCCCGCGCCCAGCGCGCCGTGGCGCAGGTTGTCGACGAAGCGCGCTTCTATTTCCGCGCGCAATGCCTGCGGTTCCGCCATGGCGACGCCGCGCGCGACGCGGCGGTAGATGTCGTCGGCGGTGCGCTCGTCGCCTTTGGCGTACTTTTCGAGCAGCACGTCGGTCGAGAACTTTTGCGGCGCAATCTGAAACTCGGATTCGATGGTTGCCATAGAGGGACCTGAACGGTGCGCAGTGAGATGGTTGGAAAGCCGGACACTATAGCGACGGCGTTGCGACAACCAGGAGCGGTGCGTTGCCACATCAGCGGGCACATCGGTTGCCGCGCGAAGTGCCACATGATGCGGTCGCACGGGATGGCTGCATGGGGTTGTCGCAATCAATTGCCACGTTGTTTGCCGCAATCGGGAACAATCGGGAAAACAACATCCCAACCTTAGCTCACGCGTCAGTTCGCCGCAATGCGCGGTATAGGGTGCGTGGCATGATTGCCCCTCCATTTTTCGAGGATCGCCGTTGCCCATGCGCACGATCGTCCCGCCTGCTGCTGCGGCGCAGGCATCGTTATCCGCTTCTCCTTCCGTCACTGCTGCCACTGCTGCCACTGGCACGTTTCACGCGCCCATCAAGATTCCCGAACTGGTCTGCCCCGCAGGCAATCTGCCCGCACTGCGTACCGCGGTGGACGGCGGCGCCGACTGCGTCTACGTCGGCCTGCGCAACGACACCAACGCACGCGCGTTTCCCGGCCTCAACTTCGACGAAGCCACGCTCGTGGAGGGCATTGACTACGCGCATCGCGCGAACCGCAAAGTCTTGCTCGCCATCAACACCTACGCACATGGCCGCGACCTCTCACGCTGGACCGCGGCCATCGATCTGGCCGCGCGCGTGGGCGTGGATGCCGCCATCGTGGCCGACCCGGTCATGATGGCCTATGCGGCGCGGCAGCATCCCGAACTGCGTCTGCATCTTTCGGTACAAGGGTCGGTCACGAATCACGAAGGCATCAACTTTTTACAGCGCGAGTTCGGCATTCAGCGCGCGGTGTTGCCGCGTGTGCTTTCGCTCGAACAGGTCGAGCAGACGGTGCGGCAGACATCGGTGGAAATCGAGGTGTTCGCGTTCGGCAGCCTGTGCGTGATGGTGGAGGGGCGCTGCATGCTGTCGGGTCACGCCACCGGTGAATCGCCGAACCTCAACGGCGTGTGCTCGCCCGCGCGCCACGTGCAGTGGGTCGAGCGCCAGGAAGGCTCGCAAAAGCGGCTCGATGCGCGCCTCGGCGGCGTGCTCGTGGACAGCTATCGCGAAGACGACAAGGCGAGCTATCCGACCATCTGCAAGGGTCGCTTCGAAGTGGCCGGCAAGCGCTATTACACGATGGAAGAGCCGGCGAGTCTCAATGCGCTCGAACTGTTGCCCGAGCTTGCACGCATGGGCGTGGCCGCTGTGAAGATCGAAGGCCGTCAGCGCGGCCCGGCTTATACGGCAGCCGTCACCCGCGTGTGGCGTGAAGCGCTCGATGCGCTCTCGCGCGAAGGTGTCGCGGCGCAGCGCGCAGCCACTTGGCATGCCGCGCTGGGGTCGCTTGCCGAGGGCCAGCAGGACACGCTCGGCGCCTATTCACGTCCATGGAAGTAAGCCTCATGAAGCTCGCGCTCGGTCCCATTCTCTATTACTGGCCCCGCAACCACGTCATGGCGTTTTACGCCGACGTGGCGGCTTCCGCGGCAGACATCGTCTATGTGGGCGAGGTGGTGTGTTCGCGCCGCCACGAACTGCGCTTTTCCGATTGGGTGGCGATTGCGCGCGAACTGGCGTCGGCCGGCAAGGAGGTCGTGCTTTCCGCACTCGCGCTCGCCGAAACGGAAGCGGACTTGCGTCAGGCCCGCAAGTTGGCCGAGAACGGCGAGTTCATGCCCGAAGTGAACGACATGTCGGCGCTCGCGCTCGTCGCGCGACGCATGCCTTTCGTCGCGGGGCCGCACCTGAACTGCTACAGCGCCCAGATGCTCGAATGGCTCGTGAGCCTCGGCGCACGGCGCTGGGTTGCGCCCGTGGATTGTTCGCGCGCCACGCTGGCGGAAATTCGCGGCGGCCTCGCGGACGGGAACGGCGCGGCGAGCGAGCAGCCCTGCGAGATCGAGTATTTTGCTTACGGCCGGGCGCCGCTCGCCTTTTCGGCACGCTGCTTCACCGCGCGGCATCACCATTTGCAGAAGGATCATTGCGAGCGCCGCTGCATCGACGACCCCGAAGGCATGACGGCCTTTGCTCAGGACGGCAAACCGTTCGTGACGATCAACGGCATTCAGACGCAGACGGCGCAGATCGTGAACCTGGCCGGCCACACACACGCTCTGGCGAGCGAAGGCGTATCGGTACTGCGCATCAGCCCGCAGTCGAATCGCGCGGTGGCGGTGCTCGACATCTTCAAGGCGGTGTGCGACGGCGAACTCGCGCCGCGCGATGCATATCGCGAGGCGTGTGCGCAGCACGATGCACCGCCTTGCAATGGATTCTGGTTCGGGCAGCCCGGTATCGCGGCGAATGCTGCGGGCAGCGCAGATTTCGCAAACGCCGCATCGAACGGCAATCCATCCGCCGCAGCAGGCACGACCGGAGTCCGCGCATGAAACTACCGAGCCCTGTGCCCCTGCTGCGTTACTGCGCGGCCCGTCTGCCCGCTACGCCGCTCGCATACGCCCTCTGTGTGGCGCTCAATCGCCACGTGCTGCCCGTGCTCGACGCCGATACGCGCGCGCTGCTGGCGGGGCATCTCTACGAATTGAAGGTGACGGACATCGGCCTCACGGTGCGACTCACGGTGGGTGTGGACCGCTTCGAACTCTGGCGCGGCGACAACCGCAACCCGGATCTGATCGTCGCGGCGAGCGGCCCCGACTTCATCCGGCTCGCGGCGCGCGACGTGGACGCCGACACGCTCTTCTTCAGCCGGCGTCTCATCATGCAGGGCAGTACGGAGCTTGGTCTGATCGTGCGCAACGCGGTGGAAGCCATCGACTTCGAGAAGATGCCGGGCGGCGCGCTGATGCAAACCGCGCTGCGTCGCGCGGTGCAGATCACCGCGCAGTTCGCGTGAACGCGCGGATAGGGAACAGCGTCAGGCTGGCAGAAACGCCCCGTGCGCAGCGGCGGCGGAGGTCGGTACAGCGCCCGGCGTACCCACCACTTCGGCAAGCGGCGCCACCTGCTTGCGCCGTTCGCGTGTGGGCGCCGTGCCGAATGCATCGCGATAGCTCTTGCTGAAATGGCACGCGGACTGGAAGCCGCAAGCCATGGTGATGTGCATGATCGACATGTCGGTCTGCAACAGCAACTCGCGTGCGCGGCGCAGGCGCAGCGTGAGGTAGTAGTGCGTGGGCGTCATGCCCAGATGTTCGCGGAAGAGCCGTTGCAACTGCCGTTGCGACATGTTCGCGAGCCGCGCGAGTTCCTCGCGCGAGAGCGGCTCTTCGATGTTGTTCTCCATCAGCGAAATCACTTCGAACAGCGACTTGTTCGCTGAGCCCAGACGGGCCACGAGCGGCATGCGCTGCTGTGCGCTCGTATCGCGCACGTGTTCGACGATGAACTGTTCGGCGATCTGCGTCACGCGTGCCGTGCCGATACGCGAGGCGATGAGGTTCAGCATCATGTCGAGCGGCGCCACGCCGCCCGTGCACGTCACGCGGTCGCGGTCGATCACGAACAGCTCTTTCAGGAAGCGCGTGTCCGGAAACTCTTCCTTGAGCGCCGACATGTTTTCCCAGTGAATCGCACACGCATAGCCCGCCAGCAAGCCGGCTTTCGCGAGCGCGTAGGTGCCGGTGCACAGGCTGCCGAGCGCCACGCCTTCGCGCGCGAAGCGGCGCAGCGTGGCCAGATGCGTGGCCGTGGTTTCGCGCTGCACGTTGATGCCGCCGCAGACGAACACGATGTCGGGCTTGCCGACGCAGTCGGCTGGACCGGTATCCACGGAGAGGCCGTTGCTCGCGGTAATCAGGCCGCCGTCGGGGCTGATGACCGACCAACGGTAGAGCGGTTGCCCACTCAGGTAATTCGCCATGCGCAGCACTTCGATGGCGTTCGTGAACGCGATCATCGTGAAGTTGGGCAGCGGCATGAAAGCGAAGTGGGACAACGACGCGGTACGGTCGGGCGACATGGTGCGATGTTCCTTCGACTCTCTAACTTCGGCTCTACGGCGTGACGGCCGGTGGGGCACGGCCGCATTTATTCTCGTGTTGATGGCAACAAGCGTGCCATACGTTGTAACCCTGGCCAAACGCTGGCGAAAGCCCGGCCAAACCCTTATTCATTCCACTTATCGGGCATTCGCACGGTCGTGCTGTGCACCTGCACTGTGCGGTCCCGGCACCGCCGGCGGGCGCACGCCGCACGCAAGCGGTGCTCGCAGAGGGTGTTTGCGCTGCGAAGCAGCATTCGCCCTCCGCCCCGATTTTTCCGGCGCCCGAAAGCCGACTTGTCCAAAACGGACTCGCATGGCGGAAATGGAAAAGAACGCGTCTGAATTCATCAATTGGCGCAAAAGGCGAAAGACAAGAATAGAGCCGTCGATCGCCCTGAGCTGCAAGTCCTGTACTGGCGGGCCACGGCAACCAGCAACACGATGCGGCAACGTCAGCGCGCTGCGCTTCGCATGCCTGAATACGCTGCTTTTCCTGACCAACGGACGCCCCATGTCGAACGCCAACCCTTTCTTTACGCAGACCCTCGCCGAACGCGACGCGCCCGTGCGCAGCGCGGTGCTGAAGGAACTCGAGCGGCAGCAGTCGCAGGTCGAACTGATCGCTTCGGAAAACATCGTTTCGCGCGCCGTGCTGGAAGCGCAGGGTTCCGTGCTGACCAACAAGTACGCGGAAGGCTATCCGGGCAAGCGTTACTACGGCGGTTGCGAATATGTGGATGAGGTCGAAGCGCTCGCCATCGATCGCATCAAGACGCTCTTCAACGCGGGCTATGCGAACGTGCAGCCGCACTCGGGTGCGCAGGCCAACGGCGCCGTGATGCTCGCGCTCGCGAAGCCGGGCGACACGGTGCTGGGCATGTCGCTGGATGCAGGCGGCCACCTCACGCATGGCGCGAAGCCCGCGCTCTCGGGCAAGTGGTTCAACGCCGTGCAGTACGGCGTGGATCGCGAGACGCTGCGCATCGACTACGACCAGGTGGAAAAGCTCGCGCACGAACACAAGCCGACGCTCATCATCGCGGGCTTCTCCGCGTATCCGCGCGTGCTCGACTTCGCGCGCTTTCGCGCGATTGCCGACAGCGTGGGCGCGAAGCTGATGGTGGACATGGCACACATCGCGGGCATCATTGCCGCGGGGCGTCACCTGAGTCCCGTCGGCCACGCGCACGTGGTGACTTCCACCACGCACAAGACGCTGCGCGGTCCGCGCGGCGGCTTCGTGCTGACGAACGACGAAGACATCGCGAAGAAGATCAACTCCGCGGTGTTCCCGGGCCTGCAAGGCGGCCCGCTCATGCACGTGATCGCAGGCAAGGCCGCGGCCTTCGGCGAAGCGCTGCATGCGGACTTCAAGACCTACATCGACAGCGTGCTCGCCAATGCGCAGGCGCTGGGCGAGGTGCTGAAAGAAGGCGGCGTGGACCTCGTCACGGGCGGCACGGACAACCATCTGCTGCTCGTCGATCTGCGTCCGAAGGGCCTCAAGGGCACGCAGGTAGAGCAGGCACTGGAACGCGCGGGCATCACCTGCAACAAGAACGGCATTCCGTTCGACACCGAGAAGCCCACGGTCACCTCGGGCATTCGCCTCGGCACGCCGGCCGGCACCACACGCGGCTTCGGCGTGGCGGAGTTCCGCGAGATCGGGCGCCTCATTCTCGACGTGTTCGACGCGCTGCGCGAGCACCCCGAAGGCCATGCGCCTACCGAGCAACGCGTACGCCGCGAAATCTTCGCGCTGTGCGAGCGCTTTCCGATCTACTGAACCCGAACCACGGAGTGACGGCATGAGCACCCTGCACGAGAACAGCATCATCATCGACGGCCTGAACATCTCGAAGTTCGACCGTTCGGTGTTCGAAGACATGAGAAAAGGCGGCATCACGGCGGCGAACTGCACGGTGTCGGTGTGGGAAAGCTTCGCGAAGACCGTGGACAACATCGCGCTCATGAAGCAGCAGATTCGCGCGAACAGCGAACTGCTCACGCTCGTGCGCACGACCGAAGACATTGCGCGCGCGAAGAAGGAGAACCGCACGGGCGTGATTCTCGGCTTCCAGAACGCGCATGCGTTCGAAGACAACCTCGGCTACATCGAAGCGTTCGCCGACATGGGCGTGCGCGTGGTGCAGCTTTGCTATAACACGCAGAACCTCGTGGGCACCGGCTGCTACGAGCGCGACGGCGGGCTCTCCGACTTCGGCCGCGAGGTCATTACGGAGATGAACCGTGTGGGCATCATGGTCGATCTCTCGCACGTGGGCAGCAACACGTCGTCGGAAGCCATCGCGTTTTCGAAGAAGCCGGTCTGCTATTCGCACTGTCTGCCTTCGGGGCTGAAAGAGCATCCGCGCAACAAGTCCGACGAACAGTTGAAGGAAATCGCGGACGCAGGCGGCTTCGTGGGCGTGACGATGTTCGCGCCGTTCCTCAAGCGCGGCATCGACGCCACCATCGACGACTACATCGAAGCGATCGATTACGTCGTGAACCTGATCGGCGAAGACGCGGTGGGCATCGGCACGGACTTCACGCAGGGCTACAGCGTGGACTTCTTCGACTGGCTTACACACGACAAGGGCCGCTACCGCCGCCTCACGAACTTCGGCAAGGTGGTGAACCCCGAAGGCATTCGCACCATCGGCGAGTTCCCCAACCTCACGCAGGCGATGGAGCGCGCGGGCTGGAGCGAGACGCGCATCCGCAAGATCATGGGCGAGAACTGGGTGCGCGTGTTCCGCGACGTGTGGGGCGCATGAGGCTTCGAGCATGTCGAGTCTCGAAGCGTGACCACGCCGACGCGAATACATAGTCATCCGTAACGATTCATCACAAGCCAACGAACCTCACGCTCACCCACGGAGCTTTCGCGATGCAACCGCAACTGCCCATCGACGTCGATGCCGAAACCGGCGTCTGGACCACCGACGCGCTGCCCATGCTGTACGTGCCGCGTCATTTCTTCACGAACAACCACACTGCTGTGGAAGAGGCGCTGGGCCGCGAGGCCTACGCCGGCATCCTGTACCAGGCCGGCTACAAGTCGGCGTACCACTGGTGCGACAAGGAAGCGAAGCAGCACGGCATCAGCGGCATGGCGGTGTTCGAGCATTACCTGAAGCGTCTGTCGCAGCGCGGCTGGGGCCTGTTCCGCATCGTCGAGGCGGACCCTGCCAGTGCACGCGCACACATTGAGCTGCGCCACTCGTCGTTCGTGCTCGCGCAGCCCGGCAAAGAGGGCAAGCTCTGCTACATGTTCGCCGGCTGGTTCGCGGGCGCGATGGACTGGGTCAATGACACGAGCGGCGCCAGCGGCCACGCGCCGCGTGCCCAGTCGAAGGAAGTGCAGTGCGCGGCCGAAGGGCACGACCACTGCGTGTTCGAAGTGTCGCCGCTCGCCAGCTGAACGATCCGCACCGGCTTTGCACCGGGCGCAGCCCACATCGACTAAACCCCACACCCACGCCCGAGGTTGTCTGCGATGCGTTACCCCAACCTGTTCAAACCGCTCACGCTGAACCAGCTCACGCTGCGCAACCGCATCGTCAGCACGGCGCACGCGGAAGTTTATGCCGAGCCCGGCGGGCTGCCCGGCGACCGCTATATCCGTTACTACGAGGAGAAGGCGAGGGGCGGTGTGGGGCTTGCCGTGTGCGGCGGGTCGAGCCCGGTTTCCATCGACAGCCCGCAAGGATGGTGGAAGTCCGTCAACCTCGCGACAGACCGCGTGATCGATCCGCTCGGCCGGCTCGCCGAAGCCATGCATCGGCACGGCGCGAAGATCATGATCCAGGCCACGCACATGGGCCGCCGCTCGGCGTTTCACGGCGAGCACTGGCCGCATCTGATGTCGCCTTCGGGCGTGCGCGAGCCCGTGCACCGCGGCAACGCGAAGATCATCGAGGTGGAGGAAATCCGCCGCATCATCGGCGACTTCGCCACCGCCGCGAAGCGCGTGCAGCAGGCCGGCATGGACGGCATCGAAATCTCCGCGGCTCACCAGCATCTCATCGATCAGTTCTGGAGCCCGCGCACGAACTTCCGTACGGACGAGTGGGGCGGCAGCCTGCAGAACCGGCTGCGCTTCGGCATCGAAGTGCTGAAGGCCGTGCGCGAGGCCGTGGGTCGCGACTTCTGCGTGGGCCTGCGCATGTGCGGCGACGAGTTCCACGAAGACGGTCTCGACCACGAGCAGTTGAAAGAGATCGCCCAGGCGATGGCCGAAACGGGGCTGATCGACTACGTCGGCGTGATCGGTTCGGGCGCGGACACGCACAACACGCTCGCCAACTGCATGCCGCCCATGGCGCTGCCGCCGGAGCCGTTCGTGCATCTTGCGGCGGGCATCAAGTCGGCGGTGAAGCTGCCCGTCATGCACGCGCAGAGCATTCGCGACGCGGGTCAGGCCGAACGCCTGCTCGCCACGGGCATGATTGACCTCGTCGGCATGACGCGCGCCCAGATTGCCGACCCGCACATGGTCATCAAGATTCGCGACGGACGCGAAGACGAGATCAAGCAGTGCGTGGGCGCGAATTACTGCATCGACCGCCAGTACAACGGCCTCGACGTGCTCTGCGTGCAGAACGCGGCGACCTCGCGCGAGGCCACCATGCCGCACGTCATCGAAAAAACGCGCGGACCGCGCCGCAAGGTAGTGGTGGTGGGCGCGGGGCCGGCCGGACTCGAAGCGGCGCGCGTGGCGCGTTCGCGCGGCCACGACGTGGTGCTGTTCGAAAAGGGCGACGCCGTGGGCGGCCAGATTCTGCTCGCCGCGAAGGCGCCGCAGCGCGAACAGATGGCCGGCATCGTGCGCTGGTTCGACATGGAAACGAAGCGCCTCGGCGTGGACCGGCGCCTGGGCGTGGCGGCCGACGAGAAAACCATCATGGCCGAGAAGCCCGACATCGTCGTGCTGGCCACGGGCGGCGCGAGCTTCACGCAGCAGGTGCCCGCATGGGGCGTGGCCGAAGGGCTCGCCGTGAGCGCGTGGGACATTCTCTCGGGCAAGGTGCAGCCCATGCAGAACGTGCTGGTCTACGACGGCGTGAGCACGCATGCGGGCGCCGGCGTGGCCGACTTCATCGCGAGCCGCGGCGCGAAGGTGGAGATCGTGACGCCCGACGTGAAGGTAGCCGACGACGTAGGCGGCACCACGTTCCCCATCTTCTATCGCCGGCTCTACGCGCAGGGCGTGATCCACACGCCGAATTACTGGCTCGATCGCGTCTATGAGGAGAACGGCAAGAAGATCGCCGTGATCCGCAACGAGTACACCGAGGAACAGGAAGAGCGCGCGGTCGACCAGGTCGTGATCGAAAACGGCGTCACGCCCAACGATGCGCTCTACTGGAAGCTCAAGCCCGAGTCCGTGAATCGCGGCCAGGTGGACGTGCACAAGCTCTTTGCCGCGGAGCCGCAGCCGTCGCTTGCCGAAGAACTCGGCAACGGCCGTTTCCTGCTGTTCCGCGTGGGCGACTGCATCTCCATGCACAACATTCACGGCGCCATCTACGACGCGCTGCGTCTTTGCAAGGACTTCTAGCCATGAGCCCGGCGTTTCTCATCACCGCGCTGTTGTGGGTTTCGGTGGCAGGCCTCGCGTTCGCCGTGGCGAAGCGCGCGTCGTACTGGAAGCTCGGGCGCGCCACGACGGCGGGCGCGTTCGGCTTCGCGCACCTGCTGACCATTCCGAAGCGCTACTTCGTCGACCTGCATCACGTCGTGGCGCGCGACCCGTACATCGCGAAGACCCACATCGCCACCGCGGGCGGCGCGATTGCGGCGTTCGCGCTGGTGTTCGCCAATTACGGGCTTGCCATTTACTCGCCGTGGCTCGACCGCCTGATCCTGCTCTGCGCGCTCGTCATGCTGGTGGGCGCCGTGTTCGTGTGGCGCCGCCGTCACGACACGAAGGGCGTGCCCGCGCGGCTTTCGCGCGGGCCCTGGAACACGCTGCCGTGGCTGCTCGGGTCGTTCGCGCTGGGGCTCGCGCTCTATGTGGCGGTGCCGGCCGGGGCGATGTCGGGCGGGCTCGCCGTACTCTTTGCGCTGCTCATTGCAGCGGGCGCGTTCGCGATGACGTTCGGCGCCGCGCGCGGCGGTCCCATGAAGCACGCCATCGCGGGGCTGCTGCATCTCGCGTTTCATCCGCGCCAGGAGCGGTTCGCTTCGGAACAAACAGCACAAACAGCACAAACAGCGACGCCACGCGAGGCCGTGCCGCCCACCGCGCTCAAGGCGCCGGCACTCGATCACAACGAGTACGGCGTGGGCAAGCCCGTCGAATTCCGCTGGAACCAGCTGCTGAGCTTCGACGCCTGCGTGCAGTGCGGCAAGTGCGAAGCGGCGTGTCCGGCGTTCGCCGCCGGCCAGCCGCTCAATCCGAAGAAACTGATTCAGGACCTCGTGACCGGCATGGTGGGCGGCACGGATTCGGCCTATGCCGGCAGCCCGACGCCGGGCATTCCGGTGGGCCGTCACGGCGGCGAGCCGCAGCGTCCCATCGTGTCGAGCCTGATCGAAGCGGACACGATCTGGTCGTGCACCACGTGCCGCGCCTGCGTCCACGAGTGCCCCATGCTGATCGAGCACGTGGACGCGATCGTCGACATGCGCCGCAACCAGACGCTCGTGCACGGCGAGGTGCCCGGCAAGGGGCCGGAGGTGCTCGCGAATCTGCGCGAGACGGGCACGGCGGGCGGCTATGACCGCGCGGCGCGCTACGACTGGTCGGTGGATCTGAACGCGCCGCTCGCGCAACCGGGCAAGCCCGTGGACGTGCTGCTCGTGGCCGGCGAAGGCGCATTCGACATGCGCTACCAGCGCACGCTGCGTGCGCTCGTGAAGGTGCTGAACAAGGCGGGCGTGAACTACGCGGTGCTGGGCGCCGGCGAGACCGATACGGGCGATGTCGCGCGGCGCCTCGGCGACGAAGCGACGTTCCAGCAACTCGCGGCCACGATGATCCAGACGCTTTCCACGCTCACGTTCCGGCGCATCGTCACGGCGGACCCGCACGTCATGCACAGCCTGCGCAACGAGTACCGCGCGTTCGGCGCGCGCTACGAAGTGCTGCATCACACCACGCTGCTCGCGCAACTGGTGGAGGCGGGCAAGCTCGCGCCGAAGGCTGCCGAGGCGCTGGCGAGCCGTCGCATCACGTATCACGACCCCTGTTATCTGGGCCGCTACAACGGCGAGACGGACGCACCGCGCAAGCTCCTGAAGACCATCGGCATTCAGGTGGTGGAGATGGAGCGTCACGGCAAGCAGGGCCGCTGCTGCGGCGGCGGAGGCGGTGCGCCGCTCACCGACATTCCGGGCAAACAGCGCATTCCCGACATCCGCATCGCCGACGCGCGCGCCGTGGGCGCCGAGGTGGTCGCGGTGGGCTGCCCGAACTGCACGGCGATGCTCGAAGGCGTGGTGGGCCCGAGGCCCGAAGTGCTCGACGTGGCCGAACTCGTCGCCGCGTCGCTGGATTGAACGGAGCCGCGCCATGAACACGATCAAACGTATCGATCCGCGCCGGCCGTTCGTCGTCACGGCCGCCGGTCTCAAACGCATCACGCTGGGCGAAGAGGGCAGCGCGCAGGGTTCGTTCGACGCGAACGCCGTCACGTCCCTGCACGGCCGCGCAGCCGCAAAGCCGCGTCGCACGGCGCAGCCCGCGCAACGCACGATTCTCGTGGTCGCGCATAGCGACCGCGGCGCGCTCGACGAGCACGCACGCGAAGCGGTGGCGGCCGCCGCCCTGATTGCCGACGCGCACACGCAGGTCGCGCTGCTGGTCTTCGGCAAGCTGAAGGAAGACGCGGCGGCGTTGGGCGCCGACAAGGTGATCGAACTCGCGGCCTTCGACCGCCGCACGTTCGCCCCCGAAAGCGAGGTGCAGGCGCTCGCGGCCTGCGCGGCGCAGTTCGCGCCCGTGCATATCCTGCTGCCCGACAACGCCGCGGGCGACGGCGACCTGGGCCGCCGCTACGCAGCGCAAGCGGGAGCGAGCGTGGCCACGCATGTCGTGGAGATCGACGCGGCGCACGTGAGCGTCTACGTGCACGCGAAGCAGGCCGTGGCCAAGCGCACGGTGCCCGAGGTCGTGTTGCTCGCGCCGGGGGCCGTCGATTCGCGCTTGCCGTTCGTGGGAGCGGGCGAAGCCATGCAGTTGGGCAGCTTCGACGCGGCGGCTTCAGCAGCCGCGCGCTATCGCGATCTCGGCATCGAAGAAACCGATGCGTCGCAGGTCGCGCTCGAAGAAGCCGACTTCATCGTTTCCGCCGGCAACGGCGTGACGGACATCGCCGCGTTCGAAGCGCTCGCGGGTGTGCTGGGCGCAGCGATAGGCGCGAGCCGCGTGGCCGTGGACAACGGCCATTTCACGCGCGACAAGCAGGTGGGCGCCACGGGCAAGACGGTGCAGGCGAGCGTCTACATCGCGTTCGGCATTTCGGGCGCGGTTCAGCACTTGCAGGGCATCAAGGACTGTCGCCACGTGATCGCCGTGAATCTGGACGCGAGCGCGCCCATTGCCAAACGCGCGGACCTGACCGTCGTGGGCGATGCGCGCGAAACCATCGCGTCGCTGACCGAGGCCGTCGCAAGGGCCCGCGCCGCGCATGGCGAAGCGGATCGCGCCGCGGGGGCGCCAACGGTCGTGGAAGGAGTGGCGGCATGAACGCACGAGACAACATGGAAGCGCGCGACGGCACGCGCGTGAAGCGCATCGCGGTGCTCGTTTCGGTGGGGCGGCATCCCGTGAGCGGGGTGGCGCGCTACAGCCGCAACGATGCGGCGGCGCTCGAAATCGGCCGCACGCTCGCGGGACGCTGGGGCGCACAGCTCGACGTGCTGCACGCGGGCGACGCCCGGAACCCCGCGCTGGAAGGGTATCTGGCGCTCGGCGCCGAGCGCGTGGAAGTGCTTGCGTGCGGCAATGCCGACGAAGACAACGAGGGCGCCGCGGTGGCCGCGCTGGCCGCCCGCGTGCAGGGCTACGACCTCGTGCTGACGGGCACGTGCGCTGAAGGCGCCTTCGACAGCGGCCTGCTGCCGTACCAGCTTGCGGACCGCCTGGGTTATCCGCTCGTGAACGCGGCCGTGGACGTCGCGCCCGAGCCTGGCATGTCGGGCGCGGCGGGCACGGCGGCGGTGCGCGTGCGCCAGTTTTTGCCGAAGGGCCTGCGCCGCGCGGTGGCGGTGACGCTGCCTGCCGTGGTGGCCGTGCATCCGCTCGCGGCCGTCGCGCCGCGCTACGCCTATGCGCGGCTGCGTGCCGGAGCCATCATGGCTGGGCGGCCCGAGGCGGCTGCCCAGCCTGGCTCGCAGCGCGGCTCGCAACAAGCGCTTTCGGGGCGCGAACAGCGCACCATGACCGACGAGCAACCCTGGACCATCGGCCCCATCGAGCGCAAGCCCGTGCGGCTTGCCGCCGCCGAAAAACGCTCGGGCCATGCCCGCATGCTCTCGGCCACCACGACCGAAAGCCGCGGCGGCAGCGTCGTAATTGAAGGGAGTTCGGTCGAAAAAGCACAAGTGATCCTCCGCTATTTGCGGGAGCATCAACTCATCGATTACTAGCTCGCGGGCAAACGGTTCACGACCCCGCCCCCGGCCAGGATCCCCGAAACAGGCTCAAGCCGCCCATTACGCTTTCCGGAGCACAAGATGAAAGTATCGGCAGACGTGCGCGCGCTGATCGAACGGCGCAAAAAGGGTTACAGCCTCGAAGCACCGTTTTATCTGAGCGACGAGATTTTCGCACTCGACATGGAAGCCATCTTCCGCCGGCACTGGATCCAGGTCGGCGTGGAGCCGGACGTTCCCGAACCGGGCGACTACGTCACGGTGGAACTGGGCCACGACTCGATCCTGATCGTGCGCGACGACGACATGCAGGTGCGCGCGTTCCACAACGTGTGCCGCCATCGCGGCGCACGGCTGTGCAACGAGGACAAGGGGTCGGTGGGCAACATCGTCTGCCCGTATCACAGCTGGACCTACAACCTCACGGGCGACCTGATGTTCGCCGAACACATGGGCGAGCAGTTCGACCGCTGCAAGCACAGCCTGAAGCCCGTGCACGTGCAGAGCCTGGCCGGCCTGATCTTCGTGTGCCTTGCGGACGAACCGCCCGTCGACTTCGAGCTGATGCGCGCCGCCATGGAGCCGTACATGCTCCCGCACGATCTGCCGAACTGCAAGATCGCGGCGCAGATCGACATCATCGAAAAGGGCAACTGGAAGCTCACGATGGAGAACAACCGCGAGTGCTATCACTGCGTGGCGAACCATCCCGAGCTCACCATCTCGCTCTATGAATACGGCTTCGGCTACCAGCCGTCGCCCGCCAACGCCGAAGGCATGGCCGCGTTCGAGCGCACCTGCGTGGAGCGCGCGGCGCAGTGGGAGTCGATGAACCTGCCTTCGGTGGAGATCGACCGCCTCACGGACGTCACGGGCTTTCGCACGCAGCGCCTGCCGCTCGACCGCAGCGGCGAGTCGCAGACGCTCGACGCCAAGGTGGCCTCGAAGAAGCTGCTGGGCGAGTTCCGGCAAGCGGACCTGGGCGGCCTCTCGTTCTGGACGCAGCCGAATTCGTGGCACCACTTCATGAGCGACCACATCGTGACGTTCTCGGTCATTCCGCTGTCGGCCGGCGAAACGCTGGTACGCACGAAGTGGCTCGTGCACAAGGACGCGAAAGAGGGCGTGGATTACGACGTGAAGAACCTCACGGCCGTCTGGAATGCGACCAACGACCAGGACCGCGCGCTCGTGGAATATTCGCAGCGCGGCGCGTCGAGCAGCGCGTACGAGCCCGGTCCGTATTCGCCGTTCACGGAAGGCCTCGTCGAGAAGTTTTGCGAGTGGTACATCGGCCGCCTCGAAGCGCAGATCGAAAAGTGAGCGTGGGTGAGCGGGGCGCGTGACGTGGACTCATGAAGCACGCAACCCCGCGCCTCATGGCAACAGGAGCAGACAATGATGCGGGATGCGGCCACCTTTGAGCCCGTGGAAAGCCGTGTGACGAAGCCGGAATTCTGGCGCGCGTTGCCCGCGCGCTGGACCAGCGAAGACGAGGAAGCGCTGGTGTGCTGCCACGTCCGGCAGGAAACGCACGACGTGAAGAGCTTTTTCTTCCGCTCGCCGCAGGGCCGCGCGTTCGTGTTCGAGCCGGGGCAGTTCATCACGCTCGAACTCGAGATAGACGGCGAGACCATCAACCGCTGCTACACGATCTCGTCGGCGCCTACGCGGCCTCATACCATTTCGATCACCGTGAAGCGCGTGCCGGGCGGCAAGGTATCGAACTGGCTGCACGACAACCTGCAGGCCGGCATGAGCGTGCGCGTGCTGGGCCCGGCCGGCGAATTCACGTGTGCGCGTCACCCGGCGCGCAAGTTTCTCTTCCTCTCCGCGGGGTCGGGCATCACGCCGCTCATGTCGATGAGCCGCGCGCATCACGAGCTGGGCGACGACCAGGACATCGTCTTCGTGCACAGCGCCCGCACGCCCGACGACATCATCTTCGCGCGCGAACTCGATCTCATTGCGTCGAACCAGGCGAACTTCCGCACGTCGTTCGTTTGCGAGCGGCTGGGCGCGCGCACGAACTGGCCCGGCGTCACGGGCTTTCTCACGTTGCCGCTGTTGAAGCTGATTGCGCCGGACTTCATGGAGCGCGAGGTGTTTACCTGCGGCCCCGCGCCCTACATGAAGGCCGTGCGCGATCTGCTGGACGAAGCCGGCTTCGATCGCCGCCACTACCACGAAGAGAGCTTCTCGTTTGAGACACTGGTGAGCGAGAGCGCGGCAAGCGACGCGGCGAGCGCCGAGACGGCGACAGAAGAGCAGTCGCAAGCCGGCAACGGTGTCGCGCGCTTTACCGTGAGCTTCGCGCGCAGTCATCGCGAGATCACGTGCGGTGCCGATCAACCGGTGCTCACGGCCGCACGCGAAGCCGGCGTGAGACTGCCCGCTTCGTGCACGCAAGGCATGTGCGGCACCTGCAAGGTGAAGCTCGTCTCGGGCCAGGTGGAGATGAAGCACAACGGCGGCATACGCCAGCGCGAAATCGATCAGGGCATGGTGCTGTTGTGTTGCAGCAAGCCGCTTTCGGATCTCGTCGTCGACAAGTAGCGAAAAGCGTGCGCAAACACGCGTGGCGACGAGCGTCGCTACACACGTCACTCCGTACGTCGCGACGCGCGTCGCAATTCGACAACCGCGTGTCGCAATGTCTTTAGCGGGTCGATTTCTGGCTGGTGATTCTGAAGACTCGGGGCCGCGCGGACGTGCGGCGAACAGGAGATCGACGATGAAACCCTTGAAGAGAAAGATGCTGTGCGGCGCGCTGGGCGCCGCGCTCGTGGTGGCGATGAGTGCGTCGTTCAGCACGGGTGCCGTGGCCGACACGAAGCCGACCATCAAGATCGGCTATGTGGAAGGCTGGGACGACAGCGTGGCCACCTCGAACGTGGCCAAACGCGTGATCGAGAAACGCCTCGGCTACCAGGTCGAACTGGTGCCCGTCGCGGCGGGCATGATGTGGCAGGGCGTGGCGCGCGGCGACCTGGACGCCACGCTGTCGGCGTGGCTGCCCGTCACGCAGGGCGCGTACTGGGACAAGTTCAAGACCCAGGTGAAAGACCTCGGCGTGAATTTCCCTGACGCGAAGATCGGGCTGATCGTGCCGGCCAGCGCGCCCGCGAACAGCCTCGCCGACCTCGAAGCACAGAAGGCGGCCTTCGGCGGCCGCATCGTCGGTATCGACGCCGGCGCCGGCGTGATGAAGAAGACCGCTGACGCCATCAAGGCCTACAACCTCGACTATCAACTGATGCCGAGTTCCGGCGCGGCCATGACGGCCGAACTCGCGCGCGAGATCCAGGCCAACAAGCCCGTGATCGTGACGGGCTGGGCACCGCACTGGATGTTCGCGAAGTGGAAGCTCAAGTTCCTCGACGATCCGAAGAAGGTATTCGGCGAGGCCGAGCACGTGGACAACGTGATCAACCCGGCGCTTGAAACGAAGGCGCCGCCGGTGGTCTCGTTCCTCAAGAAATTCCAGTGGAAGCCGGGCGAAATCGACAGCGTGATGCTCGCGACGCAGAACGGCACCAAGCCGGATGCTGCCGCCGATGCCTGGATCGCCGCGCACACCGATCGCGTGGACAGCTGGGTGTCGGGCGCGAAGTAATGCGCCTGTCGTACCGAAAGCAGTAATGCCTTACGCGCGGACCTTCACGGTCCGCGCGCCCTTTGTGCCCTGGCGGTTACGCCGCTACGCCGTCAAAGCACCACCGTCCTTTCCCCATTGATGAACACGCGCCGCTCCACGAACGCCTTCACGGCGCGTGCGAGCGTGATGCACTCCACGTCGCGTCCCACCGCGAGCAGTTGCTCGGGCCGGTAGGCGTGATCGACGCGCTCCACGACCTGTTCGATGATCGGGCCTTCGTCCAGATCGTCGGTCACGAAGTGCGCCGTGGCGCCGATCAGCTTCACGCCGCGCGCGTGCGCCTGGTGATAGGGCCGTGCGCCCTTGAAGCCCGGCAGGAACGAGTGATGGATGTTGATGGCGCGGCCCGCGAGGCTGCGGCTCGTGGCGTCCGAAAGTATCTGCATGTAGCGCGCGAGGATCATCAGCTCGGCGCCGGTGCGTTCGAACAGATCGAGCAGCTGCGCTTCCTGCGTGGCGCGCGTGTCCGCCGTGACAGGCAGATGCCAGAACGGCAGGCCGTGCTGTGCTGCAAGCGGTTCGAGATCGGGATGGTTCGAGCCGATGCCCACGATGTCCACCGCCAGCTCGCCCATGCGCCAGCGGAACAGCAGGTCCGCGAGGCAATGCTCGAGCTTCGATACCATGATGAGCACCTTGGGCCGCACCGTCATGTCGTGGATGGCCCAGCGCATCTGGAAAGCCGCGGCCACGGGGGGCGAATTCGCGCCGGAGTGTGTCGATCTGCAAGGGCGCATCGGGCGCGCCGTTCATGTCGCTGCCCGTGCCATGAAAGACACAGCGCACGAAAAAGCGTGCGCTGATGTCGTCGTCGAACACTGTGAGTTCGTCGATGTAGCAGCGGTGCCGGTCGAGGCACCCCACCACGGCGGCCACCTGGCCGGCGGCGCTGGGGCAGTCGAGCGTCAGGGCGTATTGATGCGAGCGGGCGGTGGCGGTCATGCGGGTTTCTCCGGTTGGCGTGAAGTACCCGCGCGGCGGCCTCGCATGCCTCAGCACGCGCGGCAAACCATCACACAGGTAGCCGAAGTAAACCAGCGCGACGTGTTCCGCGAATAGAACCGATGCGCCGTGCTGCTGGTATCCACACGCCAGCGTGTCGCGATGCGGGCGACGGGCGCTCTTTCATGGGCCGCGCTATGCGCACTCGGACAGCAACCAGCGCCGGAACAACGGCGTGGCCGCTGCTTCGGGCCGCGCGGGCGGGCACACGAGGAAGTAGCCGCTCGCGGTCGTCACGGGCTCGTCCGCAAGCCGCACGAGTTGTCCCGTCGCCACGAGTTCATCCACCAGCGGTCGCCAGCCGAGCGCAATGCCCTGATTCATCAACGCCGCGTGAATGACGAGCGCGTAGCTGTTGAACATCATGCCGTGCCGCTCGTCGGGCGCCACGATCTGCTGCGCCGCAAACCAGCCGCGCCACGAGAGCCAGCGCTCGGGCTGCGTCGGTTGCACGTGCAGCAGCGGCAGATGCGTGAGGCCCGCGGGCGTGGCCGCCTCGGGATGCGCCGCGAGAAACGTCGGGGAGCACACGGGCGTCACTTCTTCCTGGAAGAGCCGCGTCGACGTGCACGGCGCCCAGTCGCCATTGCCGAACGCAATGGCGACGTCGGCGTGATCGCGGTGCGGATCGTAGCCGTGCTGCGAGGTGACGATCTTCACGCTCAAGCCCGGCAGGCTTTCCTTGAGACGCATGAGGCGCGGCATGAGCCAGTAGGTGGCGAAGCCGAAGTCGGTGAGCAGCGTGAGCGCTTCGTCGGAGCGGCGCGCGCGGATATCGGCGGCTGCTACGCGAATGGATTCGAGGCTCACGCGCACCGCCTCGTAGAGCCGTTCGCCGTCGGGCGTGAGCGTGACGCCGCGCGGCGTGCGCTCGAAGAGCGGTGCGCCCAGATCGTTTTCGAGCTGCACGATGCGCTGGCTCACCGCGGGCTGCGTGGCGCCCAGTTCGCGCGCCGCGGCCGAAAAGCTCGCGAGGCGCGCGGCCGACTCGAATACGGCGAGCGCCTGCATGGGCGGCAAGCGGTCCTGCTCCGTCATAACGACCCCTTATGTCCTTATAAGCGTGCGCCGCCTACCCACGGCGATATTGAGCGGCAATAGTGCAGAGGTGCCCGCATTGCGCTGCGCCCTCCGCTGGATTGGCGTAATGGATGCGATGGCGCAGCACTCCAACCCTCAACGACCCGGTTCCATTGAACATGAGCTCTGGCAGGAAGCCTAACATTCTCGTTCTGATGGCGGACCAGATGACGCCGTTCGCGCTGCGTGCCTACGGTCATCGTTTGTCCATCACGCCGCGCATCGACGCGCTCGCGCGCGAAGGCGTGGTGTTCGACGCCGCCTATTGCGCGAGCCCGCTCTGTGCGCCCGCGCGTTTTTCGATGCTCGCGGGCAAGCTGCCCTCGCAGATCGGCGCCTACGATAACGCCGCAGAATTCCCCGCGCAAACGCTGACCTTCGCGCACTATCTGCGCGCGGAAGGCTACCGCACGATACTCGCGGGCAAGATGCATTTCTGCGGCGCGGATCAGTTGCACGGCTTCGAGGAACGCCTCACCACCGACATCTATCCCGCCGACTTCGGCTGGGTGCCGGACTGGACGCAGCCCGAGGTGCGGCCCAGCTGGTATCACAACATGAGCTCCGTGCTGGACGCGGGGCCGTGCGTACGCACCAACCAGCTCGACTTCGACGACGAAGTCACGTTCACGTCGCGCCAGAAGCTCTTCGACATCGTGCGCGAGCGGGCCGCGGGTCGAGACGATCGCCCGTTCTGCCTCGTGGCGTCGCTCACGCATCCGCACGATCCGTACGCGATTTCGCAGCCGTATTGGGACCTTTATCGCGACGAGGACATCGATCTGCCGCGCACGTCGCTGACCTTCGACGAGAGCGACCCGCATTCGCAGCGCCTGCGCCACGTGAGCGAAACCGACCGCACGCCGCCCACGCAGGAGCAGGTGCGCCGCGCACGTCACGCCTACTACGGTGCGCTCTCGTATGTGGATGCGCAGTTCGGCGCGATACTCGACGCGCTTCAGCAAACGGGCCTCGCCGACGACACCATCGTCGTGCTCACGTCCGACCACGGCGACATGCTGGGCGAGCGCGGCCTCTGGTACAAGATGACATTTTTCGAAGGCGGCGTGCGCGTGCCGCTGATCGTGCATGCGCCGCAGCGTTTTGCGCCGCATCGTGTGGCGGCACCGGTTTCGCACCTCGATCTGTTGCCCACGCTCGTCGAACTCGCCACAGGCGAGCCGCGCAAGGAATGGCCCGATGCCATCGACGGTACGAGCCTCGTGCCTCAACTGCATGGTCAGCTTGGAGAACGCAGTGAGGGACTTGCGATTGGCGAGTACCTGGCCGAAGGCGCCATCGCGCCGATGGTGATGGTGCGACGCGGCGACTACAAGTTCATCCATTCGCCCGTGGATCCGGACCAGCTCTACGACCTTGCGCGCGATCCGCAGGAGTTGCACAACCTTGCACAGGAGGCGTCTTTCGCTCCGCTCATGGCGTCGTTGCGTGCGGAGCTGGCCGAGCGCTGGAACCTGACGGCGCTGCACGAAGACGTGCTCGCGAGCCAGCGGCGGCGGCGCTTTCACTTCGAGGCCACCACGCGGGGGCGCATCCAGTCGTGGGACTGGCAGCCGTTCACGGACGCGAGCCAGCGCTACATGCGCAACCACATCGAACTCGATACGCTCGAAGCGCTGGCGCGTTTTCCGCGCGTGCCGGCAGGCTCATCGACACGTTAGTGCAATCGTTCGTAGCTTCTCGTTCCATACCAACATCCAAGATGGAGGCCTCAATGAAACACCGCTGGATTGCAGTGCTGCTGTGCGCGCTTGCCACCGCCATGCCGTTCGCCGTCGCCACGTCGTCTGCACGCGCGGCCGAACCGGCCGCCTGCACGACGGTGCGCATGGCCGACCCGGGCTGGACCGACATCGACGCCACCAACGCCGTGACGGGCGTGCTTCTGAAGGCGCTCGGCTACCAGCAGAACGTGGCCAACATTTCGGTGCCCATCACGTACCAGGGCCTGAAAAAAGGGCAGATCGACGTGTTCCTCGGCAACTGGATGCCGGCTCAAGGGCCGCTCGTGAAGCCGTTCGTGGACGAACACGCCATCGACGTGCTGCATGCCAACCTCACGAACGCGAAGTTCACGCTCGCGGTGCCCGACTATGTGGCGGATGCGGGCGTCCACACGTTCGCGGACCTCGCCAAGCACGCGGACCAGTTCGACAAGCACATCTACGGCATCGAGCCCGGCGCGCCCGCCAACCAGAACATCAAGAAGATGATTGCCGACAAGGCCTTCGGGCTCGGCAACTGGTCGCTCGTGGAGTCGAGCGAGACGGGCATGCTCACGCAGGTGGAGCGTGCCGTGCGCGACCACAAATGGATCGTGTTCCTCGCGTGGGAGCCGCATTTGATGAACACGAAGTTCCACCTCACGTACCTCGCCGGCGGCGACGCGTATTTCGGACCCAACTACGGCGGCGCCACGGTCAATACGGTGACGCGTGCAGGCTTTGCCGGCGAGTGCTCGAACCTCGCGCGTCTCTTCACGCAGCTCACGTTCAACGTGGATCTCGAAAACCACATCATCGCCAACGTCCTGCAGGACAAGGTGGACGTGAACACGGCGGCGCGGCGCGCGCTGCAGAGCAATCCGGGGTTGCTGCAAGCGTGGCTCAAGGGTGTCACCACGGTCAACGGCGCGGACGGCCTGCAAGCCGTGAATGCCTCGCTCGGACTGCATTAGGTATCCGACGTATCGCACGCCTTATTGCATCGCTTGGCGCGATGGGCCCGGCACCGTCGCGGGCTCATTCTCGTTTTCCCCTGGTGTCGCAATCAGACCAATCGATGTCGCCTTCGGTCGCGTTGCGCGAAATATGGGCTTGTACTGTGCCTTCATCGTCGCCCGCGTCATGCAATGGGGATACGCGGCGGCGACAGCGCTTTGACGCGGCATGAACCGGCGGGGCAGAGAAGAGGCCCGCGTATCGGCGGCCGCGTAGCCGAAGCCTTCCATCCGTCCAGACCGACAAGAGAAGCCAACGATGAAAAGACTGAACGCCACACTTTCAGGGGTCGCGCTTGCGCTCGCAGGCATGCCGGCCGTGAGCCACGCGCAGAGCAGCGTGACGCTGTACGGCATCCTCGACGCAGGCATTACGTGGGTGAACAACACGGGCGGCTCGCACGTCGTGAAGTTCGACGACGGCATTTCCTACGGCAACCGCTGGGGCCTGAAGGGCACCGAGGACCTGGGCGGCGGTCTCTCCGCGGTCTTCGTGCTCGAAAACGGCTTTCACCTCGGCAACGGGCAGCTCGGTTTCGGCGGCACGGAATTCGGACGCCAGGCGTATGTGGGCCTCAAGAACAGCTGGGGCACGCTCTCGTTCGGTAATCAGCTCGACATGACGGAGGAGATGGTCTACCTCTACAACGTGTCGGCGTGGGGCTCGGGCTACGCGATTCACCAGGGCGACTTCGACCGCTTCAACGGCGACCGTCTGCCGAATTCGGTGAAGTTCCTCTCGAACGAATTCGCGGGCTTCATGTTCGGCGGCATGTACTCGTTCGGCAACGTGGCGGGCAATTTCCATCAGGACAGCGCATGGAGCGTCGGCGCGCATTATGCGAACGGTCCGTTCACGCTGGGCGCCGCCTACACGCAGCTCAACAATCCGCACGGCATCTACGCGTTCGACCCGTACGCGATGATCGGCACGAGCACCTTCCTCGGCCGGCCCACTATCAGTGTGGACGCGGCGACGGGCGCGATCACGGACCTCTATTCGAGCAACTCGTTCCCCGTGGATCGCCAGGGCACGTTCGGCATCGGCTCGAGCTATGCCATCGGCGACGTCACGCTGATGGGCAACTTCACGTACACGCAGATCAAGGCGTTCGGCAACACCTCGCACATGCAGGTCGCCGAAGGCGGCGCGAGCTGGCAGGTCACGCCCGCGTTCAGCGCGATCGGCGGCTATCAGTACACGCACTTCGATGGGCACCACTGGAACCAGCTGTCGGCGGGGCTTCACTATCTGCTTTCGAAGCGCACCGACGTGTACATCTCCGGCGACTGGCTCAAGGCATCGAGCGGCGTGAACGCCGTGATCGGCTACAGCTTCACGCCTTCCACCACCACGACGCAGGCGGACGTGCGCATCGGCATGCGGCATTCGTTCTGAGCGTGCCTCGCGTCTCGAGCGCGGTTCGCGTTTGAGCGAACCGGGGAGGTCCGCGACGTCGTGCAGCGTCATGCATGGCGCGCGGACCGCACCGTGATTGACGACTCGCGTTGCAACGCGCACACGCGATCCGGATGGTCTTCCACGACGGGGGCTCACCCCGTCGGCGCGTGCTTCGCGTCCATCACGCCGCGCCTACCGCTTCCTCTTCTTCTTTCGCGCTGCGTCGTGCGCCGCCATGCGGACGGCGGTCGCGCCGCGGGCTCGTGCCGAATCGCGCGCGGTAGGTGCGCGAAAAGTGCGACGGCGATTCGAAGCCGCAGGCGACGCACACGGACGTGATCGACATGTCGGTCTGTTGCAGCAGCTCGCGCGCGCGGTCGAGCCGCAACTGAAGGTAGAAGTGCGTGGGCGTGTCCTGCAGCGCCGAACAGAAGAGCCGCTCCAGTTGCCGGCGCGTCACGCCCACTTCGCTTGCGAGGTCGTCGGGCGTGAGCGGGTCTTCCATGTGCTGTTCCATCGCGCCGATCACCTGAATCAGCTTGCGGTTGTGCACGCCGTAGCGCGCCGCGATTTCGAGCCGCTGATGGTCCGAGCGCTGGCGAATGCGCGAAAGCACGAACTGCTCCGACACCTGCGCCGCGAGGTCCGCGCCATGACGGCGGCCGATCAGGTCCAGCATCATGTCGATGGACGCCGTGCCGCCCGCGCAGGTAATGCGCCGCTCGCCGATCTCGAAGAGTTCCTGGCTCGCGTCGAGCGCCGGGTAGCGCTCGCGGAACGCCGACAGCGCTTCCCAATGCACCGTGAGGCGGTCGGTCTTGCGAAAGAGGCCGGCTTCGGCTAGCACGAAGCCGCCGGTATCGATGCCGCCTAGCGTCGCGCCCGCGCGGTCGAGGCGCGCGAGCCAGTCGCCGAGCGCGCGCGTGTAGCAGGCGAGCGGCTCGAAGCCGGCCACGACGAAGAGCGTGCCCACGGCGCCGATGTTGCGTATCTCGGCGTCGGCGCACGCGGCTTCCGCATTCAGCGTGATGCCGTTGCTCGCCGCCACGGGCGCACCGTCCACGCTCAGAATGTGCCAGCGGTACAGCTCGCCGCGAAAGCGGTTGGCGACGCGCAGCGGCTCCACGGCGGACATGAAGCCGATGGCGGAGAAGCCGGGCAGCAGCAGGAACGAGATGTCTTCAGGCATCGCTTGATCGGACGAAACGGACGGCGGCGCCGCCGGCTTGCGGCGAGCGTAGCAAGCCGCATGGGCACCGACAAGACGCCAATATTCCGGCGGCCGGGTGCGGGCGCGGGCGCTGCGCACGATGCCCGGCGTTCGCGTCGGCGTGCACCGTGGCGACGCTGCCGCTGCCGGTGCCGGGGTCTCGCGGCGCCAGCATCCGCCGAGCCCGCCTCTGCTGGTTTTCCCTCATGGTCGCAGCGGGGCAAGAACGGGTCGCAGCCGGTCGCTTTGGGGTCAATATGGACTTGTACTTTTACGTCACGCGATCTGCGTCACGCAATCAGGACGTACCCACCGTTTCATCGTCGACTCATAAACCGGATACACCAAAGGGGACCGCCATGAAGTCAAGCCTCCACGCCCTCGCAGCGACCGCGGCCCGCGCAGCCGCCGTCGTGGCTCTCGCCGCCACGGTCGCACAGCCCGCGCTGGCGCAGGATCCGCCCAGTTGCCGCGCCGTGCGTTTCGCGGACATCGGCTGGACCGACATCACCTCCACCACGGCGCTCGCTTCGGCCGTGTTCGAGGGGCTCGGGTATCAGCCCACCACGACCGTGGCCTCAGTGCCCATTTCGTTCGCGGGCCTGAAGAGCAAGCAGCTCGACGTCTCGCTCGGCTACTGGTGGCCCGTGCAGGAAAAGGCGCTCGCGCCGTTCGTGGCGGCGAAGTCGATCCAGGTGCTGGAACCGCCCAACCTCTCGGGCGCGAAGGCGACGCTCGCGGTGCCGAGCTACGAGTACGAGGCGGGCCTCAAGACCTTCGCGGACATCGCGAAGCATCGCGAGGAGCTGGACGGCAAGATCTACGGCATCGAGCCCGGCAGCAGCGCGAACGCGAAGATCCAGAAGATGATCGACACCAACCAGTTCGGGCTGGCGGGCTTCAAGCTCGTGGAGTCGAGCGAGGCCGGCATGCTCGTCACCGTGCAGCGCGCCATTCGCGACCACAAGTGGGTGGTGTTCCTCGGCTGGGAACCGCATCCCATGAACATCGAAATGAGCATGAACTATCTGGCGGGCGGCGACGACGTGTTCGGCCCGAACTACGGCGAGGCGCGCGTCTACACGCTCACGTCGCCGGACTACGTCACGCGCTGCCCGAACGCGGGCAAGCTCGTCTCGAACCTGCGCTTCACGACGCAGCTGGAAAACCAGGTGATGCAGGCCGTGATGGCGAAAGAA
The DNA here is from genome assembly GCF_034424375.1 of Paraburkholderia kururiensis. Taxonomy (NCBI): domain Bacteria; kingdom Pseudomonadati; phylum Pseudomonadota; class Betaproteobacteria; order Burkholderiales; family Burkholderiaceae; genus Paraburkholderia; species Paraburkholderia kururiensis. The sequence continues at coordinate 6,124,755 of NZ_CP139965.1, read as the reverse complement.
AAGCCGGCTGATGCCGCGAAGGCGTATTTGCGCAAGAACCCGCAGGTGCTCGACGCCTGGCTTGCCGGCGTGAAGACCTACGACGGCAAGGACGGCCTGCCCGCGGTGAAGGCCTGGCTCGGGCTCTGAGCGGCGGCGCGCGGGGGAGGGTGACGCAACCCCAACGCAACCCCCGCGCAACGCACACGCACCATTCGATTCGTTACGACAGGACAGCACGCATGAACTACGAAGTGATCGTGACCTGCGCGGTCACGGGTGCCGGCGATACGGTCGGCAAGCACCCCGCCATTCCGGTTACGCCGAAGCAGATCGCCGAGGCCGCCATCGAGGCCGCGAAGGCCGGCGCCACGGTCGCGCATTGCCACGTGCGCGACCCGCACACCGGGCGCGGCAGCCGCGATCCGGCGCTCTACCGCGAGGTGGTGGACCGCATCCGCTCGGCGGACACCGACGTCATCATCAACCTCACGGCGGGCATGGGCGGCGACCTCGAGATTGGGCCCGGCGAAGAGCCCATGCGCTTCGGTCCCGGCACGGACCTCGTGGGCGGTCTCACGCGGCTCGCGCACGTGGAGGAACTGCTGCCCGAAATCTGCACGCTCGACTGCGGCACGCTCAATTTCGGCGATGGCGACGCCATTTACGTGTCGACGCCCGCGCAATTGCGCGCGGGGGCAAAGCGCATTCAGGCGCTGGGCGTGAAGCCGGAACTCGAAATCTTCGACACGGGCCACCTATGGTTCGCCAAACAAATGCTGAAGGAAGGGCTGCTCGATGCGCCGCCGCTCTTTCAGCTGTGCCTCGGCATTCCGTGGGGCGCGCCGGCTGACACCACCACGATGAAGGCGATGGTCGACAACCTGCCGCTGGGCGCCCAGTGGGCGGGGTTTGGTATCGGCCGCATGCAGATGCCGATGGTCGCGCAGGCCATGCTGCTGGGCGGCCACGTGCGCGTGGGTCTGGAAGACAACCTCTGGCTCGATCGCGGCGTGCACGCGAGCAACGGCTCGCTCGTGCAACGGGCGCGCGAGATCGTCGAGCGGCTGGGCGGCCGCGTGCTCACGCCGGCAGAAGGCCGCGTGAAGCTCGGCCTGCCCGCGCGCGGCGAACGCCTGCTCGAACGGCGCCCGGTGGCGGCGTTCGCCTGAACACGCAGCAAAGCAACGGTCGAAAGGACCATCAAAGGAATATCGGCAATGGCAGTGATCGAGGACATCAAGACTTTCGCGGCAATTGGCGCGGGGGTGATCGGCAGCGGCTGGGTGGCGCGCGCGCTCGCGAACGGGCTCGACGTGGTGGCGTGGGACCCCGGCGCGGGCGCTGAAAAACAGCTGCGCGACAACGTCGCGAACGCGTGGCCGGCGCTTGAACGCGTGGGGCTGAAGCCGGGCGCCTCGCCCGAGCGGCTGCGCTTCGTGAGCACCGTGGAAGCCTGCGTGGCCGAAGCCGACTTCATCCAGGAAAGCGCGCCCGAACGCGAGGACCTCAAGCTCTCGCTGCACGCGCAGGTGAGTCACGCGGCGAAGCCCGACGCGATCATCGCGTCGTCGACGTCGGGTCTGCTGCCCACGGACTTTTATGCAAGCGCGCTGCGTCCCGAGCGCTGCGTGGTGGGGCATCCGTTCAATCCGGTCTACCTGCTGCCGCTCGTCGAGGTGCTGGGCGGCGAGCGCACCGCGCCCGAGACGGTGGAGAGCGCGATGGCGATCTATCGAGGTCTCGGCATGCGGCCGCTGCGCGTGCGCAAGGAGGTGCCGGGCTTCATCGCGGACCGGCTGCTCGAGGCGCTCTGGCGCGAGGCGCTGCATCTCGTCAACGAAGGCGTGGCGACCACGGGCGAGATCGACGACGCCATCCGCTTCGGTGCGGGCATCCGCTGGTCGTTCATGGGCACGTTCCTGACCTACACGCTCGCGGGCGGCGAAGCCGGCATGCGACACTTCATGCAGCAGTTCGGCCCCGCGCTCGAACTGCCGTGGACGAAGCTGGTGGCGCCGAAGCTCACCGACGAGCTGATCGACCGCGTGGTGGCGGGCACCGCGGAGCAGGTGGGGCCGCGCTCCATCAAGGCACTCGAACGCTATCGCGACGAGTGCATCACGAACGTGCTGGCCGCGGTGAGCGAGGCGAAGACGAAACACGGGCTGCGCTTCGACGAGTGAAGTGCCGTGACGCGCAATGACGAGTGGAGGAGCGATGGAAAAGGTTGTGCAACGCGTGGCGTACCGCGATACCGTGCGTGCGGAGTGGGTGGACTACAACGGCCATCTGCGCGACGCGTTCTACATGCTGATTTTCAGCTTCGCCACCGACGCGTTGCTCGACGCGATCGGGCTCGACGATGCGGCGCGCACGGCACGGCACCGCTCGGTGTACACGCTCGAAGCGCACATCCATTACCTGCACGAGATCAAGGAGGGCACGCCGGTGCGCGTCGAGATGCGCGTGCTCGCGCACGACGCGAAACGGCTGCACCTCTACCTCGAACTGTTCGCCCACGGCCATGACGAGCCCGTGGCGGCGGGCGAACAGATGCTGCTGCACGTCGATACCACCGGGCCGCGTTCGGCGCCGTTCGATCCCGACGTGCTGGACCGCGTACGCGAACTCGCGGCGATGGAGGCCGGCTTGCCGCGGCCCGCGTACGCGGGCCGCGTGATCGGGCTGCCCGAGAAGCGCGGCGCCTGAGCGTCTCGCGCACCGCATGAAACGCAGCGAGTGAGCCGATGCTGGAGCCCGAGATCGCGGCCTTCGTCGAACGCACGCTGGCGCTTTATCCCGATGGCGCCGCCCGGCTTCCCGTGCAGCAACAGCGGGCCATCTACGACCGCTATGCCGCGGCGTGCGCGCCTGCGTTGCCGTCCAACGTGGCGGCCGACAACGCCGTTCTGCAAAGCGGGGCGGGGCACGCGATCGCGCTGCGTCGCTATCGGTCGCTCAATGCGAGGCGCTCGCGTGGCCTCGTGCTGTTCTTTCACGGCGGCGGTTTCGTGCTGGGCTCGCTCGACAGCCACGCGTCGATCACGGCACGTCTTGCCGCCGACACGGGACTCGACATTGTCGCCGTGGACTACCGGCTCGCGCCCGAACACGGCGCGCCCGCCGCACATGACGATTGTCTCGAAGTGACACGCGCGGCGCTCGCCGCACGTTTGCCGTTTCCCGATGTGACGGGACCCGTGCTGCTGGCGGGCGACAGCGCGGGCGGTACGCTGGCCGCGGGCGTCGCGCTGAAGCTGCGCGACGAGGGCGTGGGTGGCGCCGTGGCGCCAAATGAAGGGCTGCACGAGAGGCTGCATGGCGTGGCGCTCGTCTATCCGATGCTGGGCCGCGAGCCGCAGCCGCCCGCCCGCAATACCGAAGCGCACGCGCCGCTGCTGAACCTTGCCGACGTCCGGACATACGCGGGTCACTACTGGCCCGATGCATCCGCACCCGCATGGACGGTGCCGCTCGATGCCGCGCGTTTCGACGGTTTGCCCGCCACGCTCGCGATTGCCGCGCAGCACGATCCGTTGCGCGACGATGCACGCGTATTCGCACAGCGCATCGAGGCGGCGGGCGGATGCAGCCGGCTCGTCGTGCTGGATGGTCTCGTTCACGGGTGCTGGCGCGCGCTCGCCACGAGCCCGGGCGTTCAGCGTCTGCACCGCGAGGTGTGTGCTTTCCTCGTTGAAACCGTCGATGCGGCGTGCGATTCAGCACGCCGCAGCCGATGAGTTTTCGAACAGCGTCGCGCCCCACGTTCACGCGCGTCGCGCCTGCCTGCGAGCCCCGCCGGGGCGGGCTGTCCGGCAATCCTTGCCATACCTGCGTTTGAAACAAACCGCCTGTAGCCCACTCGTCGCGCACGCGTAGGAAAACGCTGACAGCGCGGTGGGCGCGACTACGCCATCTTCAGGCGCCGCTGATTTCGCCGGCTTCAGCTCTGAACAATACTTCCGTCACAACAAAGTCACGTTTTGCCGGGGACACGAGCCGGCCCCCTCCATGTGTTGCGAGGGGCCGCGCTGCAAGGAGAGCCCATGAGCCGCACCGCCCAGGACCTGATCGAACTGCTTCGCCTTGCCGAAGGCGGCGCAGGCGCGCTGACACAGCACCTGCTGCGTGAGCTGGCGCGAAGCCTCATTGCACCGGGGGCGGCAAGCCTGCCGGTGGAGCGTGGAGCTGCCGTCCCGGCCAACGTTTGAAGCCATGCGGTTGAAGCAATACGGCGGTCGAGGTCGAGCCGCGCAACAGCAGGACAAATCGAAGTCAGGACCGAAGTCTCGATCAACGTTTCAAGCCACGTTTCACCCGACGTTTCAAGCCACATTTCAACCCAGACACCCACCACCAGGAATAGCCATGAAGAGCTGCGACGCGCTGGACTCGATCCGCGAAATCAATCTGTCTTATCTGATGCTTGCCCAGCGTCTGCTGCGCGAAGACCGGCCGGCCGGCATGTTCCGGCTGGGCCTTTCCGAGCCGCTCGCCGATCTGCTCTCCGGTCTCTCGCTCGCGCAGACGGTGAAGCTTGCCGCGTGCGACCAGCTGTTGTGCTTCTTCCGTTTCAACGACCACGCCATGCTGGGCGCGCTGACGTCGCCGGAGAAGGCCGCCGGCTTTGCGCAAACCCATACGGCGGTTCTGCTGTCGGGCCAGCCGGCCGAACAGTTCGCCTGACCGGGCTTCTTTCGTACTGCCCGCTGTTGTTTCACCCGCTGTCGTACCGCCCGTTTTGCGCCGTCGATTTCACCTCGCGCGATTCACGCCACTCATCGAACCAGGACGCACCATGCCCACCCGAAGCCTGACCGAAGACGCCCAGGAAGTGCTGCGCGCCATTGCATTGATCGAGCTGGGCGCGCGCATGCAGGTGCTCGAAAGCGAGCTTGCGCTGCCGCGCGACCGTCTCATCAGGCTGTATCGGGAGGTGAAGGGCGAGTCGCCGCCCAAGGGCATGCTGCCGTCGTCGGCGGACTGGTACATGACGTGGATGGCGAACATCCACGCCTCGCTCTTCTATAACACCTATGTGTTTCTCAAGAACGAGGCGAAGTGCTCGCATCTGGATGCGCTCACGAAGGGGTACCGGCTCTATCGCGAGCATTGCACGCACGCGGGGCTCGAGCCGCTGCTCGACCTCACGCGCGCATGGACGCTGGTGCGTTTCTTCAACGGCGGCCTTCTCGAGATGACGCAGTGTTCGCGTTGCAGCGGCCGGTTCATCGGCCACAAGTACGACCTGCGGCGCAACAAAGCCTGTGCGATCTGCCAGCCGCCGTCGCGCGCGGGCAAGCCCGGCAAGCCGGCTCGTGACGAGGGCCGGGCGAGGCCGCTACCGCCCGCCGTGGCCGCGCGTGAAATGGCGACGCCGCTGGCGGCTTAGGTGGGGAGGGCGAGGCGCCAAGCCACTGCGAGGCCTGGCTCAGGAGCCGGCGCCTCGCGTGCCGGACGCTGCCAGGCTGCTCGCCTGCTGATCCGCCCGGCTACTCCGCCGTGGCGAGGCTGCCGAATACCTCGGCGGCGATCATCACCGATGCGTTCAGGGGAGCCGGCCGCTCGGCCGGCTTGAAAACGGCGTCGCCGCGGCGGATCTTGCGGCGCGTGACTGCGCATGTCCCCGAAGTGTGCGCCGAGCGGCGGCGCCAGCGCTGTTCGCCGTAGTGGCATCGGCCGGGCTCCACCCAGCGGATCACCAGCGTCGTGTCGGACTGTTCGAGAATTTCGATCCGTTCGCCGTTCGCGCCGTCAAGAGCAAGCAGGGACAATCTGGTCTTCATTGTCGGCTCCAGGAAGAGGTGTGCCGAATGTAGACCTGCGGCGCAGCAAGTGCCATTGTGCCGCGGTTGAAACACCATTCCGCGGGACGCAACAATGGACGCGGGTATCCGTCGAAGGCTGAACGAATGGGCTTCCGCGGGTGTCGCGGCCGATATCTAACAATTTTGCAACGCAGTGTTGTCCCACGCGCGACGACCCTGGCACCCTCTCTGCGCCTTTCTGCGGTCCCCTTACCGCTATCCGACCGCATCGAACACCTCATGCAGGGGAGGCGGGGCGCCTTGTCTTAAGATTGAGGCTTTTGGCGGTCAGGCGGTGCCGCGTGCGTGCTGGCGCTGCTCTGCCGCCCGGTGCCCGAGGTTACATGAACCCGCATTCGCCTGCTCCCAAACCCGCCTCCATCCCCCAACAACAAAGCCAGCGTGTCGCCGCGGCCGCCCTCTATACCGCGCTCGTGGTCCTCGCGCTGTGGATGGTGCGCGAGTTCATTCCCGCCGTGGCCTGGGCGGGCGTCATCGCCATCGCCTTGTGGCCGGCTTTTCGCGCCATCGAAAGCCGCCGCTGGTTCAAGGGCCGCACGACGCTGATCGGGGCGCTGCTGACGCTGGCGGTCGGGCTGCTCGTGCTATTGCCCGTGGCCGTGGGCATCGCGCAGGCGGCCGGCGAAGCGCACAGCCTGCTCGGCTGGATTCGCGGCGCGCAGGAAACCGGCGTGCCGGTGCCGGACTTCGTGGCGCATCTTCCGTTCGGCGCCCGCCCATTGACCGAGTGGTGGCAGGCCAATCTCGCCCGGCCGCTCGGCGCGTCGCCGGCCATGAAGGACCTGCACGGCAACGCCGTGGTGGCGTTCGGCCAGCGCTTCGGCCTGCGCGCGGCCCACGCGCTGCTGCATTTCGTCTTCACGCTGCTGACCGTGTTCGTGATCTTCCAGGCGGGGCCGCGCCTCTCGGGCACGATCCTGCGCGGCGCCGAACGCGCCTTCGGCCAGCGCGGCGTCGAACTCGCGCAGCGCATGGGCGCGGCGGTGCGCGGGACGGTGACGGGGCTGGTGGTGGTGGGGCTGGGTGAGGGCGTGCTGCTCGGCACGGGCTACGCGCTGGCCGGCGTGCCGCACGTGGCGCTGCTCGCGGCCGTGACTGCGGTGGCCGCGATGCTGCCGTTCTGTGCGCCCATCGTGTTTTGCGGCGTGGCGTTGTGGCTCGCGCTCGTGCCGGGCGCGACCGTGGCGGCGATCGCGATTGCCGCGGCCGGTTTCGTCATCACGTTCGTGGCCGACCATTTCGTGCGGCCCGTTCTGATCGGCAGTTCCACGCGCCTGCCGTTCCTGCTCGTGCTGTTCGGCATTCTGGGCGGAGCCGGGACGTTCGGGCTGCTGGGCATCTTCATCGGTCCCGCGCTCATGACCATACTCATGGTGCTCTGGGACGAGTGGCTGCAGCCGGGCAGCGGCGAGGCGGCGGTCCGGCGGTGAGTCGACGTTGAGGAGGCGGGGCGTGGGCGTTGCTGCGCAAGGGGTCCGGCCTCATCGCTGCCGGGTCCGAGACGGCCGAGGCCTTCAGCGCACGCAGTCGAGCGTATAGGTGAGCGCCGCCGGCAGCAGATCGCGCCAGACGTTCCAGGTATGCCCCCCATCGACGATCCGCAGTGCCGCCGGATTGTTGGCGAGCCGCAGCCGCGTGTAGAGCTGCGACGCCTCCGCCTGGATCACGAGGTCGCCGTCGCCCGAAGCGATGAACATGGGCACGCGCCACGGCTTGGCCATATAGGCCTGCCACAGCGCGGGGTAGTTGAGCGCATGCCAGACGTGCGGATCGAACTGCCGGTCGCCGAACACGCCCACATAGCGCGCGGCCGACGAGAGCGGCGGCTCGTTCGAATAGACGGCGGGCGAGAGCAGCAGCGCGCCGCAGAAGCGCTCGGGCTGCTCGAGCGTATAGCGCAGCGCGCCGAAGCCGCCCATCGATACGCCGCCGATGGCCCGTCCATTGCGCTGGTTCGAGACCGCGTAGCGCCGCTCGATTTCGGGCAGCAGGTCGTCGAAGAACGCGCTCTCCATCTTTTCCTTGCGGTCGACGTACCAGTCCGTGCCGCCCTGCGGCATCACGATCACCACCGGCACGATGGCGCGGCGCTCGATCAGCGTGTCCGCCGCGGCTTGCAGGCGGCCCTGCGTGATCCAGTCCATCGCGTTGCCGTTGTTTCCGTGCAGCAGGTAGAGCACCGGGTAGTGGCCGGCGTCGTTGCGGTAGCCTGTCGGCAGATAGACGACGTACGACCAGTCGCGCGCCAGCGCGGGCGAGTAGAAGGTCGCGGTCGACACCGTGCTGGCGTGCGCGGGGGGCGCCTTGATGGCCGCGGCGGCACCCAATGAGAGCAGAACGGCACGGAAGACAGGGCGGAAAAGTCGGCGCATCGCGGAGAAGGGCAGAAAAAGCCGCGCAGTGATCGGCGCTGCGCGGGCCTCCATGCTAGCAGGCCGCAGCGGGCCGCCCGTCGTACGGTAGGCCTGCGGCCCTGGCTGTTCCGGCTATGCCCGCTACAGGGCGGGAGGGTTGGCCGCAGCCGTCGCTATGCCGTCGTTTTCACGCGCACCGCGAGTACGCGCGTGATCGGCTCCGAGCCCTTCGCGACGAGGAGCAGCGCGCCGATGGCGATGGCGTCGGCGGCAAGACCGAGCGGGTAGTTGAGATAGCCCTCGGTGAACTTGAAGAGCAGCGAGTCGACGACGAGCGAAATCGCCGTACCGCACACGAAGCACAGCAGGCCTTTGCGTCCGACGAGGCCGATCCATGGCAACGCGCGCGCCACCTTCTTCACCCATCCGGATTCGACAAGCCCCGCCGCGAGCCACGCGATCGCGACGAAGTTGCCGAGCCGGAACCACGCCAGGTTCTGCTTGAGGCTGCCGTCGGGCGGCGCGGCCTCTATGCCGAGCCGGTACCAGGCGGCGATCACGAACGCCACGCCCGCGGCCACGGTGACGAGCCAGCCCAGACGATGCGCGCTCACGCGCTGATAGATGGGCTGGCACTTCGCGAGCACGCCCAGCACGAAGAGCAGTTGCCACGCGAGCGGATTGAAGTCCCATTGGACGTCTTCGGCGTGCGGCAGCCAGTCCGCCGCGAACGGCGCCGCGGCCCACAGCACGATGCTGCCCACGAGCAGCACCACAGGCCGACGCCGTGCGAGCGGCAGCATCGCGGGGACGGCGAGCGCGAACAGCGCATACATGGGCAGCACGCCCGCGAGATACGGCTGGCGGCGCATCAGGAGGATGTCGGCCAGCGCCCGGAGCGGCGTGGCGGCGAGTTCCTCGATGTCGGCGGTGGTCACGTTGGGCGCGTCGATGCCGAGCATCAGCATCACGGCCGAGACCACCAGCATGAGCGCGGCGGTGACGAGGAACGCGCGGTAGATCTCGAAGGCACGGCGCAGAAAGCGCCGGCGCGCCGCGGACTCGGTGTGGCGGGCCACGAGCGAGCCGTAGGCCACCGCCGTGGCGTAGCCGCCGAGAAACACGAAGACTTCGGCTGCGTCGCAGAGCGCGTAGGCGTGCAGCGTGAACCGCGAGAGGATGCTGCCGCCGATATGGTCGACGACGATCACGAGCAGCACGAGCCCGCGGAAAAAATCGAGTTCGACAAGACGCGAAGACGCGGAAGCTTGCATGGGCATTCAGGGCAACGACGACGTGCGCGATGCGGACAACGGGCGCCGCGCGAAGGAAAGCGGGAGCGATGCCGACGAAGAGGAACGGCAGAGGCGGTTCGACGGCACAGCGACGGACGGCGTCGCCCGCATGGAACGACACCGAAGGTTAGGGATGACCCTGGTGCGCTCGCAGAGTTCCTGAAAAGGTGAGGAGTGGCCGGTGGGGATGTTACGAACGGTTGCCGCGATTAGCCAAGTAGCCCGGTGTCTCTTGGGAGGAGGACCGATTGCCCGATCCATGCACCGCACGTGGGCATTTCGCAACGGTTTCGTTGCGGGCAACGGCCCCCAATGGACGTGCCCAATTCGGCGTGCAACGATCATCTCCGCTATCTCGCACGGCTTCGAGGACGCTTCAAGACGGCCCGGCCGGCGACATCAAAGACCACTCGTTTCTGAAAGCCGCACGTCAGAAGAGTGAAAACAAATAGCGAAAAAGGGAACGGAGATATCCATGAAAAAACAGGTCATCGCGCTTGCCGTATCCACCGCCTTCGCCGCTTTCGCGGCACCCGCGTTCGCCCAGAGCAGCGTGACGCTGTACGGGGTGATCGACGAAGGTTTCAACTACACGAGCAACTCGGGCGGTCACTCGGCGTATCAGCTGGCGAGCGGCTATGCCCAGGGCAGCCGCTGGGGCCTGAAGGGCTCGGAAGATCTGGGCGGCGGCCTCAAGGCCATCTTCACGCTGGAAAACGGCTTTGACGTCAACTCGGGCCGGCTCGGCCAGGGCGGCCGGATGTTCGGGCGTCAGGCGTTCGTCGGCCTGACCTCGAGCCAGTACGGAGCGGTTACGTTGGGTCGCCAGTACGACTCGCTGGTGGACTACCTGGCGCAGACCACGGCCAACGGCAACTGGGGCGGCTACCTGCTCTCGCACCCGTACGACAACGACAACACGGACAACTCCTTCCGCGTCAACAACACGGTGAAGTACGCGAGCCCGGACCTCTCGGGCTTCCAGTTCGGCGGCACATACAGCTTCAGCAACTCGACGAACTTCGCGAACAATCGACAGTACAGCGTGGGCGCCCAGTACGCGACCGGCGGTCTGCTCGTGGCCGCGGCCTACCTGCAGGCCAACAACCCAGGCACGACCTCGGGCGGCGCGATTGCCGGTCCCGGCGACGACGAGAACTTCGACTCGAAGCGTCTGCGCATTTTCGGCGGCGGCGTCAATTACACGTTCGGGCCGGCGACCCTCGGCTTCGTGTACACGAACACCAACGTGACGCAGCCGGTGAGTTCGGCCTACGTGGGTTCGATCGCGCTGCCGTCGGGCGAGAATCCGTCGTCGCTCAAGTATCAGAACTTCGAAGTGAACGGCAAGTACCAGTTGACGCCGTCGTTCTTCGTGGGCGCGCAGTACATCTACACGCTGTCGAAGTTCGACGCCTCGACGGGCAATCCCGAGCCGAAGTACCACACGTTCGGCCTGATGGCGGACTACAACCTGTCGAAGCGCACCGACTTCTATCTGCAGGGCGCCTATCAGAAGGTGGCCGGCGACCGGACCGGCACGGCGCTCGACGACGCCTACATTCCGGGTTCGGCCGGCGTGTCGTCGTCGCAACACCAGTTCGCGTTCCGCGCGGCGATTCGCCACAAGTTCTAAGACGGAAGGATGTTTTTCCGGCGCGCGGTATGGCGCGCCCCTTTTCATACTGGCCCGTTGCTCGCCGGCTTGCCTTGCAGGCCGCGCGGCAGCGGGCTTTTTCGTTCCTGCGCACGAAGTCCCGATTCGCTCTCGCGTCTGCCCTGTTTGAAACGGCTATTCCCGAGCGCAACTGCCCGGGCTCAAGTTGCGTCTGTCCTTGCCGTTATGTGGCGTTATAAGGCGGACCTTTGCCGGATACCGGGCGGTGCGCAATATGCGTTCGGCTTGATTGGGGTCGATAAACATTTGTATCAGAGTGTTTGAAACGGCCCGTCGACTGTCATGTGCACTTTACAATGTTGCGTGAACTTGGGGCCATATCAGGCCATTTTGTGCAATTTTGACAGCAGAAACGCCACGTTCCTTTCATAGGGCGACGGATGGCGCCGGCGCCGCGTCCAGAGGCGCGGCAACTGCGGACATTTCGAGCAGGAGTCAAGCGAGAGATGGCGAGAAGTCGTTTCACCAGTTTCCACAGGTCGAGAGCGGGCGTCGCCGGCGCTCTCTGCCTCGCGGTCGTGCTGGCCGGCTGCGCGGCGAATCCGGAGCAACCTTCGGTGGTGCCCGATCCGGTGGCCTCGGGCACGAATGCAACACCGGGCGCGACGACGTCGGATGCCGGGCCGGACGGAGGTCGGGGAGCGGCTGGCGCAAGCACGACGATGGTCGTGACGAAGACCGCTTTCTACAGGGTGCGGCGCGGTGACACCCTGCCGCGCGTTGCCCAGAGCCACGGATGCTCCGTGAAAGACCTCGCGGCGTGGAACCGGTTGAAGCCGTCCAGCCGCATCAAGCCGGGCCAGACGCTGCGTATCGTGTCGCGCCAGACCGTACCGGTGCAGGCGAGCGGCGGCGCGGACGCTCGCGGCGTGGCTTCAGCGGTTTCGCGTCACGCTTTTGCCGTGTCGCTTGCGTGGCCCGCGCAGGGCCAGGTGGTGGAGCCGTTCCAGCCCGGCGAGAACCGGGGCATCGAGATCGGCGGCAAGGAAGGCGACCCCGTGCGCGCCGCCGCCGACGGCAAGGTCATGTTCGCGGGCACGGGTCTCAATGAATACGGCAGCCTCATCATCGTCCAGCACAACAAGGACTTTCTGACGGCTTACTCCCATAGCCGCCGGCTGCTCGTGAAGACGGGCGACATCGTGCGTCAGGGCCAGCAGATCGCCGAGATGGGCGCCGACAATCGCGCCCGCGCCGCCGTGCTGTTCGAGGTGCGGCGGGACGGCAAGCCGGTGGATCCGATGGCGTATTTGCGGAGTCAGAATGGGTGAATGTTGATCGGACACCGTTGCTCTTTGGCGCTTATCCACATTGGCTTGCCGTCCGGAACCGTGCAGCGAAGCAACTCGCGCCACGGAACGGTTCCGGCGCAAAGCTCACGCAAAAATAGCGCCCGGACGCTCATCAGAGCCCCGGTCGTATTGGATGCAATCTACAGGGCTTCGGCGAAAGCGCTTCGCGCCATCCCTGTGTGTCATACACTCGGGTTGACTCGCATTACGGCATGAACTGGATAACTGAGATGAACCCGTGCAATGCCGCGCTGCCATCCGAGCCCTTGTCATAACCGAACGAGCAAACGTCGGTATAGATGTTGCAGTTGCAGAGTCGTGACATCGACAAGGAAATGGCACCTCCTGAACCATTCAGGTTGGCATAATTGATTATCGAGTCCTGATAAATGCCAGGGTATCCATATTGCCGACTGGTCATGAAAGAGGATTTGTACTGCCCGGTAGATGCGGTGGTGTTGAGCACACCATCGAACGTTATGAGATAAAACCCGGGCTGCAACTGCAAATACCCATCCGAGGTGATCGAGGCGCCAGGAATCGACCCGTTGGGCTGCACCGAAAGATCCAGTCGCCACCACGTTCCTTCGTCAATTCCCTTTCCTCCGTTGGGCTGCAATGTTGTTCCGATTTCCCATGTGAGGAACGGCGGAGGGCTCGCGAACAAGCCGCCGTCGCTAGCTGCATTCAACAGGTTGCCGGCATTTCTGGAAATGCCTATTGCCGTTGCTGGCAATGTATCGCTCGAAGATAGCGCGGAAAAATTGCCACTTCCGTCAACAATTACTGGTGTACGAACCGTCATAACAGATCCTTAAGAGGAAAGGTGCGAGACATAATTAAGTGTTTCGCTTGGTTGTCGTTACACGGCGGCAATGATTGATGATTTATCGAACTTATAACCTATTCGTGTCGAATTAATTGCCCTGTTGTCGTGCGAGAATAATAATATGAGCAAGCGGCAGTGTTGTTGTGAATAATTGTCAACGGCAGTGGACAATAATCAGAATATGCTTTTCGGATAGATTCACTTTGCGTTGGCGTGGCAATTCCGTCCAGCACGGGTTTATGCCTTGGGCATCAATGAAACTTCTTGGTCGGATTGATCGTTCGTTCTGATTTGCCCAATTACCGCGACGTGAAGAGCGTTACGGAATTCCTGAGCGGTATGGTCCGGTCGTAGTCTTCCGTCTGCCGCGGCAGTTTTCGTGTGCCACGTAGTGCAGCTGTGGACGGCGGCCGGAACGGCCGCCACAAATTTGTGCTGGTCGCCGCCTTGGCTACGCAGACTCGAACCGAACGCTTCGCCATGCGTCCGGATCATGGCAGAAACCTTCGTTGTCCGGGAGCACTTCCACGAGGCCGCTCATCTCGCCGCGTTCGCGAGGAATGCAGATCAAGTCGAACGACCAGATGCCGTCGAACACGTTTTCTGTGTTGCCAAAAAAATTCAGCCGATTGAACACCGGAGTGATGAAATACCAAACGCGGTAGTTCAGTGAAGAGAATAGTTTGAGAAATGTCTTCGAACTGTCGCCGGTGTAGTGGTTCAGGTACTCCAGATAGACGATCGGTCGGTGTTCGCCGAGGGTCTTTTGTGCGCCACGAATAACATTCGCTTCGAATCCTTCGACATCCGCCTTCAGGAAATCGAGCCTCGGTAGGTGAAGCGAATCGATGGAGCGCAATGCAACCTGCTCACTAGGCAAGCCCTGCAGCAGCAGCGACGAAGCGCCGAAATTATTCCGTTGACGCGGATCGATGACGGGAAATTCGACGGTGCCTTCTTCGTCGCCCACTGCACATTGCATCGCTCGCACATTCAGCCGCTCATTGAGAGCGAGATTTGCACACAACAACTGGAATGTGTGACGCTGTGGTTCGAACGCGAATACGAGCCCGGTGTCCCCAACCGTCCTTGATAGCATGACCGTATGCGAGCCGATATTGGCTCCTGCTTCGACCACCGTGTTGCCTTCCCGGACCATTTGCGCAAACAGGAACGGCTCAGGCTCCGACCATTCTCCGTATAGGGAAAGGCTCCGCCCAACAAATTCATCGTTTGAATTGAACAGCATCGTACCGTGTCGGCATTTTTTGCTAACGTAAAGCGACATCGCATCCCCCGTTTGTTTGTTCGCGGTCGGGAATTATAGGGGAGTCACGTAATTATCGGTTTTTTCTTTGCTGGATTGCCTGGCCGCTGGTGGATCCGTCTGATCAGATAACAGAGGCGAACATCGCAGCGCTACGCAGACAATGATGTTTTCACGTTGGCTTCGTGTTGATTTTAACAATTGTAATTTTTAAATCTGTTGTGACAATTGCTGCCCGTCGTTCGGCAAGCGGCGCTGAAATATCAGCGCCGCACAAACTTTAGATTGCATACTGCGACTATTTTTCGTCGCGTGCGGGCTTCTCACCGTACGTCAAATGCCTGATCGCGCCCTTTTGGGGGGCGGAGGGCACGAGACAACCCGGAGCGGGGTGGCGAGCGTCGGAAGTTCACCGCCGGCGCGAAGGTTACGCCTCTATACCGTATCCCCCGGCACCCGCACCCAACCCTCCATCAGCACGCGCGCGCTGCGGCTCATCACCGCCTTGGTGACCTTCCACTCGCCGTCGATCTGCCTTGCCTCGGCGCCCACGCGCAACGTGCCCGACGGATGGCCGAAGCGCACCGCCTCGCGCGGACCGCCGCCCGCCGCGAGATTCACCAGCGTGCCCGGAATGGCGGCGGCTGTACCGATGGCCACGGCCGCCGTGCCCATCATCGCGTGGTGGAGCTTGCCCATGGAGAGCGCGCGCACCAGCAGGTCGACGTCGCCCGCGGCGACGCGTTTGCCGCTCGACGCCACGTAGTCCGCCGGCTTCGCCACGAACGCCACCTTCGGCGTGTGCTGACGCGTGGCGATCTCGTCCAGCTGCTCGATGAGCCCCATGCGCAGCGCGCCGTGCGCGCGGATGGTCTCGAACATGGCGAGCGCCTTCGGGTCGCCGTTGATGGCGTCCTGCAACTCGGTGCCCGTGTAGCCGATGGCGTCGGCATTGACGAAGATGGTCGGAATGCCGGCATTGATCATGGTCGCCTTGAGCGTGCCGACGCCCGGCACCTCCAGGTCGTCCACGAGATGGCCCGTGGGGAACATCGCGCCGCCTGCGCCTTCTTCCTCGGCGGCCGGGTCCATGAATTCGAGCTGGACCTCGGCGGCGGGGAACGTCACGCCGTCCAGTTCGAAGTCGCCGGTCTCCTGCACGGCGCCCGCCGTCATGGGCACGTGTGCCACGATGGTCTTGCCGATATTGGCTTGCCAGATGCGCACGACGGCCACGCCATCGTGCGGAAGGCGGCTCGAGTCGATGAGGCCGTTGGCAATCGCGAAAGGCCCCACGGCGGCCGAGAGGTTGCCGCAGTTGCCGCTCCAGTCGACGAACGCGCGATCGATGGCGACCTGGCCGAACAGGTAGTCCACGTCGTGATCGGGCCGGCTGCTCTTCGCCACGATCACGGTCTTGCTCGTGCTCGACGTCGCGCCGCCCATGCCGTCGATCTGCTTGCCGTACGGGTCGGGGCTGCCGATCACGCGCAACAGCAGCGCGTCGCGCGCCGCGCCCGGCACGCGCGCGGCCTCGGGCAGATCGTCGAGGCGAAAGAACACGCCCTTGCTGGTGCCGCCGCGCATGTACGTGGCGGGAATGCGGATCTGGGGTAGGTGAGCCATGGTGGTGTCGTTTCCCTTCGTTTTCCGTCTCGTTCAGACCGCCGCTTTCGACTGCGCGAGGAAGTCTTGCGCGAAGCGTTGCAGCACGCCACCCGCATCGTAGATCGACACTTCCTCGGCCGTATCGAGCCGGCAGGTGACGGGCACCTCGACGCGCTCGCCGTTGCGGCGATGGATCACCAGCGTGAGATCCGCACGCGGCTTGCGCTCGCCGATTACGTCGAACGTTTCGGTGCCGTCGATGCCGAGCGTGAGCCGGTTCACGCCGGCCTTGAACTCGAGCGGCAGCACGCCCATGCCGATCAGGTTGGTGCGGTGGATGCGCTCGAAGCCCTCGGCCACGATGGCTTCCACGCCTGCGAGCCGCACGCCTTTCGCGGCCCAGTCACGCGACGAGCCCTGGCCGTAGTCGGCGCCCGCCACGATGATGAGCGGCTGCCGGCGCTCCATGTAGGTCTCGATGGCTTCCCACATCCGCACGACCTTGCCTTCCGGTTCGATGCGCGCGAGCGACCCCTTCTTCACGCTGCCGTCCACCACGGCCATTTCGTTGACGAGCGTGGGGTTCGCAAACGTCGCGCGCTGCGCCGTGAGGTGGTCGCCGCGGTGCGTCGCGTACGAGTTGAAGTCCTCTTCGGGCAGGCCCATTTTCGCGAGGTATTCGCCCGCGGCGCTGTCCGGCAGGATCGCGTTCGAAGGCGAGAGGTGGTCCGTCGTGATGTTGTCGCCCAGCACGGCGAGCGGCCGCAGGCCTTGCAACGTGCGTACGCCGGCGAGCGCACCTTCCCAGTACGGCGGCCGGCGAATGTACGTGCTCTGGGGGCGCCAGTCGTAGAGCGGGCTGATCGGCTCGGCGCTCGTTGCGGTAGCGGCGAACATCGGTTCGTAGACGCGGCGGAACTGCTCGGGCTTCACGCTCTGCGCGACGATCGCATCGATCTCCTCGTCGGACGGCCAGATATCCTTAAGATAGACCGGCTCGCCCTGCGGACCGGTGCCCAGCACGTCGCGCTCGATATCGAAACGGATCGTGCCCGCAATCGCGTAGGCCACCACGAGCGGCGGCGAGGCGAGAAACGCCTGCTTCGCGTACGGATGAATGCGGCCGTCGAAGTTGCGGTTGCCGGAGAGCACTGCCGTGGCATACAGGTCGCGCTCGACGATCTCTTTCTGGATGGCCGGATCGAGCGCGCCCGACATGCCGTTGCACGTCGTGCAGGCGAACGCCACGATGCCGAAGCCGAGTTTTTCCAGTTCGGGCAGGAGCCCCGCGTCTTCGAGATAGAGTTCGACCGCCTTCGACCCCGGCGCGAGCGAACTCTTGACCCACGGCTTGCGCGTGAGCCCGCGCGCGTTCGCATTACGCGCGAGCAGCGCGGCGGCGATCACGTTGCGCGGATTGCTGGTGTTCGTGCAGCTCGTGATGGCGGCGATGATCACCGCGCCATCGGGCATCTGGCCCGGCACGTCCTCCCATTTGCCAGCGATACCGCGTTCGGCAAGCGCCGAAGTGGGTAGCCGTCGGTGCGGATTGGACGGTCCCGCCATGTTGCGGACCACGCTCGATAGATCGAACCTGAGCACGCGTTCGTACTGGGCATGGGCGAGCGAATCCGCCCAGAGGCCCGCGGTTTTGGCATACGTTTCGACCAGCTGAACCTGTGCGTCGTCGCGGCCCGTCAGGCGCAGGTAGTCGATGGTCTGGCTGTCGATGAAGAACATCGCTGCCGTGGCGCCGTATTCGGGCGCCATGTTGGAGATCGTCGCGCGGTCGCCCAGCGTGAGCGTCGCGGCGCCTTCGCCGCGGAATTCCAGATACGCGCCCACCACCTTTTCCTTGCGCAGGAATTCGGTGAGCGCGAGCACGATGTCGGTGGCCGTGATGCCGGGTTGCCGCCGGCCCGTCAGCTCGACGCCGACGATATCGGGCAGGCGCATCCACGACGCGCGGCCCAGCATCACGTTCTCGGCCTCCAGGCCGCCCACGCCGATGGCGATGACGCCCAGCGCATCGACGTGCGGCGTGTGGCTGTCGGTGCCGACGCAGGTGTCAGGGTAGGCCACGCCGTCGCTCACCTGGATCACTGGCGACATCTTCTCGAGGTTGATCTGATGCATGATCCCGTTGCCCGGCGGAATCACGTCGACGTTGCGAAAGGCCCGCTTCGTCCAGTTGATGAAGTCGAAGCGGTCTTCGTTGCGGCGATCTTCGATGGCGCGGTTTTTCGCGAACGCGTCCGGATCGAAACCCGCGCATTCCACGGCAAGCGAGTGGTCCACGATCAACTGCACCGGCACGACCGGATTCACCTGGGCCGGCTCGCCGCCTTGCGACGCGATGGCATCGCGCAGCCCCGCCAGATCGACGAGCGCGGTCTGCCCAAGAATGTCGTGACAGACCACGCGTGCGGGAAACCACGGAAAGTCGCGATCGCGCCGACGCTCGATCAGCTGCTTCAACGACTCGGTGAGCGTAGCGGGATCGCAGCGGCGCACGAGGTTTTCGGCGAGCACGCGTGACGTGTAGGGCAGCGTGTCCCAGGCGCCGGGCTGAATGGCGTCGACGGCGGCGCGTGCATCGAAGTAGTCGAGCCGGGTGCCGGGCAGGGGTTTGCGATAGGCGGTATTCATGGCATTGCGGGGGCGGAAATGATCGTCATGATCGGGGGCAGGGGCGCGGCGGGTCAATCGGCCGATCGGACGAGGTGCGGCACAACACTCCTCGTCGCACAATCAGGCACAGGCGAGCGGCGTGGTACGGGAGTACGTTACACCGCCGCTCGCGTGGCGTGTCAGCGTTTCTCGATGGGCACGAACTTGAGGTTCTCCGGCCCCGTGTAATTCGCGCTGGGGCGGATGATCTTGTTGTCGATGCGCTGCTCGATGATGTGCGCGCTCCAGCCGGAGGTGCGCGAGATCACGAAGAGCGGCGTGAACATGGCCGTGGGCACGCCCATCATGTGATACGAGACCGCGCTGAACCAGTCGAGGTTGGGGAACATCTTCTTGGCGTCCCACATCACGCTTTCGAGCCGCTCGGCGACGTTGAACAGCTTCATGTCGCCGGCTTCCTTCGAGAGTTTTTTAGCGACGTCCTTGATGACCTTGTTGCGCGGGTCCGAGATCGTGTAGACCGGGTGGCCGAAGCCGATCACCACTTCGCGGTTCGCCACGCGCTGGCGGATGTCGGCTTCGGCCTCGTCGGGCGTCTGGTAGCGCGACTGGATCTCGTAGGCGACCTCGTTGGCGCCGCCGTGCTTCGGCCCGCGCAGCGCGCCGATGGCGCCCGTGATGGCCGAATACAGGTCCGAGCCCGTGCCGGCGATCACGCGGCCCGTGAAGGTCGAGGCGTTGAACTCGTGCTCGGCGTAGAGGTTGAGCGACACGTGCATGGCATCGACCCACGACTGGCGCGGCTCGGTGCCGTGCAGCAGGTGCAGGAAGTGGCCGCCGATGGAGTCGTCGTCGGTTTCCACCTCGATGCGCCGGCCGTTGTGCGAATAGTGGTACCAGTACAGCAGCATGGAGCCGAGCGAGGCCATCAGGCGGTCGGCGATGTCGCGTGCGCCGGGCACGTTGTGGTCGTCCTTCTCGGGCAGCACGGTGCCCAGCACGGAGACGCCGGTGCGCATCACGTCCATCGGATGCGCCGAGGCCGGGATCCACTCGAGCGCCGCCTTCAGGTTCGCGGGCAGGCCGCGCAGGGCCTTGAGCTTCGTCTTGTAGGCGGCGAGTTCGGCGGCGTTGGGCAGCTTGCCGTGCACGAGCAGGTAAGCGACTTCCTCGAATTCGCAGGCGCCGGCGATGTCGAGGATGTCGTAGCCGCGGTAGTGCAGGTCGTTGCCGGTGCGGCCCACGGTGCACAGCGCGGTGTTGCCCGCGGTCACGCCGGAAAGCGCGACGGATTTCTTGGGTTTGAAGCCGCCTGCGGTTGCGGTGGTGTTGTCTGCTTCGCTCATGGTGTCGTCCTCAGTCTTGGTATGGGGGTTACTTTTTGCCGGCGAACAGCGCGTCGAGCTTCTGCTCGTACGCGTGATAGCCGAGATAGCGGTAGAGATCCTCGCGCGTCTGCATGGTCGGCACCGCGGCCTTTTGCGTGCCGTCGCGTTTCACGGTTTCGTAGAAGTTCAGCGCTGCCGCGTTCATGGCGCGATACGCGCCGCAGCAGTAGAGCGCGATATCGACGTTCGCGTCGCGCAACTCGTCCACGGTGAAGAAGGGTGTGCTGCCGAATTCCGTGAGGTTCGCGAGAATCGGCACCTTCACGGCGGCCTTGAAGCGGCGGTAGTCGTCCAGCGTCTTCATGGCTTCCGGGAAGATCATATCCGCGCCGGCTTCCACGTATGCGACGGCGCGCTCAATGGCCGCATCGAGCCCTTCAGCGGCGGCTGCGTCAGTGCGGGCCATGATCACGAACTGGTCGTCGGTGCGGGCGTCCACGGCGGCTTTCACGCGGTCCACCATTTCTTCCTTGGGCACGCATTCCTTGCCCGGACGATGGCCGCAGCGCTTCTGGCCGACCTGGTCTTCCAGGTGGACCGCGGCCACGCCGGCCTTGATGAACGAGCGCACGGTGCGCGCGATGTTGAAGGCGCCGCCCCAGCCCGTGTCGATATCGACGAGCAGCGGCAGCGGCGTGGCGTCCGTGATGCGGCGGGCGTCGATGAGCACGTCGTCCATCGTGCTGATGCCGAGGTCGGGCACGCCGAGCGAGTTCGCCGCGACACCGCCGCCTGACAGATAGAGCGCCTTGAAGCCGACGGCTTCGGCCATTTTCGCGGCATAGGCGGTGATCGCGCCGACCACCTGCAGCGGCTGCTCGGTGGCGACGACCGCGCGGAAGCGGGCGCCTGCGCTGGCGAGGGATGGGTTGTTCATGGTTCGTCTCCTTGGGGCGGCGCGTCGGCGCGCAATGAGAATGAGCGGAGAAAACCGGTCTGGGCCAATGAGAGCAATCGACGAGAGCCGGTTCTGGCGGCGCAGTTACTGCAAGGACTGGGCCAGTGCCAAGCCGGGTGTGCCGCGAAACATTAAACCGTTGATTTCGCGGCGAATGCGACTCGCTTGCCAGCTCTACCGCGATGGGCCTGCGTTTCATCTATGAAATATCGAATTTCAAAATAGCAACTCATCATCCATAATGGCAGCCGGACCGCCTGCCATCCCGGCAGCACCGAGCCGTCGACGTTGCCTCACCTCTCCATGAACCGTCTTCCCGAACCCGGCCCGCGACCCCGCGTGTGGGCCATCGGCATCAGCCGCCTGCGCGATCTGTTTCGCGACATCGCCTCCGAATACATCGAGCGCGCCGACCTGCGCATCGTCTCCCGAGGCTACGAGGACGCCGCGAACGAAATTGCCGCGGCCGGCGCGAACCGGCCCGACGTGGTGGTGGCCGCGGGCTCGAACGGAACCTATCTGAAGGCGCGCATCGACGTGCCGGTAGTGCTCGTCATGCCCACCGGCTTCGACGTGATGCATGCGCTGGCGCGGGCGCGGCGCGATGCGTCGTCGTCCGTCGCGCTGGTGACGTACGGCGAAACGCCGCCCGAGGTGCGCCGTTTCGTGGCTGCGTACGGCATCGACGTCGTGTTCGCCTCGTACCAATCGGCTCAGGACGCGGAGACCTGCGTGCTGGATCTGCGCGACCGCGGCGTAGGCACCATCGTGGGCCCCGGCCTCGTGACGGATCTGGCGGCGCGTGCCGGGCTGGCCGCCGTGTTTCTCTACTCGCGCGCGTCCGTGCAGGCCGCATTCGACAACGCGCTCGACGTGGCCCAGGCCACCTGGCGCGAGGGCGTGCGGCGGCAGCGGCTCGACAACGTGCTCCAGCATCTGCGCGACGGCGTCGTGGCGCTCGACGCGGCTGGCCGCGTCGAGGCCATCAACCAGCGGCTCGCCAATGTGCTCGGCATCGACCCGACCGTCTGTACGGGGCGCCGGTTCGCGGACCTCGCGCCCGACGTGGCCGCCACCGTGCGCGACATGGCCGTGTTCGGGCCCGACGGGCAGGGCGAGTCGCTGGAAACGGTGCGCGGTTCGAGCTACGTTCTGCATCGCGGGCCGATTGTCGACAAGGGCGTGATGACCGGCACCGTGCTGACCTTCCAGGAGTCGCGCGCCGTGGAGCGGCTCGACCGCACGCTGCGCTCGCGTCAGCGCGCGCCGCAGTTCGTGGCGCGCTACCGGCTGGACGATCTGGTGGGCGAATCGCCCGCCATGCAACGGGCGAGGCAGCTTGCGCTGCGCTACGCGGTGTCGGACGCCACCGTCCTGATTCGCGGCGAGAGCGGCACCGGCAAGGAAATGGTGGCGCAGGGCCTGCACCGCGCGAGCGGCCGCCGCGAGTTTCCGTTCGTGGCGATCAACTGCGGAGCGTTTCCCGAGGCGCTGCTCGAAAGCGAACTGTTCGGCTACGAGGAGGGCGCGTTCACCGGTGCGCGGCGCGGCGGCAAAGCCGGTCTCATCGAAGCGGCCCATCGCGGCACGCTGTTTCTCGACGAGATCGGCGAGATGCCGTTGTCCTTGCAGAGCCGGCTGCTGCGCGTGCTGCAGGAGCGCGAGGTGATTCGCCTCGGCGCCACCGAGCCCACCCGCGTGGACGTGCGCATCGTGGCCGCGACGCACCGCGCGCTCACGGATGCCATCGAGACCGGCGAGTTTCGCGCAGACCTCTACTACCGTCTCAACATCCTGAACATCGCACTGCCGCCGCTGCGCGAACGCACGGCGGACATCATGCCGCTCGCCGCGGAACTGCTGCTGGCCGCGGCGCGCCGTGAAGCGCGGCTCGCACCGCGCGTGAGTCGCCTCGCAGACGCCGCGGCGATACTCGCGCCGGCACGCGAACCGCTTTGCCGCCACAGTTGGCCCGGCAACGTACGCGAATTGCAGAACGTGATCGAGCGCGCGGCAGTGGAACTGGCGGATTCCGCCGATGCAGCGGACTCAGCGAACGCGACGCTGACGCGCGAGGTGCTGCACGCCATTGCGCCCGAACTTTTCGATAACGAGCCGGCAGAACCCGAAGCCGCGGATGCCGGGAGCAGCGCGCCGACGTCGGCTGCACTTTCGTTGCGCGAACGCAGCCGGCGCGTCGAAGCCGACGAGATTCGCGCTGCACTGGATGCCTGCCATGGCGACCGCGATCAGGTCTGCGCCATGCTCGGCATCAGCAAGACGACGTTGTGGAGAAAGCTCAATGCGGGTGCGAAGCCTTCGTCACCTGAGACCGCGCCGGTGGCGCGCAGAAGCGGGCGCAAAGTGCAGTAAGTTGCACGGCACGATCGTGCATGAGTCGAGACCACCCGCGTCTCGACCTGCATGCACCTAAGTTCACTGGTGCAGGAACGCCAGTGCCGCTGCGACGATGGCCTCGGGTGCATCCTCCTGCATCAAATGTCCCGCGTTCGGCACGGGCTGAAACCGCGCCGACGGAATCACGCTCGCGAGGTGCCTGCCGCGTTCAAGCGGAATCCATTGATCGTCTTCGCCCCAAAGAATCTGTACCGGGCAGCGAATGGCGCCGTAGTGCGGTTCCACTTCGTCCGTGTAGCGCTGGTCCATCTGCGCAATCTGGCGATAGAACGCGGCCTGGCCCGTTTCGCCCAGCCACGGCGTCACATAGGGCTGTAGCTCGTCTTCCGGAAGGGCGCGCGCCACGGCGCCGCGCACGTACGCTTTGACCGCCGCTTCATGGATATACGGCGGCATACCCGCAAACGCATCGACGTGCTGGCGCACGTGCCGCACGAACGGCGAGCCCCACGGCGCCACGGCGACCGGGTCGATCAACGTCAGGCTGCGGTACTCGCATCCGTTGATGAGATGCGCGCGTAGCGCCGTGGCGCCGCCGAAGTCGTGCGCGATCACGTCGGGGTGGTCCAGTTGCCAGTGCGCGATGAGTTGGGCGAACAACTCGTTCTGCACGCCGAGCGAGACGTCCTGTCCCGAGCGCTGCTCCGACTGACCGTAACCCAGCAGGTCATACACGTAGACCGTGCGGATCGATTCGAGCCACGGCGCAATGCGGTGCCACACCCACGACGAAAACGGCGTGCCGTGAATCAGCACGAGCGGCCGGCCGCTGCCGCTTACGCGAAAGCGGACCGATTGCCCCTGGAAGAGATAACGCTGATCGAGCAGCCACGGGTGCATGAAGAGGCCTCGCGAAGGATGAAAGCAATGAACAGGTCGAGCGCCGGTGGTCTGTGCGCTAGGCGGCTTCCACGGTTCGCAGTACCTGCGCCACGCGTCCGTGCTCGTGAAGCACGGCGGGGCTCTGTTGCAGCAGCGCCCGATACCGTTCCAGAAACGCCTGCTGCATGCCTTCGTTGCCGAACAGCGCCGTGACGGCCTGTGCGGCGCCGATGCGGTCGTCGGCAGTGGCTTCTTTGTCGTCCAGCGTTTCGTCGATGTTGGCGATGACCGTGGACAACGGCGTGATCCAGCGAAACGCCTCGCCGTTGATGAGAACCTGCAGGAAGCTTGCCGCAGTCGTGGGGCCGTACTCCGCTTCGTAGGACGCGCGTTCGTGGTCGAGTATCGCCTTGTGGAGCGCGAGCAGCGGCTTGCGCACTTCAGTGAGGAACTGGATGGCGCGCTGTTCGTTCATGACGGAACTCCTGTCGGTGATCGGTGAAGGACGCAATGCAATGCACCGTAATGCAGGTGCTGCGTCTCGAAGGTGGAATGGCATGCAATGCATGTGCCTCATGCGGCATTGTGCAGTCTGGCGACGCGTCTTGCCCGCAGCGGCTACAATTTTTTGCCGCTTCCGATTTGCTCTCCATGCAGTCCCGATTCACTGCATTTTTTTGCAGTGCAATCGCGTTACACCGGTCTTCAATCGGTATCCACGCGCCTATCCGTGCGGGATGCAGAACAGTTCATCCGCATGGTCCGTCATTGGTCCGTGTCCACAAACAATAACCCACAATCGGAGTTGTTCATGACAACGCTAAACATTAACGGCGAGACGCACACGGTGGACGCTCCGCCCGATATGCCCCTGCTCTGGGTGCTGCGCGATCTCGTCGGGCTGACGGGGACCAAGTTCGGCTGTGGCATTGCACAGTGCGGCGCCTGCACAGTGCATCTCGACGGCGCGGCTGTGCGTTCCTGTGTCTTGCCCGTGGCCGCGGTAGGCGACAAGAAGATCACGACGATCGAAGCCGTGGGGGCGACGCCCGCCGGCCAGAAGATCCAGCAGGCATGGCGTGAAGTCGATGTGGTGCAGTGCGGCTATTGCCAGTCGGGTCAGGTCATGGCGGCCGCTGCGCTGCTCGCGCAAAACCCCGCACCCACGGATGCCGACATCGACGCCGCCATGGCCGGCAACATCTGCCGCTGCGGCACCTACAACCGAATTCGCGCGGCGATCAAGCATGCCGCGAAGGAGGCGTGACATGTCGCGCGGACTCCTTGAAGCAGGCAAGCACGCACAAGACGAAGCACCCGAAGCACTACAGGCCACCCACACGACGCTCGCTCCGCACGAAAGCGGCTTCTCGCGCCGCACGTTCCTGAAGGCCGGCATGACGCTGGGCGCGCTCGCCGGCGGCGGTCTGCTGCTCGGCTTCAGCGTACGGGCTGCAAGCGGCGACGAAGCCGCGGCAAACAACGCTGCAGCCGCCGATACAGGCGGCGCGGCGCGCAAATCCGTGGTGGGCGGCGACGCGAGCGAGCCCGCGCCCGCGGGCGTTTTCGCACCCAACGCGTTCGTCCAGATCGACCGCAACGGCCAGGTCACGCTCGTCATGCCGAAGGTCGAAATGGGGCAGGGCGTCTATACGTCGATTCCGATGCTGATGGCCGAGGAACTCGAAGTGCCGCTCGAAAGCGTGACGCTCGATCACGCGCCGCCCAACGAGAAGCTGTTCATGGACCCGTTGCTGGGCGGTCAGCTCACGGGCGGCTCCACCTCGATCCGCTATGCGTGGGAGCCGGCGCGGCGCGCGGGCGCGACCGCGCGCATGCTGCTCGTGACGGCCGCCGCGCAACAGTGGCAAGTGGACCCTGCCTCGTGTCACGCTGAAAAGGGCGAGGTCGTGCACGCGGAAACGAACCGGCGCATCGCCTACGGCCAGCTCGTCGATGCCGCGGCGAAGCTGCCCGTGCCGCAGGACGTGCCGCTCAAGAAGCCCGAGCAGTTCACGCTGATCGGCAAGCCGACGAAGCGCCTCGATTCGCCGGAGAAAGTGGACGGCACGGCGCGCTTCGGTTTCGACGTGCGGCTGCCGGACATGGTTTATGCCGCGATCGTGAACAGCCCCGTGTTCGGCGGCACCGTCGCTTCCGTCGACGACACGAACGCGAAGAAGATTCCGGGCGTGCGCCAGGTCGTGAAGATCGACAATGCCGTGGCCGTGATCGGCGACCACACGTGGGCCGCGAAACGCGGCGCCTCCGCGCTGGTCGTTACATGGAACGAGGGGCCGGCCGCAACGCTTTCGATGCAGCAGATCGTGGCCGATCTCGCCGATGCCTCGAAACACGACGGCGCGGTGGCCCGCAAAGACGGCGACGTGGGCAAGGCATTCGGCGAGGCGAAGACGCGCATTGATGCGGTCTACCAGCAGCCGTTCCTCGCGCACGCCACGATGGAGCCGATCAACTGCACGGTGCACGTGCGCCCGGACGGCTGCGACATCTGGGTGGGCACGCAGGTGCCCACGCGCGCCGTGGACGCGGGCGTGAAGGTCACGGGGCTGCCCGCCGACAAGATCGTCGTGCACAACTTTCTGCTGGGCGGCGGCTTCGGGCGGCGCCTCGAAGTAGACGCCATCACGCAGGCGCTCAAGATCGGCAAGCAGGTGACCGCGCCCGTGAAAGTGGTGTGGACGCGCGAGGAAGACATCCAGCACGACATGTACCGCCCGTATTACTACGACACGCTCTCGGCCGGGCTCGACGCGAACGGCAAGCCGGTGGCCTGGCAGCATCGCATCGCGGGGTCGTCGATTCTGGCGCGCTTCGCGCCGCCTGCCGTGAAGAACGGCGTGGACCCCGACGCCGTGGAGGTCGCAGCCGATCTGCCCTACGACCTGCCGAACCAGCTGATCGATTACGTGCGGGTCGAGCCGCACACGGTGCCCACCGCGTTCTGGCGCGGCGTGGGTCCCACGCGCGGCACGTTCGTGGTGGAGAGCTTCATCGACGAACTCGCTGCGCAGGCGAAGGCTGACCCCGTGACGTATCGGCGCGATCTGCTCGGCAAGTCGCCGCGCGCGGCGCACGTGCTCGACGTCGCCACGCAGGCGGCCGGTTGGGGCAGTGCGCTGCCGAAGGGGCAGGGCCGCGGCGTGTCGGTCATGCACGCGTTCGGCAGCTATCTGTGCATGGTGGCCGACGTCACCGTGGATCAGCAGGGCGACGTGGCCGTGAACCGCGTGGTGTGCGCCGTGGACTGCGGCATGGCCGTGAACCCGTCGACCATCGAAGCGCAGATCCAGGGAGGCGTGATCTTCGGCATCACGGCTGCGTTGTATGGCGAGATCACGATTCGCAACGGTCGCGTCGAGCAAACCAACTTCACGGACTACCGGATCATGCGCATCGACCAGACGCCGCCCATCGAGGTCCACATCGTGAAGAGCGCAGAAGCGCCGGGCGGAATCGGCGAACCGGGCACCGCGGCGCTCGCGCCTGCCATCACCAACGCGATCTACGCGGCCACCGGCAAGCGGCTGCGGCAATTGCCGGTGGGCCGCCAGCTCCAGAATGCTCAAACCGCCTGACAGGAGGCACCGTACGATGAAGCGATTCAATGCAACGACGGTGACCACCGCGGTGGCCGCCGGGGTGGCTACATCAGTGAGCACGGCAGTCGCCACCGCGGTGGCCACACTCGCCGCCGCCCTCCTGTTCGCACCGCAAGCCCACGCCGCAGACAACCCCGCGACGAACGCAGCCGACGACGCGCTGGTGGCACGCGGCGCGTACCTCGCGAAAGCGGGCGACTGCGTGGCGTGCCACACCGCGAAGGGCGGCAAGCCGTTCGCGGGCGGCCTGCCGATGTCCCTGCCGATGGGCACGCTCTACACCACCAACATCACGCCCGACCCGCAGACGGGCATCGGCGGCTACACGGAAGAAGACTTCGCGCACGCGCTGCGCGAAGGCGTGGCGAAGGACGGCCACAACCTGTACCCCGCGATGCCGTACCCGTCCTACGCGAAGATCAGCGACGACGACACGAAGGCGCTCTACGCGTACTTCATGCACGGTGTAGCGCCGGTGAAGCAGGCCAACCGCGCGCCCGATATTCCGTGGCCGCTCGGCATGCGCTGGCCGCTCAAGCTGTGGAACGCGGTGTTCCTCGAGAAGGGCGTTTATCAGGCGAAGAGCGGTGAGGACGTGGCGTGGAACCGCGGCGCGTATCTGGTCCAGAGCCTCGGCCACTGCGGCTCGTGCCACACGCCGCGCGGCGCGCTGTTCCAGGAGAAGGCGCTCGACGAACGCGGCGGTCTCTTTCTCTCCGGCGCGCTGCTCGACAACTGGTATGCGTCGAATCTGACGGGCGAGCACAACGTCGGGCTCGGTCGCTGGAGCGAGGCCGAACTCGCGCAGTTCCTGAAGACCGGCGCGAATGCGCATGCGTCTGCGTTCGGATCGATGACCGACGTCATCAACAACAGCACGCAGGCCATGACGGATGGCGACGTCGGGGCGATCGCGCATTACCTGAAGTCGCTCGCGCCCGCGGGCGGCAACGGGCAACCGCAATACGCCTACGACGCGCAGGCCACGAAGGTGTCGCTCACGCGGCCGGCCGGCGACGCGGGCGCGAAGGTCTACGCCACCTACTGCATGCACTGCCACGGCACCGACGGCCGCGCCTTCGCGCCGATGCTGGCGCCGCTCGCGGGCAACCCCAATGTGCTGGAGAAGGACGCGTCGTCGCTCATCAACGTCACGCTGAACGGCACGCCGGACCTCGTGATTCAGGGCATTCCGGCGCCGTATCCGATGCCGCAGTTCGCGTCGGTGCTGACGGACCGCCAGATCGCGGACGCGCTCACGTTCATCCGCGCGGGCTGGAACAATCACGCGCCGGCCGTGAGCGCGGACGACGTGGCGAAGATACGCCACGGCACGCAGACCGCGATGCATTGAGCGAAGGGTTGAAGAGCACGGCGGGCAGGCGGTGCGCGTTCGGCATCGCCTGCCCGTCTTCGGCTGTGGCGCGATAAGGGACTGGGGGACTGGGGGACCAGGCGGCCGGATGAGCGCTACCGTTGCGCGACCCGCTGACGCCGTTCGAGCGAACGGGCCAACCACGTCAGCGGAAAGCACATCGCGAAATAGATGAGCGCCACCATGCCGTAAATGGGAAACGGGCGGAACGCGGCGTTGGTGATCATCGTGCCCGTCTTCGTGAGTTCGACGAAACCGATGATCGAGGTGAGCGCCGTGCTCTTCACCACCTGCACGAGAAAGCCGACGGTCGGCGCCACGGCGATCTTCAAGGCCTGCGGCCAGACGATGTAGCGCAGCTGCTGCCCGTGGGTCATGCCGAGGCTCGCGCCCGCGGCCCACTGGCCGCGCGGCACCGCTTCCA
The DNA here is from genome assembly GCF_034424375.1 of Paraburkholderia kururiensis. NCBI lineage: Bacteria > Pseudomonadati > Pseudomonadota > Betaproteobacteria > Burkholderiales > Burkholderiaceae > Paraburkholderia > Paraburkholderia kururiensis. The sequence continues at coordinate 6,095,043 of NZ_CP139965.1, read as the reverse complement.
CGCAGCCGCGCCAGATGTCGACGAGATAGGCGCTCGTGTAGAGCGTGAGCGTGACCGTCGCCGCAAACCAGGGCGAGACGTCGATGCCGACGAGCGGCAGGCCGAAGAACGTGAGGAAGAGCTGCATCAGGAGCGGCGTGCCCTGAAACAGCTCGACGTAGAGCACCACCACGCGGCGCAACCATGCCACGGGCGACACGCGCATGGCGAGCAGCACGAGGCCCGCCACGCCGCCGCCCACGAACGCGATGAGCGAGAGCAGAACCGTCCAGCGCGCGGCAAAGACCAGATTGCGCGCGATGTCCCAGAGCGTGAATTCGATCATGACGAGCGCTCCGTGGAGACGTGCGAGGCAGGAGTCGGTGAAGCCGCGGTGGCATCGGCCATGGCTGCGCGCGCGAACAGCTTGCCGCGACGCGTGACGGGCACGCCGCCCGCTGTCGATGCGGCGCGCGCCGCACGCCCCGCAAAGAGCCGCTTGCCGAGCCGGTTGAGCACCTGGCGCAGCACGATGGAGAGCACGAGGTACGCCGCCGTGATGATCACGTAGCTTTCGAACGAGCGGAAGTTACGTGACTGAATGAAGTTGGCCGCGTAGGTGAGGTCGGGTACCGAAATCTGCGAGACGACGGCGGAGCCCAGCATCACGATCAGCACCTGGCCCAGCAAGGCCGGAAACACGTTGGCGAGCGCCTGCGGCAGCACGACGTGGCGAAACACCTGGCGCGGATGCAGCCCGAGCGCCATCGCGGCCTGCACCTGGCCGCGAGGAATGGAGTCGATACCGGCGCGCACGATTTCCGTGGCGTACGCGCCCAGGTTGACCGTCATGGCGAGCACGGCGGCCTGCACCTCGTCGATGTGGATGCCGAGGCTCGGCAGTCCGAAGAACACGAAGAAGAGCTGCACGAGAAACGGTGTGTTGCGGATCAGCTCGACGTAGGCGGCCACCACCGCACGGGCCGCACGCGGCCCCGACACGGCGACGCTCGCGCCCGCCACGCCCACCAGTCCGCCCAGCACGGTGGAAACCGCGGTGAGCCCCACGGTCACGGCCGCCCCTCGCGCGAGCATGCCCGCATAGAGGCCGAAGCCGCTGAAATCAAACGCGTAAGTCATCGAGGCGAATCACCGTGTCCAAAAGCGCGCAGCGCACGGCGGCGCGCGCCGTGCCGCGCCGACCATCTCAAAGATCGGCGGGCAGCGGCGCGTGCAGCCACTTCTGCGAAATTGCGTTCATCGTGCCGTCCCTGCGTGCGCGGGCAATCGTGCTGTTGACCTGCTGCATGAGGCGCGGCTCGTTCTTGTTCAGGCCCACGTGGTCGGGCGAGCTGAAGAGCGAAAACTTCTGTTCCGGGTCGTTGGCGGGATGGCGCGCGAGAATCGTGGCGCCCACGTCGTTGCCGACCACGAGCAACTGTACCTGACCAGAAATAAATGCAGAAATGGCGCCGTTGGGGTCGTCGAAGCGTTTGATGGACGCGCTCGCCGGCGCGATCTTGCTGACCGACAGGTCTTCCAGCGTGCCGCGCGCCACGGCGATGGTCTTGCCGGCCAGGTCGGCCGCGTTCTTCACGGCAAGCGCCTTCGGCCCGAAGACCGCGAGGTAGTACGGCGCATACGGTTGAGAGAAGTCGATGACCTTGGCGCGCTCGGGCGTCTCGCCCACCGAGAGCAGCATGTCGGCCTTGTGGTCGGCGAGGTAGGCCATGCGGTTGTCGCCCGTCACCGCCACGAGTTCGACCTTGGCGTGGAGCGCCTTGCCGATCAGGTTGGCGACATCGATGTCGTAGCCTTGCGGCTGCATGTCGGGGCCGATGGAGCCGAACGGCGGATAGTCTTCGAACACGCCGATCTTCACGACGCCGGATTTCGCGATGGTGTCGATGGCGTCGGCGTGCGCGGCGGGGACGAGGGTGATGAGCGCGGCCGCGCCGACACCGGCTGCGCGGGCCACGCGCGTCGTCTGACCGGAAAGGCGGAAAAGCGTCGAGAGGCGCGCCACGGCTGAAGCCAGGCGGCGTTCGATGTGCAGGCGGAGCGTGGACGGGGAGCGGTTCATCGTTTTCCTCTGTCGAAAGGGACTGCGCGGCGGCATGAGCGCGACCGGCAGCAGTCCCGAAACGGCCCCGAAGGATGGGGTTCGAACGCACTCTAGGTTTGCCAAAATCCCCCAACAATCGAAATCTCTGCATGGGCGGCATGAGCGAGGCTCATGGCTGGGGGGGCCGCGCTAGTACGCGAGGTCGTTCACCGTAACGAGCAGATGTTCGGCAAGCAGGTCGGCGCGATCCTTCTCCTCCGCGGTGAGACTCTCACGCACCCGGGCCTCGACAGCACGCGTCGCTTCGGCGTAAGTCTGCCAACCGGGCTGTGCGGCGAAGGCGGCTTGCGCGCGCCGAAGCCAGGCATCCCCGAGCGCCCGGTCCTGCGTGAGCCCGTCGCCGCGCCAGAACAGGATGCCGGTCTGGAACTGTGCAAAGGGCTCGCCTCTCAACGCTTCGTGGAGCGCGCACAACGCTTCCCACGCGGCGCGGCCGTCGTCACGCCCGGTTGGCGCAAACGCGGCCTCGGCGCTGTCGGCGGCTTTTGTCACCGGCGTCGGCGGGAGCGCCAGCCAGTACCCGGCCTGCGCGTTCCGGGCTAGATGTTCCGGGCGGGCCGCAGCCGCCAGCGCGAGAGCGATCGCTGCCCTGTCCGACCCCAGCGCGGCCGCCTTCCGATACCACCTGGCCGCCATGGCTTCGTCGCGCGCCACGACGTTTCCCGTCTGATAGAGATTGGCCAGTTCACTGGCCGCATTCGCCGACCCCGCTGCCGCGGCCTTCTGGAGCCAGACGAGCGCGGCCGCGCCATTCCTCGCAACGCCGCGTCCGTCGAGAGAGGCCTCGCCGATCATGGCCATCGCGTCTGCATTCGCGGCGGCGGCACGGTTCGCCCACTCGAATGCCTCGCGGGCGTCGCGCCGACCTCCCACGCCGGTGTAGAGGTGCCAGGCAAGCGAGCCCTGCGCCTGCGCATTGCCTGCGTCGGCGGCACGTCGCAGCCAGTACACGGCCGCTGCAAAATCGATGGGCACGCCACGTCCCTCGTCGTAGGAATCGGCGAGCATCGACTGGTAGACGGCCTCGCCGGCCGTCGCGAGACGCCATTGCCAGTAGACGCGTGTGGCCGCGGGCAACGCCTGCTCCGGCGGAATGCCGGACGCCAGTTCGCGCATGGACATGGTGTCGCCGGCATTGGCGGCGGCCGAGCACCATCGCTGCGCCTGGTTTGGGTCCGCGGCGACATCGGAGCCTCTCGCGTATGCGAGACACAGCACGCGCTGGGAGAGGGTGTCGTTCGCCAGCGCGCCGCGCGTGAACCACGCCAATGCCTGCGCCGGATCGGGGCGGCCGGTGCCGCGGGACGCGTAGAAGCTGCCCATTGCGGCGTAGGCGGGCGGGAAATTCTGTGCGACGGCCTTCACGAGCCATTCCTTCGCGCCCGACCGGTCCTCGGCCGACGTTCGCTTGAGCAGGCGCAGGCCGAGCATCACCTGGGACCGGGCATCGCCATGGCTGGCTGCCCGCAGCAAATACGCCTCGCCGACTGTGTCGTCGCGTTGCACGCCTTCCCCGGAGAAATAATGCATGGCCATGAGCCGCTGTGCTTCAGCGTCTCCCGCGTCGGCTGCCTTGCGGTACCACGCGATGGCCTGCGCCTTGTCCGCTGCGCCGCCTTCGCCCTTGAAGAGCAGCGAGCCGAGCATCAGTTGCGCCTTTGCGTAACCACGCTCGGCGCCGAGGCGCGCGAACTGCCGCGCGAGCGTCGGGTCGCGCGGCATGCCGAGGCCGGCATAGGCCATCGACGCGACGTTGTACGAGGCCACGCCGGAACCCTGTGCGGATGCGCGCTCGTACCATTGCTTCGCCTCGGCGAGATTGACCGCTGTGCCTTCACCCCTTTGAAGCATCGTGCCGAGATCGTTCTGTGCTTCGGCGAGGCCGGCTTCGGCCGCGCCGCGCATCCATCCGATCGCGGCCTCGAGGTCTACCGGGCCGCCTATGCCGTTTCTGTATTCGAAGGCGAGATCGAATTGCGCCACGACGTCGCCGGCAAGCGCCGCCTTGCGATACCACGCGCGTGCCAGCGTGGCGTTGCGCCCGACGCCGAGGCCCTCGCCATACAGGTCGCCCATGCGGCGCTGCGCGTAGACCGAACCGTGGCGCGCGGCGTCGGCCATCAGCGCGAAGCCGCGCTTCGCGTCAGGCGGCACGCCTGTCCCGGTCACGTAGAGATTCGCGAGCGCGGCCCTGGCATCAACCTGACCTTGAGCCGCGGCGGCCGCGAGCCACCCCGCTGCGTTGCGCGGGTCGGGTGCGAGCGCTGTTCCGCGCAGCAGGGCGACGCCGAGCAGCAACTGCGCCTCGGCGTCGCCGTGCGTGGCCCCTTCGATGAACCAGGCAACGCCCCCTGTCACATCGCGTGGAACGCCGTTGCGCCCGCCCATCAACATCCGCCCGGCATTGACCGCGCCATGAGGATCGCCGTGTCGAGCCGCGTAGGCGAAGAGCTGATAGGCAGAGGCGAAGTCGACGGATCGACCTTCGCCGGCGTAGTCCATTTGCCCGAGGATGTCGGCCGCTATGCCGTTTCCGCCCTCGGTCGCGCGGCGTAACCACATGCGCGCCGCGACGGCGTCACGTGGCACGCCGATGCCTTCGCGATACATCGATCCGAGGATGAGCTGCGCGAGCGGCAACCCATCCGCGGCCACCTGGGTGAGCGTTGCGAGACCGCTTTTGAGCGGCGGCCCACCGTAGCCGAACATCGCCATCTGGCCGTAGATCGCACGCGCATTTACGTTGCCCGCGTTGGCTTCCTCGGCGCACGCGTCGCGCAGTTTTGCCGGCGTGACGTAAGGCGAAGTGAAGGGGGCGTCGGCGGCGTTCGATTGCAGCAGGCACGGCGACGTGGTGTCCCGGTATGGCATGGCGAGAGGCTGCGCGATCCCGCTGTTGCGCGCGTCGGGCTGGGAGGGCGCATGGAGTGCGGCATGGGCCGCGAGCGGGCCGCCTGCGGCAAACAGCAGCGCCAGCGACAGAAGTGCCGTGACGGCGATGGCCGCTGGCGGCGGTGCGGATGGGACGACCTGGCCCATCACACCGCGCCCTGCTCGACCATCGTCCACTCGTTGGTTCCGTAGGGTTGGAGGTCGTTCAGACGGGTGACGTATCCACGCGCGGCGGCCTCGTCATGCTTGACGAAATGCGCGTACGCGGCCGCCATGAACCAGGTCTCCGCCAGTGCGTTCTGAATCGCGACGGAGTCCGGGAGCAGCACCGCTTGCAGATACACCTCGTCGACGGTGGCGCGTCCTTGCATCAAGAGGAGGATCGAACGGCGATAGTTGCCGGGCAGCGGCACGGTATTGCGACCGATGTAATCGTCGAAGAACGCATTGCGCGGCGCCGCACCGCCGCTGCGCGCCCGCACGTAGAGGTACAGCGACGCCATGTAGTCCTGGTCGTAGAACGGCGAGGCGCGCGCGACATCTTCGAGCGCGGCGATGGCCGGCGCCCATTCGCCGCGGATCATGTGCGCATAGGCAGACGACCCGCTTGCCTCGATGTAGGTCCGATACACGGCAGAGGGGTCGACAGCGGCTGCCGCATCGGCACGCATTTTGGCCAACAGCGGATCGGCGAGTGCGATGGCGTCTGCCGTGCGTTTCAGCGCGACGAGCGTCGTGGTCTTCGACTGGCGAAGGCTGATATCGTCAGGCGCGAGCGCGATTGCCTTGTCGATTGCCGCGAGCGCCTGCTCGCTGCGGTTCATGCCGTCCAGGTGGGCCGAGATCTCGCCGTACGCCCTGGCTTTGTCTTGTGGCGTCGTGGCGGCCTGCAGTGCCTGCTGCGCGGCTTTCAGCGACTGCGCTGCCGATTCGCGCAACGGATTGGCGCTGCCGAAGGGATGCCTGCGTTCCACCGCGGGATCGATTTTCAGCTGGGACAGGCGGGCGCGCGTCGGCGCGTCGATTGACCCGTCCCGTGCCCAGCGGGCAAAGCTCGCGTAGTCCGCGCGTGCGCCTGCGACGTCGCCGAGCGCTTCGCGTTCACGGGCGCGCAGGCGATACGGCTCCGCAAGCGCGGGCTGAAGCGCGATGCCCTTCGTCAACGAAGCGACGGCCTCTTCGTGACGCCCGGTCGCCGCGAGAAGGGCGCCACGTTCGTTGTAGTAAGCCATGCCGAGGGGACCGTTCAGGTCGTCCGTGCCCGCATGATTGGCGCGGAGCCGTTCGAGCGTTGCGAGCCCCTCGTCGTATCGTTGATTGGCGTCGTACAGCTTGGCCAGCACGGCAAGTTGCATGTCCGTGGGCTTGGGCTCCAGTTCGATGGCGGCGAGCTGGGCCTCCAGCGCGGCACTATTGTGATGAAGTGCCATTTCGAGCAGCGTGAGTTGCTGGAGTACCAGCGCACGGATCTGCACGGGCAGGCTGTGTGACGCAATGCATTGGCGCGCGAGTTCTGCCGCGTCTGCCAGTTTGCCGGCACTGGATGCAACCGAGATGTCGCGACAGGTGGCCAGCACGTCCGGCGGAACGCTAGACCAGGGATTCGCCGCAGCGGGCGGGTTCGATGCGGCGGTTTGCGGCGACGCGGGCGGGGCCTCTGCACCCACCGGGCGGGGACCGTGAGCACAGGCAGCGAGAAACAAGGTCGCCAATGCGGCAGCGGCGCGGCCGCCTATCGTGTTGTTCTTCATCTTGGATAAGCCGGATCTTTTGAAATTCGACGGCTCAGGCGCTTGCCTTGAAGGCCGTAAACCCTCTGTATATCGGCGCGCGGTTCATGTTCTTGAATGCTCGTGGAGGGGAGGGCTGTCCTGGCGGACGAATGCGTGCGCGATTGGCGTGACGGATCAGCCGATGAGTCTCCACCGGATGCGTGCCGGGGCACCGTTGACGCTGAGGCCCCAGATCGCGCTTATTGCCGGTTCAACCGTGAAAGTGTTGCGCTCGAAGGCGTGCAACCAAGTCGATCGATGCCTTCCGGACATGGCGGGGGCGGCGAAGCAACCGGTTGCACAGCCACGACTGCAACCGAGGGCGCGCCGAGCTTTGCCGAAGCGACGGACGACGCTGGCGCGGCGCGTTGCGTGCCGGCATATGTTTCGCGCTTGCGACGATGTTTCGGCTCTGTGGTCCGTTGCGAAGGGGCGTAAGCCGATGTGCTGACAGCCGGTTTTTCGGCGCGAGTCGGAGCAGAGCGATGGTAGAGCCAGAGGAAGCCTGCGCCAATTGCAATCGACGTGAGCACGTACCGCCCTATATGCCGACGCTTTGCCGTACGCGCTGTCACGTAGGTGCGAGACGGCGTCGGCCCGGGCAGCGCGGCAGGGCGGGGCGTCGCAACAGGCCCTTCAGCCCGGACGGGAGCGCGGGCCGGGTCTGCCGCTCTGTCAGGAAAGACCGGCGGCGCGACCGGCCGCAGCGGACGGGCGGCATCGCCGCGCATTGCCGGCTTCTGTCCTGTCGTATGGGAAAGCCTCGCCATGCCTTGCGCCACGGCATACGAACGAAGCGCATCCCGGTTCCAGGGTTTTCGCCCGCTGTGCTCGGAAGTGTGCGTGAGCAGCAGCGCCTCGAGTTCCTCGATGCCACATATCTGAACGCGAAAATCGCTTCGTGGTAGCGACGAGCCGACAGGTATCCCGGGTTCGAACAACACGACGGCACGCGCGAAGCCGGGGTCTTCCCCGGTCTCCTTGCGCAGCATGTCTTTGAGCGCCAGCATCTGGTCGGTCGTCTGCGTGTATGCATTCGGCAGGGACTCGCCTGTGGCCGGGTTTGTCCAATGCGCGCTGTTTGTGCCGCCTTCGACGGCGTGGCGATAACTCTTTACCTGCAGCACGAGCGTCGTTATTTCCGTGGCAATCAGTAAATCGATCTGCTGGCTGCCGCAGAGGAAGTCGCAGAGCACGACAGCCGAATGCGTGTTTTGCTGAAGAATCTCAATTGCCCTGACGAGTACGCGGCGCTCCGCTGCGTTCGTTGCCCCGTTCGTGTAGCGGCAAAAGACATCGATTGCCATGGTCTTGTCGTTATGTCGGTTTATCGGAAACTGCGTCGCGCATTAAAGCATGTCCATGCAGGCCAATACAAACGGCCGGGTCGCGCCATACAGGTGGAACGGTTGATCGTTCGGCATGAGCTTTTTGCATGCTCACCAGGGCAACCGCGCGCTCCGCATCCGCTTTTGTTCGCTTATCCTGTACGCCGCCCGTGCATCACGCGGGCTACGGCGCACCGCGCCGGCTCTCAATGAATTTTGCTGATACCTCGCCGCCGAACCGCCTAGCTCCTCCAGAACGCCGCCATGCGACGACTCCCGCCTCTGAACGCCCTCCAGATCTTCGAGACCGTGGCGCGTCACCGCAGCTTCACGCGTGCGGCCGAGCATCTCTGCCTCACGCAGGGCGCGGTGAGCCGGCAGATTCTCGCGCTCGAGGACTATTACGGCTTCCCGCTCTTCAAGCGTCATGCGAAGGGACTCACGCTCACCGCCGAAGGGGAATTGCTGCTGCCGGCCGTGAAAGAGAGCTTCGCCCGCATCGAGGAAATTTCGTTGCGTCTTACGCGCCAGCGCACCGATCTCGCGCTCAAGGTGCCCACCTGCGTGATGCGCTGGATGCTGCCGAAGATCATGCGTTTCCAGGCCGAGTACCCGGACCTGCACGTGCAGATCACCACCACGTGGCAGCACGACGTGGATTTCGAGGTGGAGCCGTTCGATGCCGCCATCGTCTACGGCACGTCGCCCGGCGCGGACGTGCAGGCGGTGCCCTTGATCGAGGAACGTCTGACGCCGGTGTGCGCGCCCGAACTGCTCGTCGATAAACCGCTCGCGCGGCCCGAGGATCTTGCGCGGCACACGCTGCTGCATCCCACGCGCGATCACCGCGACTGGAAGATGTGGCTCGCGCATGCGGGCGTGAACGACGCGAGCGGCGTCGATGCGAGTCACGGGCCCAGCTTCGAAACGCTCGACCTGGCGACCAACGCGGCGCTGCAGGGCTTCGGCGTGGCGATCAGCGACCTTGCGCTGATCGAGGAAGACGTGGCGGCGAAGCGGCTCGTGCGGCCGTTCGATACGGTGCTCGCCACGGGCGCGCGCTACTTTTTCGTTTATCCGCAGAGCGTCGCGCATCTGCAAAAGGTGCAGTGCTTCCGCGAGTGGCTGGCGGCGCATTGGGCCGATTGAGCGGCGACCGCGGCAGCACCCGGCCTCGCGACACCTACGGTGCCACCGAAAGAAACAGATACGCTGCGAACAGCGACAGATGCACAGCGCCTTGCAGAATGGTCGTACGGCCCGTGCCGAGCGTGAGCGTCCCCACGATCAGCGTGAGCACGAGTAGCACCGTATCGCGTCCGCCGATGCCGAGTGCGAGCGGCATGTGGAACCACAACGTGACGACGGCCACGGTGGGAATGGTGAGTCCGATGCTGGCGAGTGCGGAGCCCAGCGCCAGGTTGAGACTCGTCTGCAGCCGGTCGGCGCGTGCCGCGCGCAACGCGGCCAGCCCTTCGGGCAGCAGCACGAGCGCGGCGATGACGATGCCCACCACCGCTTCGGGCAGGCCAGCCCTGTGCACGGCCGCTTCCACTGCGGGCGACAGCAGCTTGGCGAGCAGCACGACAGCGACGAGGCTCACCAGCAACAGCAGCGCCGACACCATCGCCACGCGCGCACTCGGCGGCGCCGCATGATGATGTTCGCCGTCGCCCGCGGCCAGAAAGTAATCGCGGTGCCGCACCGTCTGCACGAATACGAACACGCAGTAGAGCACGAGCGACGACACGCCCGCGAACGCAAGCTGCGAAGGCGAGAGCATGGGACCGAGATTCTGGCTCGTGTAGTTCGGCATCACGAGCGAGAGCACGGAAAGCGACGCGAGTACGGCGAGTGCGGCGCTCGCGCCGCGAATCTGGAAGTCCTGTTCGCGATGGCGCAAGCCGCCCATCAGCAGGCACAGACCGACGATGCCGTTGCACACGATCATCACCGCCGCGAACACGGTGTCGCGTGCGAGGCCCGCTTTTTCAGGGCCGCCGCCGATCATCACCGAGACGATCAGTGCCACTTCGATCACGGTCACCGCAACGGCGAGCACCAGCGTGCCGAACGGTTCGCCCACGCGATGCGCGACCACCTCCGCGTGATGCACGCCCGCAAACACGGATCCCGCGAGCGCAATGCCCACCAGCACCAGCAAGATCGCGTGGCCCGGCCACAGCAGCGCCGCGCACAGCACGATCCACGCGGCAATGGGCGTGAAGAGGGTCCAGCGGGGCAGCACGGTCGATGTCGTCGTCATGCGGTCGTTCCTCTTGTTGTTCGTCGATGTCATGGCGCGGCAACCGTTATGCTTTGTCTGCCGGATGAACAGGTCCGATCCAATATAGCAAATGAAAGCGGGCGTTCTTCGTTGCGTCGTGAACCCCAACGGGCGACTGAAGCAGGCGAAGGCGGCGAAGCGACAGCCCGCACAGACAACCCGCAAGTGCCACCGAAGGAGACGTTGTGATCCGTAGCCAGGAAACGCTGAACCTGCTGCTCGACAGCATCGCCCGCTTCGTGCGCGAGCGCCTCGTGCCTGCCGAAGCGATCGTCGCCGAGACCGACCAGATTCCCGATGACCTGCTCGCCGAGATGAAAACGCTCGGCCTGTTCGGCCTGTGCCTGCCGGAGGAATACGGCGGGCTGGGCCTCACCATGGAAGAGGAAGTGCTGGCCGCGATGGAGCTCGGCAAGACGTCGCCCGCATTCCGCTCCGCGGTGGGCAGCAACAACGGCATCGGGTCGATGGGCATCGTGATCGACGGGACGCCCGGGCAAAAGCAGAAGTATTTGCCGCGGCTCGCCTCGGGCGAACTCATCGGCTCGTTCTGCCTGACCGAGCCGGAGGCAGGTTCCGACGCCGCGTCGCTGCGCACCACGGCGGCGCGCGACGGCGACCACTACGTGCTGAACGGCACGAAGCGCTTCATCACGAACGCGCCGGAAGCCGGCATCTACACGGTGATGGCGCGCACCGATCCGGCAAGCAAGGACGCCAGCGGCATTTCGGCATTCGTGGTGGAGCGCGACACGCGGGGGCTCTCGCTCGGCAAGATCGACCGCAAGATGGGACAGAAGGGCGCCCACACGTGCGACGTGATCTTCGAGAATTGCCGCGTGCCGGCGGACAGCTTGATCGGCGGGCGCGAAGGCGTGGGGTTCAAGACCGCGATGAAGGTGCTCGACAAGGGCCGTCTGCATATCGCCGCGGTGGCGACCGGCGCGGCGGAACGCATGCTGGCCGACGCGCTGCGTTATGCGATGGAGCGCAAGCAGTTCGGCAAGCCGATTGTGGAATTCGAGCTGATCCAGGCGATGCTCGCGGACAGCCAGGCCGAAATCTACGCGTCGCGCTGCATGATCGTGGACGCCGCACGTCGTCGCGACGACGGCGAACGCGTGACCGCGGAGGCGTCGTGCGCCAAGATGTTCGCCACGGAAATGTGCTCGCGCGTGGCCGACCGCGCCGTGCAGATTTTCGGCGGAGCAGGCTACATGAGCGAATACGGCATCGAGCGGTTTTATCGCGACGTGCGGCTCTTTCGCATCTACGAGGGCACCACGCAGATCCAGCAGATCGTGATTGCCCGCGAAATGCAGCGGCGCGCACAGGGCTGATGGCGGCGGCAACGCTGCGGCTGCGCCTGTCTTCCCTTTCCTGTCCTGCCGATGCGATGCGCCGCATGTCGGCAAGACGGGAACGCGGAAGACAGGCGCGAGGCTGCCGCAAGCGCGCGCGGCAGCGCGACTGACTGCGGATTTACTGACCGCCCTCGGAGCGCACGGTCAACGCGTTCTTGACCGACGTCACGCCGGCCACGCCCTGCGCAGCCTGGGTGGCCAGATCGATCTGCGAAGCATCCGGCACGGTGCCCGCGAGCGTCACCGCGCCGTTGTTCGCGCGGACCGTGATGTTGGCCACCGAAACGCCCTTCGCACGGGCGAGCGCGGCGCGCACTTTCTTCTGCAAGGCACGATTGGCCGAGCGCGCGGCCTTCTTGCTGGCCTTCGCCGAAGCGGCGGTGTTGGCGGTGTCCGTTCCGGGATCGCTGGCCTGTGCCCATGCACCGACCGAGGTCGCGACGACGAGTGCGCCGACTGCCATCCTGATTGCGTGAATTGCCTTCATGCGTTTTCTCCGGTTGTCGTGATGTCGAGAGCGTTCATGGCAACCGCCTGGTGCTGCGGGCGTTGCCGGGTCGAGCCTGAATGAACGTTATTGCGGGAAATGCGGCGCTGCGCGTACAGCAACTGCTGATACTGCAGAAATTGTGGCGATAATGCGCGAGAACGTGCTCCGCGCGCGCCGTTGTGCAAGCCTTGGGACGCGCGGCAAGCTAACGATACTCCAGTTGGGAAAAACGTGACTCGGAACGCGCCCAGGGGCGAAGCATTGCAACAACAGACGAAGCGCGATGGCCGCCGCAACACGGCCGCGGCGTGCGAATCGATGCTGCTGCCCATCGTGCCGCTTACGCGCGACGAACTGCCGGTGGATACCGTCGAGCTGGCTCGCTTCATGGTGGGCAAGTATCTGGTCTACGACCTGGCCGAGCCGTTTCCCGTGCCGGCCGTGCCAGGCGTTCCTGGCGAGGAGGGCGGCCCTGTCCTCTACGAACGCCGTATGAGCGGACGCATTGTGGAGATGGAGGCGTACCCCGTCGGTGACTCGACCAGCCATGCGTTCATCGGACGCCGTGCCTGGAACGGCTCGATGTTCCTCGAGCGCGGCCATGCCTACGTGCGGCTCACCTACGGCACGGAATACATGCTCAACATGTCGAGCGAAGCGGCGGGCGTGGGGGCCGGCGTGCTGATTCGGGCTATCGAGCCGCTCGAAGGCATCGCGGCGATGACCGCGCGCCGCAACGGGGCAGCGCTGCGTGACCTCGCACGCGGCCCGGGACGGCTCACGCGCGCATTCGGTATCGGCCAGGCATTCGACGGTCACGATCTCTGTACGGGCCGCGGGCTTTGGCTCGGGCAGATGCCGGTGCAGGGCGACGCGGCGGTGCACGCGGTGGCTGCGACGAAGCGCGTCGGGCTGTCGCGCGAAATGCACCGGATGCTGCGCTTCTACGAGGCGGGCAGCCCGTTCGTCAGCGGACCGCGCAAGCTGCTGGCGGCGGAATAAGGGTAACGGCACGACCCCAGGCGTTCTGCAATTCCTGCCGGACCTGCCGCGGTCGCGTGCCGATCTTCGGGAAGGCTTACACCTTGCTGTCGGCGCGCGCCGTAAGGCGGGAGACCTTCATCTATTGTTCTTCCAGCCGAAAAAATGTTTATCTCGAATAGGGGTTTTCCCTTGGTGATCGGCTTCCTACACTGGAGTCACTTGCTCGACACATGGTGTGCCGGGCCAGCGACAAAACAACTTTGGAGGTAATCATCATGAACTCGAAGTCCCTGATCAAGGCTGCTGTTGTTGCCGTTGCGCTTGCTGCTCCGCTCGCTTCGTTCGCCCAGTCGAACGGTCCCGTGACCCGTGCGCAAGTGCGCCAGGAACTGATCGACCTCGAACGCGCCGGCTACAACCCGGCTGTCTCGAACGACGCGACCTATCCGGCCGACATCCAGGCCGCCGAAGCGCGCGTCGCCGCGCAAAACGGCACGGCGATGGCGCAGCAACGCACCGCCGACACGGGCTATGGTCCTTCGACGACGGGCTCGTCGCAGGCAGGCCAACCGGCGCGCGTGACGCCGCAGCAATCCACTTATTTCGGTAACTGATCCCGGTAACTGAAGCGAGACGTCGTGTGCGGTACGCCATCGCGCACAACGTATCCGGCGGGCGATCAGATAGTTGGGCGCCCGCCGTTTCGCTCGAAGGCGGTCGCGCAAGCGCGTGTCGTTCGCGCGCCATGCGCGGCCCGACCATAAGACAGGTTTTGTGGAACCTCCGCCGCCGGAAGGCGGCTTGGCCCAACCGGTATCGATTGGGCTTTTTTTGCGTCACCCGCCTTTGCGTTACCCGCCGCGCGGCCCGGCGTTCAAACCTTGCCGCCCGTGATGTAGTGCTCCAGCTGCTCGATCGTGAATTGCTGCTCGGCAATGATGTTCTTCACCAGGTCGCCGATCGAGACCATTCCCACCAGCTTTTCCTGATCGATGACGGGCAGGTGCCGCATGCGACGCTCGGTCATGAGCGCCATGCACTCGTCGGTGGTCTGGTCGAGGCGCACGAAGCGCACGTGCGGGCTCATGATTTCGCGCACGGGTGTGACCTTCGACGAGCGGTCCATCAACACGACCTTGCGTGCGTAGTCGCGCTCCGTAATGATGCCGGCGATCGCGTCGCCTTCCTTCACGACGAGCGCGCCGATCTGCTTTTCCGCCATCAGCTTGATCGCGTTGTAGACCGAGTCTTCCGCCAGGATGGTGTAGACGGTTTGCTCCGGCTTCGATTTGAGTACCTGTGCAACGGTTGTCATGAGGCGGCTCCGTTTCGTCAGAGAAGGTCTGCCGGCGTGGCGCGACGCAACATCCCCGACATCCCTGGGCGACGCGTTGCCGGCAGGCTCGATTCCAGTATAGGCGCCGGAAATCGGCCGGGGGATTGGGGCTGACGCGCGGTCGACGACACCCCGCGGCGCCCGCATTGCGGTGCGCCGCGGCGATTGGCGGTAAACTGCCCGTCCATACCACATCCCGGCGGCACGCCGGATCAAGCCTTGGCATCTTCGAACATCATGTCTACGCCTCACGAGCCGCCGTGCGCACCTGGCGCAATCACCGACGAATGCGTCGTGCTCGATGCAGCCGCCACGCTTCCCACCCGCTACGGCACGTTCATGTCCTACGTTTTTCGCGTTGCCGATGGCGGCGCGGAGCACGTAGCGCTTGTGATGGGCGACGTCGGCAATGGAGAACCCGTGCTGACGCGGCTGCATTCCGAATGTCTCACGGGCGACGTGCTGGGCTCGTATCGCTGCGACTGCGGCGAGCAGCTCGATCTGGCCTTGCGCTACATCGCGGCTGAAGGGCGCGGCGCGCTGCTGTACCTGCGCGGCCACGAGGGGCGCGGCATCGGGCTCTCGAACAAGATTCGCGCGTACGCGCTTCAGGAGCAGGGGCTCGATACCGTCGAGGCCAATCTGGAACTGGGCCTGCCCGACGACGCGCGCGAGTACGACTCGGCGGCCGCCATTCTGCGCATCCTCAAGGTCTCGTCAGTGCGGCTGATGAGCAACAATCCCAAGAAATTCGACACGCTCGCAAAGCACGGCATTCCCGTTTGCGAGCGCGTCGCGCTGGCGATTCCCGTGCGCGAGGAAAACGAGCGGTATATCCGGACCAAGCAGGTCAAGTTCGGGCATTACTTCGAAGAGAACGAGTAGCCAGAAATACAGCCGTGTCAGGACAGGTCCAGAGTAATCCGGACGGCTGTGCTTCGTGCCAACCTTGACCGGTGGAGCCGGTGAGATGGCCTGTCCGAAGATCTACATCGATGCCATGCTCGTGAACTGGGCGACCGGCTGTTTCAGGAACCGTCTAGACATGCGCGAGCGCCTCAGCTATCTCGCGCAGGGTTGCGCAGCGAAGCCGCACGCATGCGCAAACAGCTCGCACGAACGCTTCCACGTACTGCCGAAGTCGTGGTGAAGATCACGAACAAGACGTCGGGTGTCCAGGGCGTGGCGACGGGCGGGTGTATGTCTTCGCCGCGCATGATGATGGGGTCCATCCGCACGTCCATCTGAGCGTACAGGTGCAGAGATCCGACGGGCGCCGGCTCAAGCTACGTGGCCAGCCTGTACCGCGCCGCAGTCCTCGGGCCGGATAGCAGCCATACGCGCAGACGGACATTTGCGAGCTGCCTCATGGCACACGGACATTCGCTCGAAACGGTTCAGATTTTGTTGGGCACGCTCACCTCGATCACGCCTGCCCCTGTCTGGATGTACCGGCGCGGGAACAATGCGAGGCGGTCCAGTCGATTGAGGCAGGTTAGGGAGTGTCGCAAAGGGCCGGACAGCGCTCAGCGGAACGGCCAGCGAGGCTGATAAACGTAGGGCGGTCAACGCGGTCACGGCGAAAATGACTTGCACATATAGTCACATTTGCTATCATTATGACCAGTGAAAATGACTATGGGTGCATCATGGACGGCAATCAGGTTTCCAAGTCCGAATTCAAAGCAAAGGCGCTGGAATTTTTCCGGCAAGTCGAAGCCTCCGGCGAAAGTGTAATCGTGACCGATCACGGAAAACCCGCGTTGGAAGTCCGGCCCTACCGGAGCATCGAACGTAATCCGCTTGATGTGCTGCGGGGTTCGGTGGTGCGGTACGAAGACCCGACCGACCCGGTCGCTGAAGGCGATTGGGAGGCAGCGCAGTGATCGTTCTCGATACGCACGCGCTTGTGTGGTGGGTTACGGGCGATCCGGCCCTGAGTAGGAAGGCCAGATCGGCCATCGAACGCGAGCTGGCCGGTGGAGAAATTCTTGTCTCTTCCATTTCGGCATGGGAGATAGCGATGCTGGTCGAGCGCGAAAAGCTCGTGCTTTCGATGGACGTCGGAAGTTGGCTCGCAACCGTGGCGGACATTGAAGCGGTTCGCTTCGTTCCGGTAGATCCCGAAATTGCGGTCAAGTCGGTAGAGCTTCCGGGCGAGTTTCACAAAGACCCTGCGGACCGGATGATCGTCGCCACGGCCCGTAAATTTTCAGTTTCGCTTGTGACAAAGGACGAGAAGATTCGAGCCTATTCGCACGTCAAAACCATCTGGTAGCGCAGAAAAACGGGATGGACGAAACGAGCAAGTGGACGTTCAGACGTTGTGGCGGTCCAAATCGATGGCGGGGTCTACGAGGGCGGCTTCCACGCGGAATCGAAGGTAGTGACTGCCGACGCGCCCTTCGGTAGCGGCTCAACACACGTTGGCAGCCAAGCTCCCGTGTCGGTCGCCTGGATGTGCTTGCCCAACTTCAGATAAAGCTGAGCTGCTCGAATGCCGGCTTCGTACGAGTACACGGACTCCCTCCTGGTAGTCCAGGATTTTGTCCGCACCTCTGCCCGTTGCCGGGCAGGTCAGCGTTCTACGTGGGTCAATATTCGCTGCAAATTACTGCCCTGGCCCGGCCGGATTCCCGCGCAAATCGGCACGTGTCAGGCTCAGTACGGGCTGCGCAGTCGCGGCAGCGGCAATGCATTCGCCGCCACGAGTACGGTCTCACCGGTATTCGCGAGAATCGCCCGCATCGCCATGACCTGGATCCGGCCGGCATCGCGCCGGGCGCTCAAATGCGTGCCCGCCGCAGCCGCAGAGCGTTGCTCACGACCGAAAACGAACTGAACGACATGGCCGCTGCGGCGATCATTGGCGAAAGCAGGATGCCAAAGGCCGGGTAGAGCACGCCGGCGGCAAGCGGGACGCCCAGCACGTTGTAGACAAAGGCGAAGAACAGGTTCTCGCGGATATTGCGCAGCGTGCTTCGGCTCAGGCGCCGGGCACGCACGATGCCGCGCAGGTCTCCCTTGACCAGCGTGACCCCGGCGCTCTCCATGGCCACGTCGGTGCCCGTGCCCATGGCAATGCCCACTTGAGCCTGGGCCAGTGCGGGTGCGTCGTTCACGCCGTCGCCGGCCATGGCCACGAACCGTCCTTCGGACTGCAAGCGCTTGATGGTCAGGGCCTTCTGATCGGGCAGCACGCCGGCAATCACCTCATCGATGCCAAGGGTCCGTGCGACGGCTTTTGCAGTTGTCTCGCTGTCTCCGGTCAGCATCACGATGTGCAAGCCCTCGTCGTGCAGATCGCGAATCGCCTGGGGTGTCGTGGCCTTGACCGGATCGGCCACCGAAACGAGACCGGCCGGCTTTCCGTCGATCGCGACGAACATCGCGGTGCGCCCCTGCGCGCGCTCTGCTTCGGCCAGCCCGGCAAGGGCCGACGTGTCGATGCCCCCGGCCGTCAGCAAGGCCAGGTTGCCCAGCAGGCAAGGACGGCCCGCGACCCGGCCCTTCACGCCTTTTCCCGGCACCGATTCGAACGCCTCCACCTGCTCGAGCGCCAATCCCTTGCTCAGCGCGCCCTGCACGATGGCGGCCGCAAGCGGATGCTCGCTGCCGCGCTCCAGGCTGGCCGATAAACGCAGCACGTCGTCGGCGAGAAATGCGGCCGCCGGCAGCACTTCCTGGAGGCACGGGTGCCCTTCCGTGAGCGTGCCCGTCTTGTCGACCACCAGCGTATCGACGCGGCGCAGCGTTTCGATCGCCTCCGCGTTCCTGAACAGCACGCCCACCGTGGCACCTTTCCCGCTTGCCACCATGATCGACATCGGCGTGGCGAGCCCCAGCGCACAGGGGCAGGCGATGATCAGCACGGCCACGGCATTGATGGTTGCATAGGCCATCGCGGGGGCGGGTCCGACCATGGCCCAGACGGCGAAGGTCACGATGGCGGTCAGCACCACGGCCGGCACAAAGTACGCTGCTACGACGTCGGCCAGGCGCTGGATCGGCGCGCGGCTGCGCGAGGCTTCGGAGACCATCTGGACGATCTGCGCCAGCAGCGTGTCGGCCCCCACGCGCTGTGCCTCGATGATCAGCGTACCGCTGCCGTTCACGGTTGCGCCCACCACCTTGTCGCCCGAAATCTTCTCGGTCGGGATAGGTTCGCCGGTGATCATCGATTCGTCGACCGACGAACGTCCTTCGAGCACCATGCCGTCGACGGGCACCTTCTCGCCCGGCCGTACCCGCAGCCGGTCGCCCACCTGAATCTGCTCCAGTGGAACATCCGTTTCGCTGCCATCGGCGCCCACCCGCCGAGCCAGCCTGGGCGCCATGCCGAGCAGCGCGCGGATTGCCGCGTTGGTGCTGCTGCGCGCGCGCAACTCGAGCACCTGGCCGAGCAGTACGAGCGTCACGATCGCCGCAGCGGCCTCGAAATACACCGCGACGTGGCCGGTGACGGAATGCCGGAACGCGGGCGGGAAAAGTCCCGGCGCAATCTGCGCTACCACGCTGTAGACATAGGCCACGCCTACACCCAGCCCGATCAGCGTGAACATGTTGAGATTCCACGTCGCGACCGATCGCCAGCCTTTGGCAAAGAACGGGGCGCCGCCCCACAGCACCACTGGAGTGGCGAGTGCGAACTCGATCCAGGAAAGATACGATGCGCCGGGCAGCGAGCCGAGGTGCATGGCGGGAATCTCGCCCGCCATGGCCAACGCAAGCAGCGGTACGGTCAGAACGACACTCACCCAGAAACGCCGGGTCATCGATTCCAGTTCGGAGTTGCGCTCTTCGTTGGCGTGAGCGGTGCGTGGTTCGAGCGCCATACCACACTTCGGGCAGGCGCCGGGTTCCGAACGAACGATCTCCGGGTGCATCGGGCATGTCCATTCGGTGTGGCTCGATACCGGCGTCTTCAACTCGAGCGCCATACCGCATTTCGGGCACGCACCGGGCGCAGGGCACTCGATTTCAGGGTGCATCGGGCACGTGTAAATCACCGCATGAGTTGCTGTATCCATCGCGATTTCCCCTCGATGAACAATGTGGATTCTGGATTCGATTCAACAGCCGTGATGACGGCTGCGCATGCTGCCGGCAAACCGCTGCGGATCCTGATTGAATGTCTCGCGCGACGCTTCCGATTCGAAGTAGTACGTGCGACCGTTGAAAACAGTCGTCAACGCGTGGGCCCGATCTATCGGGTGGCCGCTGACCGGATCACGCAACGCGGCACCGTCGCTGTCGTGATGCGAGTTGTCCTCGCGCGGGGCACGGTGACCTCCGCCCATGCCGCATCCCATTCCACCTCGCCGCATCATCAGGAGCATGACGAGGGCAAGGGCAATCCAGTACCCATTCTGCGATAACCAGTTCATTTTGATTTCCTCAATTTCTGAGTGGACGCACATCACCCGGACACGCGTTGCCGGAAGGCATGCGCCATAGTCGGAACGGATCAGGTCGACGATCGATGAGGATCGTTTCGGGCCGGACCCGGTGCATAGGTGTTCACGCAATGCGTGAGACGGCGGCTTGAGTCGCCGGGACAGCCTTGAGCGAAGCTGCAAGGACGACCTGGCGGCGCTACGCGAGAGGAATGCGGGGAGGGCGGTCGATACCTTCCGTCAGAAAGCTCGACTCGGGATCGGACATGGGACGGGGTGTGTAAAACATGAATGCTTTAACGCCTGGAGGTGCGAAGCGGGGACCTGCTTCAAACGCACTGGTAGAGCAGGAGACACACGTTCCGCATTGGCCGTCGGCATGCCTCGTGCGCATCGCGCTATGCACGCGGATCGCGCGGGACAGGGCCGACGTGCCTTGTCGTAGTTCGACGCGATGACCACCGTTCATCGGCCCAGGTCCAGATTCCGTATCGCAGGAGAGCGCCGTCGCTCCCGCCAGCCGAATCGGCAGAATCAGGACCAGCAGAACGGCAATCAGGAAAGCGGACAAGCGAAGCATCGCAGAGACTGTCCCGGAAAAGACGAAGGCATGCTAGTCCTTCCCATCGCAGGAAGGTCAAGGTGCGCCTTAAGTTTGCGTCGGCCTTTACTTGTGAATCTATTGAGGAGGGGGGCCTGGCGTCTGCGTAGAAGCCAGGTTTCCATTGTGCGAGCTCGTGCCCGTTTGACAAAGATCAAGCAGGGCAGGTGCAGGAAGGGTTGCGCTTGCACGTCATCGGAAAGGAGCGCCGGACGGCCGACATCGGTTTGTCTGATGCCTTTGCGTGCCAAGAAGTACTGGGCTGTACGAACGGCCGAGCGTGGTAGACCTCTGCCCGATGCGGTCGGCTCACATCGACCCGACGCTGACCTTTTGTCATCCGGCACCGAACGACAACTTTGAGGCCGATAACGATAGTCCGGGCGTGAGGGCTACCGCACCCCTCTCTCGTCTCCTGGCCGCTGGGCAAACTTCACGAGATCGCTCAATTCCTTGAACGCGTGTTCGACGTGGACGCCAAGATCCGTCGACCCGTTTTCGAACCAGGCGGCAACCGCCTGACCTAGCGTCGCCATTCCGACTTGTGCCGCCAGGTTGGCGGCCTGGTCGGACACACCACGCTGCCGGAATGCCTCCACGAGCGCCGACGTGACGGCGCGGGACTTGGTCTGTGCCCGCTCCTGCAAGGCCGGGTGGGCCGCGATGATGTGCCGGCGCGGCTCGGTAAATGGGCGATTCTGGATGAAGAGTGGCTCGACCGACGCGAACGCGCGAACCAGGGCTTCCAGCGGTCCCAGGTCCGGCGGGGCGCTCGCCACCGCGCTCGTCAGTGTCGAGATGAACTCGTCTTCCCCCCCGAACAGCACTTCCCGCTTATCAGGGAAATGACGAAAGAACGTGCGCTGCGTGACACCGGCCTCAGCCGCGATGTCGGCCGCCGTCGTGCCGTCGTAACCGCGGGTTTGATAGAGCTTGAGCGCCGCCTCCTGAAGGCGGCGCCGCACTTTTTCGGGATCTCTGGGCATGATTCACCAATCGTATTGTCACAAGCTGACTTTACGCGTATCGTCAGCATATGACGATACGCTATCGTTGTTCTCCATCCGCCGCAAGCTGGGAAGAGGCAACCGCGCGTCTCGCATCCATTGCCAACCGTCACGGAGAATTGCAATGTCGAGTGCCGATCCATCAACGATGAAAGCCCTTTGGGTTCAGCGCTATGGTGCGCCGGCGGATGTCCTGCATCTGGCCGATGTTCCCGTCCCCTCACCCCGCGCGGGGCAGGTGCGTGTCCGCGTTCATGCGTGCGCTTTCAATCCGGCCGACTGGGCGGTGTGCCAGGGCTTCTTTCCGCTGCCGCCGCCGCGCGGCATCGGCTTCGACGTGGCGGGGACGGTCGATGCAATCGGGGAAGGCGTCGCTGACGTCAACCTCGGCGATCCCGTTTTTGGCGTTCCCGACTATCTCGGCTATCCCACCGCCGGAGCGGCGGAATACGCCGTCCTGAAAGTCTGGTTTGCCGTACCGCACGGGTTGAGCCTCGAGCATGCGGCGTGTCTTCCCATGGCCGTCGAAACGGCCACCCGCAGCATCGACCTGCTTGGTCTATCGAAGGGGCAAACCATCATGATCAACGGCGGCGGGACGATGACCGGGTTCGCCGCTGTTCAGATCGCGCTGCTGCGGGGCGCCCATGTGATTGCCAGTGCCGGCGAAACGTTCGCGGATCGCCTGCGTGCACTAGGCGCGAAAGTGACGCCCTACGGCGAAGGGATGGTCGAGCGTGTTCGCGAGATCGCGCAAGGTGCGACCGATTTCGCCTTGCATACCGCGCGTGTCGAAGGCGTGCTGCCCGACCTCATCCGGATTGTGGGCGGCGACCCTCGCCGGGTGATGAGCTTCAGCGATTTTGACGAGGGCGGCCTCGGCGTTCGCACGACAGGGCGCGAGAAGGAGGGGGTGCATCGCTACGACGTACTCGGAGACTACGCCCGGTTGGCCGCCATCGGGCAGTTCGCCATTCCGGTCACGCGCACGTTCACGTGGGAAGACTGGCGGGAAGCGGTCGAACCTAGCATGGCCGGGCGCGCGCACGGCAAGCTGCTCCTCATCCCCGGGCCGCGTTAAACGCGCAGCGGTTCCGCGATCCGTCACCTGATTTGCGTCTTCCAGGGCTTGCGGCCGTCAGGCACGCAGGTCGTCGAAATCTGGCCGGTCATTCAAGGAAGTTGCCAAAGGGCGGTTACTGGCCGACGACCGCCGGACGCCACCGCTACATCGCACCTGGATCAGCGTACTGCGCCCATCGACCCATATCGGCCCTCGGGCGTTTATTTTTGAGCGCCTCTACCACTCTCGATTGCGGTTGTTCGTGGAAAGACTTCTTTAAAGGATGGTCCGAAGCATTTGCTCCCGGACCCGATATCGCCACATGCCAACTTGATGGGCATCGCCAAGGGGCAGTGCGTCAAACTCAAGCCGACGCAACGGCTAGAGCGGCAATGTCGCGTTGGTGTCGACCGCATTGAGCAGTCTCGCAACCACTTTTCGCGTTTCACTGAGTTCGCGCAGCCGAGTGTCGAGCTTTTCGACCTCGTCGCGCAGCAACGCGCGAGCTTGAACGCATGGATGAAACACAGGTTTTTCGCCGAGTACGCAAGGCAGCAACAGCCGGATGCTGCTCATCTTCAGTCCTGCCGCGCTGAGCATGCGAATGCGCTGTGCTGCGTCTACTTCTTCGGAGCCGTAATCGCGGTAGCCCGAATCGGTCCTCTTCGGACTCAGCAGACCTTCGTGTTCGTAATACCGCAGCATCCGCTCACTGACGCCGGTGCGGCGAGCCAGCTCTCCGATACGCATGACATCTCCCGAAAGATACGCTTGACCTTGACAGCGATGTCAAAGTTTAACCTCTTACGACCGGCCGGATTGCCCGCCGCTCCATTCGTGAGGGAACCCTGATGACACCATCGAATGACACGTTTGACGGAACATTTCCGTTTGCGCCGCGCTTCAGCGAAGTCGGCGGCTTTCGCATGCATTACGTTGATGAGGGACCCACTGATGGCGAGGTTGTCCTGTGCATTCACGGGGAACCGACGTGGGGCTATCTGTTTCGTGATCTGATCGCTGCACTCGCGGGCAGCTACCGTGTGATTGCGCCCGACCACATGGGATTCGGCAAGAGCGAAACGCCGGAACGGCGGACGTACTGGCTGCAGGATCATATCGACAACATTGAAAAGTTCGTGCTTGCCCTGGACCTAAGCGACATCACTCTCGTCATGCACGACTTCGGCGGCCCCGTCGGCATGGGACTCGCCGCACGACATCCCGGCCGCATTCGCCGAATCGTCAGCACGAACGGCCCGACGCCTTTCGGCCAAAGCACGTTATTCGACCGGCTGAACGCAAATGCCGCAGTCTCGCCTTGGTTCCAGTGGATCCTCCGCGCTCATTCGCAAGGCCGTCTCGAATCCGTGCTGGACGAACTCGGCTTCAATATCCTGAGTGCCTTGAAGCTCAACGGCTTCGAAAACCACGCACGTATCAACGATACGTGGCTGCGTGCCTACGGCTCGCGTTTCGTCGTGCCAACGGACAGTGCTGGCGCGATAGGGTGGGCGAAGGGCTTCGCGATCGGGGCACATCGTTTCGAAATGCCAGACGCGACGGCTCTCGACACGATCCGTTCAAAACCAGCGCTCGCAATTTGGGGCGAGGCCGATCGCACGCTTGCAGCTGAACACTTTCTGCCGCTGTTCAGCGAAATCTTTCCCATGGCACCGATTCACCGGCTCGCGGGAGTCGGCCATTACAGCTTCGAGGATGCACCGCGAGAGATCGCCGAGTTGATCGCCGCATTCTTGAAGGCCCACTAGCTCGCGGTCAGCCGGTTCTCAAAACCGGCTTGCTGCGTCAGGGATCGTGCTCTTCTATTTTTCTCGGCAATCTGGCTGCGGATTGAGTGTCGCCACGTCCATGGAGAACGGCCAATCGGTCGTGCTTCGTCAAAGTCCGTTTCTGGCCGGCTTGCGCCCGACGAACGAGCGCGACGACCAGCCGAGGCGCTCGTGTCATGCAAGGGCATGAAGTGACCCACAAGGGACGATCGCGGTTAGCAGAAGCTGACACTGGCGAGCAGCGTCGACGACGCCCGATGCTCCTATCGGAATTCCTACCCCAAGCCCGTCTGCGACGGTACGGTTTGAGTGCTTGCCGGCTTTCGGGCGATCACACAATATCAAGCTCGGGAGCATCCCACGTCTGACCTG